>JAKAJL010000015.1 GCA_021813805.1 Pseudomonadota bacterium | reverse complement strand
GCGCCATAACACACCAGAAAAACAACGGCTTATTTTTTGGCTTTTGAGCCGTTCTTTTTTGGCAACCAACAATCCGGGAATCAGAGCCGCAAAAAAAAGCGCCTGCCACTACATCCGCGGCGGGCGTTCGCTCGGCTTTTGGCTTTTGGGGCGAAGCGTCTGCTAAGGGCTGATAAGGTGCGGCGGCGCTCTCTTCGCTAGAGGGCCCTTGATGCGGCGGCCCCGGAAACGGGAAAAGCTTGGCGGGACTCCGCAACCCGCGGGCAGGTTCGGACGTTGAGTCGTCGCGATAGGTGGCGACCCATGTCTTTTCTGGCGTTTTTCCTGCCCTACGAGGCCTCTCCGACGGTGATCGCCTGCTGCGGCCTCGCCGCGCTGGCCTATTTGCGCGGGCAGGCGCGGGGGGCCGGCGGCGGCGCGGCGCGTTCGACCGCCTTCTGGCTGGGCCTCGCGCTGATCTACGCCGCCTTGCAGACCCAATATGATTATTACGCTCTGCATATGTTCTTCCTGCACCGGCTTCAGCATTTGGGGCTCCATCATGTCGGCCCGTTCCTGATCGTTCTGGCTGCGCCCGGCGCCACGCTTCTCGCGGGCGCGCCGGAGCCCGTGCGCCGCTACATCGTCACGCCGCTCGCGCGCAACCGCACGCTGCGGGCGCTTTATCGCGGCGTGCAGCAGCCGGCGGTCGCGGGTTTCCTGTTCGTCGGCCTGATCTATTTCTGGCTGATCCCGCCGCTGCATTTCATCGCCATGCTGAACGTGCCGCTTTACAACGCGATGAATTGGGGCATGGCGATCGACGGGCTGCTGTTCTGGTGGGTGGCGCTCGGCCCCCGGCCGGAAGGCGTGAATGCGAATCGCTTTTACAGCGGGCGCTTCCTGTTGCTGACCCTGGTGATGCTCGCCCAGATTCCGATCGGCGCCCGCATCGCCTTGAGCCGGAGCGACCTGTTCTCGGTTTACGAGGCTTGCGGCAGGGTGTGGCCGATCGAATCGCTTACAGACCAGCAGATCGGCGGCGTGATCACCTGGATTCCTCCAGCGATGATGAGCGTCATCGGCATGCTGGTTCTCCTGCGCCGTTGGGCGCAGGAGGAGGCTGTCGTCGGTCGGGGAGAGAGGACATGCGGCGAATTGGCTTGATCGTCGTGACGCTGGCGCTGGGGTCGCTCCTGGCCGGAAGCGGCGGCGCCGGACCCTGGCGCGCGCACAACATCGACGGGCTGATGCCCGATCTCAAGTTCACACTCGCCGACGCGGATGGACGGACGGTGACCGCCGCCGATTACGCCGGCAAAGTCAAGCTGCTCTATTTCGGTTACGCCCATTGCGCGGACATATGCCCGGAGACCCTCGCCGTTCTGGCCCGCGCCTTGCAGCAACTCGGCGACAAGGCCGAGGGCGCGCGGGCGCTATTCGTCTCGGTCGATCCTCGGCGCGACACCCCCGCCGTGCTGAAAGGCTTCGCCGCCCGCTTTTCCGCGCCCGAGTTGGTGGGGCTGACCGGAACCGACGACGAATTGCAGGCGCTGAGCAAGCGTTATCGGGTCGCCTACCGCTTTGGCGACCCGGACGTCGATGGGAATTACGAAGTCTACCATAGCTCGGCTATTTTCGCCTTCGACCGGCAGGGGCGGGTCCGCCTTCTGTTCGACCGCGCAGAGGGCGCCGACGCCATCGCCGCCGATGTCGCCCGGCTGCTGTCAGAGCCGTAGATAATGGTCGAGCAGCAGCAAGGCGAACAGGGCGCTCAGATAAGCGATCGAATAGCGGAACAAGGCCATGGCGTCGCGGTCCTGGTCGATTCGCAACAAACGCGCGGCCCGGAACACGAAGGAGCCGGAGAGGAGGGCCGCTCCGGCGAGGTAAAGCGGGCCGGCGATCCCCGCCGCCCCCGGCAGCAGGCTAACGGGGAATAGCGCGAGCGTATAGCCGAATATGTGTCTTTTGGCGCAGGCGACGCCGCGCACGGTCGGCAGCATGGGAGCCTTGACGGCGGCGTATTCGTCGCGCCGTGCGATCGCCAGCGACCAAAAATGCGGCGGGGTCCACACGAAAATGATCAGGAACAGCGCGAGGGCCGGCCCATCGATGCGGCCGGTGACGGCGCTCCAGCCAACCAGCGCGGGCACGGCGCCCGCGGCGCCGCCAAGCACGATGTTCTGCGGCCCGATCCATTTCAGCCAGCGGGTATAGACCACGGCGTAGCCAATCATCCCGACAAGGCAGAGCAGCGCCGTCAGCGGATTGACCAGAAACCACAAAATCGCGATCCCCGTGACGCCCGCGAGGCAGGCGAAAGCCATCGCCTGCCGCCAGGTGAGGGTTCCGCTCGGCAGCGGCCGGTTGCGCGTGCGCCGCATCAGGGCGTCGATCTCGCGGTCGGCGACATGGTTGAAGGCGGCGGCCGAGGCCGCGGCGAGCGTCAGTCCCAGAGTGGCGGCGAGAATCGTCGCCGCCGGCGGCGCGGCGGGAGGCGCCGCGAGCAGCATCGCGACCTGGGCGGTGAAAACCAGCAGGGCCACGACTTTCGGCTTGCACAGACGCAGATACGCCCGCCACGGCGCGACCCTGGCGACTGCCGGAACCAATGCGAGGACGCGTCCGGTCATAGCGATGCTCCTTTCAACCGGTGGACCAGGGTCACGAGCGCCAGCAGCAGCAAGGCGGCGCCGGCGGTATGGGCGACGCTGATTTCCGGCGTCAGCCCGCTCAGCACATTGGCGGCGCCCAGCGCGATCTGAAGCACCAGCAGCAGGCCGACCGCCTGAGCGGCCCGCGACGCCCCCTGACTCAGAATGGCCAGCCCGCCAAGGACGATCAGCAGGGTCAAGGCGCCGAGGCGGTGGCTCCACTGGATCGCCACAGGCCCGAAACTCAAATCCGGCCACCAATGGCCATCGCAGGTGGGGAAGCCCAGACAGGCGAGGCCTGCGTGATGGGAGGAGGTCCAGGCGCCAAGCGCGATTTGCGCGAACAGCAGCGCCAGCGCCGCCGCCGCCAGCGGAAACAAGCGACGGCGGGTCCGCGACGGCGCGGCGGCGCCCGCGTCGAGCGCTAGCCACCACAACAGCGCCAGCAGGCTCATCCCGCCGAGCAGGTGGCCCGTGACCGTCAAAGGCGCGAGGCGGCGAGTCACCGTCCACATGCCGAGCAAGGCCTGGAACACGACCAGCAGGACGAGGATCGCCGCCATTGTCCCCCGGCCCCGCCGCCAAAGGCCGAAAGCGCAGGCCATCACCAGCAGCCCCAGCGTCCCGGCGAGATAGCGATGGAGCATTTCCAGCGCCGCCCGGGCCGGAATCAGGGGCTGCTGCGGATAGAGGGCGTCGATGCGGGCGGCGTCCCTCGCCGCGCCGGCCACCGACAAATGGCCATAGCAGGCCGGCCAGTCGGGACAGCCGAGGCCGGCGGCGTTGAGCCGCACCCAGGCGCCCAGCGCGACAACGCAGAACGCCACCAAAGCGGTGAACGCCAGCAGTCCTCGGTGGAAAGCAGAGGAGGCGTCCAGCTTCATCGCCCCTCCTACCACCAGTAGACGAAGAGATAGAGGCCCACCCACACCGCATCGACGAAATGCCAGTACCAGGACGCCGCCTTGAAGCCGAAATGATCGGCGGGGCTGAAATCCCCTTGCAGAACGCGGGCGAGAATGACTGTCAGGACGGTGGCGCCGAGGATGACGTGCAGGCCGTGAAATCCGGTGAGCAGGAAGAAGGTCGAGCCATAGACCCCTGAATTCAGGGTCAGGTTGAGGTCGAGGTAGGCGTGGCGATATTCATGGGCCTGCAGCGCGACGAACGCCAATCCGAGCGCGATCGTCACCGCCAGCCAGCCAGCCAGAGCGCGACGGCGCTCGGCCAGCAGCGCCCGGTGGGCGAGAATGACGGTGACCCCGCTCGACATCAGGACGACGGTGTTGAAGGTGGGAATGCCGAGCGGACCCATCGCCTCCTTGGGGATGGTGAATTCGGAGGGGTTCGGCGGCACCAGCAGCGGCCATTGGTTCACGAAATGCGGCCACAAGAGATGCGCCGCGCCTTTGGCCCCCTCGCCGCCCAGCCAGGGCACGGCCAGGTAGTGGAGATAGAACAGCGCCCCGAAAAAGACGCCGAAAAACATCACTTCAGAAAAGATGAACCACATCATGCCATAGCGGAAGGAGCGGTTGGAGGCGGCGTGATAGACGCCCGCGCGGCTTTCGCCGATCACCGCCCCGAACCAGCGAAAGGCCACGAACACCACGACCGCGCCGCCGATGGCGGAAACCAGCGGTCCGTAGCCGTGCAGCCACAGGGCGAAGCCGCCGAGCAGCAGGAAGGCGCCCGCCGCCGCCAGGGGCGGCCAAGGGCTGGGCGGAGCGACGTAATAGCCGTTTGCGTGAGCTTCAGTCATAGCCATGCGGTCCTTCCGCGCGCACGACCTCCGGCGAGGGCGGCGTGGCGAATGTGTGGGCGGGGGGCGGCGAAGGCAGGGTCCATTCCAGCCCGCGCGCGCCCTCCCAAGGACGGTCTCCCGCCGGCTCGCCGCCGCGGATGGCCTTGATCACCGCCCAGACGAACAGGAGCTGGGAGGCGCCGAAAATGAAGGCGCCGATGGAAGAGGCGAGATTGAAGGGCGCGAACTGGGGCGCGTAATCGGCCACCCGGCGCGGCATGCCCGACAGGCCGGCGAAATGCATCGGGAAGAACAGGAGATTGGACGACACCAGCGAAAGCCAGAAATGCCAGCGCCCGATCCGCTCGTCGATGCGATGGCCGGTCCATTTGGGCAGCCAGTAATAGACGGCGGCGATGATGCCGAACAGCGAGCCAGTGACCAGCACATAGTGCAGATGGGCGACCACGAAATAGCTGCGCGTATATTGGTAGTCGGCCGGCACGTCGGCCAGCATCAGTCCCGACAGGCCGCCGATCGTGAACAGGAACAGGAAGCCGAGCGCGAACAGCATCGGCGTCTCGAAGGTCAGCGATCCCCGCCACATGGTCGCCGTCCAGTTGAAGACTTTGACGCCGGTGGGCACCGAGATCAGCATGGTCGAATACATGAAGAACAACTGCGCCGTCACCGGAAGGCCGACAGCGAACATATGGTGCGCCCAGACGATGACCGACAGCAAGGCGATCGCCGCGATGGCGTAGATCATCGAGACGCGGCCGAACAAAGGCTTGCGGCTGAAGGTCGGCAGGATTTCCGAGATCACGCCGAACACCGGCAGGATCATGATGTAGACCTCGGGGTGGCCGAAGAACCAGAACAGGTGCTGGAACAGCACCGGGTCGCCGCCGCCGGCGGCGTTGAAGAAGCTGGTGCCGAAATGCCTGTCGGCGAGAACCATCGTCACCACGCCGGCCAGAATCGGCATGGCCAGCAGAAGCAGGAAAGCTGTGATCAGCCACGACCACACGAACAGGGGCATGTCCATCATCCGCATCGACGGCGCGCGCAGATTGATGATGGTGACGATGATGTTGAGCGCCCCCATCACCGACGATATGCCCATCAGGTGAATGGCGAAGATCATGAAGTCTATCGACGGCGGCCCGTATTTCGTGGACAAGGGGGCATAAAAGGTCCAGCCCGCGTCGGGCGCGCCGCCCGCCATCAGAAAACCCGACCACAGCAGGATGGCGGCGAAGGGCAGCAGCCAGAAACTCCAGTTGTTCACCCTCGGCAGGGCCATGTCCGGCGCGCCGATCATCAGCGGGATCTGCCAGTTGGCGAGCCCCACCAGCGCCGGCATGATCGCGAGGAAAATCATGGTCAGGCCATGTTCGCTGACCAGGGAATTGAAGGTGTTGGGTTCGACCAGCCGCATGCCCGGCTGGATCAGTTGCGCCCGTATCAGCTCGGCGAGGATTCCCCCGGCGAAGAACATGATTAGGCTGAAAGTCAGATAGAGCGTGCCGATGTCCTTGTGGCTTGTGGTGAACAGCCAGCGCCGCCATCCACGCCAGACGGGGCCCGCCCCCGAGGCGGAAGGGTGAAGAGCGTCTGTCGTCATCGCGCCGTCTCCACTTGCTCCGGAGTGACCAGGGTCCCGGTGTGGTTGCCCCACGAGTTGCGTTCATAGGTGATCACGCCGGCGATCTGGCGGTTGTCCAGTTGCTTGCCCCAGGCCGCCATGGCCGGGTTGCGCGTGCTGCCGTGAACGACGATCTTCAGATGCGCCGCCAGCGGGCCGTTGACCACCGGGCTGCCGTCGAGCGCGGGAAAGGCGCCCGGGACGCCCTTGCCGTCGGGCTGGTGACAGGCGGCGCAAATGGAGCCATAGACCTCGGCGCCGGCGGCCATGGCCAGATCTTTCGTCCAGGGCGCCGCGGCCTTGTTTTTTTGCGCGACAGCGGTCGCCTGCTGATCCTTGACCCAGGCCTGGAACTGATCCGGCGCGAGCGCACGCACCACGATCGGCATGAAGGCGTGGCCGGCGCCGCACAGGCTGGCGCATTGGCCGCGATAGACGCCCGGCTGATCGATGTTGATATCCACCCGATTGATATAGCCGGGAATGACGTCGCGCTTGAAACCCAATTCGGGGACCCACCAAGAGTGAATGACGTCGTCGGATGTGATGAGGAGCTGCACGTCTTCACGCGCCGGCAGGATCAAAGGATGATCGACGTCACGCAGGTAAAAAGCCACCGTGGAGGGATTCACGTCGCCGCGGCTGTCGGCGGCGAGATTGCTGAAAAAATTGATTCCCAACCCGACGTAGCTGTAATGCCATTTCCACTGCGAACCGCGGATTTCCACCGTGACTTTCGGGTTGGTGTGGGCGTTTTCGATCAGCAAGACCCTGGTGGCGGGAATGGCTATGCCAATCAGAATCAGCACCGGGGCCACGGTCCAGACAATTTCCACCCAGAACGAGCCGGAAAATCTCGCCGCTTCCGGCTTTCGCGAACGGCGATGACGGACGAGCGACCACAGAATGACCGCAAACACGCCCGCGCCGATCGCCGTGACAATCGCCAGAACCAGCATATGCATGTTCCAGGCGAGATGGCTGTCGGCCGTGACTCCATAAGGAATATTGAACTGGAGCGCTTCCTCCGGGGCGATAGCGGTTCTCGCCATCCGAACATCTCCTTGATATCGTTATGCGATATGCCTTCCTGGCGAACGCGCGACCGCCGGAGGGGCCGTTTTGCGCCCCCCCCAAGAGCGGCGGATCGCGGATAAACCGAAATGTTGTGGCGCAAGCTTTCGTTGTCCGGTCTCGTCACGGCCCGTTTGGCCGGCGAAATCTCCATTTGCTCCTTTTCGCCGTTCAGAACAGGCGCTTGAGCCGGACCTTATTCAAACGTCTTCGCCTCGATAAAGTTGCGAACAAGCTGGGCGGAAAATGAAATTTTAAAATAAGAGAACCATAAGAATGCCGATTGGCGCCACGGCCAAGGCGCCGCCGCCAATATTGAGGGCGAGACCCATATTTCTTGAACTGCGTGGCCTGCGGCCCGCACTGTCACTTGACGGCGCTTTGCGGATGCGCGCCGCGCCCGCAAACTCGTCGGCCGGGCGCCGTCCGCCTTTTCAGGCGGCGAGCCCGATCGCCAGGCCGCCAACGACGATGAGGCTCAAAGCCCAGGCGAGATCGAGATTGAACCAGCCTGCCGACAGCGCCTTGAGCCCGAACCAGCTATAGACGCAAAGCGCCGCGAGTCCGCCCGCCGTCACCATGGCGAAAGTATGCAGCGCCGCCACCAGCACCGCCTGAATGGAATTCGCGCGCATCAGTTCGGCCATCGCCGCATGGCCGGCGCCCGCGCCGGCGGCGCAAAGGCCCAAATAGATCGGAACCAGCATCAGCGCGGCGCCATGGGCCATGGCGACCAGGAAAGACCAGAAAGCCAGACGATGCGGCGGCACGCGAGTCAGAAAGCGCGGATGGCGGCGATAGGCCAGCAGGAAACTCCCCAGCGCGATGACCAGAGCGCCGGCGGCGAGGCGTATCGGCCGCTCCCAGATGAGCAGCGCCGTCATCATCGAGAAGGGCAGGAGGATCGCCAGCATGGCGAGGAAATGGCCGGCCCCAAGCGCGGCGATGGCCTTTGGCAAGGCGTCGCGCCGCCGCTCCATCAGGGCGGCGGAAACCGCGAGCGGCCAGCCCATGCCCGGATTGGCTCCGTGATAGAGGCCGGAAAGGACGACGGCCGCCCACAGGGCCGCCGTCGAATGCCACGACGACATTTTTCAGCGCGCCGACGGATAGCAGAAGCTGTCGGTGGAGCAATCGCCGCCTTCGAGCCTGATCTGGTGCGAGCGGTAGCCCTCCGGGAACTCGACGTAAAAATCCTTGTCGAGCGTCAGTTCGCCGTTCGCTCCGACATCGGCCTTGACCATCGCCGCCGGCACGCCGTCTGGATAGAACTGGTCGTCCCAGGTCGAGTAGAGCGAGTTGGTCCAATAGACATGCCGGCCGTTGCGGCTGATCTCGATCATCTGCGGCCCGCCCCTGAACGGCCTTCCGCCGGGATGATCGGTCCGGCGAGCGATGCCGCCGATATGAACGGAGCCGGCGAGTTTCGGAGCCATCGGGTCGCTGACGTCATATTGGCGCAGTTCGCCCGTGCCCCAGCAGGAGACATAGAGATATTTGTCGTCGAGGCTCAGATCGATGTCGGTGACGAGCGGCGGAACCGCGCCGAAGCCTTTGAGAAGATCGGGCAGAAGAGCGGGGTCGGCCGACTCCGGCGGAATCGTCGCGGTCTTGCGGGCGCGGAACTTGCCGTCCTTGTCCCGCCACCACGTCCAGATCGAGCCTTCGAGATTGGTCGTGTCCACCACCACGCCACAAAAACCATATTCCTTCACCGGATCGTGGGCGGGGCGCACTTCCAGCGCCATCTGGTGATTGGCGCCGAGATCGATGGTCTGGACGTTCCTGCGCCCGCGCAGATCCCAGAAATGCAGCTTGTGCCCGTATTTGTTGCTCAGCAGGTCCGCCGGAACGATCCCGTTCTCGAACTGGGGCGGCAGAGCCCATTCCGAACTGACCATGTAATCGCGCGGCAGGTTCCACCAGAAATCATATTGCTTGTCCTGGTCGCCGCGATCGATCTCATAGCGCCCAACAATATCGAAAGTGTCGCAGTCCATGATGAAAATGCCGGGCGGGCTCGCGGCGCCGTCCTTGCCGCCGCCTCCGAGCGTCGAGACATAGATGCCGTCCGGCCCGCAATGGATGGTGTGCGGCCGCGAATAGCCGGTCTTGGCGAAGACCTCCTCCGGCTCGACGATCTTGTGAATCTTCGCCGCCGTGGGGCCGCCCTTGACGTCCACCACATAAATGCGCGACGACCTGATGCCGGGAATGATGAGATAGCGACGTTCACGGAACGGATGGCCGTTCATCGGCGACAGAGCCGAGGAACAGGCGTTCCATCCGAAATGATGAAACTCGTCGCCGCGATAGGGCATGAACAGGGAGTGCACGATCTTGCCGTAACTCGGCGAGGCGGGATTCAAATCAACCACCGCCAGACCGTCCGGCTTCGACGCGTCCGGGCTGAGCATGAGCGTATAGGCCAGGGTCTCCGGCGGGGCCTGGATGGCGAGGGCCGGCGAGGCGTAAAAGGTGGGATCGGGTCGGACGGTCATTTCAAATTCCTCCCTTTATGATTTCCGCGGCGCAACCCGCGCCTCCCCGGCAATCGGACTTACGACGGAACGCTTCGCGCGAAGCTCCGGCGCCGTGCCTGTCGAGGTTTGGGCGCCGGCGCCCAAAATCGAGCCCTTTCACGCTTTTCTGATCGAAGCCGTCCTTATTTTCCTCAAAGGCCGAAGCGAGCCCGTCCCCGCCCGCCAACGGGTTGGCGGAATGTTTCGAACATTCGGCGGTTAGACCCCTGTTGGAATCGGGGCGCGCTGCTTATTTGGTTTCGACGCAAGGCGCGGAGGCGATTCCCATGCGGCTGAACGACGATTTTTCGCGGCGCGCCGTGGTCCATGCGGCGCGCATGGATTGGACGGCGAGCCCCGCCACGGGCGTGGAGCGCCGCATGCTCTATCGCGTCGGGAACGAGAAGGCGCGCGCCACCTCCATCGTGCGCTACGCGGCGGATAGCCATTTCCCCCGGCATGAACATCCTGGCGGCGAGGAGATTCTGGTTCTCGACGGCGTCTTTCGCGACGAGCAGGGCGCTTATCCGGCCGGCGCCTACCTGCGCAATCCGCCGGGAACCGGCCACGCGCCCGGCTCGGAAAATGGCTGCGTGCTGTTCGTCAAGCTTTGGCAGTTCCGCAAGGACGACAAGGAAAGGATCGTCCGCCAACCGGGCGAAGGATGTCGCGAAAACGGCGACGACGGCGCGGAATTTTTGGTCATTTATGACCACCCGCTAGAACGGGTCCGGATCGGCGTCTGGCCGCCGCATGCGGCGATGCGCGTCGCCAACGCGCAAGGCCTGGAGCTTCTGGTTGTCGCGGGGGCTTTCCAGGACGGAGGCGAAGTCTTTGAACGCCTGTCCTGGATGCGGCTGCCCGCCGGAGTCGACCTCGTTTGCCACGCCGGCGCCGAAGGCGTGAGGCTGTGGCTGAAGACGGGCCCCATGCCGCCGCCGAACCTGTGCGACTTCAAGGATTGAGAGGCCCCGCGCCGCAAGGCCCCGATCAAAAAATCACGACGGATCGGATCGACTCGCCTTTGTGCATGAGGTCGAAGGCGTCGTTGATCTTGTCCAGCGGCATCGTATGGGTGATCAGGTCGTCGATATTGATCTTGCCCTCCATGTACCAGTCGACGATCTTCGGCACGTCGGTGCGCCCGCGCGCGCCGCCGAAGGCCGAGCCGCGCC
Organism: Pseudomonadota bacterium; assembly: GCA_021813805.1. Classification (GTDB taxonomy): domain Bacteria; phylum Pseudomonadota; class Alphaproteobacteria; order Rhizobiales; family Beijerinckiaceae; genus Rhodoblastus. The sequence continues at coordinate 72,934 of JAKAJL010000015.1, read as the reverse complement.
AGTTGCGCCCGGTGACGAGCTGGAATGGACGGGTCGATATTTCCTGGCCCGAGGGCGCCACGCCGATCACGATCGACGTGCCCCAGCCACGATGGCAGCATTCCAGCGCCTGGCGCATGGTGTGGACATTGCCGATACATTCGAACGAGAAATCCGCGCCCCCGCCGGTGGCGTCGACGATCGCCTCGACCACCTTGTCGCGGCCGACCTCGTCGGGGTTGATGAAATGGGTCATGCCGAATTTTTTGGCCATGGCCACTTTATTGGCGTTGAGATCCACGCCGACAATTTTGTCGGCGCCGACCATTCGTGCGCCCTGGATCACATTGAGCCCGATGCCGCCGAGGCCGAACACCACGACATTGGCGCCCGGCCAGACTTTTGCCGTATAAACCACCGCGCCGATCCCAGTGGTGACGCCGCAGCCAATGTAACAGATTTTGTCAAAGGGCGCGTCCTCGCGCACCTTGGCCACCGCAATCTCCGGCAGGACGGTGAAGTTGGAGAAGGTCGAGCAGCCCATGTAATGGAAAATCGGCTTGTTGCTCGCGCCCTCGCAGGAGAAGCGACTCGTGCCATCCGGCATCAAGCCCTGGCCCTGCGTGGCGCGGATCGCGGTGCAGAGATTCGTCCTTTGCGACAGGCAGCTTTTGCACTGCCTGCATTCAGGCGTGTAGAGCGGAATGACATGGTCGCCCGGCTTGATCGAAGTGACGCCCGCCCCGACCTCGCGGACGATTCCTGCGCCCTCATGGCCGAGAATAGCCGGGAATTTGCCTTCGGAATCTAGGCCCGAAAGAGTATAAGCGTCAGTGTGGCAAACACCCGTGGCCATGATTTCGACCAGGACCTCGCCCGTCTTCGGGCCATCGAGGTCAACAGTTTCAATTGTCAGTGGCGCCTCGGCTTTCCAGGCGACAGCCGCACGAGTCTTCATGGCGACGGCTCCGTTGTGGGAACGATCGCTCAATTAAATAGCGTCAGCGTCGGGACGGGCAACGGCCAAATCAGACAATAAGGCAATTCTCAGAATTTGTTGCAACGCAACCTGCCGAGCTGGATCCGGTCAGTATAATGTCCCGATTTATTCGACGTCATATTGCGCGGCGTTCTTGTTCCGTCGGCAAAGCGTTTTGACGTAATAGCCGTTGTCAAGATTTTGCCCCAGGGCGCTGCCGGCGATGGCGTCGCGCCAGCCGGACGTGCATTGCAACTCCGACTTCACGGATCGGGACAGCACGTCGATGGCGGTGTTTTCGTCGCAGGCGGTTGTCGGCGTCGACAACTGGCAGACCAGCACGACAGCAGTGAAGAGCGGCATGACGACTCCGGAAAATACTCGAACCAGTGTTCGGCGCATAACACCGAAATGGCGGCGCCATCATTGTCCTAGCGCAAAAATAGTGTTTGATTTAGTGTCCATTAGCACAGTAAGCTTGGCAATATCTGCATGGCCGACTGTCTCACTCACCATGCAGGGTGCCTAAAAATACGGCGCCCATTACTTGAACGTCACATTAAGAGGCTCGGCATCCGGGTGGCGGCCGCCTCGCGGCTTTTCTCACGAATCAGATCAAGGCCGCGGCCAGCCAGCGCCGTTCAGAAGCAAGGCCGAAGAACGGGGACTCAATATAGGGGCGCAAATCGAGCGATGGTCGAGTGACGCATTGCGCGCGACGCATTTTGCTAAAACATCGCCAAAAAACGGCGCTTATAATCGTCTTAATAAGGTCTTTATAAACGGTCGGCGTTTGTCGTGTCCATTGTGGTCTTCTGGAGCCAACATTACATTTTTCTTGCAATAAAAGTTGCGTCCCCATCGCATTGATGCGGTAGCGTTACTGCATCGCTTGCGCCCGGGGCGCGACGAATTCCAATCGGTCGCGGTCTTTGATTCGGCGTCGAACCGGCGTCGATTGCATGACTCAAGGCCGAACCGTAGCGGAGGAAGCGATGAAAATATTGATGGCATCCCTGATCTCGGTTAGTTCGCTCGCCTTGGCGGGGCCGGCGAGCGCCCAGGATACGGACACGAAACTGACGCAAAATCCCGCCGACTGGGTCATCCCGGCGGGGAATTACGCCGGCAATCGCTATTCCAAGCTTGACCAGATCACCAACAAGAACGCGAGCAAGCTCCAACCGGTGTGGACCTTCTCGACCGGCGTTCTGCGCGGCCATGAAGGCGGGCCGCTGGTGGTCGGCGACATCATGTATGTCCACACGCCCTTCCCCAACATTGTTTATGCCCTCGACCTCAACAATAACGGCCAGATCTTATGGAAATACGAGCCCAAGCAGAATCCGGACGTCATTCCTGTGATGTGTTGCGACACGGTCAATCGCGGCCTGTCTTACGCCGACGGCAAAATCTTCCTTGATCAGGCCGACACCACGTTGGTGGCGCTCGACGCCAAGACCGGCAAGCTGCTGTGGTCGGCGGTCAACGGCGATCCGAAGATCGGCGAGACCGCCACGATGGCTCCGCTGCCGGTCAAGAACGAGGTCCTCGTCGGCGATTCGGGCGGTGAATTCGGCGTCCGCTGCAACGTCACCGCCTATGACATGAACAGCGGCAAGCGAATTTGGCGCGCCTATTCGGAAGGGCCAGACGACGAAATCCTGTTCGACCCCGAAAAGACCACCATGCTCGGCAAGCCGGTCGGCAAGGATTCCAGCCTCAAAACCTGGAAGGGCGACCAGTGGAAACAGGGCGGCGGCTGCACCTGGGGCTGGTATTCCTACGACCCCGAGTTGAACATGGTCTATTACGGCTCGGGCAACCCCTCGACCTGGAACCCGAAACAGCGGCCGGGCGACAACAGATGGTCGATGACCATTTTCGCCCGCGATGCCGACACCGGCATGGCGAAATGGGTCTATCAGATGACGCCGCACGACGAATGGGACTATGACGGCGTCAATGAAATGCAGCTGGTCGATCAGAAGTTCGACGGCAAAGAGCGCAAGCTGCTGGTCCACTTCGACCGCAATGGTTTCGGCTATACGCTCGACCGCACCAACGGCGATCTCCTGGTCGCCGAAAAATTTGACCCGGCGGTCAATTGGGCGACCGGGATCAACATGGACAAGAACAGCCCCGATTATGGCCGGCCGATCCGCGTCAAGAAATATTCGACCGAAGCCAATGGCGAGGACGTCAACACCCAGGGCGTCTGCCCGGCGGCGCTCGGCTCCAAGGACGAGCAGCCTTCGGCCTATTCGCCCAAGACCGGCCTGTTCTACGTGCCGACCAATCATGTCTGCATGGATTACCAGCCGTTCCGGGTGACCTATACGCCGGGCCAGCCCTATGTCGGCGCGATCCTGTCGATGTATCCGCCTCCCGGCCAAACCGACATGGGCAATTTCATCGCCTGGGACGCCACCAAGGGCAAGATCGTCTGGTCGGACCCCGAACGGTTCTCGGTCTGGTCCGGCGCTCTTGCGACCGCCGGCGATGTCGTCTTCTACGGCACGCTGGAAGGCTATCTGAAGGCGGTGGACGCCAAGACGGGCAAGGAACTGTATAAGTTCAAGACCCCCTCCGGCATCATCGGCAATGTGATGACCTATATGCACAAGGGCCGGCAATATGTGGCGGTGCTGTCCGGCGTCGGCGGCTGGGCCGGAATCGGCCTCGCGGCGGGCCTGACCGACCCGCACGCCGGTCTGGGCGCGGTCGGCGGCTATGCCGCGCTGAGCAAATACACCTCGCTCGGCGGCGCGCTGACGGTCTTCGCTCTCCCGCAATGACAGCGAGCCAATGAAAGCGCCGGGCGAAAGTTCTCGCCCGGCGCAATCCAAAGGCCCGTTTCACGCCTGCCCATCCACAAAAACAGCTGCCGGCATCGACAAATGGCTCAAATTCTCTCCGCCATGAAAAACTCCGCGCGTCTTCGCGCCGCCCTCGCCACAATCCTCCTGCTTGCCGCCGGCGCGGCCCTCGCCGAAAACAGGAAGCCAGCAAGCAGCAAAGACGGCGAATATTTCGACGCCAATGGCGATCCGGCCTACAATATTTCACCCGACGGGAAGGTCGATTGGCGCACTTATTCGGGCTATCTTCGCTTTTCCGCGGAATGCCTGCGCTGCCATGGGCCCGACGGGCTCGGATCGAGCTATGCGCCGAATTTGACCGACTCGCTGAAGCGTCTGACCTACCCGCAATTCTTGCAGACCGTGGCGGGAGGCAAGAGAGACCTTGCCGGCGGTCAGGAAAAGGTGATGCCGAGTCTGGGAACCGACAAGAACGTCATGTGCTTCGTCGACGATATCTATGTCTATCTGAAAGCGCGCGCTGACGGGGCCTTGCCGCGCGGCCGGCCCACGGATCACGAGCCCAAACCCAAGAGCTGGAGCGATGCCGAAGACGCCTGCATGGGGCCGGAATAGGCTTTTCCTTCGCGCGGCGCTGGGCTTTTGCGCCCTTACGCTCCAGCCCGTCGCCGCGCGCGCGCAAACCATGCCCGATCTCGTCACGCGCGACCGTCTCAGGGTCTGCGCCGACCCCGCCAATATGCCTTTTTCAGACAAGGCGGGCGAAGGCTTCGAAAACAAGATCGCCGAGATCGTCGCCGACGAGCTCAAGCGGCCGCTCCATTATTACTGGATGCCCGAAGGGCCGGGGTTCGTGCGCAACACATTGGGAGCGGATCTTTGCGACCTGATCGTCGGCTATGCCTCCGGCTCCGACATTGTCGACCATACCAATCCCTATTACGCCTCGACCTATGTGCTGGTGACCAAAAAAGGCGGGCCGCTCGACGGCGTCGACCGCCTGGAAGACCCGCGCCTCAAAGGCCACAGGCTCGGTTTCATCGCCGCCACGCCGCCCACCGACCACTTGTTGCGGCTGGGACTGGTGGCCAACGCGAAAATTTACGACCTTCTGGTCGATCACCGCTATTCATCGCCGTCCAGGGACGCCGTGCGCGACCTTCAGTCCGGCGCGACCGACGCCGTCATTCTCTGGGGGCCGATCGGCGGCTATTACGCCAAACAGGCCTCCCCGCCCCTGACGGCGACGCCGCTGATCGAAACGACCCGGCCCACTTTCGTCTTTCGCATTTCCTTTGGCCTGAGGCGCAACGAACCCGACTGGAAGCACGAGCTGAACGCCGTCATCGCCAAGCGCCAGAAAGATATCGACGCGGTGCTGGAGAGCTATGGCGTCCCGCTTCTGCCGATCCAGGCCGTCGCGCCCGAACGCCATGGCGGCATGGGCGAAGCCGAGGAAATTCAATAGACTTTTCTCATTCGAAGCAGCGGATTTCAGCTTCGGCCTGCGCCCGCCGCAGATCAGCGACCATGTCATTGTAAACGCCGACGCCGCGAAAGGAGTTGGCGGGCTGCCCGATCCCCTGGCGCATCGAAAGGACCGTCTCGGCGTCGACATAGCGGTCGTAAGGCAGGATGGAGGCGATCACGTCGATCGAGCAGGCGCATTTGTGCATGGCCAGCTGGTCCTGGCCATTGGCCGCCATGCAGCCGAACACATACTCCGCCCGCGCTTCGGTCGGGTAATCGTTGGATTCCGCAGCGCAGGCTGCGGAGGCGGCTAAAGCGAGCGCGACCGGCGCGGCCAGCATCGTCGCGCTTCGCCATGGGGAACGCCAAAACCCCTTCCTCACCGCGCCGCGCATTTGTATCCGGCCATGTCGAGCATGAAACCGCGCCCCCGAACCGTGCCGATGAACGGTCCGCCGACGCGGGTGATATCGGTGAATTTGGAGCGCAGATAGCCGATATAAACGTCCACGACATTGAGCGACGTGTTCGGCTGGACGCCCCAGAGTTCGTCGTAGATTTCGTCACGGCCGATCGGGTGATTGGCGTTGCGCATCAGCACGGCGAGGAGTTCCGCCTCGCGTTGGGTCAGCCGAATGTGGACATTGCCGAAAAACGCTTGCCGCAGCCGCATGTCGAGCAGCAGGCGCCCGACCTGCAGGCGCTCGCGGGCGTCCGCGGCGATGGAACGGTGCAGCAGATGCGCCTGCAGCCTTTCCACCAATTCGTCGAACTGGAAGGGTTTGGCGATATAATCGTCGGCGCCCGCGTCCAGGCCCCGCGCGCGGTGGCAGGCGCCATGATGTGGACTCAGGACCAGCATCGGTTCGGTCCGTCCCATGCGGCGCAAGGCGCGACAGGTGTCGAAAACCCGTTCGCAACGGGTCGCCGTGTCAAACAGTACAGCGCAAGGGTTGAGGGCCCCCGCCGTTTCGACCGGATGATCGTCATCTCCGATGACGGTTACGTCAAAGCCCTCCCCTTTCAAGCCTGCCGCCAATGAAGACGCCGTCGGAGGATCCTCCCCGATGATCAACAGATTCATGTTCACCACCAATTCTGCGAGTTCGCGTTTCCTTGCCGCGCTTTTTTCGAGACGGTTCGGTCGCCGTCCGCACGGCCCTGTTTCGGCGCTGGAGCCGCCATGCTTCTTAGAAATCTTTCACATTATCAAAACGTGATAACTCCGCTCATGGCGAAAAGGTTCCTCTGACCCGCGCCGCTTGCGCCCGCCAGGGGACGAAATCGTGCTTGCGTTCAATCCTTGCGAGACAACAATTTTTGAGAATACGGCAATTGCCGATAATATGCGAAAATCATGTCGTAATTCTACGTGAAGGTCAAGCTCGAAGTCAATTCTCGACGTCAATTCTCGAAGTCAATTCAGCGCCCTGTTACGCCTCAGCCTGTTCGCTGCGCCGCCTCACAGCTTCTCCTGGATGCGGCGCGCGATCTCGAAAGCGCGCTGTTCGAGAATCCCCGGCGTTTCGCAGACATATGTCAAGGACTGACTTCGTTCCGCGAAGATTCGCTTGTCCCATGCGAATTCCACTTTCGCTTCCGCGAGCGCCTTGGCGTCCGCCGCGCCCTTATCCGCGTCGTCCGCGACCTCTTCGCTTTCCTTGCGCACGCGTTCGGCGAGCCGTTCCTGCCCCTCGGCGAAATGGGCGATGCCCGCAATGATGCGATCCCGCTCGCGATTGATCAAGGCCAGCGCGCCGGCGAACACCCGGGTCAGGCGCTGGTCCTTGTCGGCCCCCGCCTTTTTGACGAAATCGTCGAGCAGGCCGCCGATCTCCGACAGGGGCGTGCGGCGCGAGGCGAGCTTTTCCGCCAGGGCCGCCGCCTCGCTGTCCTGCTCCCAGTCTCCGGCCTTGGCGATGTCGGGACCCGCCCAGACCGCGGCGGCGCTGATCGTCGGCGTTCGCCGCTGGGCGCAAGGCCAAGGAGCCTCATTGGGCGAAGCCTGCGGCTCGCTGACCGCCGTCTGCGCGGCGGCGGCGGCGACGAGGCCGGCCCAAATGCCGAAAATCGGAAGCGCCTTGCCAAACATTGTCTTTCTCCCGCGATTTCTCCGCCGCGCTCAATGAAGCGAGGAGACCAGGTCGTTCGGCTCCAGGCCGACGGAAATCGATTTAATCACCCTTTCCCGCGCCACGTCGATCACGGTGACGTCGTTTGAATTGCCGTTGGTGGTGTAGAGAAGTTTTTCGTCGGGCGTGAAGGCGAGGTGCCAGACGCGCACGCCGACCAGCAGATATTTCTCGACGGCGAAAGTCTGCTGATCGACCACCGCCACTCGATTGGCGTAGCCCAGCGCGACGAAGGCTTTCTTACCGTCCGAGGTCAGGACCACGCCAACCGGCTGGATTTCCTCCCTGGTCAAGCCAGGAATGTCGAATGTGATCTTGCGGATGATCTTGTGGCTGGAGGCGTCGATCACCGAAACGTCGCCGCCAAGCTCCGAACTGACCCAGACCTGCGCGCCGCTCCTGTTGAACACGGCGATGCGCGGCCGCTTGCCGACCAGAACGCTGTCGATAAGCTTGTAGCTCCGCGTGTCGATGAAATGCGCCATATTGGTGGTCTCGGACGTCGCCACCAGCAGTTCGCCATTCGGGCTGAGGCCCATGCCCTCCGGCTCCACGCCGACCGGAATCTGCGCCAGAATGAGATTTTTCGCGAGATCGACCACGGTGACCTCGGCATTGTCCTCGTTGGCGATATAGAGCAGGTCGCCGGCCTGATTGAGCGCGAAGCGTTCGGGATCGGGACCCGATTCGAGCGAGCGCACGATCTTCATGGTGGCGACGTCGAGGACGTTGATGGCGTTGTCGTCGCTGGCGCAGACGTAGAGCAGCTTGCCGTCGGGGCTGATGCTGACGCCGCGCGGACGCCGCCCGACCGGAACGGTCTCGACCACCTGCTGCTTGTCGGTGTCGATCACGCTGACCGAATTGCCCTTCTCGTTGGTGACGAAAATGCGAAAGGCCAGGGCCGGAGCGGGCGCGGCGAAAAGAACGAGCGCCAGAAAAAATCCCGGGTGGAAAAATCCCGACCGGTCAGGGAAAATCATCGCCCTCTCCTTCTTCGCGCCTCACGGCCAACGGCACTGCGTCTCCGGCTTATCCACCCCGAGCGTGTCGAGAATCGTACGCTGGTGCAAAAAACCCGGCAGCGGCGCCAGGGCCACCAGGAAGGCGGGTTGCGCCAGCAGCAGCGGCTGGCGCAACTGATGGTCCCAGGGCCGGAAACTCGCGGCCACGCCTTTGAACACGGCGATGCTGAATTGCGGATCGACCATGAAGGCGGCGAGCGCGCGCGGATCGGCCGAACGGGCATGAACGACCGCCTCGCCGATCGCGCGAACCGCCGTCCAGGCCTGATAATCGACCGGCCGCATGCGCCGCTTGGCGAGGCGCAGGAAGCGATCCTGCAATTGTTCGGCGCCGAAGGCGAATTGCGTGCGATGCCAAGAGGCGGCGATAAGTCCCTGCGTGCCGCCGACCAGCTTCGGGTCCGCCGTATGATAGGGAACATAATCCCCGAAATTATCCTCCTCGTCGGCGACAACGATCATGTCGCTGTCGGCGGCGCGGGTGAAGACCAGGGCGGCGCCCTGGGTGACAGCGTCGCCACGCGCCTGGGCGAGCGGGCCGAAGGTCCAGGGTTTTTCAGCGACGATTGTCAGTCCGAATTTTTTCGCGGAAGCGCGAAAGGACGCGGCATAGCTCGCATCCGCCCTGGTTTGGCCGACGATCAGGAAAATTCTGGTCCATCTCTTGACCGCGAGAAACTGAGCCAAAGCGTCGGTAAGCATGGCGCGGCTCGGCGCGACATGGAAAATATTGGCCCGGCACTCCTTGCCGCGCAGGAAATTGTCCTGCGCCGAAACGCTGAACAGAACCACGTCCCGTCCCTTCAGCGCGTCGGCGACGGCGAGCAATTGATCGGCCGGCAGGTCGGCGAGGATCAGGCCGTCGCCGCCGTCGGCCAACTTGCGGGCGGCTGCGACTTCCGATTGGTCCGGCGGCAGGATGGCCTCGTCCAGGTCGAACCGCTGTCCAAGAAAGGAACCGCTGGTGTTGTTGTCCATGATCGCCAGCCGCGCGCCGGCCACTCCCTCATCCTGGGGCGTCGCCGTGAGGTCATAAAGCGGCGGCGGCGGAATCTGGCGGGCGATATAGCCGATCCGGACCTCTATCCGCGGGGAGGCGGTCTGCGCGCGCGCCGGAGCGACGACCGCGACCCGGATGGCAAGGGCAACAGACAAAAGGAGCCACGGCAGGCTCAGTTCGAATCGATCGATCATCAAAGCAAAGATAATCGTACTGACTGATCGAAGCAGTCTATTTCATCATCATAAGCGATTAATAAGATCGTTGTCCGGGGTCGAGACGCGCAATCTCTCGAACTTACGCGTAGAATGCCAATGTCGCCGTAATTTTATTGCGTTGCGGCAAAATTGCGCAGCTAAGCGCATTCTGGTTGCTATATATGATGAACGGCACGGGGCGACTGCACGCTATCATGCTTGTCGGGAACTTGGCAGAACAGATTCAACGCCCGATCATTCAAAAAGACCGAGCGTTTCCATGACCGGCGGACATCGGCAGCGACGAGTCAGGGCTTCCGGCAATTTGGAAACAATTACCGGCAAGCGAACAACGGAGGCGATGATGAGCGGACATCCTTTCGGTTTCGGCAATATCGTCAGCTTGTTCCGGGGCCGTAACACAAAACCCCAGCACGAGGAGACGACCAAGATGACCGACATTCGACTTCATCCGGGCATCGACAATGGCCTGAAGCGCGGCCGCGACGATTTCGCCGGCGGAACCCTGGTCTGCAAATGCGCGACCAATCCCGTCCGCGTCGAGATCACTGGCCAGGTGGCGCATAACCACGCTTGCGGCTGCAGCAAATGCTGGAAGCCGCCGGGCGCGATTTTCTCGGTGGTCGGCGTCGTGCCGCGCGACCGGCTGCGCGTCGTCGCCAATGAGGACAAGCTGTACATCGTCGATCCCAACGCGGTGATCCAGCGTCACGCCTGCAAGGAATGCGGGGTCCACATGTTCGGGCGGATCGAGAAGACGGATCATCCCTTCTACGGCCTCGATTTCATCCATACTGAATTGTCGCGCGAGGACGGGTGGGCGCCGCCGGAATTCGCCGCTTTCGTCTCGTCGATCATCGAGCAGGGCTTCCCACCGTCGAAAATGGGGGAAGTGCGCGACAGGATGCATGAGATCGGCCTGCAGACATACGACTGCCTGTCGCCGCCATTGATGGACGCCATCGCCACCCACGTCGCCAAATTGTCCGGCAAGCTGGCGGCGTGAGTCTTCGGTCGGCGCGCCGGCGTGCTGTCCGGCGGAAGACCGACGCGGGCGCGCGCAAAGCGAAAACGCGCCCGCGTTGACGCCTATTTTTCGGGAGCGGCTCATGGAGCAAATATCGACCGCCAAATCGCATGGCGGCGTCCAGGGAATCTATCGTCATCCAGCGCGGACGACGGCATGCGACATGACTTTCTCCGTCTTCGTCCCGCCGCAGGCGACGACAGCTCCGGCGCCCGTGCTGTGGTATTTGTCCGGCCTGACATGCACCCACGCCAATGTCACGGAAAAGGGCGAATATCGCGCGGCGGCGGCGGCGCATGGCGTCATCGTGGTTTGCCCCGACACCTCGCCGCGCGGCGACGACATTCCCGACGATCCTGACGACTGGCGCTTTGGCAAGGGCGCGGGATTCTATCTCGACGCCACCGAAGGGCCTTATGCGCGTCATTACCGCATGGCCTCCTATGTTCTCGACGAATTGCCGGCCCTCGTCGCCGAGAATTTTCCCGCCGACATGAGCCGGCAAGGGATTTTTGGGCATTCGATGGGCGGGCACGGGGCGCTGACCATGGCTTTGAAACATCCCGAAAGATTCCGGAGCTGCTCGGCTTTCTCCCCGATCGTCCAGCCCATGACCAGCGGCTGGTCGCGCCCGGCGCTGCAAAAATATCTGGGACCGGACGAAAAGGCCTGGCGCGCCTATGACGCGACCGCGCTGATCGAAGACGGCTGCCGTTTCAAGGAGTTCCTGGTCGACCAGGGCGCGGCGGACCCCTTCCTGCAGGACGGGCTAAAACCCTGGCTGCTGCAGGAAGCCTGCGCGAAGGCGGCCATTCCGCTCACCCTGCACATGCGCGAAGGCTACGATCATTCCTATTATTTCATCTCGACCTTCATGAGCGACCACATAGCCTGGCACGCCGCCCGGCTCTGACCCGTCCTACGGCAGCCGATCAATCCTTGAGCGCGCGGTCGAGATTGATCGCGCGAGAGAAATTTTTCGCGGCGGCGGCGTCGATATGCGCGGAAGCCACATCCGCCCCGTCGAGATTGGCGCCTTCGAGGCGGGCGCCGCGCAGGTCGGCCCCGGCGACGTCGGCGTGAGAAAGATCGGCGCGCGAGAGATCGGCGTCGTTCAGTTGCGCGAATTCAAGATCGGCGCGCGAAAAATCCGCTCGCGCCAGATCGGCGCCGCGCAGGTCCGCCGAGCGCATCACCGCATGCATCAAGCCCATGGACTGGTTTTTCATGTCGGCGGAGCCATCGGCGCCCGCCAGCTTCGCTCCGGCAAAATGCGCCCCGGTGAAATCGCCGGCGAGACGCGCGCCGGACAGATCGGCGCGGTCGAATCTCGCGTGCAGCATTTGCGCGCCGAACAGCCGCGCGCCGGAAAGATCGGCGCCGGAAAGATCGGCGCCCAGCGCCCAGACGTCGTCGAGCACCGCACCGCGCAGATCCGCTCCTGAGAGATTCGCGTGATTGAGCCGCGCCCCGCGAAGATCGGCGCCTTGCAGGTCGAGTTTCGACAGATCGAGAGCGTTGAGGCTCTTGCCGGCCAGATCGAGCTTCTGGCCCGGCTTGAGTTTGGCGATCAGGCCCTCGATGTCGGCGCGCGACAGTTCGGCCTGGGTGAACGCAGGCGTATTCAGGTCGACCCCGCTCATCATTCCCTGCGCCGAAATGCGAGCGGGAAAAGCCGGCGCCACCGCGCCGAGCGCAAACGCGACCAGGCGGATGGCCCAACGCGATCGAGTAAAAGGCATCATGACCGCCTCCTCCGGCGCATCGCCCGCCGGAGCGGTCTTCCGGTTCCGACCGCGCCGCGTGGCTCCCCAATCAGAGAAACCGAGAAACGCCTGCTGCGTTCCCATGAATTCGCGCGCCGGCGAAGGGCCGGAATTCATCGCCCAGGCCGCGAAGGACCGGGCTCTGGCTGAAGCCATGGGGCGTCGGACTGCGCCGAAACGATCAAGGCGGCGGTCTTCGGCTTGCCAAGAGTCTCGACGTCCACTCCGGCCAGCGCCTCAAGCTCGGCGAGCCGCTTCTCGCGCTCGATCCGGGCTTCCGCGGCCAGCAGCCGGATCGCGTCATAGGTCCGGATGCTGTCGATCAGATCGACGAAAGACGATTGCCCCGCCGCATAGGTCTGCTGCGAACTGGTCAGCGTCTGCTGCGCCAGAGGCACGAGGCTGCGGCGGTAAAGCGCGACCTGGCGCTCCGCGTTGCGCATCAGATAGAGATTGGCGACGAAACTGGCGGCGCGGTCCTTGCCGGTCTGGCGCAGCAGGGCTTCGGACGACCGCTCCATCGCGGCCGCATTGTCGATCGTCGCGCGGATCTGCGGCAAGGTCGTCGGCAGCATCGCCATGGCGCCCACCGTCTGCGAAATCGAGCCGGTGATGGAAAAGGACGGGATGACGTCCGGCAGATAGCCGAGCGAGGCCAGATCGATGGCGTTCTTGCGTCCGGCGACCTGCCGGGCAAGCGCGGCGAGCTCCGGATTGCGATCGACGGCGACGGCGATCAGCCGCGCGTCATTGGCGAGAACCGGCCGCAGCGCCGGCAATTGCGGCGGCAGGCCGAGCGGAGCTGAGGCATTGCGGGCCATCAGGCCATTGAGTCTGGCTTTCGCCGACAGGACCTCGGCGTCGAGGTTGCGGAGATTGTTTTTGGCGACTTCCTGCTCGGTTTTGGCCTTCAGGGCGTCGGGGACCGATCCGCCTACCTGGGCGCGCGCGCGCGCCGAACTCTCGGCCAGATCGAGGACGTGGACGACGTCGCGCTGAATGCGCGCCCTCTCTTCCGCCAGCGCCAGATCGAGATAAGCGTCGAGAACTTTTTTCTGCAGATCGAATTTGGCGGCGCGGAATTTCTCGCCGGTTTCGCGCGCCGCTTCCAGCGCGACCTTGCCGGCGGTCGCCGGCTTGACCGGCAATTGCAAATTCATGCTCGGGTCGAATCCCGCGGCGAGCGTCGTCCTGTCCCATGCCTTCATGTTGGCCGGGGAGAACATATAGCTGTAACCAAGGGTGAGATTGCTGTTCGGCCAGGCGTCAGCCTTGTCGACGGCGATCATCGCCGCCTTCCACTCGAAATAGGCCGATTCGAGGTCGCCATTGGCCAGGAAGGCGCGGCGCAGCGCGTCGCGCCAGCCCACGCGCGCGGGCAGAGCCGGCAATTCACGCGATTCGACGGGCTTCTCGTAGAGCTTTGACGCGGCGGCGAGTCTGGCCTGCTCGTCGCGTGCGCCATCTGGCGTCAAGGCGCAGCCGCCGAGCGCGATTCCGAGCGTCAGGCTCAAGCCGATCAGGACGGCGGCGGAAGGCAGTCGATTCCCCAGCATCGGGCTTTTCCTTGACGGCGGGCGGCGCAAGGCCGCCAGGCTTCACTGTGCAGGCTTGACTGCGTCGATCACATACATCCCATCGGCGCCGCGCGTCAGGGTGAAGGAAATCTTCGCACCGGCTTTGAGCGCCTTGAGATCGACGCTGGGCGCGACGCCGAAATTCATGGTCATGCCCGGCCAGTCCAGGGCGGCGATCGGGCCATGGGTAATGTTGAGCAGGCGCCTGGACTCGTCGATGGCGTTCACCGTGCCCTGGCCGATCGGCTTTTCCGCTTGGGCGACGACAATGGCCGAAGCGGCGCAGGCTTGACCGGAAACCAAGAACGGCGCCGCGCCGGAGAGCGCAACGGCGATCGCGAAACCGAGTCTGACACGGGAGCTGAATTGGAAATTTCGCATGGTCTTGCTCCTGATGGGGCGCCTATTCCGCAGCCGCGGTTTCTCTCGATTGCACGGGGGGCCGCTCTTGGCCAGTTCTTTGCGCCGCCACGCCTTCGCGCGGCAGCCCAAACCCTTCGACCAGGGCGTAGATCGCCGGAATGACGATCAGGGTGAGCAGGGTGGAGGACGCCATGCCGCCGATCATCGGCACGGCGATCCGCTGCATGACTTCCGAGCCCGCGCCCGTGCTCCACAGGATCGGCAAAAGGCCGGCCATGATCGCAGCGACCGTCATCATCTTGGGCCGCACCCGCTCGACTGCGCCGCGCATGATCGCCTCATGCAGGTCGGCGCGGGTTAAGGATCGGCCTTCGGCCGCGCGCTCGGCGGCGACCTCCCGCATCGCCTGGTCGAGATAGATCAGCATGACGACGCCGGTTTCGGCGGCGACGCCGGCCAGAGCGATGAAGCCGACCGCGACCGCCACCGACATGTTGAAGCCCATATGCCACATCAGCCATATGCCGCCAGTGAGCGCGAAGGGCAGCGAGGCCATGACGATCAGGGTTTCGGTGAGGCGGCGGAAGTTGAGATAGAGCAGCAGGAAGATGATCAGCAGGGTGACCGGCGCGACCACCCGCATCTTCGCCGCGGCGCGCTCCATATATTCGAACTGCCCGCTCCAGGTCACATAATAGCCGGCCGGGAATTGTACCGCCTTCGCCACCGCGCGCTGCGCCTCGGCGACATAGGAGGCGATGTCCCGGTCGCGCACATCGACATAGACATAGCCCGCCAACTGGCCATTCTCGGTGCGAATCGCCGTCGGTCCGCGCACGAGGTTGATCCTGGCGACCTGGCCCAATGGCGTCGTGCCGCCGCCCGGCAAGGGCACAAGGACGTCGCGGGCGATCTCTTGCGGCGACGAGCGGAAATCGCGGGGATAGCGGACATTGACGCCGTAGCGCTCGCGGCCCTCGACTGTGGTCGTCACCGTCTCTCCGCCGAGCGCGGTGGCGATCACGTCCTGCACGTCGCCGACGGTCAGACCATATTGCGCCAGCGCCGCCCGATCCGGATCGGTTTCGAGGTAATAGCCGCCGATGATCCGTTCGGCGAAGGCGCTCGACGTCCCCGGAACCTTGCGCACCGCCGCCTCGACCTGACGCGCGAGCTTTTCGATCTCGCCCAGGTCGCGGCCGAAGACTTTTATGCCGATCGGCGTGCGAATGCCGGTCGAAAGCATGTCGAGACGGCCCTTGATCGGCATGGTCCAGGCATTGGAGACGCCGGGGAACTGGAGCGCGGCGTCCATCGTCGCGATCAGCTTGTCCACCGTCATCCCCGCCGGCCATTGCGCCTTGGGTTGCAGCTGGATCACGGTCTCGAACATCTCGATCGGAGCCGGATCGGTCGCGGTATTGGCGCGACCGGCCTTGCCGAAAACGGATTTCACCTCCGGAAAACTCTTGATGATCTGGTCCTGTTTCTGGAGCAACTCGGTCGCCTTGGTGATGGAGAGGCCCGGCGGGGTGGTCGGCATGTAAAGCAGTGTGCCTTCATTGAGCGTCGGCATGAATTCGCCGCCGATCTGGCGCGCCGGCCAAACCGTCGCGGCCAGGGCCGCGACCGTCAGCAGGATCGTCAGCGCGCGCGCGCGCAGGACGAGGCGGATCACCGGTCGATAGATCCAGATCAGGACTTTGTTGATCGGGTTTCTGCGCTCGGGAATGATTTTTCCCCGCACGAAAACCACCATCAGCGCCGGAACCAGGGTCACCGACAGGATCGCCGCCGCCGCCATGGAAAAGGTTTTGGTATAGGCAAGCGGGCTGAACAGCCGTCCTTCCTGCGCCTCCAGCGTGAAAATCGGCAGGAAGGAGACGGTGATGACCAGCAGGCTGAAGAACAGAGCCGGGCCGACTTCGGTCGCGGCTTCAACCATGATGTCGAGCCTTGACTTGTCTGGCGGCGCGCGTTCGAGATGCTTGTGGGCGTTCTCGATCATCACGATCGCCGCATCCACCATCGCCCCGATGGCGATGGCGATGCCGCCCAGGCTCATGATGTTCGCTCCAAGGCCGAGCGCTTTCATCACGGCGAAAGCCATCAGCACGCCGACCGGCAGCATGATGATGGCGACCAAAGCGCTGCGCACATGGAGCAGAAAAATCACGCAGACCAGCGCGACGATGACGCTTTCCTCGAAGAGCGTATGCCTCAGCGTCTCGATCGCCGCGTCGATCAATTGCGAGCGGTCATAGACCGGGACGATCTTGACCCCCTTGGGAAGGCTCGGCGCCAAGCGCGCCAGCGTCGCCTTGACGTTGTCGATGACCGTCAGCGCATTGGCGCCGAAGCGCTGGAGGGCGACGCCGGCGGCGACCTCGCCTTCGCCGTTGAGTTCGGCGACGCCGCGCCGCTCGTCCGGACCGATCTCGACCCGCGCCACGTCCTTGAGCCGCAGCGGCGCGCCGTTGTCCGAGCGCAGCACGATGTTCTGGAGGTCGGACACGCCCCGCAGATAGCCGCGCCCGCGCACCATGAACTCGAATTCGGAAAGCTCGACCGTGCGTCCTCCGACGTCCCGATTGCTGGCGCGGATGGCGTCCTGCACCTTTTGCAGAGGGATGCCGAGCTCCTGCAAACGGCGCGGATCGACGACGACATTATATTGCTTGACGAAGCCGCCGACGCTCGCGACCTCGGCCACGCCTTCGGCCTTGGAAAGGCCGTAGCGAAGGGTCCAGTCCTGAAGCGAGCGCGTTTCGGCCAGCGTCAGCTCTTTCGCCACCAGGGCATATTGATAGACCCAGCCGACGCCGGTCGCGTCCGGCCCCAGAACCGGAGTCACGCCGACCGGCAATTGCTTGCCCGCCGCGGCGAGATATTCGAGGACGCGGGACCGCGCCCAGTAAAGATCAGTCCCGTCCTCGAAAATGATGTAGACGAAGGACACGCCGAAAAAGGAGAAGCCGCGCACCACTTTCGAGCGCGGCACAGTGAGCATGGCGCTGGCCAGCGGATAAGTGACCTGGTCCTCGACGACCTGCGGCGCCTGGCCGGGAACTTCGGTATAGACGATGACCTGAACGTCCGAGAGATCGGGCAGGGCGTCGAGCGGCAGCGTGCGCAGGGCCATGACGCCGGCGGCGACGACGAAGATTGTCCCGATGAAGATCAGGAAGAGGTTGCGCGCCGACCACGAAATGAGGCGTCCGATCATTGCGACGCTCCCGCCGGGCTTAAGGCTTGGAGCGCCGCCTTGAGATTGCTCTCGGCGTCAATCAGGAAATTGGCGGCGGTGACGACCTTGTCGCCCTCGACGACGCCTTCGCGGATTTCGACTTCGCCCTGGCCATGAAAGCCGGTCTTGACCGCGCGCGGCTCGAAGCGCCCGTTGCCAAGATCGAGCAGCACAAGCTTGCTTGTCCCCGAATCGATGATCGCGCTTTCAGGAACCGTCAGAACCTTCTCGCCACCGCCGGTCACGATCGTGGCCTCCACGTACATTTCAGGGCGAAGGATGAGATCGGGATTGTCCAGTTCGACCCGGACGCGGGCGGTGCGTGTCGCGCGGTTGATTTCCGGGTAGATCAGGCTGACGCGACCGGCAAAGGTCTGGCCGTTGACGCCCCGCGCATGGACCGTGACCTCCTGTCCGGCCTTGACCCGTTCGTAATCGCCTTCCGAAACGTCGATCAGCGCCCAGACATGGGTCAGGTCGGCGATGGTGAACAGGGTCTGGCCGGCGTCCGCCTTCATGCCGTCGACCGCCTTGCGCTCCATCACGATCCCGTCGCGCGGCGCCGGCCAGTCGACGGCCAGGGGAACCTTTTTGGCGCGGTCGATCTCGGCCAGAACGCTCGCCGGGGCGTCGAGATTTTCAAGGCGCGTCCGGGCGCCGGCGAAATTGGGCGTGGCGAGATATTGGGCGGCGGCGGCGGCGATTTCCGGCGAATAGAGCCGCATCATGACTTGGCCCTTTTTCACCCGGTCGCCGGTCGTCACATTGGCGACCTTCTCGATGAATGAAACCGAGCGCGGCGCCACCACCGTGACCAGACGCTCGTCGAGCTGGATCGTGCCCGGCGCATGAATCGCGGCGGCGAGGCTTCTGGCCTCGACCGGCTGAGAGCGCACGCCGGTCCGCTGCACCTTGCCGGGCGACAGATGGACGACGGATGACCCCGTGCCCTCGCCCTCGTAAACAGGCACATAATTCATGCCCATCGGATCCTTTTTGGGAACTCTCGAAATGTCCGGCAGACCCATCGGATTCCGGTAATAGAGGATGCGTTTCTCGGCCGGCTTCGCTATCGAAGCGGCTGACCCATGCGCCCCGATCGGCGGGAGCAGATTCGCAAGGTCCGCCGCCCGCACAGGCAAGAAATCCATGCCCATCCCATTTTTCTTCGGGGACAGGGAAATTTCCGAGCCGCCCATGGGATCGCGCCAGAACAAAGGCTTTTCGTTCGAGCCAGCGGGAACGGCCGGCAATTTCTTCAGCAATGGAAGAATGTCGGATCGGCGCACCGGCAGATAATCCATGCCCATGCCGTCCTTTTTCGGCTTGGGGGAAAGGTCGGCGCCGCCCATCGGAGGGCGAAAGAACAGAACTGGATCGTCCAGCGTCAGCGCGACTGCCGGAAAAACAGGCGCGGGCGGAAAAAGGAGCGCGGCTGCGGCGCTGCCGGCGGCAAGCGCAAGCGCGCCCATGAAACGGGCATTTACGGGCATCAATCGGAAATCTCCCGGCCGAAGCGCGGCCTTCGCGTCACCTCGCGCGAACGCCAACCGCCGCTCAAGGCGGCTCGGCGTCGCGTTTCAGGGGAGTCACGCGATGGGAGGCCGGGAATCAGGCGGCGCCGTGAAGCTCGGCAAGCCGGAAGCGCCACGCCTCGCGAAAGACGCAGGCAAAGCGATGCGCGCCGGCGGCGCTAAAGTTGGAACCGCGGCAAGCGGCGCCTGCGCCGCACAAACGCCCAGAACGCAACATTCGGGAAGGACGTGATGGTCACTTCCCTGCCCGTGATGATGCATGGTTGACGCTGCCGCCGCCATCGGCGGACAGCAGGGATGAGGCCCAGCCGCCATCGCCTCGTTCGCGGCCAAAAGGCCGCAAACCGCGAGAACCGAAAAAATGATGCGAAGCCAGCTCATCGTCCGGGCCGTTCCATCGACGGCAAAAAAACTAGCACCATTGGAGGCTATTGAACAGGTTTTCAATGTAAAGGGGTTGAAACCGCCCCGACGAAAAAGCGCCACCTCCTGTGAGGCGAACCATTGTCAATCGTTCAGCCCTTGCTTTTCACCGGCGCCGGCCCTTGAAATGATCGAATGAGACCTTTCTCGTGGACCCATTCGCCGTGAATCCGGAAAATATCGCGATTGTCCTGATCCTGCTCACGGCCGCCAATAGCGCGCCCGTGATCGCTAGGAACCTCCTGGGACGGACCGCCGCCTGGCCCGTCGATTTCGGCTGGAGATTCGTCGATGGCCAGCCGCTGTTCGGACGCTCCAAAACATTCCGGGGTCTGTTCGTCGCCGTCGCCCTGGCGGCTGGCGCCGCGCCAATGATGGGCCTTTCCTGGCGCATCGGCGCCGTCGCCGCCGCCGCCTCGATGGCCGGCGACCTGCTTTCGAGCTTCGTCAAGCGACGTCTCCGCCTGGCGCCGAGCAGCATGGCGCCGATCCTCGATCAGTTGCCCGAATCCTTGTTTGGAGCCGTGGCCGTCAGTTGGGACTTGCCCCTCGGCCCGGGCGAGATCGCCGTTTGCGTCGCGGTCTTCACGGTCGGACAGATGATCGTTTCGCGTGTCGCCTATGCCTTGGGATTACGCAGCGAACCCTACTGAAAACGCGGGGATCAGGCGGACGTTCTCAGAACGTGCAATGTCATTTCGGGCGGGCAGTTGAAACGAACGGGAACGATACATGCGCCGGCGCCCGCCGACGTATAGCCGGCCATTTCGCCATAGCGCCACGGCCCCCGTCCCATTCGCCTTGGCAGGCGCGCTTCGAGCGTCACGGGAATCCCGCCAGGCAGACAGATCTGGCCGCCATGGGTATGGCCGGACAGCATCAGGTCGAAGCCGGCGTGGGCGGCCTGGCGGTAGATCTCCGGCGTGTGGGAAAGCAGGATGGAAAAGCTGTCGTCGGGAATGCCCGTCGCCGCCTTTTCAATGTTGTCGACCCTGTAAAAATGGGCGTCGTCGACGCCCGCGAGATAGATCCGCGCCCCGTCCCTGGCGATCGCCACATTTTCGTTGAGCAGGAATTTCACGCCCATGCGCTCGAGGTCGGGAACCATGCGGATCGAATCGTGATTGCCGAGCACCGCGAAAATGTCGCCTTTCAGGGCGACGCGCAATTCCCGCAGCTCCCGCAGACAGGAGTGATACGGACCGAATGTTTCCCCACGATAATCGCCGGTGAGGACAATCAAATCGTATGAGAGGCCGGAAGCGATCTCGGCCACGCGCCGCATGGCGCGGGCGCTCATGTCGGCGTGAAGATCGGAAAGATGGAGAATCGCAAAGCCGTCGAACGCCGGATCGATCCGGGCCGATGAAATCACATTGCGGCGCAGTTCGATTTTCCCGGCGTTGTCCCTGCCGCGCCAATAAGTTCCCGAAATTCGAAGCAGGACATGAAGGATCGCCCGCGACAGGGGGATGTTCTCCAGATGGACGAAAGTGAGGCCCTGGCCAAACGCCTGGGTTTCGTGCTCGTCTTCGATCCCCAGGCGCTGACGCGCGTGCACCCGCCCGAGGCGGCCATCCAGGACGCGCACCACCTCGTCGGGCCGCAGAAAAGCATCCGTGGCGGCCAAGCTCCGCTCCATCACTGTTTCCAATCGCCGGCCGCCACCAAATCGCCATCGCGAAGGGATGGGGGAGGAAAAACGACGACCCTTTCGCCCGCGGCCAGTCCGGCCGTCACGGCGGCCTCAGCGTCGCCGCGACGGCTGAGCGCGACGGCCCGAATGCGGGCGCGGTTGTTTTCGATGACGAAAACGCTCCACTCGGCTTTTTGCTTGAAAAGGGCGCCGATGGGAACGATCACGGCGTCGGGAATTCTGGCGATTTCGATCCGAGCCTCGACTCGAAAGGCGTCGCCGAGCCTTTGCCATTCCGGGCGCGGCGATGTGATGTCCAGAACGACATTGACCCGCTGTTCGTCGATGCCGAGAGCCGAGACCTTGGTGAAAGCCTCCGGCTCGACTCGGGCGACGACCGCCGACAGGGGGCGCGGTCCGCCCCAGCGTTCGATGGCGGCGCTCGCTCCCGGCTGGATCTGAACCGCGTCCGTCGTCAGAACGTCGGCGACGATTTCAAGGCGTCCCGGATCGCCGACCTCCATGAGGGGCGACCCGATGGCGACCGGTCCCTCGCTTTCCTGCGCAATCTTCAGCACGACCCCCTCGATCGGAGAGCGTATTTCGATGCGGCGGCTGTCCGTCTCCTTGCCGCTAGCGACGTTCAGGGCCGCGCGCGCCAGAGCTTCTTCATGCTCCGCCATATGGGCGCCGAATTCCGCGCTGGCCAGTTCTCTCTCGGCGAGGGTGTTGAGGAGTTCGTCGCGCTCCCGGCGGGTCGCCGTCACGACGCCTTTCGCCGCCAGGCCTGCGGTGCGCTCCAGGTCGGTCCGCGCCTGCGCCTGCCTGGCGCGCGCGCTTTCCAGCGCCGCCATGGCGCGGCTGCGTCCCGCTTCTGCGGCGCCGAGGCGTTCTTCAAGCACCTGACGCGCGCGCGGATCTTCGAGCGGCGTCAGGCCGGGCGCAATGACCGCGATCACGGTGGACGGATCGACGGGATCGCCGACCTCGAGGCTTGTCCGCGCCAGGATTCCCGCGATCGGGGCCGTCACCGAATAGCGGTCGCGGACGCGCGTCTTGCCTTCGTTGAGCACGGTCTGAACGAAGACGCCCCGTTTCACCGTCGCAGCATCGACGCGCGTCGGCGTTCGCGAAAAGATGAGAGAGAGCGCTGCG
Source organism: Pseudomonadota bacterium (assembly GCA_021813805.1). GTDB lineage: Bacteria > Pseudomonadota > Alphaproteobacteria > Rhizobiales > Beijerinckiaceae > Rhodoblastus. Next base: position 50,580 of record JAKAJL010000015.1, on the reverse strand, counting down.
ACCGCCGCGGCGCCGAAAAGAACGAGGACCGCCCATTTCAACCCCCTCATCTCATTCCCGCCCTTTCAGCGCCGTTACAAGATCCTGCCGCCAAAGCTTGCGTCCGATGAGGATCGCGCTCACGATGGCCGCCCCGCCGACCAGCGAAGCCGCCCAGAAGTAGGAACGCGGGGCGATGGCGGGAGGAATTTCGAACATCTCCGTTTGAAAAGCGAGAAGCAACAGCCGCACGAGGAAATATCCGGCGACGAGACCGAGAGGTATGGCCGCGCCGACCTCGACAAGGATTTCGGAATAAAAGATTCGGGCCGCCTCGTACGGCGTGAAGCCAAGAATGCGCAACATCGCGAGTTCCAGCGACCGCTCCTGGAAGCCGATCCGCAAATTGTTGTAGACCACGCCGACGGCGATCGTAATCGAAAAGGCGACATAGATTCCCGCCAGGAGCAGCACGACGGCGCCAGTCGAGTCGCGGAAGTTGCGGATGGACCGCTCCCGCAGGCTGACGGTCGAGATTTTCGGCGTCTTTTTGGTCGCCGCATAGAAATCGTCGGCCCGCGACGCGTCGAGACGCACCGCGACAGCGCTGACAGTCTGGTCTTCTTGCAGCAGACGGTCCATCGCTGCCCGATCCATATAGGCCGACAGGCCGATCAGATCGTTCACGACGCCCGCGAGCGGAACGGCGGCCCGCTTCTGGCGCCCTTCGAGAAAGTCCAGACCGACCAGATCGCCTACGCGAAGGCGCAAGCGCTCCGCCAACCGTCGCGACAAAAGCAAGCCTTGCTTTGGCGGGACGACTACGTTCAACCGGTCGTCGAGCAGTCGGCGCAGCTGCGTCCGATCGGATAGGCCGGTCAACGAGGTCTGGTATTCCAGATGTCCGGCGCGCAGGCGGACCGGCGCGATTCGCAGCGACTCCGCCAGCAGCACGCCGGGCATGCGCCGGACCTCTTCCACAGCCCGCGCGGGGAGCGGATCGACGAACTGGACCACGGCGTCGGCGCGTTCGGAGGCGGCGAACTGCACATCCACGACGTAATCGAGCGCATCCGTCCAGAACAGGCCCATCAGCACAAGCGGGGCCGCGACGATCAGGCCGAGCAATGTTACGCCGGTTCGCAGTGGGTGTTCGCCGGCGCCGCGCGCCGCGATTTTCCAGCGGGCGGGAACCCGGAAAAGCGCCTTCGAGAAGCGCGCCGAATAGGCCGCCGGCGCAGCGGGCTTCAGGGCTTCGGCGGGACGCAGCCGAGCGACGGAGCGCACGGCTCCGATCGCGCCCCCAAGGCCGCCGAACAGGGCGATCGCCGTCGCGGCGACCGGCGCCCAGACCGGCAGATGGTAGGCGAGTTCGGGAAACCGGAAAAAGGGGCGGTAGCTGAACAGCATGACATGGCCCAGGACGACGCCCGAGGCGACGCCGAAAGCCACGCCGGGCAGCACGATCAGCGCCGCGAATTTGGCGAAATGCAGCGTGATTTCCTGGTCATAGCCGAGCGCCTTCAGCGCGGCGATCTGCTCGCGCTGCGTCGTGACGAGCCGCCCCATCACGACATGGAGGAGGAAGGCCGAGATCAGCAGAAAGATCGGCGGTATTGTCGCGGCCATGGTCCCCTGTTGGCGCAACTCGTCCTGCAGGAAGCGGTGGGACATTTGCAGGCTGCGGTCGTGGGCGACCATGCCGCCCCAACGATCCAACATCAGGTCGAGCGCCGAGAGGATCCCCGGCATGTTGGCCCCCGGCGCCGCGATCAGCACGATGTCATTGAAGGCGCCCTCCATGGCGAAGGCGTGCGCCAGGACCTCGCGCGAAACGTAAAAGACGCCGAATCTCTTGTCGTCGGGCAGCGGTTCGCCGGGTCCGGTCGAAAACACATATTCGGGCGACAAAACGGTTCCGACGATGCGAAAAATCTGCCTCCGGCCGTTCAGGAGCGCGGAGATCGTATCGCCTGGACCGAGCCTGTTGGCTTCGGCGAAAGCCTGTGTGACGAGGATCTCCGCGGGGTTTGCGGGGTCGAGGCCGCGCCCGCTCACGATGTGGAGGCGATTGATCTGCGACTCGTCGCCCGCGGCGAGAGCGATCATGCGGCCGGAGACCGGCAAGGAGGCCCCTTCGACGCCGATCGTCACGTCATAGACCAGGCGCGGCTCGACCTGGGTCACGCCCGGAATCTCGGCGATGCGCGCGGCCACCGAGAGCGGCGCCCGCTTCAGGCTCGCGAAGGCGTCGGCGAAACGGCTTTCGCGATAATAATTGTGCTGCGACGTCACCAGAGATTGGTAAGCGCTCAGCGAGGAGATGAAAACGGCGACGCCCGAGGCCAGGACAAGCGCGATGGTGATCGCCTGTCCGGCCAGTCGCCGCCAATCGCGCAGGAGCTTGCGGTCGAGCGCCTTCACCAGCGGATTTCCTCGGGAGGGGCGCGCCGGGAATGGCTTTCGATCCGGGCGATCCTGCCGTCGGCCATATACATCACGCGGTCGGCCATCGCGCCGATGGCGGCGTTGTGCGTAATCACGACCGTGGTCGTGCCGAAGCTGCGGTTGACCTCGTCGAGAGCGGCAAGAACGCCGACCCCCGTCCGGCAATCGAGGGCGCCGGTCGGTTCGTCGCAAAGCAGGACGTCGGGGCGTTTGGCGATGGCGCGGGCGATCGCCACCCTCTGCTGCTCGCCGCCGGACAGTTGCGACGGGAAATGGTCAAGACGCTCGGAAAGGCCGACTTTGGCCAGCGCATCCTCCGGCCGCATCGGCTGTTCCGCAATATCCGTGACAAGTTCGACATTTTCCCGCGCCGTCAGGCTGGGAATGAGATTATAGAACTGGAAGACAAAGCCGACATGCTCGCGCCGATAGCGCGTCAGTTCTTCGTCCGACGCCTCGACGAGATTGTGATCGCGCCAGGCCGCTGCGCCGGACGTCGCGCTGTCCAGGCCTCCCAATATGTTCAGGAGCGTCGATTTGCCGCTGCCCGAAGGCCCAAGGATGACGATGAACTCGCCTTGGTAAATATCCAGATCGAGCCCTTGCAGCGCGGCGACCTCGACGCTGCCGACCTGATAGGTCTTGTTCAGGCTCCGCGACGAAAAGACGATTTGCGGCATGTGGAAAAGCCTTTCGACGCTTCGATTCAACGCTGCCCCACGGAACCGGGCATTGATTTACCACACCACCGCTCGAACCTCGCCCAACATTCGGGCCATCGCGGGGCTGACCGGTCGCGGCCCCATGGGCGATCTGCGGAAACGACCGCCGGGGCGCTTCATGCCACGCGGGCGGGCAGGTCGAGACGAAGACCGATCGATTCGTCGCCGCCTCAGCTCTCGTGTTCTTCGCCGTCAACCTTCGCAACAGGGTGACGGTCGAGATAGGCGCTGACTGCGGCGCCGACGGTCGGAAAAAACGACGGCTCGCCGATCTGGGCGAAAAGGCCAAAGCGTTTCAGCTTGTCCTTCACGGGGCCTTTCAATTCGGCGAAGCACAATTCGACCCCCGCGTCCTGCAAGGCCTTGTCCAATTCGGCCAGCGCATCGGCCGCGGTGACGTCCACGCTTGTGACAGGTTCCGCGGCGATCACCAGCCAGCGCGCCGGGCTCGGCGCCTGGGCCACCGCCGCCAGGGCGCGCTCCCTGAAGAATTCAGCATTGGCGAAAAAGAGCGGCGCGTCCCATCGGAATAGCACCAGACCCGGTATTTGACGCGCCTCGGGATGGCGGCGGATGTCGTGATAACCCTTCAGGCCTTCCGCGCGCCCCAGAATAGCCGAGTGGGGCCGCCAGCCATCCCAGAGGAATTCGATCACCGCCGCCACCACGGCGAGACCTATTCCAGGAATGACGCCGAGAATCGCGACACCGGCGAAACAGGCCATGGACAGCCAGAATTCCCAGCGCTGGATGCGATAGATCCGGGCCAGATCCTTGAATTCGATGAGGCCGATCGCGGACGCGATCACGACTGCCGCTAGAGCCGAATTGGGGAGGTTTTCCAGCAGGTTTGGCGCGAAAACCAGGAGCGCGGCGATGCCGAGGGCGCCGGCGACGCTCGCGAGCTGCGTTCTCGCCCCCGCCGCTTCCGCGACAGGCGTGCGCGACGAACTGCTGCTGATGGGAAAGCCCTGGAAAAAACCCGCGGCCAGATTGGCCGCGCCGAGACCGATCATTTCCTGATTCGGATCGACATTTTGCTTTAACCGTGCGGCATAGGCGCGCGACAGGACGCTGGCGTCGGCGAATGAAACCATGGCGACAGCGAAACCGCCCGCGACAACGGGGACGACCGCATCAGGCCCGATGATCGGAAATACAAACCCGGGAAGGCCTCTGGGCAGCGCGCCGAGCACCGCGACCCCGAATCTTTCGTCGAGCCCGAAGCCCCCGACAGTCAAAGTCGCGCCGGCGACGGCGATCAGAACGCCGGGAACGCGCTTGTAATTCCTGAGCGCGAGAACAAGGGCGAGCACGCCTGCCCCGAGCGCAAAGCCCACCCAGTTGGTTTTTCCCGCGGCGATTTCGCCGCCGGTCGTCCAGACTCTGCGAACCAGTCCTTCATTTTTCGCGGGAAAGCCGCATAATTCGGGCAGCTGACTGACCAAGACGGTCAGAGCGATGCCATTCATATAGCCATAGCGGATCGGCTTCGAGAGCAACTCGGTGACGAAGCCAAGCCGCGCCGCGCCCGCAATGACGCAGACGCTCCCGGACACTATGGCCATGGCGCTCGCGAGCGCGACGGCGCGGACTGGGTCGCCGGCGGCGAGCGGAGCTGTAACGCCAAGGATCACGGCGGCCAGCGACGAATCGGGACCCAGCACGAGAATGCGGCTGGGGCCGAACAACGCATATGCGAGCAGGGGGACGATGGTCGCGTACAAACCGACGATGCCCGGCAGGCCCGAGGCCACGGCATAAGCGACGCCAACCGGCGCCAGCATGGCCGCCAGAGCGGCCCCCGCGACAAGATCGTGGGGAAGCCATGAGGCTTGATAGTTTCGTACAGTCAGGATCCCTGGCGCCCAGCGCAGCCAGACCGGTTCCGTTGGCATCACCCGCCTTTTTGGGTCAAGCTTCAGAGCGCGAATGTTGCGCCCGCGCTTTTTGATCGTCAACGATCGCCACGGCGACAATATCCGGCGTCAAATTCAGAACGCCAAATGACATGAAGCCTGCGATCGCCGCCAACACGGGACAAGGATCGTCCACCGGCGCGACGACATATTTTCCGCACAAGCCCCCGCCCTCTCTCCGAGATACAGGCGGCGCGACCTCTGGGGCCCCGGGCTGGAGGAGCGTCGTCCATCGACAGTTACGGGGGTTCGAGCGCGATGGGACAGGTTCTGGCTGGGGCGGGAGGATTCGAACCTCCGTATGGCGGAATCAAAATCCGCTGCCTTACCGCTTGGCGACGCCCCAATGTCCGGCCTGGCCGGCGTTGCGGGCGGAACATACTGGCGGCGCCGCTTGCCCGCAAGCGCGCCATGAAAATTTTTCGACTCTTCCGTAATGGGGCGCCAAGGGCCGGAAAACGAGCGGTTGGTGGGCCGGGAGGGACTCGAACCCCCAACCAGACCGTTATGAGCGGCCGGCTCTAACCATTGAGCTACCGGCCCCACCTGGCCCGGAAGGGCGCCAAGCTGTTTAGACCGATTTCCTTAGCGCTGGCAACGCGCCTCTGCCGGCCCCCGCTTGTTGCGGCGCGAAATCGCTCTATTTATAGGCTGTTCCGCCGGGAGACCCCCATGTCGTCGAAGATTTTCAAGGTTGCGCTCAGCGACGAGGAATGGCGCGCCAGGCTCACGCCCGAGCAATATGACGTTCTGCGCCGCCATGGCACCGAGCGGCCGGGCTCCTGCGCGCTCAACCATGAGAAGCGTCCCGGCGTGTTCCGTTGCGTGGGCTGCGGCCAGGAGCTGTTCCGCGCAAACGAGAAATTCGACAGCGGCACCGGCTGGCCGAGCTTTTTCGACCCCCTGCCAGGCAGCATCGAGACCAGCCGCGACCTCAGCCATTTCATGGTCCGCACCGAGGTCCATTGCAGCCAATGCGGCGGCCATCTCGGCCATGTCTTCGAGGACGGGCCGCCGCCGACTTATCTGCGCTATTGCATCAACGGGGTGGCGCTGAATTTTGAACCCGATCGAGCGCCCGACGAAGGGCGTGCTGGCGATTCCGCGCAAAAGCGGCTATGAGCGCGGCAAGGATGAGGCTCCAACAGCTTCAGGGACGGTCAATGCGTAAGGTTGTCGGCGCCAAACTCCACGGAATCCACGTGACGGACGCCAATATCGACTATCATGGCTCGATCACGCTCGATCCCGATCATTGCGAGGAGGCGGGGATCCTGCCGCTCGAATTCGTCGAGATCTGGAACAAGAATTCCGGCGCGCGCATCTCGACCTATGTCATTCTCGGCGAGCGCGGCTCGCGCTGCTGCATCCTCAACGGCGCGGCGGCGCGCACCTGCCAGCCCGGCGACCAGATCATCATCTGCAGCTCGATCTATATCGACGCAGACGAAATCCCCACGCTGCGGCCCAAGGTGCTCGCCTTCGACCGCGACAACCGCGTCATCGACCGCCTGTCCTACCGGGTCGATGTCGATGAGACCGGACGCTACCGCTTTTCCATCCGCGACGAGAACGGCGCCCCGCAACCCATTCCGCTGAAGGCCAAGACGTTCTAGGCAAGACGTCCTGACCTTTCCGCGCGGCCGGCCCGGAGGACGAAAGAGGCGCAAGCCGCTTGCGCGATCGGGCGATTTTTCGAAACGCCGGCATTCGCCTCCGGGCCTCCCCCGCGCGACGCAGGCCCCAAGAGGAAATGCTCCAGGAGCAAATGATGAACGCAAAACTGTCGCTGCCCAAGGACAAGATCAAGATCCTGCTGCTCGAAGGCATCCACACCAGCGCCGTCGAGCTTTTCCGCGCCGCCGGCTATGAGAACGTCACCCGCCTGACCAAGGCGCTCGACGGCGCGGAATTGCGCGAGGCGCTGCAGGGCGTGCACATGGTCGGAATCCGCTCGCGCACCAAGCTCAGGGAAGACGTTTTCGCGGCCGCCGACCGGCTGATCGCGGTCGGCTGCTTCTGCATCGGCACCAATCAGGTCTCGCTGCCCTCCGCGCGCATCCGCGGCATCCCGGTGTTCAACGCGCCCTTCTCCAACACCCGCTCGGTGGCGGAGCTGACCATCGGCGAGATCGTGATGCTGATGCGCCGCATTTTCCCGCGCTCGGTCGGGGCTCATCACGGGGAATGGGACAAGAGCGCCGCCGACAGCATGGAAGTGCGCGGCAAGACGCTCGGCATCGTCGGCTATGGCAATATCGGCGCCCAATTGTCCACTCTGGCCGAGGCCATGGGCATGAAGGTGATCTATTACGATGTGATCGACAAGCTGCGCCATGGCAACGCCGAGCCCTGCAAGACCCTCGACGATCTGCTGGCCCAGTCGGATGTGGTCAGCCTTCATGTGCCCGAGACGCCCCAGACCAAGAACATGATGGGCGAAGCCCAGTTCCGCGCCATGAAACAGGGCGCCTATTTCATCAACAACGCGCGCGGCACCACGGTGGACGTGGACGCGCTGGCGCGGGCGCTCAAGGACAAGCATCTGCGGGGCGCCGTCGTGGATACTTTCCCCAAGGAGCCGGCGGGCAACGCCGAAAAATTCGTCTCCCCGCTCCAGGGTCTCGACAATGTCATTCTCACCCCGCATATCGGCGGCTCGACCGAGGAGGCGCAGGAGCGCATCGGCGCGGAAGTCGCGCGCAAACTGATCGATTATTCCGACATCGGCTCGACCCTCGGCGCCGTGAATTTCCCGGAAGTCCAGCTGCCGCCGCGTCCGCAGGGCACGCGCTACATGCATGTCCACCGCAATGTGCCGGGCATGATGGGCAAGCTGAACGACATTTTCTCGCGGCGCGGCATGAACATCGCCTCCGAATATCTGCAGACCGACGGCGAGGTCGGCTATGTGGTGATCGAGGCCGACGGCTCTCACGAGAATTGCGAACAGGCGCTGGAGGAAATCCGCGCGCTGGAAGGCACGATCCGCGCCCGCATCATCTACGAGCGCTGAGCCTGCCAAAAACGCATCGACGGGGCGGCGTCGCGCGACGCCGCCCCTTCCTTTATTGCGCTGAAAAGCCTTGCGGCGCCTTGCCAGAGGCGGGGAAAGCTGCTAGCCGACTGCCTTCGCGGAATTTTCCGCGGAAAACCCGCTTCCGACCGCCGGCCCGCGCCGGACACTTTTTCGTGAGACGCATCGAACCAAGATGCGCGCTGGCGGTTTAGGAGCAAGTCGCAACGCTAACCCAACCGGCGCCGCCCGATCGGGCAATTCAGGAGAAAATATGTCCTCTGCCAGCAACGCGGGTATGAACCCGACGCGTGACGATTTTGCCGCTCTGCTCGCCGAATCCTATGGCGAGAGCGAAGCTTTCGAAGGCTCCGTGGTCAAGGGCCGCGTGGTCGCCATCGAAAAGGATGTCGCGGTCATCGACATCGGCCTCAAGACCGAAGGCCGGGTGCCGCTCAAGGAATTCACCGGCCATGGCCGGGACGCCGCTCCCCAGGTCGGCGAAGACGTCGAGGTCTATCTCGAACGCGTCGAAAACGCGCTCGGCGAGGCCGTGATCTCCCGCGACAAGGCGCGCCGCGAAGAGAGCTGGGTCAAGCTCGAAAAGGCCTTTGAGGCCGGCGAGAAGGTCGAAGGCGTGATCTTCAACCAGGTCAAGGGCGGCTTCACCGTCGATCTCGACGGCGCCGTGGCCTTCCTGCCGCGCTCGCAGGTCGATATCCGCCCCATCCGCGACGTGACGCCGCTGCTCGGCGTGCCGCAGCCCTTCCAGATCCTGAAAATGGACCGCCGCCGCGGCAATATCGTGGTGTCGCGCCGCACCGTGCTCGAAGAGAGCCGCGCCGAACAGCGCCATGAGATCGTCGCCAATCTCGAAGAGGGCGTGGTGATCGACGGCGTGGTCAAGAACATCACCGATTACGGCGCCTTCGTCGATCTCGGCGGCATCGACGGCCTGCTGCATGTCACCGACATCGCCTGGCGCCGCGTCAATCACCCGAGCGAAGTGCTCAGCATCGGCCAGACGGTGAAGGTGAAGATCATCAAGATCAATCACGAAACCCACCGCATCTCGCTGGGCATGAAGCAATTGCTCGACGATCCGTGGCAGGGCATCGAGGCCAAATATCCGATCGGCGCCCGCTTCCATGGCCGCGTGACCAACATCACCGACTACGGCGCCTTCGTCGAGCTGGAGCCGGGCATCGAAGGCCTGATCCACGTTTCCGAAATGTCCTGGACCAAGAAGAACGTCCATCCCGGCAAGATCGTATCGACCAGCCAGGAAGTCGACGTGCAGGTGCTGGAAGTCGATTCCGTCAAGCGCCGCATCTCGCTGGGCCTCAAGCAGACCCTGCAGAACCCCTGGGAGGCCTTCGCCGAGAAGCATCCGGTGGGATCGGACGTCGAAGGCGAGGTCAAGAACAAGACCGAATTCGGCCTGTTCATCGGCCTCGACGGCGATGTGGACGGCATGGTCCATCTCTCCGACCTCGACTGGAACCGCCCCGGCGAGCAGGCGATCGAGGACTATAAGAAGGGCGACGTGGTGCGCGCCCGCGTTCTCGACGTCGATGTCGAGAAGGAGCGCATCTCGCTCGGCGTCAAGCAGCTGGGCGGCGATCCCTTCGCCACGGCCGCGGCCGGCGACGACGGCGAGCTGAAGAAGGGCTCGGTCGTCACCTGCGAAGTCCTTGAGGTCAAGGACGGCGGCGTGGAAGTCAAGATCGTCGGAACCGATCTTCAGGCTTTCATCAAGCGCAGCGAACTCGCCCGCGACCGCGCCGACCAGCGCCCCGACCGTTTCGCGGTCGGCGAGAAGGTCGACGCCCGCGTCACTCTGTTCGACCGCAAGGCCCGCAAGGTCGCGGTGTCGATCAAGGCGCTGGAAGTCGCGGAAGAGAAGGAAGCCATCGCCCAGTACGGTTCGGCCGACTCGGGCGCCTCGCTCGGCGACATTCTCGGCGCCGCGCTCAAGGCCCGCGAAACCAAGTAAGCCTCGCGCTTCAACCGAAGAGCCCCGCGCGAAAATTTTCGCGCGGGGCTTTTTCATGCCTTGCGATAGGCGTTGTGCTTTCGGGGCCGGCGGCCTAAACAGAAGAGACTGGAGCGCCCCGCATGACGCAAACCACGCCTGTTGAAACCATTCTCGATCGGCGGCGACTGCGCCGCAAAGTCACTTTCTGGCGCCTGTTCTCTCTGGCGGCGATCGTCATCGCGCTTGTCGTCGCGGCGGGCAGATTCAGCGGCGCCGAGCGCAATCTCACGCCCCATATCGCGCGGATCGAGATCAAGGGGCTGATCACGGGCGACCGCGCCACGATCAAGCTGATCAAGGACGTCGGCGAATCGCGGGCGAGCGCGGTGATCGTCGTCATCAACAGCCCTGGCGGCACCGTGACCGGGTCGGAGCGAATTTACAAGGCCTTGCGGCAGCTGGCGAAGAAAAAGCCGGTCGTCGCGGTGGTGGACACTTTGGGGGCCTCGGGCGGCTATGTCGTCGCGCTCGGCGCCAACCGCATTTTCGCCGGCGACAACGCTCTCGTCGGCTCAATCGGCGTGCTGCTGCAACTGCCGAATTTCGCCAAGCTGCTCGACAATATCGGCGTGAAGGTCGAAAGCTTCAAATCGGCGCCGCTGAAGAACGAGCCGAATTTCTTCGACCCGACCAGCGACGCCGCCCGCGCGGCGATGAATTCCCTGGTCGTCGATTCCTTCGATTGGTTCAAGCGCCTGGTGAAAGAGCGTCGCAATCTAACCGATGCGGAGCTGGCCGCGGTTTCGGACGGCCGAGTCTTCACCGGCCATCAGGCTCTTGCGCTGAAACTGATCGACGCCGCCGGCGGCGAGGAGGAGGCCAAGGCCTGGCTGGAGACACAGAAGGGCGTCGCCAAGAATCTGCCAATCCGCGACTGGAAGAAACCCGGCGTCGAGGGCACGCTGGGCCTTTTCAGCCTGGCGACGGGGGCGCTGGCGGCGATCGGTTATCCGCAGGCGGCGGAGCTGGCGCGGAAAGCCGAAGACGCCCGCGCCGCCTCGGCGCTTGACGGGCTTCTGGCGATTTGGCAGGTTGACGCGCAACAATAACAAGCTGCTCAAGAGCGCATTTTTCGCACGGAAACCAGGACGGCTTCAGTGATCAAATCGGAACTCGTTCAACGCATCGCCGACCGCAATCCCCACCTCTATCTTCGCGATGTCGAAAATATCGTGAACGCCATTCTCGACGAGGTCACCGAGGCCTTGTCGCGGGGCGACCGGGTCGAATTGCGCGGCTTTGGCGCCTTTTCGGTGAAGAAGCGCGACGCGCGCGTGGGACGCAACCCGCGCACGGGCGATCAAGTGGACGTCGCCGAAAAATTCGTTCCCTTCTTCAAGACGGGCAAGGAATTGCGCGAACGGCTCAACGAACAGGAAAAGGCCTGAAACGGAGCCGGCCGCCGACGGACCAATGGGGCGAATATGCGCGGATTGCTGAAATTTCTCGTTCTCGCGCTTCTGGCCCTGATCCTGTTATTTTTTTCCATGGCCAACCGGCAAATGGTCGTCCTCCATGTCAATCCTTTCACCGCCAGCGGCATGCCGGCGCCGCAAGTTCCCGCGCCTCTCTATATGGTGGTGATCGGGGCGGTCATGATCGGCGTCCTTTTCGGCGGCGCCTCGACCTGGCTCGGACAGGGCCGGCACCGCAAGGCCCTCCGCGCGGCCAAGGCGAATCTCGAAACCCTGCGCCGGGAGAACGAGAGCCTGCGCGCGCACAACACCGAACTGCGCCTGTCGCCGAGCGCCTCCACGGCCAACGCGCCGACCCGCGTCGTCTGATCTGAAATGTCGCTCATCGTCAAGATCTGCGGCCTCGCCCAGCCGGAGGCGCTGGAGGCTGCCCTGTATGGCGGCGCCGACATGGTCGGATTCGTCTTTTTCGAGAAAAGTCCGCGCCATCTCGGTCTCGATCAGGCGCGCCGCCTGTCAGGCCAGGTGCGGGGGCGGGCGGAAAAGGTCGCTTTGGTGGTCGACGCCGACGACGCGCGCGTCGCTGCGATCATCGAGGCCATGGCGCCCGACTGGCTGCAATTGCATGGCGCGGAATCGCCCGAACGGGTCGCGGCCTTGCGAAAAGCCTTTGGCCTGCCGATCCTCAAGGCGCTCGGCATTGCGCAAAGGGCCGATTTTTCGCCCGTCCCGGCATATGAGAAGGTCGCCGATCGCCTGCTGTTCGACGCCAAGCCGCCGAAGGACGCCGTTCTGCCCGGCGGCAACGGCCTCAGCTTCGACTGGGCGCTGCTGCAGGAGGGCGCGCGAAATCTGGCGAAGCAGGACTGGATGCTGTCTGGCGGGCTTGATCCAAGGAATGTCGCCGCGGCGATCCGCCTGACCGGCGCCCCAGGCGTGGACGTATCCTCCGGGGTCGAGACGGCGCCGGGCCGGAAGAGCGTCGAAAAGATCCTCGCCTTCATCGAGGCGGCGCGCGCCGCCTGATATCAGTCTTGCTCAGCGGGACGAACGGCGGGCGCTGGTCCTCCAAGATAAAGCGTAAACCACCGAACGGCGTGATCGATAACAGCGTCGAGCGCGCCCGGCTCGGGGAATAGATGAGTGGCGCCAGGAACGATCTCCAATGCTTTAGGCCCGCGGAGCCGCGCGAGCGCCTGCTCATTGAGTTCAATGACGCCGAAGTCGGCGCCTCCCACGATCAGCAAAGTCGGAATGCGGATCTGGTCGAGGGCGCGGCCCGCAAGGTCCGGCCGTCCGCCGCGCGAGACGATCGCTTGAATCCGCTCGCCGAGACGGGCGGCCGCCACCAGCGCCGCCGCGGCGCCCGTGCTGGCCCCGAACAAGCCGCAACGAAGTCCCGCGGTCAAGGGCTCCCGCCCAAGCCATTCGACGGCGTCGACCAAACGCGTCGCCAGGAGGTCGATGTCGAACACGTTGGCTCGGTCGTCTTCCTCATCCAGGGTCAAGAGATCGAACAGCAGCGTCGCAAAGCCATTGGCGCCGAGGCCGTCGGCCACTTTCATGTTGCGGGGGCTTAAGCGGCTGGAGCCGCTGCCATGGACAAAGACGATCAATCCTTGCGCGTTGTCAGGGATGCTCAAGGTTCCCGCAAGTCCGATGGGCGGCACGCGCGCCTCGACGACGCGTCCCATAGCGCCCCCGCGTTCTCGATATCCATGCCTTGTCATCGCGTTTCACTCGTCTCATCCGGCAAAAAACGATTCCGGCTTGCGAGATGAACGGATCGCCGGCCAATCCGAAATTTTAATTTAACAATCATCCGCTCTTTCCCGTAATGACTTGCGTCATTGCGACAGAAGAGTTTTTGGGGTCAGCGGGCATCCGCCTGATACCGGCTCCGGCGAAGGGCCGTTTGAGCGATATGGGCATTTCTGGCAAGCGTGGGGTTCGCGCGCCATTTGCCACGCCCTTGCCCTTCGACAAGAAACGGATCATCATCAAGCGATTCTTCCGCGCAAAGGCCTGTTCTTGAGCGAAAATCCGTCCGAAGCGACCCTCCATCCCTTTCGTCCGCCGCCCCCCGGCGGGCTTCTTCACGCGGTCGTCGGCTTCGACCGCCAGGAGCTGCAAGCGATTTTCGATATTTACGGACGGATGGTCGCCCAGGGAATTTGGCGTGATTACGCGCTCGATTTCTCGACCCAGCGCGCGATTTTCTCGATCTTCCGGCGCAGCGGCGAGGCCGCCTTTTACCGGATCGTCAAGGAGCCGAAATCGGCGCGCAAACAGGGCGCCTATATGGTGGTCGCCCAGACCGGGCTGATTCTCAAACGCGGCGCCGAACTGCGTCGGATTCTCGGCGTTCTGGAAAAACAGTCTATATTTCAGACCATCGGCTAGCCTTACAATTTGCGCAGCGCCACCGTTTCGATGCGGTGGCTGGCGTCCTTGGTCAGGATCAGGCTGGCGCGGGCGCGCGTCGGCAGAATATTTTCGTGCAGATTGCGAAGATTGATGCGCTTCCAGATGCTCCGCGCCGTCGCCTCGGCCTCCTCGTCCGAGAGATCGGCATATTTTCTGAAATAGGACCGGGGATCGCGGAAGGCGGTCGAGCGCAGCCGCATGAAGCGAGCGACGTACCATGTTTCCAACTGGTCTTCGTCGGCGTCGAGATAGACCGAAAAATCGAAGAAATCCGAGATGAAGGGCGTCTCCTTGCCGTCGCGCGGCAGGCGGCTCGGCAGGAGCACGTTCACGCCTTCCACGATCAAGATGTCTGGCCGGTCGACGCTGACCTTCTGATCCGGCACCACGTCATAGGTCAGGTGCGAATAGATCGGCGCCTCGACACGGCTTCGGCCGGCCTTGACGTCGGACAGGAAGCGCAGAAGCTTGTTGGTGTCGTAGCTTTCGGGAAAGCCCTTGCGCTCCATCAGGTCGAGCCGCTCCAGCTGCGCATTGGGCAGGAGGAACCCGTCGGTCGTGAGCAGGTCGACTTTCGGCGTGTTGGGCCAGCGTGACAGCAGGGCCTGGAGCACGCGCGCCGTCGTCGACTTGCCCACCGCAACGGAACCCGCGACGCCGATGATATAAGGGACCTTGCCATCGTCGGCCCCGAGAAAACGCTGCGTCGCCTTGAACAGGCCCTGCGTCGCGGCGACGTAAAGCGCCAGCAGGCGCGACAGCGGCAGGTAGATGGCGATTACTTCCTCGAGCGAGATCGGATCGTTGAGCGACTGCAAACGCTTGAGGTCTTCGACGGTCAGCGTCAGAGGCGTGTCGGCGCGCAGCTTGGCCCATTCATCCCTGGAGAAATGACGATAGGGAGAAAGCTTGGGGCCGGCGATTTCGCTGGAAAGAGACTTGCCGTCGATCTGGCCGCCGTTTTCAGTCACGAACGCCTCCAAGAACGCCTCCGAGTCCCCTTTCAGGGCCAATGGGCGCCCTAGCTCGTTCGCGACGCCTTTTCCTGATGGCCCGACTGGCGGGTGCGCCAAGCCAGTTCATCGATCACATCCTGCAACGAAACGCCGCCGTCTTGAAGCAAGACCAATAGGTGATAAAGAACGTCGGCGGCCTCCAGTTTCAGGGCGTTCCGGTCTTTCTGGACCGCCGCCACGACCGCCTCGACGGCCTCTTCGCCGAATTTTTTCGCGATTCTGCCGGTCCCCGAAACCAGCAGGCTCTTGGTATAGGACTGGTCGGCCGTCGCCTGCGCGCGCTGCGCGATCAGGGCCGCGAGATCGTGAAGCGTGAAGGTTTCCGTCATTTTTTTACCGCGCCTGGACGTCCGGGGGGTCGAGCCGCATCGGCAGGCCGGCTTTCGCCATATAGGCCTTGGCCTCGCCGATCGAATATTCGCCGAAATGAAAGATCGAGGCGGCCAGAACGGCGCTGGCGCCGCCGTCGCGCACGCCCTCGACCAGATGTTCGAGCGTTCCCACCCCGCCCGAAGCGATGACCGGAACCGAGACGGCGTCGGAGACCGCCCGCGTCAGGTCGATATCGAAGCCAGACTTGGCGCCGTCGCGATCCATCGAGGTCAGCAGGATTTCGCCCGCGCCCAGAGCGACGACCTCTTTGGCGTATTCGACCGCGTCGATGCCGGTCGGCCTTCGCCCGCCATGGGTGAAGACCTCCCAGCGGCCGGGCGCGACCGCCTTGGCGTCGATAGCGACGACGATGCACTGGCTGCCGAATTTCTCCGCCCCGCGGCGCACGAAATCGCGGTCGTGGACGGCGGCGGTCATGATCGATGCCTTGTCGGCGCCGGCGAGCAGCAGGTTGCGGATGTCGTCGAGCGTGCGCACGCCGCCGCCGACGGTCAGCGGCATGAAACAGGCTTCCGCCGTCCTGCGCACCACGTCGAACAGGAGATTGCGCTCCTCATGGCTGGCGGTGATGTCGAGAAAGCACAATTCGTCGGCGCCGGCGGCGTCATAGGCGATGGCGCATTGCACCGGATCGCCGGCGTCGCGCAGATTAACGAAATTGACGCCCTTGACCACCCGGCCGTCCTTGACGTCGAGACAGGGAATGACGCGAGTCTTGAGCAAGAAACCCTCCCCCTCAGGCGGCGCGTTTCGATTTGATGAGTTTCAGGGCCTGTTCGGGGTCGAGCCGGCCGTCGTAAAGCGCCCGGCCGGTGATGGCCCCGGCGAGCCGCGCGCAGTCGGGCTCCAGCAACCGCTCGATGTCGACGATCGAGGCGAGGCCCCCCGATGCAATCACCGGAATGGCCAGGCTGTTCGCCAGAGCGAGCGTCGCCTCGATGTTCAGGCCCTTCAGCACGCCGTCGCGGGAAATGTCGGTATAAATGATGGCGGCGACGCCGGCGTCCTCGAATCTCTTGCCCAGTTCGACCGCGGTCAGCTGGGAGGATTTGGCCCAGCCGTCGACCGCGACGAGGCCGTCGCGGGCGTCGACGCCGATGGCGATCTTGCCCGGGTGGCGGCGGGCGGCCTCGCGCACCAGAGCCGGATCGCGCACGGCGGCCGTGCCGATGATGACCCGTGCGATTCCCTTATCGAGCCAGCCGTCGATCGTGCGCATGTCGCGGATGCCGCCGCCGAGCTGGACCGGCATTTTTGTCACGGCCGCCAGAACCTTCTCGACGGCCTGGGCGTTCATCGGCTTGCCGGCGAAGGCCCCGTCGAGATCTACGACATGGAGATATTCAAAACCCTGGCGCTCGAAGGTCAGCGCCTGGGCGGTGGGATCGTCATTGAAGACCGTGGCGAGCGCCATGTCGCCATGGACCAGCCGGACGCATTGCCCACCCTTGAGATCGATTGCGGGAAACAGGATCACGGAGTCCACCTCAGGAAATTGGAAATCAGCCGCAGGCCGAAGGTCTGGCTCTTTTCGGGATGAAACTGCACGCCGACGATCGTGTCGCGCCCCACGGCCGCCGTCAGCGCCTCGCCGTAGTCGGTGGCGGCGATCACGTCCCGAGCGTCGGAGGCGACGAGATGGAAGGAATGGACGAAGTAGGCGTTCTGGCCGTTTTCCCCGGTGGCGAGGCCGTCGAACACCGGATGGGGACGGCGAAGAGCGAGGTCGTTCCAGCCCATATGGGGGATTTTCAGCGCCGGATCGCCGGGCCTTATGGCCGCGACCGTCCCCTTGATCCAGCCGAGGCCAGGCGTTTCGTGATGTTCCAGCCCACGCTCGGCCAATAATTGCATCCCGACGCAGATGCCGAGGAAAGGCTTTCCCTTGTCGCGCACGCCCTCTTCGAGCGCCTCGACCATGCCGTCGATGGCGAGCAGGCCGGCCCGGCAATCGGGAAAGGCGCCGACGCCAGGCAGGACGATGCGATCCGCGCGCGAGACGGCGTCCGGGTCGGAGGTGACCTGGATCGAGGCCGCGAGGCCGCTGTCGCGGGCGGCGCGCTCGAAGGCCTTGGCCGCCGAATGCAGGTTGCCGGAGCCGTAATCGATGATCGCGACGTTCACTTCGTCAATTCTCCGGATGGAAAAGGCCCAGAAGGTCGATCGTCCCGGCCTGTGGCGGCGGCGCCGGCTCTTCGAGCGGTTCGGGCGGCGGCGGAGGAGGAGCAAGGTCCTTGGCGGGTCCCTCAAAAAAAACCTGTTCCGCCTCGCGCGCCGTATCGCCCAGCGCAAAAGCCTGTAACGCGAAACCGTATTTCGTGAGTTGGGATTGCTCCAACCGGTCGCCCTCAAGGCCGAAAGCCAAGGCGCCGACCAGATAGATCAGGCCGGCCACCGGACCGTCAAGGCGGAAAGCCAATGCGAGCCCCGTCACGGCAGCGACCCAGACGATCCAGAATCCGAGCGCGGCCCACAACCCCTTGCGCGCCGTCCAGAGCGGCGTCAGCCAAAAGGCCTCGTGCGAAAAGCCCTGCTTAACGAAGGCCGCGCGTTCCAGGGATTCGCCGGAGCCCTCGCCGGCCGGAAGGAAAACCCCGTAAAGATTCATAGCGCTTCCTCGCAGCGTCACAGCATTCCCTTGGTGGAGGGAATGCGCTCCTTCTGCCGCGGGTCGATCGCCAGCGCCGCGCCGAGCGCCCGCGCCACGCCCTTGAAGCAGGATTCGACAATATGGTGGCTGTTCCCGCCATACAGCGTCTCGATATGCAAAGTGATCGCCGCATGCTGGGCGAAAGCCTGAAAGAACTCGCGCACAAGTTCGGTGTCGAACGCGCCGATCTTCGCCTGGGGTATTTCAGTGCGGAACACCAGGAACGGCCGGCCGGACACGTCGATCGCGACGCGGGTCAGGGTTTCATCCATCGGCGCATAGGCGGCGGCATAGCGCACGATGCCGCGAAAGTCGCCCGCCGCGCGCTTCAGGGCCTGGCCCAGAGCGATCCCGACATCCTCCACCGTGTGGTGCTGGTCGATGTGCAGGTCGCCCTTGGCGGCGATTTCGATGTCCATCAGCGAATGGCGCGCCAACTGGTCGAGCATGTGATCGAAAAAGCCGATACCCGTCGAAATCTTGCTCGCGCCGCCGCCGTCGATCGTCAGCCTGACCGAAATATCCGTCTCTTTGGTCGTGCGTTTGAGCTCCGCCTGTCGCGTCATCTGCTGTTCCATACTGGCATAGGCGGCTCGTCCGCCGAAAAATTCCGACACCGCCCGCCGAACGCCACGGCTCATAGCAAATGGCGCTTCGCTGCGCCACTCTAACCGCAAAAGGCTTGTCATTGCCACAGGCAGGCCATAGATGCGGTCTGCCCGTCGATCGCGACGGAACATTTCGGGTTGTTTCAGTCATGACGGACCAATTGGGCGCGCCCTCGATGCACGCCACCACCATCGTGCTGGTGCGCAAGGGCGGCAAGACGGTGATCGCCGGGGACGGACAGGTGAGCCTCGGCCAGACCATCATCAAGGGCAACGCCCGCAAGGTGCGCCGGCTTGGCAAGGGCGAGGTCATCATCGGCTTCGCCGGCGCGACCGCCGACGCCTTCACCCTCAGCGAACGTCTTGAAGCCAAGCTGGAGCAATATTCCGGCCAGCTTCTGCGCGCCTGCGTCGAACTCGCCAAGGACTGGCGCACCGACCGCTATCTGCGCCGGTTGGAGGCCATGATGCTGGTGGCCGACAAAAACGCCGCCCTCGTTCTCACCGGCACGGGCGACGTGCTCGAGCCCGAGCCCTCGGCGGAGGGCGTGGTCATGGGCATAGGCTCGGGCGGCAATTATGCGCTCGCCGCCGCGCGCGCCCTGATCGACACGGATCTCGACGCCGAGACCATCGCCCGGCGCGCGCTCCGGATCGCAGCGGACATCTGCGTCTACACCAATTCCAATATTGTCGTCGAAACCATCGACTCGCTCTGAGATCAGCGAAATTCCAGGCCCTGCCCATGACAGACCTCTCTCCACGGGAAATCGTTTCGGAACTCGACCGCTTCATCATCGGCCAGAAGGACGCCAAAAGGGCGGTGGCGATCGCCCTGCGCAACCGCTGGCGGCGGCTGCGTCTCGAAGGCGCGATGCGCGAGGAGGTTCTGCCCAAGAACATCCTGATGATCGGGCCGACCGGTTGCGGCAAGACCGAGATCGCCCGCCGCCTCGCCCGTCTGGCCAACGCGCCCTTCCTCAAGGTCGAGGCGACCAAATTCACCGAAGTCGGCTACGTCGGCCGGGATGTCGAGCAGATCGTGCGCGACCTGATCGAAATAGGCATCGCTCTGGTCAAGGAGACGAAACGCAAGGACGTTTCCGCGCGGGCGCAACTGGCGGCCGAAGACCGGATCGTGACCGCCCTCGTCGGCGCCAACGCCAGCGCGGCCACGCGCGACGCCTTCCGCCGCAAATTGCGGGCGGGCGAGATGGAAGACAAGGAGATCGAGGTGGAGATCGCGTCTCCTTCCTCGTCGTCGATGCCGATGTTCGAGCTTCCCAACATGCCGGGGGCGTCGATCGGCGCGATTTCTCTGGGCGATATTTTCGGCAAGGCCAGCCGCGCCAAGAGCCAGAAACTCATGGTCAGGGACGCGCGCGAACCGCTGGAGGCGGAAGAGAGCGAAAAGCTGCTCGACCAGGATGAAATCGTGCGCCTAGCCATCCGCGAGGTCGAAAACAACGGCATCGTCTTCCTCGACGAGATCGACAAGATCTGCGCGCGCGATGGCCGCGCCGGCGACGTGTCGCGCGAGGGGGTGCAGCGCGACCTGCTGCCCCTGATCGAGGGCACGACGGTGGCGACCAAGCATGGCGCGGTGAAGACGGACCATATATTGTTCATCGCCTCGGGCGCCTTCCACGTCGCCAAGCCGTCCGACCTTCTTCCCGAATTGCAGGGCCGCCTCCCGATCCGCGTCGAATTGTCCTCGCTGGACGAGGAGGATTTCAAGCGCATCCTGACCCAGCCCGAGGCCAGCCTGACCAAGCAATATCGCGCCCTGCTGGCGACGGAGGGCGTCGCGCTGGAATTCACGCCGGACGCCATCGAAACCATCGCGCGGGTCGCGGTTCAGGTGAATGCGAGCGTCGAGAACATCGGCGCGCGGCGCTTGCAGACGGTGATGGAGCGGGTGTTGGACGACGTCAGCTTTTCGGCTGGCGAACATTCCGGCGAGGTGGTGACGGTCGACGGCCCCTATGTCGAGGCGCGCGTCGGAGAATTGTCGCGCAATGTCGATCTGAGCCGCTTCATCCTGTGACGATCGCCGCCAACCAATGATTTTTCGGGCGCCCTTGCCAGGAAATTCGGGCGCGGCCATAAGACGATCGAATTTTCTCCCTGGCGGATCGCGATGACCTCCTTTCCCGAACGCGTCTTTTCCGGAATCCAGCCGACCGGAAATCTTCATCTCGGCAATTATCTCGGCGCCATCGTCAAATTCGTCGCGCTGCAAAAGACGCACGAGTGCCTGTTCTGCGTTGTCGACCTGCATGCGATCACCGTGCCGCAGGACCCGAAAGAGCTGCGCCAGGCGATTCGCAGGATCGCCGCCGCCTATATCGCCTCCGGGGTCGATCCGGCGAAGAACATCATTTTCAACCAAAGTCAGATCGCCGAACATGCGGAGCTGGCCTGGGTCTTCAATTGCGTCGCGCGCATCGGCTGGCTCAACCGCATGACCCAGTTCAAGGAGAAGGCCGGGAAGGATCGCGAGAACGCCTCGATCGGCCTGTTCGCCTATCCGACCCTGATGGCGGCCGACATCCTGCTTTACAAGGCGACCCATGTGCCGGTCGGCGAGGATCAGAAGCAGCATATCGAGCTGGCGCGCGACATCGCGCAGAAATTCAACAACGATTTCGCTGAATCCATCGCCGCCAACGGCCACGGGGACGGCTTTTTCCCCTTGCCGGCGCCGTTGATCCAGGGGCCGGCGGCGCGGGTGATGAGCCTGCGCGACGGGACGAAGAAAATGTCGAAATCCGACGCGTCGGAATTTTCGCGCATCAATCTCTCCGACGACGCCGACGCGATCGCGCAGAAAGTGCGCAAGGCCAAGACCGATCCAGAGCCTTTGCCGACGGATAAGGACGGCCTGAGCGGGCGTCCCGAGGCCGAAAATCTGGTCGGCATTTTCGCCGCCCTGAACGATACGACGCAGGACGCCGTGCTTCAGCAGTTCGGCGGGGCGCAATTCTCAACCTTCAAACAGGCCCTGATCGACCTCGCGGTGACGCGGCTCGCGCCGATCGGCGCCGAAATGCGGCGGCTTGAAGCCGACCCGGCTTTCATCGATTCCGTCCTGCGCGACGGGGCGCGGCGCGCGCGCGCCATAGCGGAGCCGAACATGTCCCAGGTCAAGGATATTGTCGGTTTCATTCGCTAAGCGGCGAGCGGTTTGGTTCGGCCTTTCACTCTTTTGGCGAAAGGCTTATCTATCCATTGGAATCATCTCCGGCCTTGAACCGGACGATCTTGGAGGCATGAATGTTCATTCAGACTGAATCGACGCCCAATCCCGCGACGTTGAAATTCATTCCCGGCGTCGCCGTTGTCGAGGGGGGACCCATCGACATGCCGAGCGCGCAGGCGGCCGAAGCCTCGCCGCTGGCGAGCGCCATTTTCGGGATCGGCGAAATCAGCGGCGTGTTTTTCGGACCCGATTTCATTTCGGTGACGAAGTCGTCGGGCGACTGGACTTATCTCAAGCCGGCCATTCTCGGCGTGATCATGGAGCATTTCACCTCCGGCGCGCCCATCCTGACCAATGGCGGCGGCGAGGCCGCGGCGGACGAATATTTCGAGCCGGAAGACGCCGAAATCGTGTCCAAGGTCAAGGAACTGCTGGAGACCCGCGTCCGTCCCGCCGTGGCGGGGGACGGCGGCGACATCGTGTTCCGCGGCTACAAGGATGGCGTGGTCTATCTGAAGATGAAGGGCGCCTGTTCGGGCTGCCCCTCCTCGACGGCGACGCTCAAGCGTGGCGTGCAGAACCTGATCTGCCATTTCGTCCCGGAAGTGAAGTCGGTCGAGCAGATCTGAAGTCTCGAATGGGCCTTGCGAGCGAGAGGAAACGGCTGGCGTGACGCGCATACTTGCGATCGACACTGCTCTGCCGGCTGTTTCCGTTTGCGTTCTCGACGAGGGGGCGAGCGATCCGGTCGCGCTCGACTCCATGGCCATGGAAAAAGGCCACGCCGAAGCTCTGATGCCGGCGATCGAGAAACTGATGGCGAAGGTTCAGGGCGGATTCGCGTCGCTTGATCGCGTCGCCGTGACGGTCGGGCCAGGCTCCTTCACCGGCATTCGGATCGGCGTCGCCGCCGCGCGTGGGATCGCCCTCGCCCTCGGCCTCGACGTGGTCGGCGTCTCGACCCTGGCCGCTTTCGCCGCGCCGCTGCTGGCGGGGGACGCCGATGGCATCGTCGCGGCGGCGATCGACGCGCGGCATGGCCGTGTCTATTTTTCCGCCTATGGTCCGGGCGGCCGCATTCTCACTTCGCCCCGCATTCTGGCGGTGAAGGACGCCTGCCGGCTGCTGGGCGGCGGCCGCGTGCGCGCCGCCGGGTCGGGCGCCGCCCTGCTGCGCGAGGAAGCGGCCTTGACCGGCGGCGACATCGCCGTCGTCCATGGCGCCCCGGCGCCGGACATTTTGGCCGTCGCCCGCCTGGGTCTCGCGGCCTCGCCCGACAATGCGCCGGCGCGGCCGATCTATCTCAAAGCTCCGGACGCGCTGCCGGCGAAACAACCCGCCACGACGTTCAACAGCCCATGAAGGCGCCGTTCTTCTTCGGCTGGCGCAACACGCCCGCCACGTCCCGCTGGCTTCGCGTCGCGGACGCCGCGTCCTGCGCCCGCTTGCACCGGACGAGCTTCGCCCATCCCTGGTCGGTCCCGGAATTCGAGGCCTTGCTCAACGACCCGGCCTGCGTCGCCGACGGCGTCGAGATCAAGTCCAGCCTCGCCGGCTTCGTCCTGTCGCGCCGGGCTGCGGACGAGGCCGAAGTGCTGACCATTGTCGTCGCCCCCGGCTCCCGGCGCAACGGTCATGGACAGCGGCTCCTCGGCGCCCATCTGGCCCGCCTCGCGGGTCTGAGGGTCAAGAACCTCTTTCTGGAAGTCGATGAAGCCAATGCGGCCGCGCTCGCGCTTTACCGCCGTTTCGGCTTTACTGTCGAAGGCCGGCGCAAGAGCTATTACGCCAAAGCCGAGGGCAAGGCCGGCGACGCCCTGATCATGCGCCGCGCTCTCGCCTGACCCACGCCACGAGCGCGGTCATAAATATGTCATGACATCGACCTAACCGGCTGCAATGGCTTATTTCCGGGCTTTTTTATTGGTCCTGGCCCTGCTGGGCTTTTCCGCGGTCGGCGCGCCGGTCCAGGCGTTGGCGCGGCGGCGGCGTTGGGCTCTGGCCGAAAAAATTCCGGTCTTTTTCTCACGGACCATTTGCGCCTTGCTGGGCTTGAGGGTTCATTTCGAGGGCGAGGCGCTGCTGGGGCCGAAACCCCGGATGATCGTCGCCAATCACGTCTCCTGGAGCGACATCCTCGCTTTGGCGAGCCGGGAGACGCCCTGTTTCGTCGCCAAGAGCGAGGTCGCGAGCTGGCCTCTCCTCGGCGCCTTCGCCCGAGTTCAGGACACCATTTTCGTGCGCCGCGACAGCCGCGCCGACGTGCCGCGCGTGAACGCCCTGATGGCCCAAAAAATGGTCGCCGGCGAGGACGTTCTGCTGTTTGGCGAAGGCACATCCAGTGACGGCGCCGGGGTTCTGAGCTTCAAGCCCTCGCATTTCGCGGCGGCGCGTGACGCATTGCGGCTTTTCCCCGATATCGAGGAAGTGACGATCCAGCCGGCGGCGATCGTCTATACCCATTCCAGGGGCAGGCCACTCGATGAGGCGAGCCGCCGCGCCCTGGCCTGGTTCGGCGACGCCGATCTCGCGCCGCATATCTGGCTGCTGCTGAAGGCGGCGCCGGTCGATTGCCAGGTGCGTTTCGGCGCGCCGATCGCTTTTCGCGCCGACAGCGACCGCAAGGCCGTCGCGCTGGAGACCGAAAACCGGGTCCGCGCCCTGGCGGAGGCGAGGACCGCGCAACTGGGCCCTGACGATAAAAATATAGGAAATTCACTGCGGAAAGGCGTAAGATCGACGCCTGAAAAAATCGATTCCGATATCGCGGAGGAAATTTGAAGTCCGATCTCGAAGCGGCCCTGGTCAAGACCGACTGGACCCCTGCCCCGTCAGACCAGGGCGCGAAGGCGACGAAGAAACTTCTCGTCAAATCCTTCGGCTGCCAGATGAATGTCTATGACGCCGCGCGCATGGCGGATGTGCTTGCGCCCGAAGGCTTTTCGGAGACGGCCGCCCCCGAGGACGCCGATCTCGTCATTCTGAACACCTGCCACATTCGCGAAAAGGCCTCGGAAAAGGTCTTTTCCGAGCTTGGCCGGCTACGGCGGCTGAAAGAGGAGCGCCGCGCCGAGGGCAAGGATCTGCGCATCGCGGTGGCCGGCTGCGTCGCCCAGGCCGAAGGCGGGGAAATCCTGCGCAAGCAGCGCGCGGTGGATATTGTCGTCGGCCCGCAGAGCTATCATCGCCTGCCGGAACTGGTGCGCCTCGCGGCGGACGGGCCGGTGATCGACACGGATTTTCCGGTCGAGGACAAGTTCAATCACCTGACGCCGCCCTCCGAAGACAGGATCAGGACGCGCGGGCTCACCGCCTTCCTCACCGTTCAGGAAGGTTGCGACAAGTTCTGCTCCTTCTGTGTCGTTCCCTATACGCGCGGCGCCGAGGCCTCGCGCGACGTGGAAAGAATCGTGGCGGAAGCCGAGGCGCTGACCCGCGCCGGGGTGCGCGAAATCACTCTTTTGGGGCAGAACGTCAACGCTTTTCACGGGCGCGGCGAGAGCAATGAGGTCTGGTCGCTGGCCCGGCTGATCGAACGGCTGTCCGAGATCGATGGGCTGGCGCGCCTGCGCTACACCACCAGTCATCCCAACGACATGACCGACGATCTGATCCGCGCCCATGGCGAGGCGGCCAAGCTCATGCCTTTCCTGCATCTTCCCGTGCAATCGGGCTCGGACCGCATTCTCGCCGCGATGAACCGCAAGCATCGGGCCGAGGATTATCTTCGGCTGGTCGAAAAAATCCGCGCGGCGCGGCCCGACATCGCCCTCTCGTCGGATTTCATCGTCGGCTTTCCCGGCGAAACCGACGAGGATTTCGAGGCCACCCTGGCCTTGATCCGCGCCGTCGATTTCGCCTCGACCTTCTATTTCAAATATTCGCCGCGTCCCGGCACGCCGGGCGCCGAGCGCGAGGATCACGTCGCGGAAGAGGTCAAGGCCGAGCGCCTCGCCCGTCTCGGCGAAAAGGTCGAGGCGCAGCGACAGGCCTTCAATCGGGCGCTGGTCGGGCGAACCGTCGATGTGCTGTTCGAGAAGCCGGGCCGGCGTCCGGGCCAGATCGCCGGCAAGTCCCCCTATCTCCAGGCGGTTCAGGCCGACGGACCCGACTCCATGATTGGCGATGTCGCGGCGGTCGAGATCGTCGAATGCGGCTCGAACTCGCTGTTCGGCCGCCTGACGGAAGAGGCGCGCTGAGCATGACCGCCTTCGAGGACGCGCTGGACAAGGCCGAGGAGGGCGCGGCGGCGGAGTCGGGGCTGACGCTCGACGACAACCGCACCGCTTCGTTGGTCTTCGGCCAATATGACCAGAATCTGGCGCGCATCGAGCGGCGCCTGAATGTTTCGCTCAACGCCAATGGCAATCATGTCGTCATCAAGGGCGAGCCCGAGGCGGTGGGTCACGCTCGGCGGGTGTTGCAGATTCTCTGGACGCGGGCGCGCTCGGGGCATCCGGCGACCATGGGCGATGTCGATGGCGCGATCCAGGAATGCGCCTTGCAGGGCAATCTTTTCCCCAGCGAGAGCCCCGGACCGCGCTCGGCCTTCGAGCAGATTTCGACACGCAAGAAAGGGCCGGTTCGCGCGCGGACGGCGGCGCAGGATCTTTATATTCGCGAATTGAAGCGTTTCGAACTGGTTTTCGCCGCAGGTCCCGCCGGCACGGGAAAAACCTGGCTCGCCGTGGGCCATGCCGTGTCCCTGCTGGAGCAGGGCGTGGTCGAGCGACTGATCCTGTCGCGCCCCGCCGTGGAGGCCGGCGAAAGGTTGGGCTTTCTGCCCGGCGACATGCGGGAAAAGGTCGATCCCTATCTGCGCCCGATTTACGACGCGCTTCAGGACTTCATGGATCCGCGCACGATCGAACGCGGCATGCAAACCGGCATGATCGAAGTCGCCCCCCTCGCATTCATGCGCGGACGCACTTTGAGCAATTCGTGCATTCTGCTGGACGAGGCGCAGAACGCGACCGCCATGCAGATGAAAATGTTCCTGACCAGGCTCGGCGAGGGCTCGCGGATGATCGTCACCGGCGATCCGACCCAGACCGATCTCCCCCCGGGCCAGAGATCGGGCCTCAATGAGGCCATCGCACTGCTGAAAAATCTCGAAGGCGTCGGCTTCGTCACCCTTTCCGAAGCCGATGTTGTCCGCCACGACCTGGTGCGGCGCATCGTCGGCGCCTATGAGGCGGCCACGCGGAAGGAACGTGAAGAGGTGGCTCCGCGCTCGAACATCGACAAGGATTGGTCGCCGTGAGTCTCGCCATCGAAATCGCGGTCGAAGATCGAAGATGGGACGAGCTTGGCGACCTCGACGCTTTCGCGGCGCAATGCCTGGACGCCGCCCTGCGGGAAGCGGAAGATCAACCGGGCGAGGGCGCCGAGGTCAGCCTGCTGTTCTGCGACGACGCGCGGATGCGCGCCCTGAACCGGGACTTTCGCGGCAAGGACAAGCCGACCAATGTGCTGTCCTTTCCCGGTCCCGACCGGCCAGAGCCCGCGCCGGTCCTCGGCGACATCGCGCTGGGCTATGAAACCATCGCCCGCGAAGCCGGGGAACAGGGAAAGAGCTTCGCGGATCACGCCCGTCACATGATCGTCCACGGATTCCTTCATCTTCGCGGCTACGATCACGAGACGGAGGCCGAGGCCTCGGAAATGGAAGCGATGGAAATCCGCATTCTCCGGCGCCTTGGGATCGCCAATCCCTATCGCGATCCTCTTCTTGAACCCGAGTCCGACGACCATGCCCGCCCCTGAACTTGAAAAGGACGAATCGCCCCCCATCGAGCGAAGTCCCGGCAAGCCCGCCGTTTCGCTGATGGACCGCCTGCGCGCCCTGTTCGGATTGAGCGGCGCCTCAATCCGCGACGATATCGAGGACGCGCTGGAAGACGCCTCCGTGGCCGACGGGTTCAGTCCGCAGGAACGGACGATCCTGAAGAATGTGCTGCGTTTGCATGAGATCAGGGTCAGCGACGTCATGGTGCCCCGCTCCGACATCGTCTCGGCGCCCATCGACGCGCCGCTCGGCGAGGTGCTGGCGATCTTCCGCACCGCCGGCCATTCCCGCCTCCCGGTGATCGGCGAGACGCTCGATGACCCACGCGGCATGGTTCACATTCGGGATTTCGTCGATTTCGTCGCGGCCAATGCGGAAACAAGCCACGACGAGGAGGCTGGCGAGGCCGCCGCGGGCGGGCGGGCGCTGGCGATCGATCTGACCGTCTCGCTCGAAGCGGCTGGCATTCTCAGATCTGTTCTCTATGCGCCGCCCTCCATGCCGGCGCTGGACCTGCTGGTCAAAATGCAGGCGACCCGCACCCATATGGCGCTGGTCATCGACGAATATGGCGGCACCGACGGGCTGGTCTCGATCGAGGATATCGTCGAAATGATCGTCGGCGACATCGAAGACGAGCACGATCTCGACGAAAGCCCCAAGATCGAGCCCGCCGGTCCGGATATTTTTCTTGCCGACGCTCGGGTCGGCCTCGAAGAAGCGTCCGAAAAGACCGGGATCGATCTGGTGGCGCTCGGCGAACGTGGGGATGTCGATACATTGGGGGGACTTGCCGCCGCTTTCGCCGGCCGGGTGCCCATTCGCGGCGAAGTCGTCGCCAGCCCCGATCGCGCCTTCGAATTCGACATCGTCGACGCCGACCCGCGCCGGGTCAAGCGATTGAGATTGCGACTGATCGGCGCCGGCGCAGGCCCGGAGAGCGAAAAACCTGTCGCCTAGACTGTCTTCCCGCGTGCTTTCGCTGGGGAAACCTTGCACGGCGCGCGGCAAGACATTCGCAATCACGCAAACGCCGTCCTAAACTCGCCGGCGCCGCTGAAGTCACCTCGCCTCCGCCCTGCCGGGAAAACCTATGTTCGCAATCAGCCAATATGTCCTCCTTGCCGACGGTTGGCCGCGGCGCCTGATTGCGTTGCTGGGAGGCGCCATCGGCGCCCTGGCGCTGGCGCCGGTCAATTTCTTTCCGGCTTTCGTCATTCCCATGGTCCTGTCGGTCTGGCTGCTGGATGGCTCGGCGGGCGGCTCGCTGTTCCTGAGCCTGCGGCGCGCCGGCGAGGCCGGATGGTGGCTGGGACTCGGCTATTTTCTCGCCGGCCTGTGGTGGCTCGGGGCCGCCTTTTTCGCCGATGGCGACCAGTTCGCCTGGGCCCTGCCCCTCGGCGTCGTCGGGCTTCCCGCCTTTCTCGCCTTTTTCACCGCCTTGGGATTCGTCCTCGCGCGGCTTTTATGGTCTTCGAGCCCCAAGCGCATTTTCGCGTTGGCGGCGGCCTTGAGCTTTTCGGAATGGCTGCGCGGCTCGATCCTGACCGGTTTTCCCTGGAACGATTTCGGCATGGTCCTTGGCGGAAACCTGCATCTGGCGCAGACGGCGTCGATCTGGGGACTTTATGGCCTCACCATCCTCTCCGTCCTGATCTTCGCCTCGCCCGCGCTGTTCCTTGAGGACGGCAAAAAAACCCTGCCGGCCGCGGGCGTGATCCTGTTGGGCCTGCTCGGCCTTTTCGGCGCTTTCCGACTTTCCGCGCCGGAGCGGATCGTCAAGGGCGCGCATTTGCGGCTCATCCAGCCCAATGTCGCCATCGCCGATTTCCGCGCCGACCGGAAGGTGGAGCTCGTCGAGCAATATCTTTCCCTGTCCGACCGCGCGACTTCGCCCGACCGGAACGGGATCGCCGACATCACCCATCTGTTCTGGCCAGAATCCTCCTTTCCCTTCATCCTGACCGAGGACGGCCAGGCCCTGGCGTTGCTCGCCTCGCGCCTCCAGAACGCCATTCTGTTCACCGGCGCGGCGCGAGCCGTTCGGGACGGCCGGAACGCGCAATATTTCAATTCGATCCAGGTGCTTGCCGGGGGCGAAGTCAAGGAAAGCTATGACAAGATCCATCTTGTCCCCTTCGGCGAATATCTTCCCTTCGCCAATGTCATATCGAAGTTAGGCGTAACCCAGTTCGTCGCCATTCCCGGCGGATTCAACGCCGGCCGCTCGTCGCGGCTCTTGACGGCGCCGGGCCTCCCGCCGCTCCTGCCCCTCATTTGCTATGAGTCGATTTTTCCCAATGAAATCGCGCGCCGTATCGATGGGCAGGCCCTGCGCCCGGGCGCGATGCTGAATGTCACCAATGACGGATGGTTCGGCATGACGTCCGGGCCCTACCAGCATTTCGCTCAGTCGCGCCTGCGCTCGATCGAGCAGGGCCTGCCATTGATTCGCGTCGCCAATACCGGCATTTCCGCGATCATCGATCCCTATGGCCGCACAACCGCTTTCGCGCCCTTGGGCGTCGAGGCCGTGATTGACGGAGAGTTGCCGAAAGCTCTTCCCCCGACCTTTTTCGCGCATTTTCCGATCTTGATTCCCCTTATCTTGTGGCTTTCTGCGCTGTTGGCGGCATTGAACGGTCGCCGCAAGGTTTGACTTTAGGTCAGGCCTTAGCGCAAACTAAGGTTGTAAATTTTATTGGCGGGTGTGGCTCGTGAACAAGGTTCCCAATCCTATCGACAAACATGTCGGCGCCCGGGTGCGGATGCGCCGCATGCTCATCGGCATGAGCCAGGAAAAGCTCGGCGAAGCCTTAGGCCTGACTTTTCAACAGATCCAGAAATATGAGAAGGGCGCCAACCGGATCAGCGCGAGCCGGCTCCAGCAGATTTCGGAAGCCCTGAGCACGCCGCTGGCCTATTTCTTCAAGGGCGCTCCGGTTTCCGAAGGCGCGGCGCAAGGCGGCCTGGCGGAGGCCGACGCCGACCAAAATTATTTCGGCGATTTTGTCATGACGTCCGAGGGGTTGAGCCTCAACCGCGCCTTCGCGCGCATCTCCGACCCCAAGGTCCGCAAGAAGATCGTTGATCTGGTCAATGCTCTCGCCGATGGCGGAAGCAAATCATGACAGGGCGCGCATCGTTCGATATAACGAACGATAATGCCGATTTCGCTTGACCAAACGAACGCTGCCCCTATAGACAACATCGCCGAAGGCTTTTCATGGCGGACGTCTTTGCGCGTGCCAAACCATGAGGATGCACACCGTCCTACCCGGACGGGAGGGCGCGGCGCCGCCCAACCGTCCCGCATTCAATTTGGAGAGCTCTCGTGGCCCGTCAAGATTTCCTGTTCACCAGCGAATCGGTGTCCGAAGGGCACCCGGATAAGGTCGCCGACCGTATTTCCGATGAAATCGTCGATCTCTTTTTCCGCGAAGGCCAGAAATCGGGCATGGATTCATCGCAGATTCGCGTGGCGGCGGAAACCCTGGTCACGACCAACCGCGTCGTGATCGCCGGCGAAGTTCGCGGCCCGGAAATTTCCCACGCGCGGATCGAGCAGGCCGCGCGCGAGGCAATCAAGGACATCGGCTACGAACAGACCGGCTTCCACTGGGACACCGCGGAGATCGAAATCCTGCTTCACGCCCAGTCGGCGGACATCGCCCAGGGCGTGGACGCCGCAGGCAACAAGGATGAAGGCGCGGGCGACCAGGGCATCATGTTCGGCTATGCGTCGAACGAAACCGCCGATCTCATGCCGGCGCCCCTCCATTACGCCCACAAAATCCTCGAATCGCTTGCGGTCGCGCGGAAAGCCGGCAAGGGCGACGCGGCCAAACTCGGTCCCGACGCCAAGAGCCAGGTCACGGTGAAATATGTCGGCGGCCGTCCGGTCGGCGTCACTCAGATCGTGCTGTCCACCCAGCATGTGGACGAGGATCTGACCTCCGAGGACGTCCGCAGGATCGTCGAACCCTATATTGTCGAAGCCCTTCCGAAGGGCTGGATTTCCGGCGAGACGGTCTGGCACGTCAATCCTACCGGCAAATTCGTGATCGGCGGACCGGACGGCGACACCGGCCTGACCGGTCGCAAGATCATCGTGGACACTTATGGCGGCGCGGCGCCCCACGGCGGCGGCGCCTTCTCCGGCAAGGACCCGACCAAGGTGGACCGCTCCGCGGCTTACGCCGCGCGCTATCTCGCCAAGAATGTCGTGGCGGCGGGACTGGCCGAACGCGTGACCATCCAGCTATCTTACGCCATCGGCGTGTCCGAGCCTCTGTCAATCTATGTCGACGCCCATGGCACGGCCAAGGTGGACGAGGCGGCGCTGGAGGAGGTTCTGTTCAAGATCGTCCGCCTTTCGCCGCGCGGCATCCGCGACCATCTCCAACTCAATCGGCCGATCTATGCGCGCACCTCGGCTTACGGCCATTTCGGCCGCACGCCAGACGCCGACGGCGGCTTCTCCTGGGAAAAGACCGATCTGGCGGACAAGCTGAAGGCTCATTTCGCCTGAATTTGCCCCGGTGGCGGATCAGGAACAGGACGCCCCCCGCCGCGCGCGTCGCGACACGGGGCTTTACGGGCGGCGCAAGGGCAAGACCCTTCGGCCGCGACAGGCTGGGTTGGTCGAAAAACTGCTGCCGCACTTGGCGGTCGACCTATCCCAGCCCATCGCGGCGCCCTTCGATCTGTTCCCCCAACGCCCGGACGACCTATGGCTTGAAATCGGCTTCGGCGGGGGCGAGCGTCTTGCCGCCGACGCGATGAACCATCCGCAAACCGGCTTTTTCGGTTGCGAACCTTTCATCAACGGCGTCGCCAAGCTGCTGGTCGAAATCGAGCGTGGCGGCCTTGAAAATATCCGCATTCATTCGGGCGACGCCGGCGATCTGATCGACAGGCTTCCCGATCAATGCCTCTCCGGGGTCTATCTTCTTTATCCCGATCCCTGGCCCAAGCGGCGCCACAAGGAGCGGCGTTTCGTGTCCGACGCCATGCTGGCGCGTCTCGCGCGGGTCATGCGGCCGCGCGCCGAATTGCGTTTCGCCACCGATATCGACGATTACGCCGCCTGGACTCTGGCGCGCGTGCTGCGCTCTCCCGATTTCTTGTGGCCGGCGCGTCGCTCTGCCGATTGGATCAGCCCCTGGGCGGGATGGGTCCAGACGCGCTATGAGGCCAAAGCCTTGCGCGAAGGCCGCAGCCCCGCCTATCTGACCTTCATTCGCCGTTGAGAGACGGAAGCGCCGCACGACGCCCGTATCGATGCAACTGCGCGCCATTGGCTTTCAGCCATGCTTCGGCCTCGCCCGTTCTCGGACAAAGGCTTCTGGTCAGCGCCCAGAATTGCTGCGAATGGTCGTGGTGGCGCAAATGCGCCGTTTCATGCGCGGCGAGATAATCGAGAACGAAAGGCGGGGCGAGTATCAGTCGCCATGAGAAATTCAGCGCGCCCTTGGCGGAGCAGGAGCCCCAACGGCTCGACGTATCGCGCAAGGAGAGGCTGACCGGGCGTTTCCCCGTGCGCGCCGCGTGGCGAAACACCGCCTGTTCGATGTCGCGGCGGGCCTCCCGCCGCAGATAATCGGCGATGCGGCGTTCGAAATGGGACGATTCCCCGCTGGCGCACAGCGCGAGAGTCTCCTCTTCGCCTTCGATCCAGACCGGCCCGGTTCGCCGGATGCGATCGGGGCAATGGCGCAAGACATGGTCGACCCCGCGCAGGGGGATTTTCTCACCCGGCGCGAAGGGCGTGCGACGCGGGATTCGCGCCAAACGGACGCCGAGCCATTCGACATGGCGCTCGGCAAAATCCCGCGCCTGCCGAAAACTGGTCCGCGCCGGCATGGTCAGGACGATGTCGCCGGTCGCGCCCCGGATTCTCAGGGTGAGCCGCCGCGCCGTCGTGGAGCGTTTAACCGCGATCCTGAAGGCCCGCTCGCCGTGCCGCACGACGAGACAATCGCCTTCGCCCTGCGGCTCGCGTTGAAAGGCTTTCAAAAGTTCTGCGAAAGCGGGCGTCTTCATGGGGTGGAAAGCTCTCCCGCCTTCATCTCTGGCATTTGGGGCAGCAAAAGGTCGAGCGGCCGTTCTGGACTCGCCGCTCGATGATTCCCTTGCAGCTCGGCTCGGGGCAAGGCGCGCCTTCCCGGTCGTAAACCCGGAAATTGTGCTGGAAATAACCCAGCGAGCCATCGGCCTGCCGGTGATCGCGCAAGGACGAGCCGCCGGCCGCGATCGCTTCCTCCAGCACCGCGCGAATCGCCGCGGCGAGCCGGTTGGCCGCGCTTTCCTTTGCCGCGACCTCCGCCGCAGGCCGGTCGGGCGCGAGACCCGCGCGATGCAGGGCCTCGCAGACATAAATATTCCCCAACCCAGCGATCAGGCTCTGGTCGAGCAAGGCCGCCTTGAGCGGCGTCTTTTTCCCGACGAACAGCTGAACCAGAGTCATGGCGTTGAATTCATCGGATAAAGGCTCGACACCGAGTCTGGCGAAAAAAGGCAGCGAGTCGAGTTCCGCCGTTTTCGCCAGAGTCATGAAGCCGAAACGTCGCGGATCGTTGTAAATGACTTTCGCTCCGTCGAGATGAAAGATCACATGATCATGCGCCGGATTTTTCGAGCGCGGCATCGCAAAACCGCCGACCGGTTCGGCGCCCTCGATGCGAAAGGAGCCGCTCATTCCGAGATGGGCGATCAGGGCGGCGCCGTCGTCGAGCCCCGCGATTAGATATTTCGCTCGCCGGTTCAAGGCGTTGACGCCGCGCCCTTCAAGGTTCCGGACGAAATTCCTGGGAAAGGGCAGCCGCAGATCGGGCCGGCGCGTTTCGACGCGCGCGATCCGCGCCCCGACCAGAGTCGGAGCCAGTCCCCGCCGAACGGTCTCGACTTCCGGGAGTTCCGGCATTTCTTTCCTTCTCTTCGCAGAATCCAGGGCCGATTGCGAATCACCCCAATCGCAATCGGCCCTGGATTCTTCATTCTTCCGTTTCCGCGTTTGAGCGAAAAACCGGCGCCCACTTTTTCGCACGCCGCTCTCAGCGATAGATAGCCATTGGCCAGCGGCCGCGCTATGGTCCGCCAGCTTTTCGGGAGCAGGCAGATGCAGGACGCGCGGCGGCAGAACGCGGCTATGAACCAGGACGCCGAATCGACCACCCATTTTGGCTATTCGGAAGTGCGTCTCAACGAAAAACAAGGCCTAGTGGACGATGTGTTCCACAAGGTCGCGCATCGCTACGACGTAATGAACGACCTGATGTCCGCTGGCCTTCATCGCCTGTGGAAGGATGTTCTGGTCGCCCGGATCAAGCCGTCGCCGCGCGGGTTCAAACATCTCGACGTCGCCGGCGGCACCGGCGACGTGGCTTTTCGGGTCGCGCGCGCCGGCGGGCCACGCGCCGAAGTGACCGTTCTCGACATCAACGCCGACATGCTGGCGGTCGGCCGGGAACGGGCGAAGAAGGCGGGCCTTGAGAAGCAGTTGCGCTTCGTCGAGGCCAATGCCGAGGAACTGCCTTTGCCCGATGGCGAATTCGACGCCTATTCCATCGCCTTCGGCATCCGCAATGTGCCGCGGATCGACCGCGCCCTGTCCGAAGCTTTTCGCGTGCTCAAGCGCGGCGGACATTTCCTTTGCCTGGAATTCTCCCATGTCGAGGCCCCGTTTCTGGCCCGGCTCTATGAGAGCTATTCCTTCTCGATGATCCCGGCCATGGGGCGGCTGGTCACCGGCGACGCCGCGCCCTATCGCTATCTGGTCGAGTCGATCCGGCAGTTCCCCGGCGCGGACGATTTCGCGGCGATGATCGAGCGCGCCGGTTTTCAGCGCGTCGATTACACGAGGCTCACCGGCGGGGTGGTCGCCATTCATTCCGGCTGGAAACTATAACGGACGGCGCCCTTCGTGCTCGCGACCCTCGGCCACGTCCTTCGCCTCGGCCGCGCCGGCTTCATCCTGGCGCGGGAAGGCGTTTTTTCCGGCATTGACGCCTCGTCGCTGCCGCCGGAGGCGCGTCCGGCCTTATGGCTCGCGCGCCTCGTGGCGCGGCGCGACGGCGGCGTCGAGCGGCTCGCGCCGGCCATCGCACGGCTGGGGCCATCCTATGTCAAGCTCGGGCAGAGCCTGGCGACCCGGCCCGACGTGGTGGGCGCGGCGGTCGCCCGCGAGCTGGAACGGCTTCAGGACAGGATGGAGCCTTTTCCGCGCACGGTCGCGGTCGCGGTGATCGAAAAGGCCTTTGCGCGGCCGATCGGCGAAATTTTCTCGGAATTGAGTGAACCCGTCGCGGCGGCTTCGGTCGCCCAGGTCCATCGGGCGACGGTCGTCGAACGCGGGGTCGCGCGGCCGGTCGCAGTGAAAGTGCTGCGCCCGGGCATCGAGCGGCGGTTCCATCGCGATCTCGCCGACATGTTCTTCGCCGCGCGTCTGGCGGAAAAATTTTCCGCCGAGGCGCGCCGGCTCAATCCCGTCGGCGTGGTCGACACCCTCGCCCGCTCGGTCAAGATCGAGATGGATTTCCGTCTCGAGGCCGCCGCGGCGTCCGAATTCGCCGAAAACACCCATGGCGACGACGATTTTCTGGTCCCCAAGGTCGATTGGGACCGCTGCGCGCGCGAGGTCATGACGCTCGAATGGATCGAGGGCGCGCCCCTGTCCGATATCGAGGCCTTGCGGCGCTCCGGTGTGAATCTGCCCGATCTCGGCCGCGTCCTGATCCAGTCCTTCCTGCGCCATGCGGTGCGCGACGGCTTTTTCCATGCCGACATGCATCCCGGAAATCTGTTCCTGACGCGCGAGGGGCGGCTGGCGGCGGTCGATTTCGGCATCATGGGCCGTCTTGGCCTGAAAGAGCGGCGCTTTCTCGCCGAGATCCTCTATGGCTTCATCACCCGCGACTACCAGAGGGTGGCGGAGGTTCATTTCGAGGCCGGCTATGTGCCAGCGCATTATCGCGTCGCCGATTTCGCCCAGGCGATCCGGGCCGTCGGCGAGCCAATCCATTCGCGCCGCGCCGACGAAATCTCGATGGCCAAGCTCCTGACCCTGCTGTTCGAAATCACCGCCTTGTTCGACATGCGGACGCGGATCGAGCTGGTCATGCTGCAAAAGACCATGGTGGTGGTCGAGGGCGTCGCCCGTTCGCTCGACCCCCGGCTCGATATGTGGTCCACCGCCGAACCAGTGGTCAAAAGCTGGATCGAGGACAATCTGGGCCCGCGCGGAAAAGTCGCCGACGCGGGGCGAGGCCTTGCGGCGCTGAGCCAGCTTGCGACCCAGACGCCCGACATGCTCGCGCGGGCCGGCCGGATCGTCGAGAAAATTGAATCGATCGCTGAAAATGGCCTGACCCTTGAATCGCGCACCGTCAGGGAAATCGGCCAGGCCAACGCCGCGAGCCAATGGCTTTCGCGCTACGGACTGGTCGCGGCCTGCCTCGTCATTGTTTACCTGCTCTGGCGTTGAGGATTTTTCCGCATGGCCGCGCCGCCAAAAACCCCTTCGGTTCTTCTCATCGTCGGCGGCGGAATCGCCGCCTACAAGAGCCTCGAGCTCATTCGGCTTTTGCGCGGCGCCGAGATCGGCGTCCGCACCGTGCTGACCGAGGCGGGCGCCCAATTCGTCACGCCGCTGTCGCTTGCCGCCTTGAGCGGCGAAAAGGTTTTCGAGGACCTGTTTTCGCTGACCGACGAAACCGAGATGGGCCATATCGAGCTGAGCCGCTCCGCCGAGATCGTCGTCGTCGCGCCTGCCACCGCCGACCTGCTCGCCAAGGCCGCCCATGGCCTCGCCAACGATCTCGCCTCGACCCTTCTGCTCGCTTCCGACAAGCCGATCCTCGCGGCGCCGGCGATGAACTGGCGGATGTGGGAACATCCGGCGACGCGGCGCAATCGCGCGCAATTGGCCGCCGACGGCGTGAAATTCATCGGCCCCAACGAAGGCGCGATGGCCTGCGGCGAGTTTGGCTTCGGCCGCATGGCGGAACCCCCCGAAATTTTTGACGCGATCCGGAAATTTTTCGCCTACGGGCGCGGTTTGACGGGCGTTCTGGCCGGGAAGCGCGTGGTCATCACCGCCGGGCCGACCCATGAGCCGATCGACCCGGTCCGCTTCATCGCCAACCGTTCGTCCGGCAAACAGGGCTACGCCATTGCGCGCGCCGCCCATGCGGCGGGGGCGGAGGTGGTTCTCGTATCCGGCCCGGTCAATCTTCCCTCGCCGGAGGGCGTGCATGTTCTCCGCGTCGAAACCGCGCGCGACATGGCGGCGGCGGTCGAAGACTCCCTGCCCTGCGACATTTTCATCGCCGCCGCCGCGGTCGCGGACTGGCGGGTGGCGCGCGATCACACGGAAAAGATCAAGAAAGGGACGAAGGGGCCGCCAGAGCTGAAACTTGCCGAAAATCCCGATATTCTCGCCGCCGTGTCGCGGCGGGACCGAAACCGCCCCCCCTTGGTGGTCGGTTTCGCCGCCGAAACCGAAAAGCTCGTCGAACACGCCCGGCAGAAACTGGCGCGCAAGGGCTGCGACCTGATCGTCGCCAATGACGTCAGCGCCGCCGCCGGAGTGATGGGCGGGGACGAGAACACTTTTGTTATCGTCACGCCGGATGGCGAGAGCGAATGGCCGAAACTGGGCAAGGACGCGGCGGCGGCCCGGCTGATCGAACTGACGGCGTCGCTGTTGCGGCGGAAAGGGCGCTAATGGAAGTCCGGATCAAACGGCTGGCGCACGCTGGAGGCCTGCCGCTCCCGTCCTATCAGAGCGGCGGGGCCGCGGGGCTCGATCTGGTCGCGGCGCTCGCGCCCGGTGCGCGCGAAATCCTGCGGCCGGGGGAAAGGCGCCTCGTGCCCACCGGGATGGTCATGGAGATTCCGCCCGGTTTCGAGGCCCAGGTTCGGCCTCGGTCCGGTCTCGCCCTGAAACATGGCGTGACCGTGCTCAACACGCCGGGGACGATCGACAGCGACTATCGCGGCGAGGTCGGCGTCATTCTGATCAATCTTGGGGCTGAGCCCTTTGAGATCGGACGCGGCGACCGCATCGCGCAACTGGTGCTCGCACCCACGATCCAGGCGCGACTGATCGTGGTCGAGGATCTCTCCGAAACCGCGCGCGGGGCCGGCGGCTTCGGCTCCACGGATCGGGAAACCGCGACGGATTGATGAAAAGCGCTTTGATCGACAAGCCGCGAGAGGCTTGTTAAATTTGCCGTTCGAGAAAAATCTCCGCAGCGAGGGACGCGATGACCGAGGCCAGCAACCCGGAAACGACCGCGAAAAAACCGGGACGCGGCAGGATATACAATTCCCTTCCCGAGACCATCGGCGACACGCCTCTGGTGCGTTTCGATCGCCTCGCGGCGGCGCGCGGGGTCAAGGCGAATCTGCTGGCGAAACTGGAATTCTTCAATCCGATCGCCTCGGTGAAAGACCGCATCGGCGTGGCGATGATCGACGCGCTCGAAGCCGAGGGCAGAATCGCGCCGGGCAAATCGGTGCTGATCGAGCCAACCTCCGGCAATACCGGCATCGCCCTGGCTTTCGTGGCGGCGGCGCGCGGCTATAAGCTCATCCTGGTCATGCCGGACTCCATGTCGATCGAACGCCGCAAGATGTTGGCGCTGCTGGGCGCGGAACTGGTGCTGACGCCGGCGGCGCAGGGCATGAAGGGCGCGATCGCCAAAGCCGAGGAAATGGTCGCATCGACCCCGGGCGCCGTCACGCCCGCCCAATTCGCCAATCCCGCCAATCCGGAGATCCATCGCCGCACGACGGCGGAGGAAATCTGGAACGACACCCATGGCGAGGTCGATATCGTCATTTCCGGCGTCGGCACCGGGGGCACCATCACCGGCGTCGGCCAGGTCCTGAAAGCGCGCAAGCCCGCTGTGAAAATGGTGGCGGTCGAACCCGCCGAATCGCCGGTCCTGTCCGGGGGACAGCCTGGCCCGCACAAGATTCAAGGCATCGGCGCGGGCTTCATCCCGCCGGTTCTCGACACCAAAGTCATCGACGAAGTGGTGACCATCGACAGCGCGACGGCGTTGGAGACGGCGCGTGAGGCGGCCCGGATCGAAGGCGCGCCGATCGGCATTTCGTCCGGTGCGGCGGTCGCGGCGGCGCTTCAGGTGGCGGCACGCCCCAGTTCGGAAGGGAAGAACATCGTCATCATCATCCCGTCCTTCGCCGAGCGCTATCTCTCGACAGCCCTGTTCGACGGCCTGTGAGCCGCTATCTTCCTTGCGGCCGATCTTCCTGCCGCCACAGGTGACCCCATGTCCTATCAGAATATCATCGTCGAAACCGACGCCGCGGTCGGGATCATCCGCCTCAACCGCCCCAAGGCGCTGAACGCCTTGAATTCGCGTCTGATTCAGGAATTGAACGTCGCGCTGGACGAGTTCGAAATGGACCCGGAGATCGGCGCCCTCGTGCTGACCGGGTCGGAAAAGGCCTTCGCCGCAGGCGCCGACATCAAGGAGCTTCAGCTCCTGACCTATATGGACGCCTATCTCAGCGACACGATTCGCAGCTGGGAGCGGCTGGCCTATTTCCGCAAGCCCGCCATCGCCGCGGTCGCGGGCTTTGCGCTCGGCGGAGGCTGCGAACTCGCCATGATGTGCGATTTCATCCTCGCCGCGGAAAACGCCAAATTCGGCCAGCCCGAGGTGAAGCTCGGCATCCTGCCCGGGGCCGGCGGCACCCAGCGCCTGTCGCGTTTTGTCGGCAAGTCCAAGGCGATGGAAATGTGCCTGACCGGCCGGATGATGGACGCGGAAGAGGCCGAACGGGCGGGGCTGGTCTCGCGCATCGTGCCGCTCGATCGATTGATCGAAGAAGCGGTCGACACCGCGCGAAAAATCGCCTCCATGTCCCTGCCCATCACCATGCAGATCAAGGATTGCATCAATTCGGCCTATGAATCGACGCTGACCGAGGGCGTCAAGTTCGAGCGCCGGAATTTCCACGCCGCTTTCGCGACTTACGATCAGAAGGAAGGCATGACGGCCTTCATCGAGAAGCGGCAGGCGCATTTCAAGAACCGATGAAGGCTTGGGCGGCGAAAACGCGAATCCCGCGTTGACGAAACGCCCATTTCGCGCTTATAAGCCCCTCACACGCGGCGCCTGCTCTTAGGCGCCGTCATCGTTTTCAGGCGGCGCAGCCACTTTTCCGGGGCGCGCGCTTTCGTCCGGGGATCCTCATGGCGAATACCAAATCGGCCAAAAAGGCCGTCCGTCAAATCACGCGCCGCACCGCCGTCAATCGGCAGCGCCGCAGCAAAATGCGCACGTTCATCCGCAAGGTCGAGGAAGCGATCAGCGCCGGCGACCAGGCCGCCGCCAAGACTGCGCTTGCCGCCGCGGAGCCGATCCTGATGCGCGCCGCGCAAAAGGGCATCGTTCACAAGAACACGGCCTCGCGCAAAGTGTCGCGTCTGTCGGCGGGCGTCGCCGCGCTCGGCAAGAAAGCCTGACTCATTCTTTTTCTTCGGTTGTGGCCCCGCCGAGCCTCTCGGCGGGTTTCTTGTTTTGGCGCCTGCGGCCCCTTGCATCGCTGCGCGGGCGGCGTAAATATTTCTCATGGCCGCTAATCCCGAATTCCTGGCCTCCGGCGCGGGGGCGCTTTCGCGTCTCAACGAGCGCTCGCGCGAAATTTTCAGGAATATCGTCGAAACCTATCTCGCCAGCGGCGAACCCGTCGGCTCGCGTCATCTCTCGCGCATCCTGGCCATGCCGCTGTCGCCGGCGTCGGTTCGCAATGTCATGCAGGATCTGGAGGAATTGGGGCTGGTCTACTCGCCCCACACCAGCGCCGGACGTCTGCCCACCGAATTCGGGCTGCGTTTTTTTGTCGATTCCCTGCTGCAGATCGGCGACCTGACCGAGTTGGAACGCGGCCGGATCGAGGCCCAATTGCGCGCCGTCTCGCGCGAGCGCAGCATGGAGGAGGCCCTCTCCGAAGCCGGCCTGCTCCTTTCGGGGCTGACCCGCGGCGCTTGCGTCGTGCTGACCAGCAAGGACAACAGCCGGCTGAAACAGATCGAATTCGTGCGCCTCGAGCCGGAAAAGGCGCTGGCGATCCTGGTGTCGGAGGATGGCTCGGTCGAAAACCGCGTTCTGCCCGTCGCGGCCGATCTTCCGGCTTCCGCCCTGATCGAGGCGGGAAATTATCTCAATGCGCGCCTGCGCGGCCGGACCTTGTCGCAACTGCGCGACGAGATCGAGATTTCGCGCCTGGCGGCCCAGGCGGAGCTCGATGTTCTGACGGCGCGGCTGGTCGACGCGGGATTGGCGATCTGGGCGGGACCAGCCGGCGCGGCGCAGAATCTGATCGTGCGCGGCCAGGCCAATCTCCTCGAAGATTTGACGGCCATGGCCGATCTCGAACGAATCCGCCTGCTGTTCGACGACCTCGAAACCAAGAGCGAGGTCATCGACCTCCTTTCCCGCGCCGAAGAAGGCGAGGGCGTGCGCATTTTCATCGGTTCCGAAAACAAGTTGTTTTCCCTGTCGGGCTCATCGATGATCGCCGCGCCGTTTCGCGATTCCGAGCGCCGGATCGTCGGCGTTCTCGGCGTGATCGGCCCGACGCGCCTGAATTATGCGCGCGTCGTTCCGATGGTGGATTACACCGCCCGCGTCATGGCCCGGATCTTTGGCGGCGTTTGAGCGCCAGGCCTCAGCAACGAAGGATAGCGGCGTGGCTCCACAAACCGAACTCGTCGGATTCGTCGCTGGAACGCTGACGACCCTGTGCTGGACGCCCCAGGCCATCAAAATTTTGCGCAGCCGCGACGCAAGGTCGATTTCGCTGATCACCCAGATCACCTTCGTGGCAGGCTGCACGCTTTGGCTAATCTATGGCGCGCTGATCGGCTCGCTCTCCATCGTGCTGTTCAACGCCATCACCATCGCGTTGAACACGCTGATCATTCTCCTGAAGCTGCGATATGACGCCTCCCTGGCGCAGGCGCGGGAAGCTAGCGGTTCAGGATGAGGCCGAAAAT
The DNA here is from genome assembly GCA_021813805.1 of Pseudomonadota bacterium. Lineage (GTDB taxonomy): Bacteria > Pseudomonadota > Alphaproteobacteria > Rhizobiales > Beijerinckiaceae > Rhodoblastus. The sequence goes on along the minus strand of JAKAJL010000015.1, from coordinate 7,925 downwards.
GCCGGTTGCCGTGGAGCCTTGCGGGGCCGGCGCATAGGATAGCACATGCGGGTGACGCCCTCCTCCGGCGGAGGCATAGCCGCGATGAGCGCCATGAGTCCGCCAGGAGCCAGCGTAATGGCGGCGATGTCCGGCGGAAGCGTAATGGCTCCCATGCGCGTGACGGCGCCATTGATGGGCGAAAGCGCGGTTGCGCGGCGGCGACCCGGTGATTCTGATCGTGGCGCCTTCGGCGCGAACCAGCGAATAGAGCGTGGCGGCGTTGGCCGGCGAAATGCGGACGCAGCCATGCGACACCGGACGGCCTAGCCATCTCGTCGCATAGGTCCCGTGAATGGCGTAGCCGCCATGGAAGAAAATCGAATGCGGCATCGGCGAATGATGATATTTTTTCGAATAATGCATGAGCTGCATTGACGTCGGCGCGAAAACCCCGCGCGGCGTCACATAGCCGGCGCGGGCGGATGAAATCGGCCAGGAATAGCTTTCGCCATCGGACGCCTGCACCTCCATCCTCTGCGCGGACAGATCGATCGAGATTTGCACGCGCGCCATCGCCGCGGGGGCGACCAGGAACACGGCGAAGATCAAAAAAAGACGAGCCAGATTACGCATAACGGGCTCCAGACGAACACAACAATCGGAGGCTCTATACAGATTGCAACTTGTGACCGCTCGGTAAAGTTCCAACTGAAATAAAGGTTGACGGATGAAAGTCGCGCCGCCCCGTCGTCCGGTCTGGCGCGGGCTCAAAAACGTCGACCGCGCGCTCTGACGCGGGCCACGCATCGAAAAACGCCTTGTGAGATTAGTTTGGTGGAGCCAGACGGAATCGAACCGACGACCTCTTCAATGCCATTGAAGCGCTCTCCCAACTGAGCTATGGCCCCATCTAAGTCTCTTCAGGTCATTGGGAAGACCAGCCGCGTGGCGGCGAGACGTGGGCGGGTGTATAGCGGCAAGGCGACGGCGGGACAAGCCCTTTAAACCGCCTCGCCGGGAAAATTTTCCGCCCCGAAAGGAAGCGTGACACATGAGCGGTGACCACGGCCATCAGCATCATGACGACCATCACCATCACGGAATTGGCCGCCACGGAATTGGCCATCACGATCATGCCCACGTTCACGCGCCCGAAAATTTCGGCCGCGCCTTCGGTATCGGCATCGCCCTCAATCTCACCTTCATCGTCGCCGAGATCGTCTATGGCGTGATCGGCAATTCCACCGCCCTGCTCGCCGACGCCGGCCATAATGTGAGCGACGTGCTCGGACTCGGCCTTGCCTGGCTCGCGAGCGAGATGGTCAAGCGCCGGCCGACGCCGCGCTTTTCCTATGGCCTGCTCGGCTCCTCGATCCTCGCCGCTCTGTTCAACGCCGTTTTTTTGCTCGTCGCTGTCGGCGCGATCTCCTGGGAGGCGATCCTGCGGCTGTTCACGCCCGAGCCGGTGGCGGGCAAGACCGTCATGATCGTGGCCGCCCTTGGCGTCGTCATCAATGGAGTCACCGCCTGGCTGTTTGCTTCGGGCAAGGACGACATCAATCTGCGCGCGGCTTTTCTCCACATGGCCGCCGACGCCCTCGTCTCGGCCGGCGTGGTGGTCGCCGGCCTGCTGATCCTGCTGACAAGTTGGTTCTGGTTGGACCCCGTGGTCAGTTTGGGGATTAACGCCGTGATCCTGTGGGGAACCTGGAGCCTTTTGCGGGAAGCCTTCGCCATGGCGATGTCGGCGGCGCCCAACCATATCGACCCGGACCGGGTGCGCGCTTTTCTCAGCCGGCGCGCCGGCGTCGCGGGGCTGCACGACCTTCACGTCTGGCCGATGAGCACGACCGAAATCGCGCTTACCTGCCATCTGATCATGCCGGGCGGCCATCCGGGCGACTGTTTTCTGCACGACCTCGCCGCCGATCTGGCGCGGGAATTCCGCATCAACCACGCCACGGTCCAGATCGAGATCGACCCGGACCGCGCTTGCGCCCTCGCCCCCGACGAGGTGGTTTGACTTTATTTCGTCGAGCAGGTGTTAAGGCCCAGCAGCATATAGGCAGGGCAGAAGCGCACGAGTCCCGTGAGCAGCGGGACGACGCCGATCCAGCCCCACGGCGTTTTCGGGCCGACGAAGACCAAAGCGATGAGGATGAGCCCGACGACGATGCGTAGGATGCGGTCGATCGTTCCGACATTGGCGGTCATGGAAATCTCCTGAAGTCGTGAAAGAGAAGCGACGTCACGGACGCCGGGGACAAATTCGGGAAATTCTACGAAGGAGTCGGTGACTTAGATCACACAGGCGAGATCGGCGAGGCCCGCCCGATCGGTCAGGCTTATTTTTCCGCGGGCAAGACGCAGCAGACCCGTGCGCCGGAACACGGCGAGTTGGCGGCTCACCACTTCCCGCGCCGCGCCAATATCCTCGGCGAGTTCCTGATGGGTCGCCGTCAGCTCGCCCTGCCCGTCTGCGCGGGCGATCAGCGCGGCGGCGAGCCGCGCGTCCACCCTCAGAAAGGCGATGGTTTCGATCAGCCTGGTCATTTCCGCCATTCGCGCGCCGAAGCGCTCGAAAACGAAACGCGCGAAGTCCGGCGATTCGCGCAAAAGCCGCTCGAACAAGGGCGCAGGGATGAGAACGAAACGCAAGTCGGTCTCGGCGACGCCCTCGGCGCTGTAATCCAGCCCGCCCATCAGGCAGAGCGTGGTCTGGACGCAGGTCTCACCCGGCGCCACCCGATAGAGCAGCAGACGGCGGCCATTTTTCGCCGTGACGCCAACGCGCACCCGGCCATCGAGCAGCAGGAGAAAACCTTGGCAGGCCGCGCCCGGCGCGAAAAGCTCCTTTCCGCCCTCGACCCGCATTTCGGGCAGGCGCGCCAAAGCCGCGCGCGCGGCGCGGTCGAGGCGGGCTAACGGCGCGAAACGGTCAAGCCAGGGCGACGTTCGCTCCTGTTTCAGACGCCGCCCTCCTCTTCGCTGCGGAAACGGGAGCGCATCGCCGAGCCGCAGCAGGAGATTTCGGAGCGCGCCGCCTGAACTGGCGGGCAGGGCGCGTCGCCGTAAGAGCAGAACACGCAGCAATCGCCGTCTTTCGGCTTGAGCAGCGCGCCGCAACCCTTGCATTCATAAAAATGAACGCAGGCGTCGGTCGGCATGTCCTCGCGCGACGTGTGGCCGCAATGGGGGCACGTGATGGTGGAGGTCAGGATCATGTAGCTCCTCCTTCAATGACGCCAGGCCGGGGCGTTGGCGACGAGGAAATCGCGCAGCGCCTGGACCCGCGCGACCGGTTTCATCTCTTCCGGATAGGTCAGCCAGCAGTCGAACAGGGGCATGTCCAGGTCGAGATCGATCCGGGTCAGCGAAGAATCCTCGGCCACTGCGTAATCCGGCAGCACGCCGACGCCCGCGCCCTTTTCCACCGCGCGCGCCAGAGCGAAGAGATTGTTGATCGACAGCACCGGTTTACGCGGATTTCTGGCGTCGCGGCCTGCGGTGAGCAGGATGTTGAGATTGCGCAGATAACTCGGCCCGGTCACACTGAAGGCGACGAGGCGATGGGCGTCGAGTTCCTCGACGCGGCGCGGCGTGCCGAATTGCCGGAGATAACGGCGCGAGGCGAAGGCTGAATAATGCAGCGTGAACAGGCGCCGGCGGATGAGATCGCCCTGCTTGGGCTCCCACAGGCGCAAGGCCACATCGGCTTCGCGCATCGAAAGATCGAGTTCGTCGTCGGTCAGGATCACTTCAAGCTCGATATCGGGATAAAGTTCGCGGAATTCGGCGAGACGGGGCGTCAGCCAGATCGTGCCGAAGCCGGTGTTGGCGGTGACCCTGAGCAGGCCATGCGGCTTGTCGCGGGCGTCCGACAGACGCACCCGCGCGCTTTCGAGCTTGCCGAAGACTTCCTGCACCGTGCGGAACAGGATTTCACCCTGCTCGGTGAGCAGCAGCCCTCGCGCATGGCGGTGGAACAGAGGCGTCTTGAGGTCATGCTCCAGCGTAGCGATCTGACGGCTGACCGCCGACTGGCTCAGATGCAGCGCCTCGCCGGCGTGGGTGAAGGAGCCGGCGGCGGCGACGGCGTGAAAAACCCGCAGCTTGTCCCAGTCCATTCCAACCCCGTTTCTTTTTCCGCCTATCTATACGGGAAAATTCGCAAAAAACCTCGCCAATTCCATTTCCGATCCCCAAATGCATCGCCATCCCCGGAGGCGCGCCATGTTATTCTCGCGCAAAAAACTGGAAATCCCAACCCCGACCGAGGCCTTGCCCGGCCGATCCGATCCGATCCCGACCGCGGCGACCCATTTCGTCAATGGCCGCAAGCTCACCCCGCCTTATCCGCCTGGCCTGGAGCGCATTCTGTTCGGCATGGGCTGTTTCTGGGGCGCGGAGCGCAAATTCTGGCAGGCGGGCGAGGGCGTTTACGTCACCGCGGTCGGCTATGCCGGCGGCTCGACCCCAAATCCGACCTATGAAGAGGTCTGTTCTGGCCTGACCGGCCATACGGAAGTGGTCCAGGTCGTCTACGATCCGGAAAAAATCGAATTGGCGCGGCTGCTCGCCTTGTTCTGGGAATCGCACGACCCCACGCAGGGCATGCGCCAGGGCAATGACGTCGGCACGCAATATCGTTCCGCGATCCATACGACCAGCGACACCCAGCGGAAGGCCGCGGAAAGCTCGAAAGACGCTTATCAGCAGGCGCTCGCCGCCCATGGCTTCGGCGCGATCACCACCGAAATAGCTCTAGCGGGCCCATTTTACTTTGCCGAAGCCTATCATCAGCAATATCTTGCCAAGAATCCGGGAGGCTATTGCGGCCTGGGCGGAAGTGGCGTCGCCTGCCCTGTCGGCGTCTTCTGACAGAGGTCGACGGGGCGGGAGAAGCGGGGCATGCGCCTGAGGAAAAGAATCGAACTCCTGATCCAGCGCGTGCTTTTCGCCAGCCGCTGGCTGCTGGCGCCGTTTTACGTGGCCTTGGCGTTCTGCGTTTTCGTCCTCATGCTCAAGGCCGGCCAGCATGTCCTCCACCTCGTCCGCGACGCCGTATCGTCCAGCGAATCCTCGGTGGTGCTCGACACGCTCAGCCTGATAGACCTGACGCTGACCTCGTCGCTGGTGGTGCTGGTGATTTTTTCCGGCTTCGAGAATTTCGTCTCCCAGGTCGCCGACGACAGCGACCCCAGCCGGCCCGCCTGGCTGACCAAGATCGACTTCGGCGGGCTGAAGCTCAAACTCATGTCGTCCATCGTCGCCATTTCGGCGATCCAGACCCTGCGCGTCTTCATGGACCTCGCCAACCAGAACGAGCGCAATATCATCTGGACCGTCGGCATCCACCTGACCTTCGTGCTGTCGGCGGTGCTGCTGGCGCTGACCGACCGCATTTCCGGCCATGCCAGCGCCAAAGCGGAGGATGGCGGGCATTGAAACTTGCGTGTAAGGAAGGCGCGGGGAGCTCACTTATTCTAAGGAATGGACATGTCCGACCTGAAAAGACTGAAGCCCGGCAAACGGATGAGCCAGGGCGTGATTCGCGGCGATCTGGTCTATCTCGCCGGCCAGGTCGCCGAAAAGACGGCCGGCCGCTCGGTGCGCGAACAGACGGCGGAAGTCTTGGCCCAGATTGATGCGCTGCTCGCCGAGGCCGGCACGGACAAGAGCGGGATCATGATGGCGACGATCTATCTTTCCGACATCACGACCTTCTCCGAAATGAACTCGGTCTGGGACACATGGGTCGTCGAAGGCGCGACTCCAGCCCGCGCCACGGTCCAGGCCCGGCTCGTCGCCCCCGAATACAAGGTCGAAATCGCGGTGGTCGCGGCAATCTGATCCGCGCCCGCGAATCTGTCGCGGGCGCCCTTCGCGTCAGCTTGATTTGGCCCTCGCCTCGGGGTGAAGTTCCAACGCGTCGTTCCCAGCGACGGTTGACGCCGACGGACAGCTTCCCGTCACGGGCTGGAAGTCAGATTCAACACAGCGAATGGACCCTGGCGACGCGGCGATCAGGAGCGGAAAACCGTTTACCTCCGTCTGGGCCTTCCAAAACTTGGCGCGGGCCCCTTTTCCTCATTTGCCGAAATCGTCGCCCCTGCCGCCCAAAAGCCCCAAGCCGCCTCATTCAGCGCATCCCGAATTGTTTAATCCGAGCTTGCATTTGGCTGAATCAGCTTTTTGAATAGGAAAATATCGGTCCAGTTGCTCGCCTGGATCGGGTTGCGCCTTCGGAAAGGCCGCCCTCGTCGGCGCGCTTCGACCTCCGTCCGCAGATGGCCGATTCCATAAGTGGACTTGTATGGGATCGGATCTGTCAAGGGTCGGTCTTCATGAAGTGCTCCAACGATTTGGCTCGTTTGCAAGCCGGCGCCGTTCGGCCATCACACGCCAGGCGGCGGCGGCTTGCAGACGAGCGGAGGCACGATTTCCATATGATCCGAGGGTAGCCCGCCATGAGGCGCGATCTTCGCGCCGCAAACTTGTATTCGGTCGATCCAGAAGGATCGGGACCATGATGCAGTCTTACGCATCGTTGGCGAAGCTCCAAGGCGGCGGCCCCATTCTAAACCGCGGCTTCGATGACCATGTCCACTATCGGGTTGCCGCCACCTCGGATCATTATCTGCATCTCGGGTCTTCGGATCGAGTTGCAGAAAATCCTTGCTTAATCTCCCTTTCCTTTAAGATGGTTACACCGCCGGACGTATCGCGATGCCCTCAGGCGTGACCCCGGTGGTTGCTATCCGCCAAAGGACGATGAGGAGTTTGCGAGCCAGCGCCACGATCATGGTCTTTCGTAAGCCGCCGCGACCGTCAGCGGTTCGCTTGCGATACCAGACGGCCAGCACGCTGTCCTTCTGATGCAGCAGGTGGCCCCAGGCGAGTTGGATCATGCCGCGGCGCACTCGTGCATTGCCTGCTTTGGCTAGCCCGCGTTCGCGTCGCTTTTGCCCGCTCTCGTCGGGCGCCCCGGTCAGGCCGGCGTATCGCGCCACAGCCTTGCGATCTCGCAGCGGGCGCGAGAACACCTCCCGCACCAGCATGTCGGCGGTTTCCACGCCGACACCCACCACGCGCGTTAGTTCGCGGATCATGGCGGTTCCCGATTCATCCGGTGTTTCCCGGAGACGATCGGCCCGCGCCGCCTCGACCTGCTTGATCTGCTGGCGCAAGAAGCGCAGTCGGTCAATCTCTCGGTTCAATTCGGCCAGAGTGTTTGCCGGAATGGCCCCGCCTTCCGGCGTCCGCAACGTCTCCAGCGTTTCCGCCGAATGCTCCATGCTCATCTTGAAGCCGCGAATACCGAGACGGGCGAGGTTGCTCTTGATCCGGTTCACAATACGCGTGCATTCGCGGATCAAGTTCTCGCGCTCCCGGCCGGGCCGTTTTGCATCCTCGTCCTCCTGCGTGGGAATCGCAGCCATGCTGCAATGGTTCGCTTCGCCGCGCAGCCAGCCGAGGAAGGCGCGCTTGAGCAATTCGGTGTCGAGGCGATCCGTCTTCGCGCGGCGATGCTCGCGCGAGACCGGAACGCTCGACGCATGAATGACATAGGCTTCGACTCCCCGAGCGCGGAGCCACCGGGCCAGCCAGAAGCCATCGCGTCCGGACTCGTACGCGACGACGATCCGGTTGATTTGGCATCCCGCCCGCACCGCCTCGTTGCGCCAACGATGCAGGAGTTCGAGAAGTGCGTCATGATCGACCGCGAGCTTTTTCGTCGGCTGACGATCAAGTCCGGGCACAATGCCGGCGACCAACCAGCTCGACAGGCTCATCTCGACCACCGCAATCAGCGTAGAGTTTTGCGCGAAAGCTGCGCGCGACCTGCTCATGTCGTTTGGCGTATGCATGGGGGCGCTCCTTGCTTCTTGAGCGCAACGATGATGCCAGCCTGCCGCTGCGCGGCCCATAGCATCTAAACC
>JAKAJL010000056.1 GCA_021813805.1 Pseudomonadota bacterium | reverse complement strand
TTGACCACATCCCCACAGCAACAACAGATGACGAAACCTTTGGCTGCATGATAAAAGGACCCTTGAGCGGTCATGTTTCCAATTAAGAAACCGATTCAAGCGGTCCCGCTGCGCGGGTCCATTTCATGGGATTGAAGGGTGTGGCGTGAAGGACTCGCAGACAATTTCCGCAATCGTGGGCTATCGCCTCACTGGGTAATTTTATTCAAAAATATCGATGCAAATTGGCGGAGGGAGCGGGATTCGAACCCGCGATACGGTTTCCCGTATACACACTTTCCAGGCGTGCGCCTTCAACCACTCGGCCACCCCTCCATCGTCCCGGCATAGTCTCGAAGTCCTGGCGCCGGGCGAAATCAGGCGCCTTTATAGCCGGTCGGATCGTCAAAGCAAGGCGCGTCCGCCGGGTTTCGTGAAAGTTTCACGCGACTACTTTCGCGCTCGTCTCCGGCGCGGCGGTCAAGGTCACGTCTTCGCTGGTCGCCGTCACCTGCACCGCCATGCCGCAGGAGCGCGCGACCATGCCGGTGAAGAAGGGCTGGATGCCGTGGGCGTCGACCGTGCCGCTTTCGGAGCGGCCTTCGAGCAGGTCGGCGACATGGCTGGCGAGCTTCAGATTGGGGCCTCGCACCGACACGCTGATCCGCACGTCGTCGCCCTCGCCGTCGATCGTGACGTTCATCACCCCGCCGCGCGGAATGCAGGCTGCGGCGATCAGGCAAAGGTTGAGCGCCAACTTGACCTTGTTCTTGGCCATGAAGACGCGCGGCGCGGTCCAGTTCAACTGGGTGCGGTCGTCGGCGAACAGGCCGCGCGCGACCTTTTCCGCGTCGCCGGTGTCGATTGCCGCGCCGGCCGAGCCGGCGGCGCCAAAGGCGAGGCGGCAGAATTGCAGCCGGGCCGAGGCCGCCTTGGCGCTTTTGCGGATCAGGTCGAGCGCAAATTCGCGCATGCCCTCGTCCTTGTCCTCCTCCAGCACTTCAAGGCCGTTGACGATGGCGCCCACCGGGCTGATGACGTCATGACACACTCGCGAGGCCACGAGGGCGGCAAGATCGAGCGATTCGAGCGCGAGAATGTTCATGGTCGGGTCCCGGATAGCGAATCAGAGAAGACAAAGGAGTTATTGAGTTTCAAGTCTAGCCCGCTTTCGCCCGAAACAAAAATCCGGCGCGCGGCATCGCCGCAAGCTGGCCCAACTTGCTTAAAAAGACGTTGCCGTTTCCCGGAACGACGCTCGGGACCAACCGCGTGGAGCCAAACGAAGGTCATTAGCCGAAGGATTGATCGCTGGATGATGGACTCGCCGCCCTTTCGGGCGCAATTTCCGCAAAATTTGCCGCGCGTCGCGAGCAAGAACGGCAAAAGGGGAGAAGCATGGCGAGCCGTTATCACGAAGTCTATCAATCCTGGAAACAGGACCCGCTCGGCTTCTGGGCCGAGGCGGCGAAGGCCATTGACTGGATCAAGCCGCCGCAAAAAGTCTTCGACCCCGACATGGGCGTCTACGGCCGCTGGTTCCCCGATGGAACGCTCAACACATGTTACAACGCCGTCGACCGCCATGTGAAAAACGGCCGCGCCGACCAGGCCGCGCTGATCTACGACAGCCCGGTCACCGGCATGAAGCGGACCTTCACTTATGCGCAATTGCTCGCCGAGGTGAACGCGGTCGCTTCGGTGCTCAAAGATTTTGGGGTGACCAAGGGCGACCGCGTGTTGGCTTATATGCCGATGATCCCCGAGGCCGTGATCGGCGTGCTGGCCTGCGCCCGCATCGGCGCCATTCATTCCGTGGTCTTCGGCGGTTTCGCCTCGAAAGAACTGGCGACCCGCATCAACGATTCCGAGCCGAAGGTGATCCTAACCGCCTCCTGCGGCATCGAGCCCAACCGCGTCGTGAGATACAAGCCCCTGCTCGACGAAGCGATCGCGATGGCGGCAGTCAAGCCGGAAAAGGTGCTTCTTCTCCAGCGCCCGCAGGAAAAGGCCGAGATGATCGGCGGACGCGATTTCGACTGGGGCGATCTGGTGGTCGCGGCTCTGGCGGAACGCCGCGCCGTCGAACCAGTGGAATTGGCCGCGACCGATCCGCTTTATATCCTCTATACGTCGGGCACGACTGGCGTTCCCAAGGGCGTGGTGCGCGACAATGGCGGCCATGCGGTCGCCATGTGCTGGACGATGAAGAACCATTACGGCATCGAGCCGGGCGAGGTGTTTTGGGCGGCGTCCGACGTCGGCTGGGTGGTCGGCCATTCCTATATCATTTACGCTCAGCTGCTCTATGGCGCGACCACCGTGGTCTATGAGGGCAAGCCGGTCGGCACGCCCGACGCCGGCGCGTTCTGGCGGATGATCGAGGAATACAAGATTGCCGCGCTCTTCACCGCTCCGACCGCCTTCCGCGCCGTGCGCAAGGAGGACCCGAACGCCGAGCATGTGAAGAAATACAACCTCGACAGCCTGCGCACATTGTTCCTCGCCGGGGAGCGCGCCGACCCGGAGACGGTCGCCTGGGCGGAACAGGTGCTCAAGGTCCCGGTCATCGACCATTGGTGGCAGACGGAGACCGCCTGGGCCATCGCCGGCAATCCGGTCGGCCTCGGCATGTTGCCGGTCAAGCGCGGCTCGCCGACCGTGGCCATGCCGGGCTATGACGTGCGCATCGTCGACGAGGCGGCGCATGAGGTCGGGGTCAACAAGATGGGCTCGATCGTCGTGAAGTTGCCTTTGCCTCCCGGCTGCCTGCCGACGCTCTGGCGGCAGGACGAGCGCATGAAGGAGAGCTATCTCTCGGAATTCCCAGGCTATTACAAGACGGCCGACGCCGGCTTCGTCGATGAGGACGGCTATCTCTACATCATGGGCCGAACCGACGACATCATCAATGTCGCCGGACACCGCCTCTCGACCGGCGGCATGGAGGAAGTGCTGGCCTCGCATCCCGATGTCGCCGAATGCGCGGTGATCGGCGTCAAGGACGAGTTGAAGGGCGAGCAGCCCTGCGGCTTCGTGGTGCTGAAATCGGGCGTCACGCGCTCGCCGATGGACATCGAGAAGGATCTGATCAAGCTGGTGCGCGACAAGATCGGGCCGGTGGCCGCCTTCAAGATAGCGATCACCGTCAACCGGCTGCCCAAGACGCGCTCCGGCAAGATCCTGCGCGGCACGATGAAGAAAATTGCCGATCACGACCCCTGGACCATGCCGGCGACCATTGACGATCCGGCGATCATGGATGAAATCATGGCCGCCCTTCAAGCTAAGGGATTCTGACGGCGATCCGTTTTCCGCGCCCGGCGTCCGACGCCGGGCCGTTCCGAAGAAAGGATCGACGCAAGCGCCCTTGGCGCGGGCGGTTCTACTCGAAGGGGAGCGCGGCGATGCCGGAACGATGGATGCAGATCAAGGGCGATCCCTCGATTCGGGCGCAATTATTCAATCAGACCCGCATCGAAAGCCTGTTCGACGCCTCGATCGACCGGGTGCATGCGATCGTGCGCCAATTGCTCGCGCGCAAGGGCGTTTTTCACGCCAAGGTCCATTATTCGTCCAATCAGCTCACCTGCTGGTTCGCCCGCGACCCGTTCGTTTATGAGAAATTCGTGGGCGAGGAAGTGCTGCAGGACGGCTTCGTCGAGCGTTTTCCCGACTCCGACTATGCCGGGCGCACCTCCGTCATCGACGACGATCACATCGTGCGGCTGCTCGACGAATTCAAGCGGCTGCGGCTGACCGATGAAACCGTCTATCTGCGCAATGGCGCGGTCAATCTGATCAACGGCATGGTCAATCTGTCCTTTTCCTGCGACGGCACGCAATATATCGACTACCGCGCCTTTTTCGCGCAGCTCGAATCGATTAGGTGACGACGCTTTCGTTAACGCCAGTTAAGCATGCGCGCCGGAACGCCTCGGCCATTAGCATTTCCTCAACAGGATTGGACCTAGCGTCGGACTTATTGCAGGCGAGGGCGAGATGGCTTCGACACATACGATCGGTCCGGACATGTTGTTGCGATGCTGTGAATACATCGCGCTCCGCAAGGAAGTTCGCACCGAGGACGTTGCCGTCTTCGAGTCCCGCTGCTCGGCCGGCGCCGAATTGACCCGTAAAGAAGCCGACGCCCTGTTCGCCCTCGCTTACGCCGGCTTTCCGGCCTGTCCGGAGTGGCGGGAGTTTTTTTCCGAAACCATGAGCGGCTGGTTCGTCGAAACCTATGCGCGGAACGATATCGACGATGAAGCCGCCCGCCGGCTGATCGCCTGGCTGGGCGGCGACGAGGCGCGGCTCGACGCCGCCCGCTTCCGCTTCCTGATGTGCGTGCTGGAACGCGCGTCGCACTGCCCCGACGACCTGCTGGCTTTCGCCCGCGCCGCCCTGATGCGCGCCATGGGCGTGGAAAAGCCGGCGCCCCGCCGCGAGCGCCTGGTTGTCTGAGCGTCTTCCGATTTGCCTTCCCGGGATCAACCCGGCCGGGCCCCGACCAGGGCGTTTGCTTTTGCGCTTTCCCTCTGCGCCGTGGCGTTCAAAGGCCCGTCGCGCGCAAAGCCTGTCGCCGGCTGGCGAAGGCGGTAAGGAAGGCGGCGTAGCTCCAGGCCAGGCTTTGCGCCGAAACCGGAGCGCCATCGATTTGCGAGAACTGCTCCGCGAGAACCCCCGATTCCGGGGCGAAACGGCGGGCCGCGGCCATGACAGCGTCGCCGCGCGCGATCAGCGCCCGCGCCAGCCCGTCGTGAAAGGCGGGCCGAAGCCTCCCGCCACCCAGCCGTGAACCGTCCACGCCCAGAAGTCCCACGAGATTTTTGCGATTCGCGGAGGAAAGGGCGATGTTTTCACCGGAAGCGGCGGCCGCCGCAAAGCGGTAATGGAATTCGGCCGCGGCAAAGGTCGAAAAATAAAAGGCGCCGCCGGTGAAATAGATGTCGCCCTCGTAACGCCCATGGGCGGTCCCGCATTCTGTCGGCCGGTCCCGGTTGATCGGATAGATGCGGTCGAACAGCTCTTCGAGCCGGCCCAAGGTCGCCAGGGCCCTCGGATCGGCGGGGCTGTGCGGGCCGTTGCGCCGCGCCGCCTGGATGACGCCGAGGATCACGGCGAAATCGAGCCGCATCGTCGCGGCGGGGTCGAGCCCCGGATCGGGAAGCGGAGTCAAACAGGCGCCGAACCGGTCGTCGAAATATTGATCGAGACCTCGCGCCGCCTCCTGCGCGGCCAACGCGAAATTCTCGGCCCGTGCGGCGTCGCCCAGCGAGCGCGCCCATTCGGCGCCGTCGCTCAAGGCGGCGAACTGCGCGATCTGAGTGTGGTAATGCCGGCCCCAGCGCTCCTCCCACAGGTCGTAGCATGGCTCCCGCCAATATTTGAACGTAAAATCAAGGTCGGTTTCAATCAGCGCGCGCAGAGCGGCGAGCGGCAGAAAGGGACGGAGCTCCTGGTTGCGCCAGTAGCGCATCGCGGCGAGCGCCCGCAGCGCCGGGCCGTCGTTTTGCGGGCGCCGCCAGCGGAAAATGTCCAGCCGCCCGTCGGCCCCCAGACGCGCCTCGCCCAGCGCGCGATCGCCATATATTTCCGCCATTTCCGCGCGCGTGCGCAGGTTCTTGACAAAAGCTGGCAGGACGCCGGCGCATTCTCGCTCGTCGCGCGGATTGGCCCGCCCGTCGAGCCGGCTGATCGTCAAGCTGAATTCGATGAATTCGCCGAAAAGCCGCAAGCCCTCCTCGCGCAGCGTCCCATCCTCGATGAGGATGCGCAGGGCGTCGATGACCACGGCGGAATCGCGCAGCCAGTGGAAGAAGAAATCCGGATTTTCGGCGAGATCGGCGCAGGCCAGCACCGAGCCGCGCGCCGCCCGGACGGTCTGGCCATACTCGGGGCGACACTTGACCAGATGGGTGGCGGAAATGGCGCGCGGCATGTATTCGGCGCAATGCCGATATTGGCGGGCCATCCAGTCGTCCAGGCCCGATATCCAGGATCGGGATCGCGGCTCGCTCATGGGACCCCTCCCGCCGGAGATGGCGCGCGCGTGTCCCCGTCCGCATCGCAGCCGGCCGGAAACGCCCCGCTTTCGCCGCGCGGAGTGCGACTGAGGCGCAGGACATGCCGGAAGAAAGGTTCGGCGCCCTGCGCAACCGTGATGCTGACCAGGGTGGAGCCCGACAGTTCCTTGGAGAACAGGTCGAACAAGGCCGCCCGCGCCGGGGCCGAGAGCGAATCCACGGCCGAATCCGCGATGACCCAGAGCGGGCGATGCAGCAGCAGCCGGGCGAAAGCGAGGCCCTGCTGCTCGGGGTCGGAGAGATTTTGATCCCAGCGTCCGCTTTCGTCCAGCCGCGAAGCCAGATGGGCAAGACCCATGCGCGTCAGCGCGGCCTCCAGTTGCGCCGTGGTGAATTTGTCCGCCGGCGCAGGGTTGGCGAGAATGTCGCGCAAGGGTCCGTCGGGAATATAAGGCCGCTTGGGCATGAACATGAGGCGGTCGTCCGCCGGCAAGGCGACGCGCCCGGCGCCCCACGACCACAGGCCGGCCATGGCGCGAAACAGGCTGGTCTTGCCCGCCCCCGGCGCTCCGACGATCAAGACATGTTCGCCGGCTGCGATTTCGACGTGAGCCGGGTCGAGCTTTATGCAGCACGACGGCGAAATGACGACGAGATCATCGAATTGCAACTTGTTTTCGGATGCCACAGTCCATTCAATGCGGGAGGCGTCGCCGCCGAGCCGGTCCATCTCCACGAGGACCCGGCGGAAGGCGCCAACGCGCAGCAGAGTGGCGCGCCAGTCGGCGATCACGCCGACATTATCGACGAACCAGCGCAGCGATTGCTGCACCTGAACGAAGGCTCCGACCGCCATCAGCAACCCGCCGAACGTCAGCTTGCCGGCGAAATAGGCCGGCGAGGCCACGACAGTCGGCGCGACAATGGTGAACCAGCCATAGCCGGCCGTCACCCAGGTCAGACGGGCGGTGACGCCGATGATCTTCCGCAGAATGACCAGAAGCTCGCCGAGCAGGTGGTTGAGACGAACCGATTCCTCGCCCTCGCCGCGCTGGATGGCGAGGCCCTCGCTGTGCTGGTTGGCGTGGACCAAAGCGAAGCGCAGATTGGACTCGCGCGCGTAACGCTCGGCGTTGAGAGGAATGAGCGGCCGGCCCACGCGCCAGGAGATCAGCGAGGCCACGCCGGCGTAAACGAGCGCGGCCCAAACCATATAGCCGGGAATGC
Organism: Pseudomonadota bacterium; assembly: GCA_021813805.1. Classification (GTDB taxonomy): domain Bacteria; phylum Pseudomonadota; class Alphaproteobacteria; order Rhizobiales; family Beijerinckiaceae; genus Rhodoblastus. Next base: position 14,291 of record JAKAJL010000056.1, on the reverse strand, counting down.
TGAAGCTGCGGCCCAGCAGCGACAGCACCACGCCCTGGGAAAGACCCCACAGGACGCCGACGAAACTGACGAGCAGCAGCGCCGACTGCAACAGGCCGACGCCGAGATCGGTCGAGACATCGGCAAGATGGGCGGAGTCCTCATGGATGCGCTGGTCGGGATTGACCCCGATCGCCCCGGCCCCGGAAAGAAGAAAGGCGCGCCGGGGCGTCAGCCATTGCCGGATCAGGTCACGCGTCAGCCCCTCGCGCAATTTCATCTTCATCGTCATGCTCAGCCAAAGCTGGGCGACATTGAGGGCGAGCAGCGCGCCGGCGATGAAGAGGTAGCGAAAAAGCTGACGGCCGAATTCGGGGATGTCCTTCTGGGCGAGCGAATCATAGAAGGCCTTGGTCCAGACATTCAGCACGATCTGCATGGCGGTGGTGGCGCCGACCACGAGGAGGAGACCCGCCGCCAGGATAGCCAGCGCTCGGCGCTGCGGCGAAGCGCCGAGCGCGCGCAGCAGAAGGCGCGCCAGCCCGATGAAATCCTCGTCCCGCTGTGGCGGGTCGGCCTCGGCTTTAGAAACGACGCGCGTCTTTTCCGCCATGAAGTCCCGACCGCATTCCCCCCGCCCGAATTTGCGAAGTCCCAAGAAGCATATAACATCATCGCCAAGGCGGCGGGCAAGCCGGCAGAGCGGGATTGGGCCCATGGACCTGAACGGGATCGAAAGGCTGATCGCGGAAATGACCCTCGCCGAAAAGCTCGGGCAGATGACCATGTCCCCGGCGGGCTCCGCGCAAACCGGGCCGGTTCGCGGCGAAGCGACGACGGAAGCCGTGCGCGCCGGCGCGGTCGGCTCGCTCCTAAACATATGGGGCCGCGAGGCGACCGAACGCTTCCAGAAACTCGCCGTGGAGGAGACGAGACTCGGCATACCGCTGTTTTTCGGCGTCGACGTCCTCCACGGCCACCGGACCGTTTTCCCGATCCCGCTGGCCGAGGCGGGCGCGTTCGACCCCGATCTTTGGGAGCGCACGGCGCGGGAGGCGGCGCGCGAAGCCGCCGCCGACGGCGCCGATCTGACCTTCGCGCCCATGCTGGACATCGCCCGCGACCCGCGCTGGGGCCGCATGGCCGAGGGCCCCGGCGAAGACCCGCTCGTCGGGGCGCGCTTCGCCGCCGCCAAGGTGCGCGGTTTTCAGGGCGGCGATCTTGCCGCGCCCGCGTCGCTCGCCGCGACCGCCAAGCATTTCTGTTGCGGCGGCGCCGCCCTTGCGGGACGGGAATACGCCGCCGCCGATCTCTCGGAACGCGCCGTGCATGAAATTTACCTGCCGCCGTTCCGCGCCGCCGTCGATGCCGGCTGCGCCGCGATCATGTCGGCCTTCAATTCGGTCGGCGGCGTCCCGATGACGGCCCATGTCCCGCTGCTGCGCGCCTGGCTGCGCGAAAAACTCGGCTTCGACGGTGTGATCATGAGCGATTACGCCGCCATCGAGGAGCTGATCGACCACGGCGTCGCCGCCGACCGAACCGAAGCCGCGGCGCTCGCGCTCAAGGCCGGCGTGGACATCGACATGGTGAGCAATGTCTATTTTTCCGTCCTGCCCGACGCCGTTTCGCGCGGACTCGCGCGGATCGAGGACATCGACGCGGCGGCGCGGCGAATCCTGATCCTGAAAATGCGGCTTGGCCTGTTCGACGATCCCTACCGCCGCACGAAGGAGGCGCGGAAAAATTCGGAGGCGGCGAAAAAGCTGGCTCTCGACGCCGCCCGGCGCGCCATCACGCTGCTGACCAATGACGGAATCCTGCCGCTTAAGGAAAACATCCGCCGCATCGCCGTGGTCGGCCCGCTCGCCGACGCGCGCGAGGAAATGGTCGGCCCCTGGACGCTGGCCGCCGATCCGCGCCAATGTACGTCCATTCTCGAAGGCCTGCGCGCCGCTTTGCCGGACCGCGAAATCGTTCACGCACAGGGCGTGACCATCAAGGACGACGATGTGAGCGGCGTCGGCGCGGCGCGAGCGCTTTGCGAAGACGCCGACGCGGTCATCCTCTGCGTCGGCGAGGCCGCGCGGATGAGCGGCGAGGCGGCGAGCCGGGCCCACCCTGGACTGCCCGGACGCCAGCGCGAATTGGCCGAAGCTGTTCTTTCGACCGGCCGCCCCGTCGTCGCCCTTCTGTCCTCCGGCAGACCCCTAATCGTTCCCTGGCTCGCCGAACGCGCACGCGCCCTGGTCGCGACCTGGTTCCTCGGGGCCGGCGCCGGCGAGGCCATCGCGGAGGTCCTGATCGGAAGATTCAATCCCACGGGGCGCCTTCCGGTCACCTGGCCGCGCGCCGTGGGACAAATCCCGATCTTTTTCGCCGAACGGCCCGCCGCCCGCCCGGCCAATCCGACCGACCCGTTCACCAGCAAATATATCGACGTCGCCAACGAGCCGCTTTTTCCCTTCGGCCACGGACTGTCCTACGCGGAAGTCAAACTTGGCAATCTGCGCCTCGACCGCGAGGAATTCAGCGCCGGCGAGAAAATTGCGGTCGCCGTGGAGGCGCGCAATCTTTCCGACCGGCCGGCGCAGGAAACCGTCTTTTTCTTCGCGCGCGACCGCGTCGCCGCCGCCGCGCCGCCGGTGCTGGAACTCAAAGGCTGGGCCAAGGTGGAGCTGGAGCCCCGGCAGACGAAAAAACTCTCCCTCACCCTCTCTGCGGAAGAGCTGTCGGGCCTCGATTCCGCGCTTGAATGGCGGCTGGAGCCGGGCGATTTCGACATTTTCGCCGGCCTCAGCGCCGACCGGCGTTTCCTGCTTTCGGCGCGCCTGCGCTGCCGCTGAAAGCGAAGGTCGGGGTCCCGATCGGGTTGGATCGCGCACAGCGACGACCTTGGCTCGACGCAAGTTCGCCGACAACATTCCACGCCGGACGAGCCTATTGAAATTCGGCGACAAACCGGCGAAGGTCGCCGCAATGAGCCAAGCGTGGAAAAATCTCTTGTGGCTGCAAGCCGGCTCCTGCGGCGGCTGCACCATGTCCATGCTGGAGCAAGGCGCCTCGGGCTGGTTCGCCGAACTGAAAAATTTTGGCGTCCGCCTGCTGTGGCATCCCAGCGTGAGCGAGGAGAGCGGCGTCGAGGTCCTGACGATTCTCGACCGGATCGAACGCGGCGAGACGCAACTCGATATTTTCTGCGTCGAGGGCTCGATCCTGCGCGGGCCGAACGGATCAGGAAAATTCAACCGGCTGTCGGGGACCAGCCGTTCTTTCCTCGACGTGACGCGCAGCCTCGCGACGCGGGCGGATTTTTGCGTCGCGGTGGGAACCTGCGCGGCTTTCGGCGGCGTTCCCGCCGGCGAGCCCGACCCCACGGACGCCTGCGGGCTGCATTACGATGGCGGCGAAAGCGGCGGCGCCCTGGGACGCGACTATCGTTCCCAAAAGGGCCTGCCGGTGATCAATGTCGCGGGCTGCGCGCCGCATCCCGGCTGGATCATAGAGACGATCCAGGCGCTGGCGACCGGCGATCTTGCGGCGGAGGATCTCGACGCCTTCGGGCGCCCGGCCTTCTTCGCCGCCCACCTCGCCCACCACGGCTGCTCGCGCAACGAATTCTATGAGTTCAAGGCCAGCGCGCGGGTTCTTTCCGAACGCGGCTGCCTGATGGAGCATCTCGGCTGCAAGGCGACCCAGGCGGTCGGCGACTGCAACCAGCGCGCCTGGAATGGCGGCGGCTCCTGCACCCACGGCGGCTTCGCCTGCATTTCCTGCACCGCGCCCGGATTCGAGGACGCCCGCAATTTCCACGCCACGCCAAAGATCGCGGGCCTGCCGGTCGGCCTGCCGCTCGACATGCCCAAGGCCTGGTTCATGACGCTCGCCGCTTTGTCGAAATCCGCGACGCCCGAACGTGTGCGGAAAAACGCGGAAGCCGACCGCATCGTCGAAAATCCGAGACGCGGCAAATGACCCGACTGGTGGTCGGCCCGTTCAACCGCGTCGAAGGCGATCTCGAACTCACGCTCGACATCGCCGACGGGCGGGTGAGCGAAGCGCGGGTGGCGACGACGCTCTATCGCGGCTTCGAGCAGATACTGACCGGCCGCCCCGCCGCCGACGCGCTGGTCATCGCGCCGCGCGTGTGCGGCATCTGCTCCTTGTCGCAGAGCATGGCGGCGGCCGCCGCCCTGCGCGCGGTGAGCGGAATCCGGCCGCCGCCCAATGGCGAACTGGCGGCGAACATCGCCCATGCGGCCGAGAATATCGCCGACCATCTCACCCATTTCTATCTGTTCTTCATGCCCGATTTCGCGCGCGATTTTTACGCGGGCGAGGCCTGGTTTCCGGGCGTGGCGGCGCGGTTCAAGGCAGTGGCGGGCGCAGCGGCGCGGGAGGTTCTGCCCGCCCGCGCCCGGCTATTGCACGTCATGGGGTTGATCGCCGGGAAATGGCCGCATTCGCTCAGCGTGCAGCCCGGCGGCGTCACCCGCGCGCTGGAGCTGGGCGAGAAAATGAGGCTAATCGCCATTTTCGGCGAATTTCGCGCCTTTCTCGAAAAGGTCCTGTTCGCGGCCCCGCTGGAGCAGGTCGTCGCCATCGCGACGCCGGAACACCTAGGGGAATATGCGCGAGGCGCCGGCGACTTCGCCGCTTTCCTGCGGCTGGCGGAGAGCCTTCGTCTGGAAGGCCTCGGCCGCATCGCCCTGCCGCTGATCTCCTTCGGCGCCTATCATCGGGCGGAGGGCGCGCTGTTTCCGGCCGGCCTGCTGGCGCCCGGCGCGCGGGAGCCGAGCCCCTTGCCGCCGGGCGCGATCCGCGAGGATGTCGCCTTTTCATTCCTGCATGAGAACTCGGCCGATCCGGCGCTGGCCGTCACCTTGCCAGACGCCGAGCGCGAAAACGGCTATTCATGGGCCAAGGCGCCCCGGCTTGCCGGAATCCCGGCCGAGACCGGCGCCGTCGCGCGCCAGGCCGTCGCCGGCGACCCGCTGATTCGCGCCCTGATCGCCAAAGGGACGGGAGCGTCGGGCGGAACCAATGTCTTCGCGCGGGTCGTCGCGCGCGTGATGGAGATCGCGCGCCTGACGCTTGCGGCCGGCGAATGGGCGCAGGCCCTGCAACTGAAGGAAAGTTTTTTCGCGCACGGACCCGCAGCGGTCGAAGGTGCGGGAATCGGCATGGTCGAGGCGGCGCGCGGAGCGCTCGGTCATTGGCTGACCGTCGAAAAAGGCCTGATCCGGCGCTATCAGATCGTCGCGCCGACCACCTGGAATTTCTCGCCGCGCGACGCCCATGGCGTTCCCGGCCCGCTGGAACAGGCCCTGGTCGGGATCGAGACGGGTGAGGCTGGCGCCAAGGCCCCGGCGATCCAGCATGTCGTGCGCTCGTTCGACCCCTGCATGGTCTGCACGGCGCATTGACCTGGGTTCTTGCCGATTCGTTCGGAGAGAAAAGTTTGTTTTCATTTGACTGGAAATAAACTTTCTAAGGCTTTCGGCGGTTTCCTATGCCATGTTTTGATTTTTTTAAATAACGTGTTGAAATAAAAGCATTTAAAAAAATAGCGCAGGCTCCCGCCGGCTTGGCGCCTCTCTTGCTCATGTCTCTCTAACCGCCGCTCGGATTCGACCCGGCGCGGAAAGAAAGGACGGGGAGGCGCTTCATGGCTGTCGCCGAAACATTCTACGAGGTCATCCGCCGGCAGGGGATCACCCGCCGCAGTTTCACCAAGTTCTGCTCGCTGACCGCGGCGAGCATGGGGCTCGGCGCGACGGGCGCAGCCAAGGTCGCGCAGGCCCTGGAAACCAAGCCGCGCGTGCCGGTGATCTGGATGCACGGGTTAGAGTGCACCTGCTGCTCGGAGAGTTTCATCCGCTCGGCGCATCCTCTGGTGAAGGACGTCGTGCTGTCGATGATCTCGCTCGATTACGACGACACGATCATGGCGGCGGCGGGCTTTCAGGCCGACGCCATCCTCAAGGAAACGCGCGAGAAATATAAAGGGCAGTACATCCTCGCGGTCGAGGGCAATCCCCCGCTCAACGAAGGCGGCATGTTCTGCATCGACGGCGGCAGGCCCTTCGTCGAGAAGCTGAAGGAAATGGCCGCCGACGCCAGCGCGGTCATCGCCTGGGGCGCCTGCGCGTCCTGGGGCTGCGTCCAGGCCGCCAAGCCCAACCCGACCCAGGCCACGCCGATCGACAAGGTCATCACCGACAAGCCGATCATCAAGGTGCCCGGCTGCCCGCCGATCGCCGAGGTCATGACCGGCGTCGTGACTTTTATCACCACCTTCGGCCGCCTGCCCGAACTCGATCGCCAGGGCCGGCCGCAGATGTTCTATTCCCAGCGCATCCACGACAAATGCTACCGCCGTCCGCATTTCGACGCAGGCCAGTTCGTCGAGCAATGGGACGACGAGAACGCGCGCCAGGGCCGCTGCCTTTACAAGATGGGCTGCAAGGGTCCGACGACCTACAACGCCTGCTCCACGGTGCGCTGGAACAATGGCGTCTCCTTCCCCATCCAGTCGGGCCACGGCTGCATCGGCTGTTCGGAAGACGGATTCTGGGACAAGGGGCCGTTCTACAAGCGCCTGTCCAACATCCACCCGTTCGGGATCGAGGCCAATGCCGACAAGGTCGGCATGGCGGTCGTGGGAGCGGTGGGCGTGGGCGTCGCCGCCCATGCCGCGATCACCGCGGTCACACGCGTCACCGTCAAGCACGACGACAAGGCGCCGCCCAAGGCCTGAGCGCCGTCGTCGTGAAAAAGCCGGCGGCGGCGACCTCCCCCTCCGCCGCCGGCGTTAACCCAAATTTCGAGGAAATCTCCATGGGCGTCCAGACACCGAACGGCTTCAATCTCGACAATTCCGGCAAGCGCGTCGTCGTCGACCCGGTGACCCGCATCGAAGGCCACATGCGCGTCGAAGTGAATGTCGATTCCGACAATGTCATTCGCAACGCGGTCTCCACCGGCACGATGTGGCGCGGCATCGAGGTCATCCTGCGTGGCCGCGATCCGCGCGACGCCTGGGCCTTCACCGAACGGATCTGCGGCGTCTGCACGGGAACCCATGCGCTGACCTCGGTGCGCGCGGTCGAGGACGCGCTGCAGATCAGGATTCCGGAAAACGCCAATTCGATCCGCAACATCATGCAGCTCACGTTGCAGGTGCACGACCATATCGTGCATTTCTACCACCTGCACGCGCTCGACTGGGTCGATGTGGTCTCGGCGCTTTCCGCCGACCCCAAGGCGACATCGGCGCTCGCTCAGTCGATCTCGCCCTGGCCTTTGTCCTCCCCCGGCTATTTCAAGGACCTGCAGGGCCGGCTGAAGCGCTTCGTCGACAGCGGCCAGCTCGGTCCGTTCAAGAACGGCTATTGGGGCAGCAAGGCCTATCGCCTGCCGCCCGAAGCCAATCTGATGGCGGTGGCGCATTATCTGGAGGCGCTCGACTTCCAGAAGGACATCGTCAAGATCCACACCATTTTCGGCGGCAAGAATCCCCATCCGAACTGGCTCGTCGGCGGCGTGCCGTGCCCGATCAATGTCGATGGCGTGGGCGGCGTCGGCGCGATCAACATGGAGCGCCTGAACTATGTCGCCGAGATCATCGACCGTTCGATCACCTTCACCGATCAGGTCTATCTTCCCGACGTGCAGGCGATCGGCTCGTTTTACAAAGATTGGCTCTACGGCGGCGGACTGTCGGGCAAATCGGTGCTCGCCTATGGCGACATACCGGAAAACGCCAATGATTATTCGGCGAAGAACCTCCTGCTGCCTCAGGGCGCGATTATCGACGGCAATCTCAATGAAATCCACCCGGTCGATCTGCGCAACTCCAATGAGATTCAGGAATTTGTCGCCCATTCCTGGTACGAATATCCCGACGAGACCAAGGGCCTGCATCCCTGGGACGGCGTGACCGTTCCCAACTATAAGCTTGGCCCCAACGCCAAGGGGACCAAGACCAATATCGAGAGCCTCGACGAGAGCGGCAAATATTCCTGGATCAAGGCCCCGCGCTGGAAGGGCCACGCGATGGAGGTCGGCCCGCTCGCGCGCTGGATCGTCGGCTACGCCCAGGCGAAGCCTGAGTTCAAGGAGCCGGTGGACAAGCTGCTGAAGGATCTCGGCCTGCCGACCGCAGCTTTGTTCTCGACGCTTGGCCGCACGGCGGCGCGCGCCCTGGAGTGCCAATGGGCGGCCTATAAGCTCAAGCATTTCCAGGACAAGCTGATCGCCACCATCAAGGCGGGCGACAGCTCGACCGCCAATGTGGACAAATGGGAGCCCTCGACCTGGCCCTCCGAAGTCAAGGGGGTGGGCTTCACCGAAGCGCCGCGCGGGGCGCTTGCCCATTGGATCAAGATCAAGGACACCAAGATCGAGAACTATCAGGCGGTGGTGCCCACCACCTGGAACGGCAGTCCGCGCGATCCGCAGGGCAATATCGGCGCCTTCGAGGCCTCACTGATGAACACGCCGATGGTTGATCCCAACCAGCCGGTCGAAATCCTGCGCACCCTCCATTCCTTCGATCCCTGCCTCGCCTGCTCCACCCATGTCATGAGCGCGGACGGACAGGAAATGGCGAAGGTCACGGTGCGCTGAGACGCCGCGCGCTTCGACCGGCTTTCCGGTTGGGGCGCCTTCAACAACGAGAACTAGGAGGCCGCAATGAACATAATGGCCCAGGTCGGCGATATCTCGGACTCGCATGGCGAAAAGGCGGTCGCGCGCCGCACGGTCTATGTCTATCAGGCCCCGGTGCGGGTCTGGCACTGGCTCAACGCCTTGTGCATGGTGACGCTTTTCGTCACCGGCTATCTGATCGCCTCGCCGCCGGAGAGCGTCACCGGCGAGGCCTATGACCATTTCCAGATGGGCTATATCCGCTTCGCCCATTTCGCGGCCGGGCAAAGCATGGCGGCGCTGTTCCTGCTCCGAATCTATTGGGCCTTCGTCGGCAACGCCCACGCCAGCCAGATCTTCTACGTTCCGGTCTGGCGCGCCGCGTTCTGGAGGGGCGTTCTGCACGAAATCCGCTGGTACGCCTTTCTCGAAAAATATCCCAAGCAATATGTCGGGCATAATCCGCTCGCCCATCTGATGATGTTCGGCGTCTTCACGCTCGGGACCCTGTTCATGATCGTGACCGGCTTTGCGCTCTATTCGGAAGGCGCGGGCCGGGAAAGCTGGCAATACAAAATTTTCGGCTGGGTGTTTTCGCTGTTTCCGAACAGCCAGGACGTCCACACCCTGCATCATCTCGGCATGTGGGCCCTGGTGACCTTCACCTTCCTCCATATCTACGCGGCCGTGCGCGAGGACATCATGTCGCGCCAGTCGATGATCTCCTCGATGATTTCGGGCGAGCGCCAGTTCCGCGACGAGGAGGCCTGATATGGGCGCTCCCCTAGCGAAGAAAATCCTCGTCCTCGGCATCGGCAATATCCTGTGGGCCGACGAGGGCTTCGGCGTCCGCGCGCTCGAAACCTTCAACGCGTTTTACGAGGCGCCAGGAAACGTCAGCCTGCTCGACGGCGGCACGCAGGGCCTGTACCTCGTGCAATTCGTCGAGGAGGCCGACCGCCTGCTGGTCTTCGACGCCATCGACTATGGTCTTGAACCCGGAACGCTGAAGATCGTGCAAGGCGACGAGGTGCCGAAATTCACCGGCGCCAAGAAGATGAGCCTGCACCAGACCGGGTTCCAGGAAGTGCTCTCCGCCGCCGACCTGCTCGGCGCCTATCCGGAAAAGCTCGCCTTGATCGGCTGCCAGCCGCTCGACCTCGAGGACTGGGGCGGCCCGTTGACCGCGCCGGTGCGCGAGCGTCTGCTCCAGGCGGCCGAACTCGCCGCCGTCATTCTCGACCAATGGGGCGCCCCGTGCCGGCGCCGCGCGCCAGGCGAGGCGGCGGCGGCGCTGCTTGGAAACGACATCGACTTTCAGAGCTACGAAACAAGAATCCCAACGATCCGCACGGGAGGATGAGATGAATAAATTGGTCAAGACAGCTGTCGCGGCGTCCGCTTTCGCGGCTTTCCCCGTGGTCGCTTCGGCTCATCCCGGCCTGCATGCCGCCGGATTTGCCGACGGGTTCATCCATCCCTTCACTGGCGCCGACCATCTGCTGGCGATGACCGCCGTCGGCTATTGGGCCGGCCAGCTCCCGGGGCGCGCGCGGCTCGTCATTCCCGCGGCCTTCGCCGTGATTATGGCTCTCGGCGCGGCGTTGGGCTTTCACGCGCAGGCGCCCGCCGTCATCGAATACGGGATCGCCGCCTCCGTAGCGGTCATGGGCTTCCTGATCGCCTTCAATGTCGTCATGCCGCTGGCGCCGGCGGCGGGCCTCGTCGGCCTGTTCGCCGTGTTCCACGGGTTCGCCCATGGCGCCGAGGCGCCGGCCGCCGCGACGGAGATCCTGTTCTTTTCCGGCTTCATGCTGGCGAGCCTCGCCCTTCAGGCCGTCGGCGTCGGCGTCGCGGCTCTGCGCCCCGGCGCGATGCTGACCCGCCTCACCGGCGCGGCGGTGGCGCTGGGCGGGCTCTGGCTGCTGGCTGCGGCTTGATACGGCCATGTGCCTTGGCGTGCCCATGACAGTCGTCGAAAGCGACGCGTTTTCGGCGCTCTGCCAACGCGGCGACGAGCAGCGCCGAGTCTCCCTGCTGCTGATCGGGCCGCGGGAAGCGGGGACCAAGGTGCTGGTCCATATCGACACCGCGATCCGGTCTCTCGACGAGGAAGAGGCCGCCCAGCTCGACAGGGCGCTGGACGGCCTTGCCGCCGCCCTGCGCGGCGAGGATTTCGGCGCGGCCTTCGCCGATCTCACGGAACGTGGGCCGCAACTGCCTGACCATTTGCGCTGAAGCCTGGAAAGCTTCCAAGCGCCGATGTAAGGTTTCTTTTCACGGGACAGGCGCGACAGCCCGCAGATGGCGGGCGCGCGCCGAGGGAGAAAGCCATGGATGCTCCCGTTTTGCACACTCTTGCCGAACGCGCGGACCTTCTCTGGGCGGATGAAGGCAATATCGACGCGTTTCTCGCTCCGGCGGCGGGCGAGCCCGCCCATGCGCTGCTGTTTTTCTCCGGCGCAGCCGCGCCCCGTCCGGAAACGTCCGATGTTGTCGCCGTCCTGCCGGAGATTTTGCGGGCCTTCGCCGGACGCCTGCGCGGGGCGATCGTCGCGCCCGGGGCGGAAGCCGGGCTGAAAGGCCGCTTCCAGGTCCATGTCACGCCGTCGCTGTGCGTCACGCGCGGCGGGGAGCCTGTCGCGGTCCTGCCGAAAATCCTCGACTGGTCCGACTATCTCGAACGGATCGAGGCCGCGCTCCAGCCGCAGGCGACGATCCTGAGCGAAGCCAAGACCCCGAAAACGGTCTTCACCTTTTCGCAGGGAGTCAATCGATGAAAGCCGGATTTTGGGTCGCGCCGGAAGGCGCCGAGCAAATCATGAGCGTGCTGCCGATCGGAACGGACTCATTCGACGCGGCGTCCGGCGCGCGCAGGATTTCCCTCCTCGCGACGGGCAAAGCCGAGACTCTGATCGCCGCCTGCCCGCGCGTGCGCGCCCTGCTGCCGCAGATCGTCGCCGCGCTGGAAAGCCAGGCCCAAGGCGAATCCGGACAATTGTTCGACCTGACCGATTTTTCCGCCGACGAAATCCTGCTTGTCGAGCAGGTGATCGGCGATGGCGAAGTGGCCGGAGTCGTCGCGCTGCCCGACGGGATCGTCGCGCAGATTCACGAATCGGTCATGGCGGGCCTGTGGCGGGTGCGCTTCACCGACGCCGACAGCAAGCTCGTCGCCGATTATCTTGAAGTGTCAAGCCTGCCGGAAATCGCGCGGCGCGCCGCCGTGACCAATTGCCGGCCGCTAACCCCCGGCGAGGCGCCGGCGGGCGCGATGAACGTCATGCCGCTCCTGAGCGAAATCGCCAGTCGCTCCGCGGCGCACCGGCCGGGCGATCCGGCCCATACTATCACCTTCTCCCTGCTCCCGATGTCGCCGGAGGACATGAGCCATCTGCAGCAGCGGGTCGGCGCGGGCGCCGTGCGGCTGGTCTCCAAGGGCTATGGCTCCTGCCGCATTCATTCCACCGCGACGAAGAACGTCTGGTCGGTGCAGTTTTTCAACGCCATGGATCAGATCATTCTCGACACGCTCGAGATCGGCGATCCGCCGGCGGCGGCCTGCGCGGCGGAAGAGGATTTCCGCGACAGCGCGCGGCGCCTCCGTGAAATCGAAGAGGCCTATTTCGCATGACGGGATTCGAAAATTTCGGCCGCAAGCCGGACATCGAAGACGACGCGAAGATGGAATGCGGAGTGTGCTGGCATGTCTATGATCCAGCCTTGGGCGAACCGGTCTGGCAGATCCCGCCCGGCACGCCCTTCTCGGCGCTGCCGGAGGACTGGCGCTGCCCGAACTGCGACGCCGCGCAGGAACGCTTCATGAGGCTCGGCGATAATGGATGAGGCCGAACGCATCGAGCGCTGCGCGCGCCTGTCGGAGAGAATTGAGGCTCATTTCCGACGGGTCCATAAGGACTCGATGCACGACGTGCCGATCTGCAATGCTCAGCTTTCGGTCGCCAGCGTGGGCTTCCGGCCCTGCGGCGACTGGGCAGTGGGAATCATTGTCACGCCCTGGTTCATGAATGTCTTCGCCGCGCCGTTTGCGACGCCGGTCGCGGCGGGGCCCGGCGAGACCCAAAGGCTGGCCCTGCCGAACGGCGAGGTCGATTTCCTCGGCGCCGAAATCGAAGGGCTGGGCCGGCTGTTGAGTTGCTCGCTGTTCTCGCCGATGGATGAATTCATCGATCAGCCGGCGGCGCTCGTCACCGCCACGGCGGCGCTCGACGCGCTGCTGACGCCTCCGGCGGCCAAGCGCGAAACGCCGAAGGCGCACCTCGATCGCCGCGCCTTCTTTCGCGGCGCCTTTTCCGGCCGCCGCGGTGGCGCGGACGTTCTGGACGAGACGGATGCATGAGATGTCTCTGACCGAAAGCGTGGGTGACATCGTCATCGAGGAGGGCCATCATCAGGGCTTTTCGAGGGTGACGAAGGCCTGGCTGGAAATCGGGGCCTTGCCGGGTATAGAGCCTGAGGCCATGATCTCCTGCTTCGACGTGGTCACGCGCGGCGCCTTGGGGGAAGGCTCGGCTCTGGCGATCGTCCGCACGCCGGGCCAGGGCGGGCGCCTTGCCTGCGAGGAGAAGGTGGCGCTTTGCCGAGCGCTTCGGCCCGTGCCAGCACTGCGGCGGCCATCGGGTCCAGATGACGGCGGGCGACGAGAGGCGTGATCAGGAAGCTGGAGGTCTGAAAATGTGCACGGTTTGCGGTTGCGGGACGGCTTCCCAGGAAGGCGGCGAGGCCACGAGCGGCAAAGGCGAAGCGCACATGCGTCAGCATGATTATGTCCACGCCCATGGCGACCATGTTCACGCGCATCCCCACGACCACCCGCATGACCATGACCATGATCATGCGCACGATCCTCATCACCCCCATCATCATCATCAGGGCCACGGCCATGACGCGGGCGGCGAGAGGCTTGATTACGGCTCGGGCCTGGCCGGCGTCCATGTCCCCGGCCTGAGCCAGGACCGCATCGTCCAGATCGAGCGCGACATTCTGTCGAAGAACCGCTCCTTCGCCGAGGAAAACCGCTTGACTTTCGACCGCGCGGGGGTGCTGGCGCTGAATTTCGTCTCCAGCCCCGGCTCCGGGAAAACGTCGCTGCTGGTGCGCGCGATTCAAGACCTCAGGGACAGGCATGGGATCGCGGTGATCGAGGGCGACCAGCAGACCTCGAACGACGCCGAGCGCATCCGGGCGACCGGCGCCAAGGCGATCCAGGTCAATACCGGCAAGGGGTGCCATCTCGACGCCCATATGGTCGGCCACGCTTTGGAGACGCTGGATGTTGCCGACGATTCGCTGCTGTTCATCGAGAATGTCGGCAATCTGGTGTGCCCGGCGGCCTTCGATCTGGGCGAGGCGCACAAGGTGGTGGTGCTGTCGGTGACCGAGGGCGAGGACAAGCCGGCCAAATATCCCGACATGTTCGCAGCCAGCGACCTGATGCTGCTCAACAAGTCGGACCTTCTGCCGCATCTCGACTTTGATGTCGGCGCCTGCATCGCCCACGCCCTGCGGGTCAATCCCGACCTGCAGACGCTGGTGGTTTCGGCCAAAACCGGCGAGGGCCTCGCCGCCTTCTACGCCTGGATCGAGGCGCGCGCCGCTCTGGCCAAAACCAAGGCGCTGGCAAGAAAGGCAGGGTGATG
>JAKAJL010000055.1 GCA_021813805.1 Pseudomonadota bacterium | reverse complement strand
TTCATCCCTACTCTACACGACCGCAACTTGAAAACGCGGCGATGAATCAAACGGCTTCACTTCCAACCGCACACCCAAGGACGCAAGAACTTTCATGACCGTCATGAACTCGGGGTTTCCACCTGCATCCAGGGACCGATAGAGGCTTTCCCGCGCCAAGCCGGACTCACGGGCGATCTGGCTCATACCCCGTTCACGGGCGATCGATCCGAGGATTTCCATGATCCGTGCCGGATCTCCGGACGCCAGCGCCGCGTTGAGCGTTTGGACCGTCTCCTCGTTGGGTGGCGCGGAAGCAGGTTGGGAGGAACTCGACGCGCGCGCCTCGTCGACGGGCGCCTGACCGAGCAAACTCGGCTGCGCATCGGCCTCGATCAAAGACCATTCCTTCGCAGTCGCCCGTTCCCGCAGATCGGTGCGGAACGCTGGCTCGCAGCGCTGAATAAAGTCGCGATACTGATCGACGGTTTTGACATTGACCGCGGACTTGTCGGGCACGTTGAACAGGACAGAAATCTTGCCGGCCTGTACGAGGCGCAAGACATTCAGGACTGTGCCGGGGCTCTTGCCGTCCCAAATCATCAATCCGAAATCGGCTTCGCGCGCCATTTCCCGATCTTTAGCGGCGTAGAACTGGAAGCCCTTCGCGCCCTTGGGAACATCGACGCGGTGTGTGGTCCACGATCCAAGATTATTGCGAGGCGCCTCGCCTGAGCAGAAAACCGTGACGAGAGGATAGCGGGCGTCACAAAAATGCTTCTGGATAGCCTTGTCAGCACCGTTGGCGTCTCCGACAATGACCTTGTGGCTGCTGGCGATGACGTTATCGAGTCGCTTTTTTACCTCGGCCGGCAAACGGGAAACCTGTCGCGAACCGCCGATGAAGATCGTGTTCATTGGTTGCTCCGTGTCTTGGTGATGGTGAGAGCGCGAACCACCTCGGCTTTGCCGGGGTCCATCAGGATGTCGGTGATAGCGTTCATCGTCGTGCCTGAACGGAAGAGATCGTCGAAGAGAAGAAGCTTGCGGTCGCGCGTCTGCGCCGGATCGACGGCATAAAGGCCCCTGACGTGTTCCTCACGCTCCTCGGGATCGGTGATGTTTTTGAGCTGGCCCGTCGGGCGAGTGGTCGTGATACAAGACAGAACGGGCACCCCCAGTGTTTGGCCGACGCCTTCCGCAACGACGATGACCGGCTGAACGGCGCGTTGGTGCGACGGTGGAACTGGCACGATCGCGTCGAATTTGTCGCGGTGACGAGCGAGGAAATCGGCAGTGGTCTCGATGATTGGGCCGGCGGCAGTTCGATCGCCTCGGTTTTTCAAGCGATAGAGAAACTCGGCGATTTCTGGTCGAATAGTTTCAAATTGCATATACCCGAAATCGTTGTAACCGATGGGGGTGCTGCTGATCGTATGAAGATCCAGCGCGACGCCTGACTTCCACCTTCCGGCTATCGCGATCGGATTGATTTTGACGATGGCCATTCCTACCCCTTGCTCTCCACAATGTAACCCATGGGCTACATCGGAGCAAGTCGAGAGCAGAATTCAAGCGACGATCCCCCCAAAAAGCATGGAAGCGCAAAGCCGGAGACACGGAAATCCGCATCTCCGGCCATGGTGAGATCAAGCAGCCCGATCGAGCAGCTTCTTCGCCTTGGCCTCCATATCGAGGCGGGCGTCCTGGTGCGGCTTGTCGCGCGCAACCGCCGTGATGCCCTGCACGAAATCGAAGATGCTTTCGGGCGGCCGGCCTTCCTCAACAAGTACCGCGTCGATGATCTTGCCCGTCTCGGCCTTGGAAAAGCCGCGCTGGCGCAGGAAGTCGTTCCGATCTTCATCAGTTTTCGCCACGACCCGCTCGCGCGCTGCCTTGATGCCGTTGATGAACGGCATTGGCGACGAATTGGCGAAGTTGAGCAGCGCCGGGGCCGCCTCATGGGCGAAGCGCGATGCGGCATATTTGCTGTGCCGGATGCTGATCTCCTCGAAATCCTCGACGCCCCATAGGTTTCGATTCTGGCACACGGCGCGCAGATAAAAGCTCGCCATGCCGAGCGTCTTGGCGCCGACCTCCGAGTTCCAGGCATAGAAACCGCGGAAGAACAGGTCAGGCGAGCCGTCAGGCAGGCGCCCAGCCTCAATGGGGTTGAGGTCATCGACCAAAAACAGGAACACGTCGCGGTCGCTGGCATAGAGCGTCGTCGTGTCCTTCGAGATGTCGACGCGCGGGTTGTAGATTCCCGTCGACCAGTCGAGCACGCCTGGCACCTTCCAGCGCGTGTCGCCCGTGCCGTTGCCGGCGATGCGCTGGACGGCCTCGACCAGTTCGAAATCATTGATCCTGCCGTAATCGACGCCCGTCACAGCCCGAAGCTCGACACGACCGTTGTCGGTCTCAAGCGTCTTGATCTGCTCGGCGCGGTTGGAGGTCAGGCCGTATTGCAGATTGATGCCGGCGAGCGCGGCCGGAAGCTGGCGCAGATAGGCGGCCGGCGCCCCGACCTGCGCCGCGAGCTGACCGAAGCTCCAGTGCGTCGGCGCGACGGGCACGCCTGCGCCGGGCAGAATCAGCGACAGCCGCTCGGGATCGTTCCGGTTCGCCTCGACATGAATCAGCGCGGTTTCCACCACGCGGGTCCGGCTGCGCTCGGCCCGATCGCGCACCGCGCGAGCCAGTTCGCCGAGCGAGAGAAACCGCTCGTCATCGGGCCGCGAGAACCATTCGGATGACACCCGGCCGACGCGCTCGCCGCGCGTGACATCCACCTTGTAGCCGCCGCTCATGTCGCGGCGGGCGTCGAGAACCTGCATGTTCATAGGGATCAACCTCCACGACGGGCGCCGAAAGCCTCTCTCTCGGCTCAACCCGTCACGGAAACCCGATCCGCACTCTTCCTCTCAGGGGGCGTTGCGGGGCCTCCCCGCAGAAGGGGTCGGCAGAGACCAAGGCTCGGTCGTAGGGGAAGACTTCCCCTCGCGGTCTCCAAAATCGCTTCGAATAATTCCCAATTGGCGGATCATTGACTCCCAATTAGCCGGCCTGCTGGCAACCGTGCGCGGACTCTCCTTCGATAGGGTGAAAGCCGATCGCGGAGCCTTCGGCGCGCTCCTGGAGAGCTTCGTGTTTTCGGAAGTGCTGAAGCTGATGAGCGCCTCAGACCTTCGGCTGACGCCGCATCATTTGCGGGATCGGGACGCGCGCGAGGTGGACATCTTGCTTGAGCGCAACGATGGCATGATCGTCGGCATCGAGGTGAAGGCCGGCGCCACGGTCAAGGCCGGAGATTTCGCAGGTCTCAAGGCGCTAGTTGAAGCATGCGGGGATCGCTTTGCCTTCGGCGTCGTCCTCTATGACAGCAAGGATCTCGTGCCGTTCGGCGACAGGCTCGCAGCGGCGCCGTTGTCGAGCCTCTGGGATGGAGAAGGAGCCGCTTAGGTCACGACGCCAACTGTCCCTGAGCGATGATCCTCAATCAAGGAAAACCACTTGTCCCTGAAGCTTACGTCCAATGGGTTATCTTCATCCAGCAGGGAGGTGATTTTTTCACAAGTGCGGGTAACGGCGAGCTTCAGCGCCTCGTCAATGTGGACATACCCTTGGGTTACGCTTTGAGCGGCATGGCCGAGGAGCGCACGGATTGTGAGTTCGGAGAAGCCCAGGTCTCCGGCGACGCTGCCGAACGTATGCCGCAGCGTGTGCGGCGTGACGCCAACGATGCCCACGCTCGCGCAAAGCCGTGACAGGCAGGCTTTCGCTGCTGTGAAGTGCCCATCGCCGAAATCGGCCGGGAAGATGTAAGGGCAATCCTTCCGAATGGGCTGGTTGGCGGCGAGCGCTGCCGCAGTTCGGCCGATCGCTCGAATCTGAGCGTCCCCTTTGGTGTCCGGGAAGCTCACGTAGCCGGCATCGGCATGGAGCCAGGGACGTTGCAGGCCCTGGCCCTCGGAAATGCGAAAGCCGGTCATTAGCAGAAACCGGACGATCGCCAGGCCGACGGGGTGTTCCCCGTTGCGCGCCGCGTGCCGCATTGCAACGCCTAGCCTCTTGATCTCGGCCTCGCTCAAGCGGCGCGTTTTTTTCTTGCTGGCCAGCTTTCGAGCGCCACGGCTAGGATGGCTCTCGATCTTGTCGAGGCGGGCGGCATGACCGAGGATGCTCTGCAAAGTCGCAACCGCTCTGGATGCTACGCCAGGTCCGCCGGTTGTGGCGCCGCCGCGGCCGTTGCCTCTCGGCCTGGCCGTCTTGCCGGCGACAATGTCGGACTGCATCCCTTCGATGTCGACCACCTTCAAGGTGTGCGCGAGCCGGTCGCCCAAGAGCGGTTTGATGTGCGTTTCGATACGGCTCTTGTCCATGGCGAGCGTCGATTTCTTGATCGGTCGATTGCGGCGCCCAAGGATACGGCCCGCCTCGGCCTCAGCGAGATACCAGTCGCACAGTTCGGACACTGTAGCCCTTTGATGGGGCTTCTCTTCGGCCTCGGCCGGATCACCGCCGGCCGCGATCGCGCCGAGCTTGATCATGGCCTGATCACGGGCCTGCTCAACGGTCATCACGCCGAAGCGACCGAGATTGATCCGCCGCTCCGTGCTGGCCGCGTTTCGGTAATTCAACACGAAGGTTTGAAGACCGGAGGGGAGCATGCGGACTCCAAAGCCCCGGAGTTCACTGTCCCACAAGAATGCCTGCTTTCCCTTCTTGGGGGCCTTCATGGCTTCGAGCGCCCGCTTGGTGAGTTTGGCCATGCGCTCTTCCTCCATCGACGGTTGACGACCTTGCTGACAATAACACAGCCAGACGGCCATTGTCAGCAAATTGTCAGCAGAAGAGGCGAAACGGAGGGGTGCCAGACGGTTATGCTCGGCGGGGGAGAATGAAAAATAGTCAATTATTTTCGTGCTATATCGTTATTTCGGATATTCCGGCGTAGAGCTTTCTCGATCTTGCCAAGGTTGGGGTCGAGGGTTCGAATCCCTTCGCCCGCTCCAAAAATTATCAAGAAAATCAATAGCTTAAAAACGGCCCTTCGGGGCCGTTTTTGCTTACCGACCTACTGACTAAGCGCGGAGTAAGCAAGAGGTAAGCTTCCGAAGGCGAATTCCCGGCGGTAGATGGCGGGTGGGTTGCCATCAGGCCGCGGGTCGGTCCCCTTTTACTGCAACAGGCCTAGCCCGAGCGAAAGCCTCCGGCGGCTTGAACATATCGGGCAAACCACGTCGTCTCTCTGCCGTGTTCCCAAGCCGCTCGCGCCCGCAGGTCATGCACCATGGCAGCCTTGAATTGGCGCGATCCATTATTAAAATGTGTGGCCACATTGTTAAATAACGGCCAAGCCAGTTAAAGGATCGCGCGTGACGGACGGAGCGAATCAAAGGCTTGGCGCCTACGTTGAAACGAGCGCGGGAGGCGAGCGCGGGGACGCCTGTATGCCTGCCCCGTTGCCGCTGTGCGACGCGGCATGGGCCTGATTGAAATCCTCCATCGCCATCCCGAGGGTGGTCGAGTTCTTCGAGTCGATCCGTTCAGCGGCCTACCGTGCCGCTGATCGACGTTTGGAACGCCGCGACCATCGATGACGAACTCGCGGCGCATCTGTGCGGCGCCGAAGAGCTGATCCGCAATTATCTCACGACATCGCGCCGCCAGTATCTGGAGCGCGAGGCGTCGGACCGCACCCAGCCTTATCCGATCAATCCTTATGGCTCGGATTATGTCGCCTTCCCCGATGGCCTCGTCCCTTGGATGGAGGCCCGATCCATCAGAGCTTGGCACTATACGCGCATGACAGACGCCGAGGCGGACGCGCTTGTCCACGATGGCGTCCATCTCTCCGACCTCGCCGCCATTCGCCGCAGGCTGGACGCGCAGGTCGCGGTCGGCGCTTTCTCGGCCGACATCGCCGAGGCCCTGTTCGCAGGCAGTCCATTCCGGAGCGACCAGTTCGATGCGCGGTCGAACAAGTTCTGGATGGTCTCCCACCCACGCGACATCGACGATGGCGGCGTCGAGCTGCTGCTAGGTAGCTGGGGCGGCGAAGCCGTCTATTTCTGGCAGAGCGATCCCGCCGACCTCCAAACCTTGCTCAAGCGCATCGGCCGTCCGCGTGTCATTGAGCTGGCGGTCCCCCTGGCCGCTACGAACCACGCCTATTGCGCGGGTAAGGCGGTCGTATCGACCTATGCCCGCTCGCTCGGCTGCCACGCCGACAGCGGGGCCTTCGACCTCTATGCCCGGCAAGCTCTCGGTCCCGAAGCGATTCTCAAGATTCACAGCGAGGGCGACCCAACGTTCGCCGCGATCGCGTGGCGCTATCCCGCCGGGTTCATCGATCCCGCTCTTGAGATGGCTGACATCGGCGAAAATGAATGAGTCCGCCCGCCTCGGTCGAGCGGCCCCGCCAGCGCTCCCGGTCCACGAGCTGAAGCAAGCCAGTCCGATCGTCACCATCCAGACGGTGTCCGAAAGGCTCGAGATCTCCTTCCCGACCGCCACAATTGCGCTGCAGAATCTGGCCAGGATCGACCTCTGCCTGCCGACCGGCGCCGGCGGAGGTCGGACTATGAGGGTCAAGCTCGACAGGCTCTGACGGGCGGATTCCCGTCATAGGCCGAACGTCGGGTCAGGGCAGCATGGCAGCCGGACCGGCCGCGGTAAGGCCGCGGTACGAGTCGAGGGTATGATTAAACCTTTTCTTCGAGGTTCGCCGGACCTGGCTCTTGGGTTGGCTTTCAGCTCGTGAGGGGGAAAATCAACAGCTGCCGGGCCCTCCGCTTGAATCAACCGCTTCTCGATGCGTTCGAGACATCCGACGACGACGCCATCGGCCTCAATCTGGCTTGCGGTCGGCTTTCCTCGACCGCCAGCGCGATCCAAAGGCCAGAGAGGGCGACGAGCACGGCGGTCGCCCATATCGCGGGCGTTGCGCCATGGGCCCATTCGGCGACCGCGCCGAGAACCAGCGCGCCGATGGCGTAGCCGGTGTCGCGCCAATAACGGTAAGTCCCCAGCGCCCGGCCGCGCCACAGCGGCGGCGCGAGATCGGCCATGGCGGCGATCAGATTGGGGTAGAGCAGCGCCATGCCAAGACCCATGATGGCGGCGGCGGCGCTCCACCAGAGAATTGCGCTTGTCGCCGCGGTCAGCGCGATGCCGAGCGCCAGCAGGGAAAATCCGGCCACGAGCGGCGGCTTGCGGCCGATCCGATCGGCGAGATGCCCGGTCCACAACTGCGACAGCCCCCAGACAAAAGCGTAAATTCCGGTGACCCAGCCGATCTGCACCAGACTGAGGCCGTTGGCGCGGAAATAGACCGGGAACAGCGCCCAGACCAGCGTGTCGGCGATCTTGTTGACGACGCCGCCCTGACACAAAGCCCGGTAGGTGGCGTGACGGAACGACACCAGCAGGAAAATGTTGAGCCAATGCGCCGCGTCATCCCCCGTATGCGCGCCGTCCGCCTTCATCTGGGCGTGTTCGGCGTGGACCCAGGGGAGCGTGTCCTGGACCCAGATCATCAGCGCCAGCGCCGCCCCGATCACCGCCAGGCCGAACACCAGCAAGGCCCAGCGCGGGTCGTAGAGCGAGGCCAGATAGCTGGTTCCGAGTCCCGCCAAACCGACCGCTGCGTAGCCGGCCGCCTCGTCGATGCCGACCGCCAGTCCGCGCTGGTGGCTGCCGGCGAGGTCGACATGCATGGTCACGGTCATCGTCCAGGCAAAGGCCTGATTGACGCCGAGGAACACATTGGCGGCGACGATCCACCACCAGTTCGGCGCAAAATAAATGAGGAAGGGGATCGGCAGCCCCGCCAGCCAGCCCAGGAGGAGCACTCTTTTGCGGCCGATCCGATCCGCGAGGTTGCCGGCGACCAGATTCAGCGCCCCCTTCACCAGTCCGAACGACAGGACGAAAGACGCCAGGAAGAGATAGGCGCCCTTGGCCACGCCGAATTGCCCGCTCAGCGTGGGCAACACCGTGCGCTCCATGCCGATGGTCAGGCCGACGAAGAAAACCTGCACGGTCTGCAAGGTGAACTGGCCGAGATTGGCCCGGATTCCGCGATGATGCGCAGCAGCCTTGTGGTCGGCCATGGTCGTCCTCTCAAATGTGTTTGCGTGTCGCGGCAAGCGCGATGAAGGCGGCGCCGATCGTCGTGCGGCGGCCGAGCCAGGAATCGATCGGCGCCATGGCGCGGGCGAGCCTTTCGACGGGCGGATAGAAGATCGCGCCGCGCGTCGCCGTCACTTTCAACCCGGCGGCTTCGGCGAGCTTGCGAAGTTCCGCCGCGTCCCGAAACCGCGCCGCTTTCCAGGTCGGCGCGCCGAGCCAGCCGCGCAGACGCCGCTTCGCCGCCCAAAAACTCCATCGTCCCAGTTCGCCAAGAACCAGCCGTCCGCCCGGCCGCACCACGCGCGCCATTGCGCGCACGGCGGCTTTCGCGTCAGGGATGAAGCAAAGCACGGTCATCGCGGTCGCCACGTCGAAGGAAGCGTCCGGAAACGGCAGGGATTCCGCGCGGCCTTGCAGAAATGTCGCCGGGACATGCGCCTCCTCGGCAAGCTTTCGCGCGGCGGACAGCATCGCCGGCTCGGGATCGACGCCAACCGCTGTCGCGCCCAGCGCGGCAAAAGCGCGAACCAGGGCGCCGTCGCCGCAACCGATGTCGAGGACGCGGGCGCCGGCCAGGTCGCCCAGCAGGTCGAGCATCAGCCTCTGCTCAAGCGTTTCCGTCAAAGCGCCGAGCGCGGTCGCGCGCCAGGCGGCGTAAGCCTGCGGGCCGATGGCCGTCGTTTTGTCGCCTCCGCTCATGACAGCGCCCGCGCCAAAGCCGCGACGGCCGCGTCGATCTCCGCGTCCGTCGTGCCGCGCCCGAGGCTGAAACGGATCGCGCCCATGCCGACGTTTCGAGAGACGCCCATCGCCGCCAGCACCGGCGACAGCGTCACCGCGCCGGAATGGCAGGCGGAGCCGGTCGAAGCCGCGACCTGCGGAATCCGGGCGAGAATGTCGGCGCTCACACGGCCGACGAAAGAGACGTTCAAAGTATTGGGCAGGCGCAGCTCGGGATGGCCGTTCAGCACGATTCCGGCGCCAAAGGCCGATTTGAGCCTGTCCCAGAACAGATCGCGCAAATGACGCACTTCCGGCATGGCGAGCATCGGCGCGGCGATCTCGCAGGCCTTGCCGAGCGCCGCGGCGAGCAGAACGCTTTCGGTGCCCGCGCGCCGACCATTTTCATGAGCCGCGCCGTGGATCAGGGGCTCGATCTCGACGCCTCGGCGGATGTAGAGCGCGCCCACGCCTTTCGGCGCATAAAGCTTGTGCCCGGCGACGGACAGTAGATCGACGCCGAGTTCGTCCACCCTCGTCGCGATCTTGCCCACGGATTGCGCCGCGTCGGTGTGGAACAGTACGCCGTGGTCGCGCGCGATTTTTCCAATTTCCGCGAGCGGCTGGATCGTCCCGACCTCGTTGTTCGCGTGCATGACGCTGATCAGGAAGGTGTCGTTTCGAAGAGCCTTGCGGATGTCGTCGGGATCGACCAGCCCCGCGCCATCGACCGGGACAAGGGTGACGCGCGCGCCGAGGCTTTCCAGGAAACGGCAGGGCGCGAGTATGGCCGGATGTTCGATCTCGGTGGCGATGATATGCGACGGTCCGCCCTGCCTGCGGAAGAAAAGGCCCTTGAGCGCGAGATTATTGGCCTCGCTGCCGCCGCTGGTGAAAACCACTTCCTCCGCGCCGCAACCGAGCAGCGCCGCGACCTGACTCCGCGCCGCCGCCAGCGCGGCTTTGGCCGGAGCGCCTGCCCAGTGCCCGCTGGAGGGATTGCCGAAAGATCCCCGCAACAACGGCTCCATCGCCGCGACGACTTCCGGCGCGATCGGCGTGCTGGCGTTGTAGTCGAGATAGATCGGGGTCATGCGCGAACGGCGTCCAATTCGGCGGCCCGTGGGTCAGAACACCAGGACCTTGTCGGCCGCCACGGTTTCGGCCGCAAGCTCGTCCATCGTGGAACGGCGCGCGCCCTCCATGATTTCGACGTCGGTGATCCCCCGCGCGTCCATGCAGGTCCCGCACAACAGGACCTGGCCTTTGGCGGCGATGACCCGTTTCAGCATCCGCTCGACGTTGTAATAGCCGTCCGGCGTCTTCTGCCCCGCCTTGGCGGAAAGAACGGCGTCTGCCATGAGAAAAACCGAGACCCGAGCTTCGGCGTCCTTTTTCGGCAGCGTGTGGGCCAGCCGCAAGGCGTTGTAAACACGCTCGGTCCCATAGGGCGGATCGTTGACGATCAGCAGGAATTTCATGGTTGTTTTCCTCATTGGCGACGAGCGGCGATCAGACGTGGGCGTTCCTTCCACTTCCAACGCCTGAGAGCGCCGGCAGCCGTCGCGCGCCGAACGGACTCATTCGCCCAGCACGTGCCGGCGCTGGTCGAATTCCTCCTTGTCGATCTCGCCCCGCGCGTAGCGCTCCTTGAGAATGTCGAGCGGCGTGCGTTCCGGCGGCGTGCGGCGCGTCGGCGCCTCCCAGCCCCCAGGACCGAGGACAGCCCGCACGATGACAATGGCCAGGGCGATCGCGATGGCGAGGCCGAGAATCATGAACAGCGGACCGAAGAACATCCCGAACCATCCGCCATGCCAGTACATCATGTTCGGCCCCCAATCGTATCTCTCCGGCCCCGCCGGCTGCTGCGCCCAGGCCGAGATCGGCGCCAGCGTCAACGCCGAGGCCGCCGTTGCGCGCATGGCCTTGAAAACGTCTTTCATCGTTCCGCTCCCACGAAACGCCGCGTCCGCTCAAGCAGGCGTTGCGGTTTCGCCTGCCGTCACGCTGTCACAAGGCCGGCGTTGGCCGCGCGCAATTCGGCCGCGCCGGCCGGGGGCGGCGGCACGTCCTTGGACATGGCCGCGACGAAAGCGTCTTCGTCATCGATGCGGAAGGCCGCGTTGTAGCGTTTCTCGAAGCCGATCGTGGACATGGGGCGCCCACTGAGGCTCCTGCCGCAAACCGAGCCGGAAAAGGCGCCGGGAAGGACTTCGACATAATCGGGAAGCGCCTTCAGCCGCTGAAGGCTGCGGAACAATTCGCGGGCGCCGGCCTCGAGCGAGGTGGCGAGTTCCGTCCGGCCGACATCGCCGACCATCAGGGTGTGGCCGGTCAGCAGGAACCACGGCTCCGGCGCGCGGGTGCGGTCGGTGACCAGCAGGCAGATGTGCTCCGGCGTGTGGCCGGGGGTGTGAAGCACCTCGGCCGTCACATTGCCCAGCGGCAGGATGTCGCGGTCTTTCGCGCCGCGAAAGGCAGGTTTGGCGTCCGCGCCGGCGAACAGCACATATTCGGCCCCGGCGGCTTCCGCGAGCTGGCGGCCCGACGAGGCGTGGTCGGCGTGGATATGGGTGTCCACGACATAGAGAATCTTCATCCCCGTATCCTGCGCGGCTTGGAGATAGGGCGCGATGTCGCCGATCGGATCGACCACCGCGGCGCAGGATTTGCCGCCGCAGCCGAAAAGATAGGACGCGCCGACCGGGTTCATATGCAGAAATTGTCTGAGGATCACGCGCGGCTCCCATCTTGCCGAAGATTGAATCCGCCGGTTTTTCTCCCGCCGCGAATGCGTCGCTTGACATTGCTCGGCCGATCCCATTCAATAATTATGTTTAATAGTTTAATATCGGGCCGCCGATGTCAAGTCCCTCCCCCAAATTCGAGCTCTTCACGCGTTTCGCCGAGGTCGGCAAGGCGCTGGGCAACCCCCACCGGCTGGTCATCCTCGAATTGCTGGCGCAGCGCGAACGCAACGTTGACGATCTGGCCTCGGCGGCCCGCCTTTCGGTGGCGAATGCGTCGCAGCATCTGCGCTTGATGCGCAAGGTCGGGCTGCTCGTTTCCCGCCGCAATGGCGCCCAGATTCTTTACCGCGTGAGCGACCCCGCCGTGCTCGATCTGGTTGCGGCGCTTCACCGCGTGGGCGAGCGCAATGTCGCCGAGGTCCGCGAAATTGTCGGCGGCTATTTTCGCCGACGCGACGCGCTGGAGCCGGTCTCGCGCCAGGAATTGTCGCGGCGGATGCGGGACGGGCTGGTGACCGTGCTCGATGTCCGCCCGGAGGACGAATTCGACGCCGGCCATCTGCCGCAGGCGATCAATGCGCCGTTGCGGGAGCTGGAAAAGCAGTTGCGCGATCTGCCCAAAGACCGCGACGTCGTCGCTTATTGCCGCGGTCCTTACTGCGTCTTCGCCTTCGAGGCGGTGGCGCTGCTGCGCCAGCACGGTTTTTCGGCCCGCCGTCTGGAGGACGGTTT
Source organism: Pseudomonadota bacterium (assembly GCA_021813805.1). GTDB lineage: Bacteria > Pseudomonadota > Alphaproteobacteria > Rhizobiales > Beijerinckiaceae > Rhodoblastus. The sequence goes on along the minus strand of JAKAJL010000055.1, from coordinate 9,370 downwards.
TCCGGAATGGAAGGCCGCCGGCCTGCCGGTCGCGTGACGCGGCCCGCCGCTGATAAAAGCCGTTGACGTCAGGGCGTCGTTGGCGCGGATCTCGGCGCGATTGGCGCTTGCGCCCCGAGTTCCGCCAGCAATTTCAAAGCCTCGTCGGGGTCGATCTTGGTCAATGCGACCTTGCCGTGAAGGATCACGAAATCGCCGACCTGGGGATCGTCGATCTCTTCGACCGTGATCTTTTCGACCGAGTCGCCCAGCTTCGCAATCGCCATTTGCTCCGGGAGCAGTTCAACGATCTGGAATGGTAATGGCGCGCACATCCTGAAACCTGATCGCTTCGGACAGACTGGGGCCGATATCGCAACACGCGGGACAATATAGCACGTCCTGCTGACGGAGACGGCATTTGTTCGATGCGGATCGTAGCGGCATTGTCGGGGCGTCAGCGGGCGTCGAACGCCAAAAAGCTCCGAACGACTCGTTGACGAGGAGGCGTTTCTTCTATTGATTTGGATGTGCAAAGCCTTAGCTTTCAACGGCAGTCGAAAGGATAGAGCAATGCGCCGGAAAATTGCATTGAGCGCGGCGACGCTGTGTTGCGTTGCCGGGATCGCGTTCGCGCAGACGGCGCCAAATGCTCAGCAGACGGGGTCGATGGGCGCTGCAGTCGCGGACGATCGCCAACCCGTCCCGGTGACTTCGGCGACTCGCACTTTTGTTCTTGCGGAAATGCGCAAGATGTTGGCGGCGGCGCAGGGCATAGCCGAGGCGGTTGGGAAGCGTGACTCAAGAGCCATTGCCGCCTCGGCGCGCACATCGGGTCTCAAAGCATTTCAGGGCATGCCCAAGCAGATCATGATGGAGCTCCCTGACGATTTTCGCGGGATGGGACGCCAGGCGCACATGTCGTTCGACGGAATTGCCGAGGCGGCGGACTCGGGCGCCGACGCGGCGGCGGTCAGCACGAAATTAGGGGAAACGTTGCAGTTTTGCGTCGCATGCCACGAGGCTTATCGCTTCACGTCGAGGAACTGAAAACGATGCGGCTAAGGCGCCCGGAGCGGACGCCGTAGCTGAATTCGCGCCCGGCCAGATTCGGGTCGTCTTCCTTGCCGGGCCGGTCAATTCCGGAAATGGCGATTGGCGTCATTGACCAGGGTGGTGGGATTGATGCTCCTCGGTGGAGGGCGCCACGGGCGCATTGGTTCCGCCGGCGCCCGGGGCGCCCTGCATCGCGCCGCCTCCCATCATCCCGCCTTTCATCATGCCACCTTTCATCATTCCGCCATCCATCATTCCGCCGCCCATTTTCTGCATCATGTCCATCATGGCCGACATCTTGTTGTGCAATTTCGACATCCGCACTTTCATTGCGGAATCATTGGTCTCTTTCATCATCTCATCGAGATCGGACATCATCGACGACATGTCCTTTTTCACTGTCGGCATATCCGCCATCGGACAGTTCATGCCACCCTGCGGATTTGGAGCCGCATTTGTTTGCGCGAAGCCTTGCGTGGACATGATCGCAATCGCGGACGCCGCTCCGATCGCCAGCAGTCGTTTCATGGTCTCTCTCCTTTGTTCCGGCGTTGCACCAACGCCTTGCATCCAGCCTGGCTTTTCAGGCTGAATTCCCCGGTTCCTCAATGCCGCAGGCGCGGACAATCTCATTCGACGCTCGCGGTCGCTCCCATTTCCTGGCTATCCCGTTGGAGAAGCAACGCCCATGAAGGCGGCCACCGCCAGGACAACGACCGCCAGGCCTTGATCGATCATGACGTTGCGAAGCAAATTCGTCACAGCTTTCTTTGGCTGGGTGGCGAGCAATGGCGTCAGGACGAAGCGGTTGCGGTAAGCGATCGCGATCAGCGCTCCAAACAGCACGGCTTTCGATCCGGCCGCCCACCACCATGACGACAGATCCGAAACGTTCAGGGTCGCGATCTGCGGTCGCATGTTGATCGCGGCGCCGAGAAGCACCAGCGCGACCGCGACACTCGCCATGGTCGCGAAACGTCCCAGCGCGAATTGCGCATAATCATGGGCGCGATCGTCATGCTTCGCTTGCGCCAAGAGCGCGCGCAAGGGCAAAAGTCCGCCGATCCAGGCCGCGGCGCCCAGGAGATGTAAGGCGTAACCGCCGAAGACCAACAATCTCTCATCTGGGCGCAGCCCGGCTGGATGACCGACGCCGGCCTGGGTGACGAGAAGCGCGCCCGCGAGAACGAGCGCAACGGCGGTCGGCAAATTGCGCGCCGGCAAGGACCTCCTCGTCCCGACCAGCACGCCGAGAAGGAGCGCGGTCAACAAGAGACGGGTCAGCCACAGGCGTCCAAAGCCGGCTTCCAGGAAAAACGCCTTCACAAAATCGGCGTCGCGGAGGCTCGTCCATCCGTCGCCCATGCTCGCCATCGATGTAGCGAGCCAGGCCAGGATCGAAAGCGGCTGAACCGCGCCCACGAATGAGATCGCCCTCCGCATCGCCGAAGCCAACCGCTCTCGACAAGGAGCCGGGGCCGCGCCCGTGACGTAGAACGGGAACAGAAGCACGCCGAACAGCACGAAGAGCGAGAGGAATTGGGCCCATCGCGCCGTCGTGAGAATTGCGAGGAACGGATCGCTCATGGACGCACTTCAAAATGATAGCTTCCCCGCATCGCGTGGCTATCCTTACCCACGCACCGCCAGCGCGTCTCATAGGCTCCAGCTGGAAGGGGCTGGGCGAGCTTGACGATAAGCGCGGCCGGAGCCGCTTGGTCGACATAGGCCTTGCCCGTTGCGGCGACCGGCCCCTGGACGCCGACGATCTCGATCGCCGACATGCTCGGCTCGACGGCCTCGCTGAACGCGATCCATACTTCCTGCGGCGCCGTCGCGACAATGGAGTCGGGCGCCGGATTGGCGCTCTGTAGGTGCGCGTGAGCCGACGCGCTCTCGACCATTGCGCAGAAAGACAAGACTGAAACGAGAGTACGGCGTCGAAGTTTTTCCTGCATTTTTCCCTCACGGATTAAGATTCGCGCGCCATCGGATTTCAGCGGCCCAAATATTTGATCAGCGCCGCGATCCCCAGAATGAGGACGATGAGGATCAGCAGCCAGATCAGCCCCATGCCCCACATCCCGCCTCCGCTCATCATGCCGCTATAGCCTGCCATTTTTCGTCCTCATCCTTGGCGCGCCCTTGGAGCGTCGGCCAAATCGGCCGCCAATTGTCACAATCGCGCCTCGACCGCGCCCGCGGCCTCTGGCTTCCCCAGCGTCTCGGCGTCGACTCCGGCCAGCGCCTCAAGCTCGACAAGCCGCTTCTCGCGCTCGATCCGCGCTTCCGCGGCCAGGAGCCGGATCGCGTCATAGGTCCGGATGCTGTCGATCAGATCGACAAAGGACGATTGTCCCGCGGCGTAGGTCTGTTGCGAACTCTCCAGAGTCTGCTGCGCCAGAGGCAGGAGGCTGTGGCGGTAGAGCGCAACCTGGCGCTCGGCGTTGCGCATCAGGTAGAGATTGGCGATGAAACTGGCGGCGCGGTCCTCGCCCGTCTGGCGCAGCAGGGCTTCCGACGACCGCTCCATCGCCGCCGCATTGTCGATTGTCGCCCGAATCTGCGGCAAGGTCGTCGGCAGCATCGCCATGGCGCCGACCGTCTGCGCAATCGAGCCGGTGACGGAAAAGGACGGGATGACGTCGGGCAGATAGCCGAGCGAGGCCAGATCGATGGCGTCCTTGCGTCCGGCGACCTGCCGGGCGAGCGCGGCGAGCTCCGGATTGCGATCGACGGCGACGGCGATCAGCCGCGCGTCACTGGCCGGCGCCGGCCGCGGCGCGGGCAATTGCGGCGGCAGGCCGAGCGGAGCTGACGCGTCGCGGGCCATCAGGCCATTGAGTCTGGCTTTCGCCGATCGCGCCTCTGCGTCGAGATTGCCGAGATTGTTTTTGGCGACTTCCTGCTCGGTCCTGGCCTTCAGGGCGTCGGGAACGGAGCCGCCGACTTTTGCGCGCGCGGCGGCCGAAGCCGAAGCGAGATCGAGGACATGGACGACGTCGCGCTGAATGCGCGCCCGTTCTTCCGCCAGCGCCAGATCGAGATAAGCGTCGAGAACTTTTTTCTGCAGATCGAATTTGGCGGCGCGGAATTTCTCGCCGGCCTCGCGCGCCGCCTCCAGCGCCACCTTGCCGGCCGTCGCCGGCTTGACCGGCAGCTGCAAATTCATGCTCGGATCAAATCCGGCGGCGAGCGTCGTCCTGTCCCACGCCTTCATGTTCGCCGGGGAGAACATATAGCTGTAGCCGAAGGTGAGATTGCTGTTCGGCCAGGCGTCCGCCTTGTCGACCGCGATCATCGCCGCCTTCCATTCGAAATAGGCCGATTCCAGGTCGCCATTGGCGAGGAAGGCGCGGCGCAGCGCATCCCGCCAGCCCACGCGCGCGGGCAGAGCCGGCAATTCACGCGATTCGACGGGTTTCTCGAAAGGCTTTGACGCAGCGGCGAGCCTGGCCTGCTCGTCGCGCGCGCCATCCGGCGTCAAGGCGCAGCCGCCGAGCGCGATTGGCAAAGTCAGGCTCAGGCCGATCAGGACGGCGGCGGAGGGCAGTCGAATTCCCAACATCGGGCGTTTCCTTGGCGTCAAGGGGCGCTGGCGCGCCCGGCCTTACTGAGCGGGCTTGACCTCGTCGATGACATACATGCCCTCGGCGCCGCGCGTCAGGGTGAAGGAGATCTTCGCTCCGGCTTTGAGCGCCTTGAGATCGACGCCGGGCGCGACGCCGAAATCCATGGTCATGCCCAGCCAGTTCAAGGCGGCGATCGGACCGTGGGTGATGTTGAGATTGCGCCCAGGCGCGTCGATTGCGTTGAGCGTTCCCTGGCCGGTCGGCTTGTCTGCTTGCGCGATCACCTGCAATTTGCTGGCGGCGGAGGACGGTCCCGGCAGCGCAACGAAACCAATAGCAACGCCCGCCATCGTGACGATCGCGGGCCTCACCCAATCAAACCAATCCGATCTCATTGTCGTTCTCCTTCAATAACGCCTGTATGGCCGCCAAACCCTTGAGCTGACCTCGATCAGCGCCTCATCAACCAATGACGTCCCTGGGCAAGGATTGTCGTTTGAAGGCTTTGCAAATCACCACCCGGAACAACCTCGCCCATAGATTGCCGCATCCTTTGTCGTTCCGCTGCATCCGGTAACGGTTATCCTCCGTTTGTTTGGGTTCGGTCCGGCAAGCGCCGCCGGCGATCCCGCTCATCGCCCCGGATTGATTCCATTGATGGCGTATCGGCCGTATGGTCCAAGCTCGAGGGTAAATCTGATTCTCGACCCGCTTTTCAGGCCCCGGATATCGACCCCTTGAACGACGCCGATATCCCTCGTCGCAGCGTCCCAATTCAAAGCCTCGATCGGCCCGATAGTCACGGTGATGATCCGATTCTCGGCGTCGACCTTGCGCACGATTCCACTGCCCGAGGGCTCGCGCACCTGCCACGGATGACGGTTATGCCCTGCATTCGACGGCGCTGTCGCAACCCCGAGCCCGCACGCCGCGATCAACGCAACGGTGAGTATCCGGAAAGCCACGAAACGATTAAATCTGCTCGCGTCAGTCATGGCGCTCTCCCTTGTCACAGTTCATTCAGCCGCTTCAAAATCGGGGTTGGCAGGTTGAGGCGCCGCGACTTTCGCGCGAACCACCGCTTCCTCGCGCGGCAGGCTAAACCCCTTGACCAGGTCGTAGAGCGCGGGAATGACGATCAGCGTCAGCAGGGTCGAGGAGACCATGCCGCCGATCATCGGCGCGGCGATCCGCCGCATCACCTCGGAGCCTGTTCCCGTGCTCCACAGGATCGGCAAGAGGCCAGCCATGATCGCCGTGACCGTCATCATTTTCGGCCGCACGCGCTCGACTGCGCCGAGCATGATGGCGCGGTGAAGGTCGGCGCGGGTAAAGGGCCGGCCGGCCGCGGCGCGCTGGGCGGCGACCTCCCTCGTGGCCTGGTCGAGATAAATCAGCATCACCACACCGGTCTCGGCGGCGACGCCGGCGAGCGCGATGAAGCCGACCGCGACCGCGACCGACATGTTGAAACCCATATGCCACATGAGCCAGACGCCGCCGACGAGCGCGAACGGCAGAGAAGCCATGACGATCAGCGTTTCGGTGAGGCGGCGGAAGTTGAGATAGAGCAGCAAGAAGATGATCAGCAGGGTGACCGGGACGACCACGCGCAACTTTGCGGCGGCGCGCTCCATATATTCGAACTGCCCGCTCCAGGCCGCGTAATAGCCCGGCGGGAATTGGACCGCGTTCGCCACCGCCTGCCGCGCCTCGGCGACATAGGAGCCGATGTCGCGGTCGCGGACGTCGACATAGACGTAGGCCGCCAACTGGCCATTCTCGGTGCGGATCGCGGTCGCGCCGCGCACGAGTTCGATCTTCGCGACTTCGCCCAAAGGCGTCGTGCCGCCGCCCGGCAAGGGAACGAGAACGTCGCGCGCGATCTCTTGCGGCGAGGAGCGGAAGTCGCGCGGATAGCGGACATTGACGCCATAGCGTTCGCGTCCCTCGACCGTGGTCGTGACCGTTTCCCCGCCGAGCGCGGTGGCGATCACGTCCTGGACGTCCCCGACCGTCAGGCCATATTGCGCCAGCGCCGCCCGATCCGGGACGATTTCGAGATAATAGCCGCCGATGATCCTTTCGGCGAAAGCGCTCGACGTGCCCGCAACCTTTCGGACCACCGATTCAACCTGACGCGCGATGGCCTCGATCTCGTTGAGGTCGCGCCCAAAGACCTTGACGCCGATCGGCGTGCGAATGCCGGTCGAAAGCATGTCGAGACGACCCCGGATCGGCATGGTCCAGGCGTTGGAGACGCCGGGGAACTGGAGCGCTGCATCCATTTTGGCGATCAACCGGTCGACGGTCAGGCCCGCCGGCCATTGCTCCTTGGGCTTCAGCTGGATCACGGTTTCGAACATTTCCGTCGGCGCCGGGTCAGTCGCGGTCGAGGCTCGTCCCGCCTTGCCGAAAACCGACAGCACTTCGGGGAAGCTCTTGATGATCTGATCCTGTTTCTGGAGCAATTCGGCCGCCTTGGTGACCGAAAGGCCCGGCAGTGTCGTCGGCATGTAAAGCAGCGTGCCTTCGTTGAGGGTCGGCATGAATTCGCTGCCGATCTGCCGCGCGGGCCAGACGGTCGCGGCAAGCACGCCGAGGGCGAGCAGGATGGTGAACACTCTGGCGCGCAGGACCGCATCGATCACCGGCCGGTAGAGCCAGATCAGGACTTTGTTGATCGGATTCCTGTGCTCGGGAATGATTTTTCCGCGCACGAATATCACCATCAGGGCGGGAACCAGCGTTACCGACAGAATCGCCGCCGCCGCCATGGAAAAGGTCTTCGTATAGGCAAGCGGGCCGAACAGCCGCCCTTCCTGCGCCTCGAGCGTGAAGATCGGGAGGAAGGAGACCGTGATGACCAGCAGGCTGAAGAACAGCGCCGGTCCCACCTCGGTCGCGGCCTCGATCATGACATCGAGCCGGGGCTTGTCCGGCGGCGCGCGTTCGAGGTGCTTGTGGGCGTTCTCGATCATGACGATGGCCGCATCCACCATGGCCCCGATGGCGATGGCGATGCCGCCCAGGCTCATGATGTTCGCCCCGAGCCCCAGCGCCTTCATCGCCGCGAAGGCCATCAGCACGCCGACCGGCAGCATGATGATCGCGACCAAAGCGCTGCGCACGTGGAGCAGGAAAATCACGCAGACCAGCGCGACGATGAGGCTTTCCTCCAACAAGGTGTGGTTCAACGTCTCGATCGCGGCGTCGATCAGCTGCGAGCGGTCGTAAACCGGCAGGATTTCGACGCCCTTCGGGAGGCTCGGCGCCATCTGCGCGAGGGTCGACTTGATATTGTCGATGACGGTGAGCGCATTGGCGCCAAAGCGCTGGATGGCGATGCCGCTCGCCACCTCGCCCTCGCCGTTCAGTTCGGTGATCCCGCGCCGCTCGTCCGGGCCGATCTCGACCCGCGCCACGTCCTTGAGCCGCAGCGGCGTGCCGTTGTCCGAGCGCAGGACGATGTTTTCCAGGTCGGACACGCCGCGCAGATAGCCGCGCCCGCGCACCATGAACTCGAATTCGGAAAGCTCGACCGTGCGGCCGCCGACATCCCTGTTGCTGGCGCGGATCGCGTCCTCGACCTTTTGCAGCGGAATGCCGAGCTCCTGCAGGCGGCGCGGATCGACGACGACATTATATTGCTTGACGAAGCCGCCAACGCTCGCGATCTCGGCCACGCCTTCGGCCTTGGCGAGGCCGTAGCGGATGGTCCAGTCCTGCAGCGAGCGCAGTTCGGCGAGCGTCAACTCCTTGGCGACGACCGCATATTGATAGACCCAGCCGACGCCCGTCGCGTCCGGACCCAGAACCGGCGTCACGCCGGCCGGCAATTGCTTGCCCGCAGCGGAGAGATATTCGAGGACGCGCGAGCGCGCCCAGTAAAGATCGGTCCCGTCGTCGAAGATGACATAGACGAAGGAGACGCCGAAGAAGGAGAAACCGCGCACCACTTTCGAGCGCGGCACGGTGAGCATGGCGCTGGCGAGCGGATAGGTTACCTGGTCCTCGACGACCTGCGGCGCCTGCCCCGGATATTCGGTATAGACGATGACCTGAACATCCGAGAGGTCAGGCAGCGCATCGAGCGGCAAGGCGCGCAGCGCCATGACGCCGGCGACGACGACAAAGATCGTCCCGATGAAGATCAGGAACAGATTGCGCGCCGACCAGGATATGAGGCGGCCGATCATTGCGGCGTCTCCGACGGGCTGAGGCCTTTGAGCGCCGCTTTGAGATTGCTTTCGGCGTCGATCAGGAAATTGGCTGCGGTGACGACCTTGTCGCCCTCGGCGACGCCTTCGCGGATTTCGACCGCGCCCTGGCCGCGCTGGCCGGTCTTGACCTCCCGCGGCTCAAAACGGCCCTCGCCCAGATCGAGGATGACGAGCTTGCGCGTCCCGGTGTCGATGACCGCGCTTTCGGGAACCGCCAGGACCTTTCCGGCATTACCCGCCGCGATTTCGGCTTCGACATACATTTCGGGACGGAGGACGAGGTCCGGGTTTTCCAGTTCGACCCGCACCCGCGCGGTGCGCGTCTCGCGATTGATCTGGGGGTAGATCAGGTCGACCCGGCCCGAAAACGTCCGGTCGTTGACGCCACGCGCATGGATCGTGACATTCTGGCCCGGCTTGACCTTTTCGTAATCCTGTTCGGAAACATCGACGAGCGCCCAGACGCGGGAAAGATCGGCGATCCTGAACAAGGTCTGGCCGGCGTCCGCCTTCATGACGTCGACCGCCATGCGCTCCAGC
>JAKAJL010000014.1 GCA_021813805.1 Pseudomonadota bacterium | reverse complement strand
CGTAGCCCATCAGGCCTTCCATGTGCGGCGAAGCGAAGAAGTCGGCGCTCGGCGTCACCAGAAGGATCTCGGCGCCCTTGACGTCGAGCGGCAGCTTGACCGGCAGTCCGGTTTCTTCCTCGATCTCTTCTTCAAGCCCTTCCAGGGTCGCCCTCAACGCCTTGGGCGGCAGGCCGAGGTTGTTGCCGACATTGAAGACCTTGCCGATGATCTCGTTCGAATACTTTGCCCCCATGCCGATCGAATCGAGGATGTCCCGTCCGGCCATGGTGATTTCCGCTGTGTCGATTCCATAGGGACAGAAGACGGAGCAGCGGCGGCATTCCGAACATTGATGGAAATAGGAATACCAGTCGTCCAACACTTCCCAGGTCAGATCCTCGGCGCCGACAAGCTTGGGGAAGTATTTCCCGGTGAGCGTGAAGTGGCGGCGGTAAACCTTGCGCAGCAGGTCCTGGCGCGCAACCGGCATGTTCTTGGGGTCGGATGTTCCGAGGAAATAATGGCACTTGTCGGTGCAAGCCCCGCATTTGACGCAGGAATCGAGATAGACCCGCAGCGCCTTGTTGCTGTCGAGCAGTTCGCCGAGACGCCGAATGGCCTTGTCATGCCAATCGGGAACCAGTTCGCCGGGAAAGCCGAGCGGCTCCTGGTGATTGGGCGCCGCGGGAAAGGGTTTCGACCCCGCCATCGCCCCGCAAGCCAGATCGGGCAATTCGAGCGGGTCGCCGTGAACCTTTTCGAGCGGATCGAAATCCTTGGAACCCTCCGCCATGCCAACCATCCTCCAACGGGACGCGGGGTGAACTCAATCCGTGCGCCGCGGGCGCGACGATGTTCGCGCCCGCCGCCGGCCTGGCTGCGGCAGGGACTGACGAAGGCGCCCGGCGCATGCGGAAGTTTGGGAGCGGGAACGCGGCCATCGCGACGAGCGCGATCGACAGATGGAGGCGCGGCGCGGAACGTCGCCGCGTGAATCGTCGTCACCATCGTCTCCTCCCGATCCGACGCTCTTCCGGCGCTGCGGATCACGAACCTCGATCAGATGCAGCCGGTCGGCTTGGGGAGACCCGCGATCTTGCAGGCCTGCTTGGCCGGACCGTAGGGGAACAGGGCGTAAAGCGCCTTCTGGTCGCCCTTTTCCTTGCCGTATTTCTTGGTCATTTCCTTGACCAGGATGCGCACGGCGGGAGCGATCTGATATTCGTCGTAATAGTCACGCAGGAAGTTGACGACTTCCCAGTGCTCGTCCGTCATGTCGATGTTCTCGGCCCTGGCGATGACGTCGGCGACGTCCTGCGTCCATTGCCCGATGTCCGTGAGATAACCTTCTTCGTCATGCTCCACGGTGCCGCCATTCACGTCATAACCAGCCATTTTGTCCTCCGTAGTGTTCGCAGTTAGGAGCCGGGCGCGGACACGGATCGCGCCCGAGGCCAAATCGAACTCACTTGTGAAACCGATCCTGCGCGAGCCGCAGTTTTCTGGACCGGTCCCGGCGGCAGTCGTCAGGGTCGACCCAGACGGCTCGCGCCGCCTTTGGCGACGCCAGCCGATCAGAACCGGACATGCGCCGACATATTCATCGACCTGCGCGCGCCGACCCAATTGTCGACATGGAACTTGGTGAAGCCGAAACCGGTCAGTTCGAAGAACCGCGGCCAGCCGATGCGCTCGATCCACTCGCCGATGCGCTCCCAGTCATGGGCGTTGTTCTTATAGGCGTCGAGGATGCGCTTCACGGCTTCATTGACCTCCGGCCAGTGCGGCGGATTGTTCGGCAGTTCGGCGACGACCAGCTTGTGAAAGGCCGGCTTCGAGCGCGCGTTGGAATGTTTGCCGCCAACCCAGATGGCGATCTTGGTCGAATCCAGGCCGTTGATCTGCATCGGCGGACAAGGCGCGTAGCAGGCGCCGCAGCAGACGCATTTCTGCTCATCGACTTCAAGCGACGGCTTGCCATCGACCAGCGCCGGGCGAATGGCGGCCACGGGGCAGCGCGCGACGACCGCGGGACGTTCGCAGACTTTCGACACCAGATCATGGTTGATCTTGGGCGGCTTCGTATATTGCACGTTGATGGAAATATCGCCCTGCCCGCCGCAATTGATCTGGCAGCATGAAGAGGTGATCTTCACACGGTTGGGCATTTCCTCGTGCGTGTATTCATGGTGCAGCATCTCCATGAGACCCTTGACCATTCCGGAAGCATCGGTGCCGGGAATGTCGCAGTGCAGCCAGCCCTGCGTGTGCGAAACCATTGACACGGAGTTGCCGGTGGCGCCGACCGGGAAGCCATTGCGGTCCAGCTCCTCGATCAAGGGATCGACCTTCGCCTGGTCGGCGAGCAGGAATTCGATGTTGGAGCGCACGGTGAAGCGGAAATGGCCGTCGGAATAGTGGTCGGCGATGTCGCACAACTTCCTGATGGTGAAGACATCCATCTGGCGCTGGGTGCCGGCGCGCACCGTCCAGATCTCGTCGCCGCTCTTGGCGACGTGATGCAGCACGCCGGGACGGGGGCGATCGTGCCACGCCCATGCTCCGTAGTTCTTCTTCATCAAAGGATGCATGAACGGAAACGGGTCGGGAATTCCGCTCTCAATGGCGCGGCGCCGGGTCATGGCGGTGCTCATCTGTTTCTCTCCCTTAATTTTTGTATGGGCGCGCCTCAAACCGAATGGCGGCGGAGGCTGAGGGTCGAAATTGGAGCCGGGGCGCCGGGAGGCGCCGCGGCTTCCGGCGAAGGTCAGTCCGCGGCGATGTCGAGACGATCCTTGTGCGCCTTGCGTTCGAGATATTTCTCCGCTTCCTCGGTAAAGCCCTCGGTGCGGATGAAGCAGGAGGTGCGCGGATGGTTGACCATGTTCGGATCCGCGTCGATCTCCAGCGCGTCCAGGAAGGCCGGCAAGCCGATGCGCTCCATGGCCTCGCCGATGCGCTCGTGCTCCAGCGCGTTCTCGGCGAAGAAGTCCATCATCTTGCGGCCAAGGTCGCGGAGCGCCTCATAATCCTCTTCCGTTTCCATCTTCATGAAGGGAACGATCTGCGTGCCCATCAGGTCGCCGATCTTCAAGGCGCGCTTGCCGCCAAGACAGATGGTGACGCCGCGGTCGTCGCCCGGCGACAAAGCCTTGTTCATCACATTGATGCAGTGCATGCAGCGCACGCAGCTCTTGTTGTCGACGTCGAGCGTGTCGTCGTCGTTGAGCGACAAAGCGCGGGTCGGACACATGGCGATGACGTGGTCGATCGCATATTTGCGGCCGACACGCGCCACATAGGCCTTCACTTCCTCCTGATCGACCTTCATGTTGTCGCGCCAGGTGCCGATCACCGCGAAGTCGGAGCGCATGATCGCGTTGGCGCAATCATTGCCGCAGCCGGAGAACTTGAACTTGAACTTGTAAGGCAGCGCCGGGCGATGCATCTCGTCGATGAATTCGTTGATGATCATGCGCTGCGCCTTGATCTCGTCGAAGCACGACATTTCGCAACGCGCGTGACCGACGCAACTCACCGACGTACGCAGACTCGGACCCGCGCCGCCGAGATCGAAGCCCAGCTCGTTGAATTCGTCGAAGGCGGGCTGCACATTCTCGGTCGAGCACCCCTGGAACATGATGTCGCCGGACTGGCCATGGAAGGCGATCAGACCCGATCCGTATTTCTCCCAGATGTCGCACAGCTTGCGCACGATGTCGGAGTTGTAATGCATGCCCGCCGGCGGCATGATGCGCAGGGTGTGCATCTCCTTGGACGCCGGGAACTTATCGGCGACCTCGGAGAAGCGGGGGATCACGCCGCCGCCATAGCCGAGAACAGACACAGCGCCGCCCTTCCAATAGCCGGTCTTGGTCTCGTAGGAATATTCGAGCTGCCCAAGCAGATCGTTCATGAAGGCCGAATAGGGCTTGTCCTTGGCGTCGCGCAGACGCTTCAATCCGGTGACAAAGCTCGGCCACTTGCCGCCTTCGAGCTCGTCCAGCATCGGCGTGGGATGAATCGGCGCCGACGCGCCATTGTCTTCCGTGCGAATGGAATCGTCCTGTGACATTTCTTACCTCCCAGAAACGGCAAATTCTTGCCGTCATGCTTGCTTATTCGGAACGCAGAACAACAACGTCCTGAGCATTATTTTGTGACTGGCAGATTTCCTACTCATAACAACAAATGCAAATATGAGAATAACCATACATTCGCCGCCAGCTGCGCCGCAAATGAATAATTCTTGTGATATGACGCAAAATAATTGCGCTTAAATCCGCCACGGCGTCCGGTGCTTTGACTTCCGGCGCACAGGTGCGACATCGTCGCAACCCAAGACATGGCCCGTTCGCGCCGGGTGCGGCGCCGAGGACGGGAAGGCGTGATTTCATTGCGCTTACGCAACCACATTGCGTTAGCGGCTGCTATCGTTCCGGGCTTGATCTTTTCGAAACGGGATGAGGCCTCGAATGGCCGATCCGTTTATCGCCGCGTCGCTCGCGATCGTCGAATGGCCGCTGCGCGCGCAATCGCGAATTCTTTGCGCGGAATCAGGGCGGACGACAAATTCATCGCCGAGTGAAAGGCTGCGCGCTCGTGGAATGGCGCATGAAGGGAAGGTGACCTGACGATGGACGTTTCTCTGGCGCGGACTTTTCTGGCGGTCGTCTCGACGGGCAGTTTCGCGGCGGCGGCCGACAAGCTGAACGTTACCCAGACGGCCGTCGGCGCCCGCATCAAGGCGCTCGAAGATCAACTCGGGCGGCCTTTGTTCATCCGCAACAAGGGCGGCGCGAGGCTCTCCGCCGCGGGCGAGCGCTTTCTGCGGCATGCGACGATCATGGTGCAGTCCTGGGAAACGGCGCGGCAGCAGATCAAACTGCCGCCGGGCCGCGCCGAAGGCGTCAGCGTCGGCGCGGAGCTGAGCCTGTGGGAGCCGACCGTGACCAACTGGCTAGTCTGGATGCACAGCCAGCGCCCGGACGTCGCCATTCACGTCGAAGTCGATTCCGCTCCCCGGCTGCTCGACGCCGTTCACGCAGGATCGCTCGACATCGCGGTCGTGCATAATCCGCCGCAGCAGCAGGATCTCGTCGTCGAACTCCTCTACGAGGACAAACTGATTCTCGTCACCACGGCGCAGGATGGCCGGCTCCACCCCGACGATTACATTCGCGTCGATTGGGGGCCGGCCTTCGCCGTCAATATCCGCGCCGCGGCCTCGACCCCCATCGATGCGCCGCTTTCGGTCAATTTTGGACCACTGGCGCGCGCTTACATGATGGCGGTCGGCGGAGCCGGTTATTTTCGGCTGCGAAGCGTTCAGGCCCAGCTGGACGAGGGGCGATTGCGCCGGGTGGCGGGCGCACCCCAATTCTCGCATTCGATCTATATCGTCTATGCGGCGCGCCACGATCGCGAATTGATCGACGTGATCCGGACCTCATTGCGAGATTCCTTCGCAGGCAAATGACAGCGTGGCGTGACAGGCGGCGCCTTTGAAAAACGTGAATGCGGTTTGCTCCCGCGGCCGGTGTCGACGATGTCCATCGAAATCGACGCGCCGGGCGTCAAAGCGAGATAAACGATGAAAGACTTGCCGCCCGCTTATTTCGCCTTGACCATGGCGACGGGGATCATTTCCATCGACGCCTGGAATTTTCAGCACCGCTGGCTGGCGATGGGGCTTTTCGCCTTCAATCTCGTCGCCTACGCCGTGTTGGCGGTCCTGACGGCGGCGCGCGCGCTGCGCTATCCGGCCCTGTTCTTCGCGGACATGATCGATCATCGCGTCGCGCCCGGCTTTTTCACTGCAGTCGCCGGTTCATCCGTCGTCGGGGCGCAGTTCTTCCTTTTCATGCGGGCCACCGGCGTCGCGATGGTCTTCCTCGGCCTCGGCGGCGTGCTGTGGGTGGGCCTGACCTACACGATCTTCACCGCCTTTACCGTCAAGCGTGAGAAGCCGTCGCTCGAGACCGGCATCAACGGAGGCTGGCTGATCGCCGTGGTCGCGACCCAGTCGATCGCGGTCCTGACGTCGCTCATTTCGCGGGACGTGCCGCAGCCCTTTCGGGTCGAGCTCAATTTCGTGGCTCTCTCGATGTGGCTATGGGGCGGAATGTTCTATTCCTGGATCATCTCGCTGATCTTCTATCGCTATACGTTTTTTCCCTTTTCGCCCGGCGACCTGGCGCCGCCTTACTGGATCAACATGGGCGCCATGGCGATCTCGACGCTTGCCGGCGCGCAGCTTGTCCAGAACACAATGGACGCGCCCTTCCTGCTTTCGCTTCTGCCATTTCTCAGAGGCTTCACCGTGTTTTATTGGGCGACGGCGACCTGGTGGATTCCGATGCTTGTCGTCCTGGGCGCCTGGCGTCACGTGTTTCGGAAATTTCCGTTCCGCTACGACCCTTTGTATTGGGGGGCGGTGTTCCCTCTCGGCATGTACAGCGCGGCGACGGCGCAAATGGCCGAGGCGCTCGGCCTGCCATTTCTTGCGCCGATTTCACGGGCGATGTTCGTGCTGGCGGTCCTGGCCTGGGCGATCGTCTTCGCGGCCCTGCTGTCACGGTTGCTGGGCGATTTCCGCGCCCGTCGCGCATAGCATCTACTTGCGGCCGGGAGGGCGGCCGCGTCTTCCGTCGCCGCTCGGACGAAACGGTTCACGCAGCCGGCCGGACGCCGAAATCCTTGGGTCTCAGCATCAGGTCGGCGAGCGTATATTTGTCGAGGACGGCATTGAAGGCGTCGAGCCCTTCATGCAGGATTCCGCGCAACCGGCACCGCCGGGTGATGAGGCATTGGTCGTCTTCGCCGAAACATTCGACCAGCGCGAAATCGGGTTCGATGGCGCGGATGACCTCGCCGAGGCCGATCTTCTCCGGCGGGCGCGACAGCCGCAGGCCGCCGGAACGCCCGCGCACCGCGGTCATCAGCCCCGCGCGGGTCAGCGCGTTGGCGACTTTCATGAGATGGCCGCGCGAAATATCGAAAAGATTGGCGATTTCCTCGATCGTGACGAGCCGATCCTCGCGGGCCGCGGCATACATCAGCATCCGGAGGGCAAAGTCGGTAAAGCTCATCAGTCGCATGGTCGATCCCGCCGCGCGGCGCTCCACCCGAGGGAGCCCCGAAAGAACCCTGTTGGCATATTCTGGCCTGCGGCGCGCCAAGCATCAATATCCATCCGGCGCGGCGCGCGAACCCGGCGCCGACTCAAACCCCGGCAGAAGGTTGACACGCCGCGCACTGCGAGGCCGACGCGCTTGTGGCGCCGCAGGCCTCGATGCGCCGGGCGATCCTCAAGGCGCGGGCGCTGAAAAGGGAGGCCTGCGCCCCTCCGCCAAACTCGGCGGCGGCGGCGCCGTTGAACAATTCGAGCCAGCGCTCGAAATGCCGGGGCGCCAAAGCGGTCAGGCCGGCGTGCGCCTCGACGACGCCTCCCTTGTAGGCGTCTGTGATGAGGATGATCGAAGACCAGAAGTCGCACATTCTTTCCAGATGCGCCGGCCAGTCGCGGATCGCCTCGTCGATAATCGGAGCCAGTTGAGGATCGTGGCGAACGCGCGCATAAAAGGCCACGACGATCCGCTGGATGAGATCCTCGTTGACGCCGACAAGCAGCCCTGGCGCGGCGGGATGAGGGTTTCGCCGCGCCGCTGGTCCGCCCAGGGGATCATTCAAAAACCAGGCGATGGTGAACCGGCCGCGCTCGGGCGTTTCGATCCGATAGCCGACGCCGGGCCGGACGAGCCGGCGCTGACCCGGCTCGATCGCGACACGGCGCGGCGGCGCCGGCTCGCCTTCGGAGAGTTCCAGCCGCTCTTCGCCCGCCAGAATCATGGTCCAGGCGCGGCAGGCCGTCGCGCGGCCCACACGCAGCTCCTCCGGCGCCGTCGCCCTCGTGTATTCCGCCGGGGCGCCGGCGGCGCCGAACGCTGGAAACATTGGCGGATCGTGATTGGCCGTCATGGCGCACTCCTTCAGGACGAGGTCATCGGCGCGAGCCGATGCGGCAGCGCGCTGAATTGGTGCGCGACGTCGTTTTCCCGATCGGCGCCGCGCATCAACCGAACCCCAGAATTTCCCGCGCCGTCTCCGACATCAGTTCGGGGCCCCAGGGCGGGTCATAGGTGAGGTTCACTTTTGCCGCGGCGACGCCGGCGGTCCGCGCCGCCGCCTCCTCCGCGCCTTGCCGCAGATATCCGGTCGCCGGACACCCCTGCGTCGTCGTCGTCATCGTCACGGTGACGACGCCGCTGCCATCGGCGTCCACGTCATAGACAAGCCCGACATCGACGATGTTCAGACCGATCTCCGGATCGATCACCGAGCGGAGCGATTCGCGAACCGCTTCGGCGAGCTGTTTGGGCGCGTTCATTGCGTTTCACCCCTGCCCTCGCGGATCAGCACGCTTAGCCGATAGGTTTTCCCGTCGTCCTCGAGGCCGCCCCGCCAGAGATGGCCGCGCCGATCGAGTTCGGGCAGAAGAAACACGGGCCTCCGGTCCAGAAGGACTGAAAGGACTTCGCCCGGCCGCATCTGTTCGGTCGCCGCCAACGTCCGGATCATAGGCTCGGGCTGCTCCAGGTCGCGATTGTCGAGGAAGCGCGTCGGGGCCGGCCATTCCGCCCCCGACGCGGCGAGCGCGTCTTCGGCCGCGACGGTCCTGACTGGAGCGGGCGCGCGCCGGTCGGGGCGCGGCGTGAACAGCACTTCCCACTCGCCGTCGGCCAACTGGGATTCGGCGTGGTCAAAACCCTTCTTGTCGAGAAGGCCGAACAACGGGACCGGCTTGAAGGTCGTCATCAGTCGAAGTCCCTGGCCGGGCTCCAGACGGCTGACCACGCGCATGATGTCGGCGATGGGCTCGCCTCCCGCGCGCAGGACGGGCCGTAAATCAAGCGAGACAATCTCGGCGCTCATATCCAGACTCCTCAGGCGTTGGTGGGTCGCAAACGGGAAAACAAAAGAGGCGGCGGACCTTCCGGCGGCGCGAGCTCGGCGGGGACCGCCGCAAGACGCCGTATGCGCAGGACTTCGAGGCCGATCGCGGCGGCGGCGCAGAGCATCGCCAGACTCGCGAACCGGAAAGCCACGCCCCATTGCAGCATCAAGGCCGCCGCTCCGCAGAGGACGGCGACGTGGTAGAGAACGAACCAGGGCAGCGCCCTTTCCTCCCTGACCAGGTCCTGGACGCGCGGCGTCCGGCGTTTGCCGAGCCAGTGACCGTAGCATTCGAGCCAGGTGAGAAAGGCGACGATCTTGTAAAGCATCGCGAGGCCGAGGCCGGTCAGCCAGCCGAAGGCGGCGATGAACAAAAGGGTTTCGGGCGCGGGCGACGGCGCCTCGGCGGCCAGCGAGGCCGGCAGGGCTATGGCCGCGACCGCCAGCCAGGCCAAAGCGACAGCGGACATTTTCGAGTTGAGTTCGAGCTTGCGGCGTTTTCTCTGGCGGAAAAGCCCGGCGACCTCCCAAAGATAAATCGCCACGGCGGCGGAACCAAAGACGACGGCGAGGACACGCGGCGCGAGGATGAGGCGCGGCGAAGCGCCGGGGACGGCTTGAAGAAGCATGATGAGCGCTCCGGCGCCCAGCCAGAACACGGCTTCTGTCAGGCGCCCGCCGGCGTCGGGAGCGAGCATGAACATCGCCAGAAGGCGGTAGCTGACTCCAAAAGCGGTCAAGGTCAGCCAACCCCCGAGCCCGGCGGCGGCGTGGATGGAGAGATCGTCGGCAAGGAGCCTCGCGGCGCCGGCGCCGGGGGCCCAGCCGCCGAGGGCGAGGGTGAAGACGACGCCGAGGCCGAAGACGATCGGGAGGCTGGCGAGCCCAGCCGCGACAATCCTTGCCGGAGCCGCGAGCGGACGGTTGCGCGCCAGGGTCGCGCCAAGGTTGAGAATCGCGAGAGCAAAGCCGAGCGAAAGCAGAAGTCCGCCCGCCGGCAGCAGGAACACGCTGCTCCGCCATGACCGGCCAAGACCTACAAAGCCGCCGAGGAGACCGGCGAGGCCGAGAAAGTGGCAGGCAAGGACGATTGGCGGCGCGCGGTCGCTGTACAATTTTTGCGAAACCAGCACCGGGACGAATTGCGTCAAGGCGCCGAGCATCAGGGCGCTCAACCAGCCAAGAGCGACGAGATGCACGACAACCAGCGTGTCCGGCGCCTGCGCCGGCTGGCTGGGATAGCCAAAGCCTGCGGCCATCAGGGCCAGGCCGGCGAGCAGGCAGGCCAAAGCCGCTGCGAAATAGCTCATCGACCAGCGTGCGACCGAAGCGCCAGGCATCGCGCAACCTCCGAAAATGCCGACCGGAAAAAGGCAGGCGGCAGCTCCCGAGGGGAGAGCCAAGCCGCCGCCCGCCCGGTCACGCCGCCTTGGCCGCCCGACCGATCTCGACGCGCCAGACCTCCGGCCCGCGCTCCACATAAGCCCAGGAAAACTGGCCGGGCCATTCGGCTTCGAGCTGATAATGCAATGGCTTCGGATCGTGATCGTTGACGAGGAGGAAGGATTCGCCGACGGCGAGCGCATCGGTAAGCTCGAAAATTTTCCGATGCCGTTGCGCCGGCGCGAGCGTGCGGAGATCGACGGTCGGGGCGGGTTTCGGTTGCGGCATATCGGGCCTCTTTCGCTTGCGGTCGCGGCGTTTCATGACCGGGAGGCGCCCGCGACGTCGCGCCTCCTTGCGGCGCCCCGAAACAGGGACGAAGCAGCCGTCATTCGGACCCCGGCTTGTCGCTGAAGTGTCTGGCGAATTTGTCTGGCGCGCCGTCCCATTCCTTGGCGTCGGCGGGCGGCTCGCGCTTTTGCAGGATGTTCGGCCAGCGCTCGGCATAAGTCTTGTTCAATTCAAGCCAGAACGGCGTCGCTGCGTCGTCGGTGTCGGGAAAAATGGCCTCCGCTGGACATTCCGGAACGCAAACGCCGCAGTCGATGCATTCGTCCGGGTGAATGACGAGCATGCTCTCGCCGACATAGAAGCAGTCGACCGGGCAAACCTCGACGCAGTCCATGTATTTGCATTTGATGCAATTGTCAGTGACCACATGGGTCATGACCGCCGCTCCTTCCGCGAGAACGACAAAAGATGAATTTAAAATATATCTTATATCGCCGCAGGCAAAAAGCAATAGCAAAAATACATCTTTTAGCCGGGAGCCGCTCCGCCTGGCGCAACGCCCAACGCGGCGAAACCGGCTTCGAGGCCCGCGATGAGATCGGCTTCGGCTTCGAGGCCGACCGACAACCTCAGGAGTCCGTCGCCGATGCCGGCGGCCTGCCGCGCTTCGGCCGTCATGTTGACATGGGTCATCGTCGGCGGATGGGCGATGAGGCTTTCGACGCCGCCAAGGGATTCGGCCAGCGTGAAGACCTGCGCCGCGCCGACGAATCGGCGTACGGCCTCGGCGCCGCCGGTCAATTCGAAGCTGAGCATGGCGCCGAAACCGGATTGCTGCCGCTTCGCGACGGAATGGCCCGGGTGCGACGCCAGACCGGGATAATGGACGGCGGCGACTTCGGGACGGCGTTCGAGAAAGCGGGCGACGGAGTCCGCGTTGGCCTGCTGCTGGCGGATTCGCGGAAACAGGGTGCGCAAGCCGCGCAGCGTCAGATAGCTGTCGAAGGGCGCGCCGGTCACCCCGGCGATGTTGGCCCAGGCGGAGAGCGTTTCTGCGTCGGTTTCGCTGGCCGCCACGACCGCGCCGCCGACGACGTCCGAATGGCCATTCAGATATTTGGTGGTGGAATGGATGACGAAATCAGCGCCCAAGGCGAGCGGTTGCTGCAGGGCCGGCGAAAGGAAGGTGTTGTCCACCGCGACCTTTGCGCCCCAGCCATGCGCCTGCGCGGCGATGGCGCGAATATCATAGACGCGCATCAATGGATTGCTCGGCGTCTCGATCAGAACCAGGGTTGGCCGACGCCGCAAGGCCGAGGCCAGCGCCTCATCGTCGTCCAGTTCCACGAACGCGACATCGAAATGTCCGCGTTCGCTCCGCGCCGCGAGCAGGCGATATGTGCCGCCGTAGCAATCGTGCGGCGCGACAACCAGATCGCCCGGCCTCAGGATCGACAAGACAAGATCGATCGCGGCCATGCCGGTCGCGGTCACGACGGCGCCCGCGCCCCTTTCCAGCCGGGCCAGCGCCTCCGCCAGCATTTGCCGCGTCGGATTGGCCCCGCGGCTGTAATCGTGGGCGCGGGGCTGGTCGAAGCCGGCGAAAGTGAACGTGCTGGAAAGCACGATCGGCGGCGTGACGGCGCCGAACGCCGGATCGGCGGCGACGCCATAGGCGGCCGCGATCGTCTCGAGATTTGCGGATTTCGTCATGACGATGGTCTCTTTGCTGTCCGGCCGCCGGCTCAATCGCAACGCAGGGCGATTGTCAGCGCCAGGGAACGAGCGGACCGCGGACATATGCTGTCATTCCGCGCGCGGTTCAAGCGAATTGTCCGATCCGCAATTCTCCCCCATCCTGGAATCGTCCGCCTCTCCCAAGCGGCTGGCCAGCGCGGCGGCGGACGCCGCGCGGCGCCGGCGGAGCGGCGCAGCGCGGTCGCGCTCCACGCGGGGGACTCAGAGCGTGAAAATCTCCGCCACGCCAGTCCCGGCCAGCCGGCTGAAATAGCGCGCCCGGTAATAGTGGCGCTTGTGTTCGGCGTCGTCGGTGAAGGCGGCGCGGTCATGCAGCACATTATTGCTCACCAGACCCATGCCCGACTCCAGCCTGCCGCGATAGATGAATGGGGAGTCGCTGTTGAGCAGAGTCTGGAGATAATCCAGAGCGTCGCGGCTCAGCGGGTCGTCGGCCCACATCACATTGTTGACGCGGATGGTATAGCGCATATGCAGGTCGCCCGACGGCATGATGCTGAACACCGGCCCCGGCTCTTCCCTGCGCGCCACCGTCCCGCCGTCGTCGATGCGGGCCGGGATGGTCATCGCCCGCGGGGCCATCAGGGCGCGGATATAGTCCGGGTTCTTTTCTCGCATCAGAATGTAGGCGATCTCATGATCCATCAGCGCGTTCTCGCCGCCCGTGGCGGCCTGCTGCACCACATGCAGGTTGAGACCGTGGATCTGTCTGTCGGCGGTGTTGTAATAGCCGTCGGTGTGCCAGTTGATGGCGCGGTTGGTGTAAGGAATGTAATGCTGGCGGACGCCTTCGGTTCGCACCGTCAGCGAGGTCAGACCATTCTCGTCGGCCAGCCAGTTCTTGTTCAGATCCTCCAGGCCGAAGCGCCGGCCCAGGGCGAGCGGAATTTCGGGGTCCGGATCGGCGCCGGTCTTGCCTGCGTATAACGCCATGTTCGCCTTGCGGCAGCGCGTCAGCAAGGCCGCGTGCTCGCTGTCGGTCAGCGAACGGGGATCCCCGACCTCCACCAGAAGGTCACCCAGACCCTTCGGATAATCCGTGAGTTTCCAGTCGCGCCAGCGCCGGTACAGATCCTCGTCGTCGAGGCTGAAGGGACTCGCGAAGAGATCGCGTTTCTGGTGCGGATGGGGCATCGGAACCTCGTGTGGGCGGCGGGCCGCAACGGTGGAAGGATTGAGCAAACTAGCAAGGCGGAGCGCTGGCGCGCATTGATCGATGTTAAACGGCGGCGCGAGTCGGCTCGTTCGTCGCCGGAACCGCGCCCCTGAGCGCCGGCGCCCCATTGGCCACAAAAGCGGAATAAGTTTGAACCAGGCTCGCGCCGGCTTTCATCCTGGCGGACACGTCTCGGGCCGTCGCAACTCCGCCGACGGAAATCAGCGTGAGATCGCCGATGAAGGCCTTGACTGCGGCGATACGGCGCAAGTCGGCGCAAACGAGAACGACGCCGTCGAAGCGCAAACGCCTCGCCTCGACGATGGCGCGCGGCATCGCGTCTTCTCCATTCCCGGCCGCGACCTTGACCAGAAGCGGCGCCCTGCGCCCGCTTCGTTCGGCCAGACGGTCGCGTTGCGGGCGCAGCCGTCGCAAAAGGTTCTCCACGCCCGGCGTGTCGCCATCGCGCCCGCCGCGCGGCGATGTGAGATTGGCGCAGAGATAATCGGCCTGCGCATGGGCCGCGCGCAGGGCGGCGCAATAATCCGCGATCACGACGTCGTCCAACCCTGGCCGGAGGCTGCCGAAATTGACGCCTATGCGCAGGCCGCGCGGGCGCTCCGCCATCGCCGTTTCCGGCGTGACCGTGCCGATTTCGATATGGCCGAAGCCCGCCAGATCGAGCGAGACGATCCTGCTTCCGTCGCGGTCGACGCCGGCTGCCACGCCGAGGGGGCCGGCGAAGGTCAGGCCCATGGCGTTGATCCGGGCGTTGTCGCGCGCGCGCGTCATGGCGTCAGCCCCGCCGCCGCGCGAAATCGGCCAGGAAAAGCGCGAGCGCCTCGACCGCTTCCTGGGTCACGCCGTTATAGAGCGAGGCGCGCAGACCGCCGACGGCGGGATGGCCTTTCAGGTGAAAAAGCCCGGCGTCTTCCGCCTCGCGCAGGAACTGCGGCTCCAGCCGCGCCTCCGCCAGTTGAAAGCGAACGCTGACCGTCGAACGGTCTCCGGATGTGGCGGGACATTGATAGAAATCCCCCGCGTCGAGCGCTGCGTAAAGCGTTTCCGCCTTGCGCGCATTGCGCGCGGACGCCGCTTCGAGACCGCCGCCGAGGCGCAGCCAGCGCAGCATCTTTCCGGCGACCGCCAGCGCGAAAACCGGCGGCGTGTTGACCTTGCTGCGATCCGCGGCCTGCCGCGCGAAACTGAAGGGGCCGGGGACGCCGGACGGGGCGCGGCGCAAGAGGCTTTCGTGAAGGACGACGATCGTCAGGCCGGCGACGCCGAGATTTTTCTGGGCGCTGGCGTAGATCAGGCCGAAGGGCGCGAGCGCAAGCGGCCGAGTGAGGAAATCGGCCGTCATGTCGGCGACGATCGGGACGCGGTCCAGATCGGGAAAGGCGAAATATTGCAGCCCCTCGGCGGTTTCGGTCGAGGTCAGATGAAGGAAGAGGGCGTCGCGGGAGACGCGCCAGTCGTCCGGCGGCGGCAGGAAGCGCCCGTCGCCGGTCGCGGCGATCCGCACATTGGCGACGCGCGACGCCGCCTCGGCGGCGCGGCGCGACCACAGGCCGGTCGCGATATAATCCGCCGATTCGCCCTCGCGGAGCAGATTCATCGGCGCGAGCGAGAACATGGCCGTCGCCCCGCCTTGCAGGAACAGCACGCGATAGTCGCCGGCGAGACCGAGCAATGCGCGCAGCTCGGCTTCCGCGCCGGCGCGGATGTCCTCGAATTCAGGCGTGGAAAACGGCAGTTCGAGCAGGGAAAAGCCGTCCCGCCCGTCGAGGTCCTCGCGGATTTCGGCGAGCACGCTCGCCGGAAGGGGCGCCTGGGCGGAGGCGAAGCTGAAATTGCTCATCGAGCCGGCTCCCGCACCGTTCACCCGCCATGCGCGCCCATGACCATGAACAACAGCGTGGCCAGCGACAGGACGGAATTGACTCGCGACGACACGAAGGTGATCCGCGTGCAGCGCAGACGCTCCTCCACCGGCGCGGGAACGAAGCCCAGCGTCTTTTTCTGGTGCGGCCACAGCACAAACCAGAGGTTGAGCAACATCAACATTCCCGTCCACGCGCCGAGCCCGATCCACATGGCGGGGCGCGACAGCGTCAGGGCCTCGACGACCTCGCCGCGATTCCACAGCATCAGCAGGCCGGTAGCGAGAACGGCCAGCGACGCATGGCGGAAGACGCCATGTTCGCGCTTGGACGCCGCGAGCAGGACCTCGCGGATCGCTTCGGGCGGATCGTCGGGCAAAACCCGACGATAGAAGGGCCGCGTCACGACATTGGCCCAATTGTGGCCAACCCAAATCAGGACGCCCGCTATGTGCAGATAGCGCGCCAGAATATCGACCAGACCCGTGGCGCCCATCGCTCAGGACCCAGCCCCGACGCCGGCGAGTCTCTTGCGGATGTCGCGCATGATCAGTTTGTCGGCGCCGACGGGCTGGTCGCCCCTCGCGCAGCCAATCAGGCCGTCGATGATCTCCCGGTTCGGCGATTTGGCGCAGACGGGGTCGGTATTGGCGGCGTCCCCGGTCAGCAGGAAAGCCTGGCAACGGCAGCCGCCGAAATCCTTTTCCCTCTCGTCGCAGGAGCGGCAGGGCTCCTTCATCCAGGAGTCGCCGCGGAATTTTTGGAATGCCGGCGACTCGCGCCAGATCCACGCCAGATCGGCGTCGCGAACATTGGGAAAATCCAGCGTCTTGATCAGCCGGGCTTCCTGGCAGGGCAGCGCCGCGCCATCGGGCGCGATGGTCAAATGGATCGCCCCCCAGCCGTTCATGCAAGCCTTGGGACGGTTGTCGTAATAGTCGGGCACGACGAAATAGATCGTCATTTTCTTGCCCAGGCGGCTCCGCCTCTCCTTGACGATGGCTTCCGACCGTTCGAGCTGTTCTCGCGTCGGCAGAAGTTCGGCGCGGTTCAGCAGCGCCCAGTTGTAATATTGCAGGTTGGCGAATTCGACATATTCGGCGCCGATCTCCTCGGCAAGATCGAGAAACCCCGCCGTGCGCTCGATATTATAGCGGCTGACCGGGACGTTCAGCACCATCGGCAGGCCTTCGGCCTTGATCGCGCGGGCGATGTCGATCTTCTGATCGAAAACATCGACGCCGACCAGGGCGTGCGAAAGCGCGCGTTCTGGCGCCTGGATACTGAGTTGCACCTGCTTGAGGCCGGCGGCCTTGAGGGCGCGCAGCCGCTCCCGGCTAAGGCCGACGCCTGAGGTGATCAGATTGGTGTAATAGCCAAGGCGCTCGGCCTCCGCGACCAGTTCCTCGAGGTCGCGCCGCAGCGTCGGTTCGCCGCCGGTGAAGCCGAGTTGCACGCCGCCGAGCTCGCGCCCCCGCCGCAGCACCGCTTTCCATTCGTCGGTCGAAAGCTCGTTTCCGTAACGCTCGAAATCGACCGGGTTGCTGCACCACGGACATTTGAGCGGGCATTTATAGGTTAGTTCGACGACCAGCCAAAGCGGCATGCCGAGGCCGTCAAGACTTAACCCGGATCCATCCTTTGGCACGGGCGTCCTCCAAAAAGGCGATGATTTTCGGTTCGAGATCGGCGCGCTCATAGCGCGCGGCGAGAGCGGCGACGGCGTCCGCGATCGACGGCGCGCCGGTCGCGGCTTCGATGATCGCCGCCGCCGTCTCGTTGAGTTTCACGATTCCTTCGGGGTAGAGCAGCACATGAGCGCGCTGCGGCTCCTCCCAGCGGAAATGGTGGGTGGGGTTCAGCTCCACCGCGTCGACAGGCTTCAGGGGAAGTTCGGTTTCCATATAGCCCTCACAAGCCACGGGCGCGAAATTGGAGAGGCCAAAAAGCCTCTCCAACGACGATCAGCGAACGTAAACGTACGCTGTCACTTCAAAGCCGAGGCGAACGTCGCAATAGGCGGGCTCGATCCAGTTCATTTGGGTTCCTCTCTTTTTGCGGAGCATTTGGCCATTGTCGCGGCCCCTGCGATAATAGGCGCCACGTCGCGCGCAAACTTGACTATTGTTAAGCGCGCAAGGCGGCGTCGAACGAATTTACGTATTTCTTACAATGGCCTGAGGGCGTGCTGACAATTCGCGCCACCGCCTTGCCGGAACCCGTGAAGCGCGCCTCCTTGTCGCGCGGCAACGTTCGCCGGGCGTTTTCGCGAAAGAAGGCTTCATCCTGGGATGCGCGGCGTCCTGCAGGCTGAAGGGGAGCCGAAAATGGATCGCGTGCGGATATTTGCGGCTCTGGCCTTGCTGGCGATGGTTGTGGCTGGGCGGGCCCGCGCGGAATTCGCTGGCGCGGATTGCGGCAAGGGCCTCCTGCTGTTCAGCGTCGCCGCCGACGAGTCATCGGCTTCGCCGCCCTATCTGAAGCAGATCGAGGCCGACGGCTGGAAAGTGGAGACCCGCGTCGTCGATCCGAGCTACCAGCGCGAAGGCCAATTTGCCGACGCGCTGCGCCAGCGCGTCGAATCCGCGCGCAGTCAGGGATGCCAAAGGATCGCACTGGCCGGAGAATCCTTCGGCGCGTGGGTTTCCCTGCTGGCGAACGCCACCTTTCAGACCCCGCCGGATTCGACGAGGCTTCAGGCGGTGATCGCGATCGACGCCAGCGCGGCCAAAGCCAAGGCGCCGCGCGACGGCTGGCACGACTACAAGTTCATCAACCTTCTCAAGGCGCAGAACCCGACTCAGCTGGCGCTTTTCCTCTATGACGCGCCCGCCGACGAGGCGGACGACCGCCGCGGCGAGGTCAGCCACAGCCTGACCAATCAGGTCCGTGGCGCGCAGGTGATTGTTGAAACCGCCGCGTTCGATGGCGCCGACGGCCCGCATGGCGAGGTCTTCGCCCATCGTTTTGGCGCGCGCCTGATCGAAATGCTCGACGGCGCGCCGAATGGGGATTCGCCAGCGCCGCAATGACGGCGTTTCGCTTCAAGCCTCGCGCCGGTCACCCCGCGTAAGCGCTCGGTCCGCGCCATTCCCGCGCCGCGGGCTCGAAGGCCCGCAAGAGATCGACGGCGCGATAGGCGATCTGATCGACGATGTCGTCCACGCATTTCGGCCCGAGATAGAAGGCCGGAACCGGCGGCATGACGATGGCGCCGGCTTCGGTCGCCGCCGTCATGGCGCGAAGATGGCCGAGATGAAGCGGGGTTTCGCGCGCGAGCAGGATCAGCGGGCGGCGTTCCTTGAGATGCACGTCGGCGGCGCGCGTCAGCAGGCTGTCGGAGTGGCAATGCGCGATAGCCGACAGAGTGCGGATCGAGCAGGGCGCGACGATCATGCCGGCGGTGGGAAAGGAGCCCGAGGCGATCGGCGCGCCGACATTGTCGACATCGTACCAATGGGCAGCGCGGGCGCGCAGCCGCTCCAACGCGTCGGGCGCGATCTCCTCGGCGAAGGTCCGCGCGGCGGCGCGGGTGGCGACGACATGGGTCTCGGCGCCGAAGCTTTGCAGAATTTCGAAAATGCGCAACCCAATGGCCGCCCCCGAGGCGCCGCTGAGTCCAAGAACCACGCGCGGGCTCATCTTGCGCCTCCTTCGCCGAGGTCGCGGAAGAGGCGCGGCCACAGCGCATCGACCTTCCTCTGAACGTCCGGCGCCATGGACAGAACCCGGCCCCATTCGCGCTTCGTCTCCGCGCCGATCTTGCGGGTGGCGTCAAGGCCGAGCTTGCCGCCGAGCCCCGCCTCAGGCGAGGCGAAATCGAGATAATCGATCGGCGTGCTTTCCAACCTCAGCAAATCGCGCGAGGCGTCCATCCGCGTCGCCATGGCCCAGGCGACCTCCTTCCAGTCGCGCACGTCAATGTCCTCATCGACCACGATGATCATCTTGGTATAGTTGAATTGGGGCAGCATGCCCCACAGGCCCATCATCACCCGGCGCGCCTGGCCGGGATAGGATTTGCGGATCGCGACGATGGCCGTGCGGTAGGAGCAGGCCTCCGGCGGCAGCCAGAGGTCGGCGATTTCCGGCATCTGGCGCCGGATGGTCGGCAGCGCCAGATCGTTGAGCACGGCGCCGATCACCGAGGGCTCGTCCGGCGGCTTGCCCGTGAAAGTGGTGAGATAGAGCGGATCGCGCCGCGTCGTGATCGCGGTCACACGCATCACCGGAAAGGATTCGACGCTGTTGTAATAGCCGGTATGGTCGCCATAGGGACCTTCGGGCGCCGTTTCCGTCGCCGAGACAAAGCCTTCCAGCACGATTTCGGCCTCGGCGGGAACCAGCAGGGGAATTGTCAGCGCCGGCGCCACCCGCGGGCGTTCGCCACGCAGCACGCCGGAAAAGCGCAGTTCGGACACGGTTTCGGGCAACGGCAGCACGGCGGACAGAATCGTCGCCGGATCGGCGCCGATCGCCACCGCGACCGGCATGTCCTTAGCCTGCGCCGCCCAGGCGCGATGATGCGCCGCGCCGCCGCGATGCGCCAACCAGCGCATGATGGCGCGATCCTTGCCCAGAACCTGCATGCGATAGACGCCGATGTTCATCCGCGCGGTGTCGTCGTCTTCAGAATCGGGCGTGCGGGTGATGACCAGCGGCCAAGTGATCAGAGGCGCCGGCTCCCCCGGCCAGCAGGTCTGGATCGGCAACTGGCCGAGATCGACATCGGCGCCAAGCCGGCGCTCCTGCTGGCACTCCGGTCGCGCTTGGCGGTCGGGGCGCGTGGCCAGCGCGGCGCGGACAAAAGGCCAGCGCGCGAGCGCATCGCGCAAACCGTCGAGCGGCGCGGGCTCGCGCAATCCTGCAAGCAACTCGCCCAGTTCGCCGATTCCCTCCGGCTTCACGCCG
Source organism: Pseudomonadota bacterium (assembly GCA_021813805.1). Classification (GTDB taxonomy): domain Bacteria; phylum Pseudomonadota; class Alphaproteobacteria; order Rhizobiales; family Beijerinckiaceae; genus Rhodoblastus. Next base: position 65,745 of record JAKAJL010000014.1, on the reverse strand, counting down.
AAACCCGCCGCAACCCTTTCGGCGGTTCCGAACAGATTGGCGATCACCGGCATGGCGGCGCCCGCCGCGCGGTCGAAGCGCAGCGCCGGCCCGCCCGCCAGAAGAACGCGACGGTGAACCTCGGTCATCTCGTGGACGAGACTGACCGGCTCGCCGACGCGAGCGAGCTGACGGCGCGCCTCCAGATGGGAAAGGAAGGCGCGCAGATCGCGAAAGGGAGGCAAGGTGCGAAAGGACATAACCTTTTTCCTGCCGTGAAAGAAGTTCGCGCGCCTTGACTACGGTCAAAGCGCGCCGCCGCGCCGTCTGGTTTAACCGATTCATGTCGAGCATGAACGCCATCCCCCAGCTTCCGCCGATGGGCGCGGCCGCCTTGCGCCTTGCCCCCCTCGCGCCATTGTCCTTTGTCGCCGCCAGGTTCGCCAGGAGCCTCGGGCGCCGCCATCCCGCGCTGTTCGCTCGGCTTGGCGAGGAGGCGGACAAGATTTTCCTGATCGATCCGACCGATCTGCCGCTCGCCTTCCGCCTCCTGCCCCGCCCCGAGGCGCCCCGGTTGGAGGCCGTCCGGCGCGAGGCGGCGGGTTCTTGGGACGCCCGCGTCGCCGGCCCTCTGGCGGCGCTGATCGGTCTCGTCCATGGAGCCTATGACGGCGACGCGCTGTTCTTTTCGCGCGACCTCGTCATCGAAGGCGACACCTCGGCGGTGCTGGCGCTGCGCAACGCCATCGACAACGAGGAAATGGATCTCGCCCACGAGGCCGCCGCCTTGTTCGGGCCATTCGAATCGCTCGCCAGGCGTCCCGCGCTGGAACTGGCGGCCTTCGCGGCGCGCTGGACCGGCGTCGCCCTCACGCGGCCGGGACAAGGGACGCGGGAATGACGGCGCCCCGATCAATCGAGCTCATCTGCCCGGCTGGAACGCCGGCCGCTCTGCGTGGAGCGGTCGAAGCCGGCGCCCATGCGGTCTATTGCGGCTTCAACGACGAAACCAACGCCCGCAACTTTCCCGGCCTGAATTTTTCGCGCGAGGAAATGGCCGAGGCGATCAAATTCGCCCACAATCATGGCGCCAAGGTTCTGGTCGCGCTCAACACCTTTCCGCGCGCCGGGACCTTCTGGCGCTGGAGCAAGGCGGTCGACGATTGCGCCCGTTTCGGCGCCGACGCGGTCATACTCGCCGACCTCGGACTGCTCGATTACGCCGCGCGCCGCGATTGCGGCCTCAGGCTGCATCTCTCCGTCCAGGCGGCGGCGGCCAACGCCGACGCGATCAATTTTTACGCGCGAACCTTCGGCGTGAAGCGCGTCGTGCTGCCGCGCGTGCTGACGGTGCAGGAGATCGCCGCGATCAACCGCGAGATCGACGCCGAGACCGAGGTCTTCATCTTCGGCGGCCTGTGCGTGATGGCGGAAGGGCGCTGCTCGCTCTCATCCTACGCCACCGGCAAGTCCCCCAACATGAACGGCGCCTGCTCGCCCGCCAGCCATGTCGAATATCGCGAGGCGGGCGGGCATCTCGTCTCGCGCCTGGGCGGCTTCGCCATCAACCGCGTCGCGGCGGGTCAGCCCGCGCCCTACCCCACCCTGTGCAAGGGCGTGTTCGAAGCCGGGGATTATAAAGGCCATGTGTTCGAGGATCCGGTCAGCCTCGACGCCGCGGCGTTGATCCCCCAACTGAACGAGGCCGGCGTCACGGCGCTGAAGATCGAAGGCCGCCAGCGCAGCCGCGCCTATACCGAGGCCGTCGTGCGCAGTTTTCGCCGCGCGCTGGACGACCATGCGGCGGGCAGGCCGATCGCCGCCGGCGATTTGCGCGCGCTGACCGAGGGGCAGCAGACCACCTCCGGCGCCTATCGCAAAACATGGCGCTGACCTTGGGCGCTGAGCCCGTCCGACAGGAGACCCTGAGTGGCTGAAAGCAATTTCGATCTCACGCTCGGACCGCTGCAATTCAACTGGCCGGCGCAGAAATTCGTCGATTTCTACGCGGCGGTCGCCGACGAGGCGCCAGTCGATCGCGTCGTCATCGGCGAGTTGGTCTGCTCAAAGCGCGCGCCCTTTTACGCGGATCGGCTCCCTGAGGCGATCGAAAGGCTGGAGCGCGGCGGCAAGCAGGTCCTCCTCGGCTCCCTCGCGCTGGTCACGCTGGAGCGCGAGCGGCGCGCGGCGCGGGAGACCTTCGATCAGACGGCGCATGAAGTCGAGATCAACGACCTCACCCTGATGAACTGGGTTCGGGGGGACAAGCCTTTCTCCGTCGGCCCGCTGGTCAATGTCTATAACGAGGCGACGCTGGCCTTTCTCGCCGGGCGGGGCGCGCGGCGTGTCTGCCTGCCGCCGGAACTGCCCTTCGCCTCGGTCGAAACGATCGCCAAGGCTTCAAGGGACATCGGCGTGGGGATCGAAGTCTGGGCCTATGGCCGCATGCCGCTCGCCATTTCAGGGCGCTGCTATCACGCCCGCGCCCGTGGTCTGAGCAAGGATTCCTGCCAGTTCGTATGCGACAAGGATCCCGATGGCTTGCCGACGAAAACGCTCGACGGCGTGGAGTTTCTGGCGATCAACGGCGTTCAGACCCTGTCCTTCAAATACGCCAATCTGATTCTGGACCTCGACCGTCTGGCCGACGCCGGCGTCGCCGGCCTGCGCCTATCGCCGCACAGCGGCGATTTCATCGCCGTGGCCAAAGCCTTCGCCGGCGTTTGCGAGGGGCGCATTTCGCCGCAGGAAGGGCTCTTTCGGCTACGCCGCGCGGCGCCGCAGGCCGAATTCACCGACGGCTTCCTGTTCGGCGACTGCGGCGCGGCGCCCTTGCCGGCTTTTTGAAAACGCCTCGAAATCCAAGCGGGGCAAATCAGGAGAGAGGAATGCGCATCAGAGTCGTCGGCGCGGGCGTGGCGGGCCTTACCGTCGCTTACGAACTCGCGTCGCGCGGCGCCGAGGTCGAGCTGATCGAGCGCGAAGAAGGACCCGGCCGGGGCTGTTCGTGGTATGCCGGCGGCATGGTCGCGCCATGGTGCGAACTGGAATCGGCCGAGCCGCTGGTGTGCCAACTGGGCGTCGAGGCGCTGGACTTCTGGACCCGAAGAATTCCGGTGGCGCAGACCCGCGGCAGCCTCGTCGTCGCGACGCCTCGCGACCTCCCGGAGTTGCGGCTGTTCGCCCGCCGGGCGCAGGAATTCGAGGAAATCGGCGGCAATCGCATCGCCGAACTGGAGCCGGACCTCGCCGGACGCTTTTCGCGCGCGCTTTTCTTTCCCAAGGAGGCGCATCTCGATCCGCGCGCGGCGCTGGAGACGACGACGCGCCGTCTCGCCGCCATGGCGAATGTGCGCCTCCGCTTCGGGCTCGACGCGGCGCAAGCCGAGGGCGAACCGGACTGGACCATCGACTGCACCGGATATGCGGCGAAACTGGAACTGCCGGGACTGCGCGGCGTCAAGGGCGAGATGATGATCCTCGCAGCGCCCGACCTGAATTTCTCGCGGCCGATCCGGCTGCTCCATCCCCGCCATCCCGTTTACGTCGTGCCGCGCGAGGACAAAAGCTACATGCTCGGCGCGACCCAGATCGAGAATGAGGAGCGCGCGCGCGTCACGGCGCGGTCCATCGTCGAACTGGTCAATTCCGCCTACGCCGTTCATCCGGCGTTCGGCGAGGCCGAGATCCTCGAAACCGGATCGGACTTGCGCCCCGCCTTTTTCGACAATCTGCCCAGGATCATCGTCCGGGAGCGAAAAATCTTCGTCAATGGCCTGTTCCGGCACGGCTTCCTGCTCGCGCCCGCGCTCGCGCGGCAATGCGCCGATTTCATTTTTGTCGGCGCCCTCGCCCCCGAGGTGATGCGCCCGGCGACGATCAGCCAAAACGAACTGGGGTCATCGATGATTTGGGAATCCGCTTCCTCTGGCGCGCCGACCGTGTGAGCGCGGTCGCGCCGGCGCAGGTTGAAACGCCGCGCCGCCTTGACAATGGTCAAGGACCGCGCGGGCGCTTTGTTGGACAAGGGACCCGAGCTTCAGCCGGGGCGGCCGCGCCGCGGGCGTTTTGGGCTTGAAGCATTCACGATCAGATTCAGCCCGAGGACGGGATCAATGCGCAACATTGCCGGTTCACGCCTGGGGCGAAGTTCGCCCATGCGGGCGATCGCCGCGCCCTTGCTGATATCCGTTTGTCTCGGCCCCCTGCCGGCCCTGGGCGCGGGCGCATGCCAACCAAACCCGTCCGCCAATTGCGCGGGAGCCGATTTGCGGGGTTTTGACGGCGTCGGACAGGATTTTTCCGGCGCGGATTTTCACGACGCGAATCTCTCCGCCTCGGAGCTTCAGGGCGCGAAGCTGCCATCCGTCAATTTGCTGCGGGCCAATCTCTACGCCGCCAATCTGAAACAGGCCGACCTTTCGGGCGCGACCCTGAAGGGCGCGACGCTTCGTCAGGCGCATCTGGACGGCGCCGACTTGCGCGGCGCCGACCTGCGCGCGGCCGATTTCAGTTTCTCCGTGCTCGAAGGCGCCGACCTGCGCGGCGCCGACCTGCGCGGCGCGCGACTCCAAATGGTCGATCTGCGCAAGGTTCGCCTCGACGGAGCCCAGATCGAGGGCGCGCTCTGGCCTACAGGCGGCGTCTGCAAGGCTGGTTCATCGGGAAGCCATTGCATCGAAGGCGAACCGTTTTCGGATGAGCCGCCCAACGGGAAATGAGGAGTCCCCGGCCGCTCGCCGGATTGCGAAACAATCTCGCTGCAAAGGCGTCAATGGACCGCGTCGATCCGGTAGGTCTGGTGGCAGCCGACGCAAAGATTCAGCTGGTCGGCGAGACGCGCGTTCAGCTGTTTCATGCTCTCGCCGCGATCCGCCGCCTCGGCGATCTTGTCAAAGCCGCCATGCATCGCCATGCCCGCCTGTTTGAAGTCCACGGGCAAGCGGACCAGCAAGTCGGCCGGAACGCCCTTGACCGATCCCCGTCCGCCCAAACGCGCCGCCGCCGCAAGCTTCGCGCGGTCGTCCTCGGCGAGCGCCGCGGCGATGTTCTGCGTCGCTTCCAGCAGATTGCGCATCTCCGCGAGCACGAAATCGCGATCGGCGGGGGCGAGGAGGACGGCGGTGCGGCCATCGGACGCAGGCGCCGTCCGCCCGCGCACGAACATGAAGCCCGCGCCGGCGACGGTCACGCCCCACAGGACGAGGGCGGCTAAGGCAAGTCGGTTCTTCATCGCGAAAATCTCGTTCAAGACCATGCGGCTCGGGCGCATCCGCCATGGCGAGAATGAGCCCTCGCATATCCGCTAGGCGCCGCCGAAGCCGGTGTCAACGGGCTCCGCCGCGCCTGTTTGCTTAGGCGCAACAAAGGCTCGACAAAATGCTCCCGAACCTCGCCCCGACGTCCGCGCCGGCCTTCGCGGCCCGCCGCGCTCGCCGCCGGACCATTCCGCATCCGATCCAGCGCCCGGCGAAGCGCCGCGGCAAAAAGACGCGCCGGCATGATTTTCCCACCCACCGGCCAGGCGCGCTCGCGCGACGCACGCCCGACGAGTGAAATCCCCCGGCATGGCAATGTCATGTCGCCCAATATGTTTTCGCCGTAAGGACGCCGGCAAAGAAGCGACGGTCCCCGGCCTGAAATTCATGCTCGCCAACGGTTTGCGCGCCCCTGATCCGGCGGCGGCGTCCGTTTCGGCGCTCCGGTCCATCGGTTCCTCGGGCTTCACCAACGGAGACTTTTTCCATGGCCCGCCACCCGTCTCGGACGAATTTGCGCAGCGTCGAAAAGCCGCCAATACGACGAAATTCTATTTGCGCGACAACATCCTTTCGCACGGATTTCGAAGTTGCGGCGCAAATTCAAGTATTCGTACTTGACAAAAGTCAATGCGGTTGAGCCATGGGCGTCTATGTTCCCCTCGTTGACAGAACTTCGCAGGCGCGGAGGGGCGGCGCGCGGGTTCGGCCGCCCGAGCGGGAGCTTTTGCCGAAGGGGGCAAAGATGAAATCCAGACTGATGAAGACCACCATGCTGGCGAGCGCGCTGGGAATGACCGCCGCTTTTGTCGGCTCCGCCTTCGCGGATGAATCGCTTCAGGATGTGATGAAGCGGCGCAATCTGACAGAGGAGAATGTGCTCGCCGCCGCCAAGACCTACACGCCGACCGGCGGGCGCGACGAATTCCTCTCATTCGCCTCCGGCGGCCAATATGGCGGCGTCATCGTCTTCGGCATCCCGTCGATGCGCATCATCAAATATATCGCGGTGTTCAATCGCGAGCCCTGGCAGGGCTTCGGCTATGACGACGAATCGAAGGCGATCCTCGCCTCGTCGAAGACGCCCGAGGGCAAGCCGATCACATGGGGCGACACCCACCACCCGAATCTTTCCAAAACGAACGGCGACTACGATGGGCAATATCTGTTCATCAACGACAAGTCGACGCCCCGCATCGCGGTCATCGGCCTCAAGGACTTCGAAACGCGGCAGATCGTCGTCAATCCGATCCTGACGACCGACCACGGCGGCGCCTTCGTCACCAACAACACGGAATATGTCGTCGAGGCGTCGCAATATCCCGGAACGCTCGACCGCAAATACCAGGGTCTCGACAAGTTCAACGATTATCGCGGCGGCATCACTTACTGGAAGTTCAACCGCCAAAAAGGCATGATCGAGCCGGAAAATTCCTTCACCATCGAGCTTCCGCCCTACAGCCAGGATCTGACCTCGACCGGCAAGGGACCGTCGAACGACTGGAGCTTCACCAACTCGCTCTGCACCGAGCGTTACGTGGGTGGCATTGAATCCGGCCGTCCGCCCTTCGAAGCGGGTTGTTCAGCGCATGACACCGACCTCCTGCACGTGATCAACTGGAAGAAGGCCGAAGCGGTCTTCAAGGCGGGCAAGGTCGAAAAGATCAACGGCATGGCGGTGATCCGGCTCAAGACCGCGATCGACGAGGGTCTGCTCTATCTCGTGCCCGAACCGAAGAGCCCGCATGGCGTCGATGTCTCTCCAGACGGCAAATATGTCGTCGTCAGCGGCAAGCTCGACACGCATGACTCGGTCTATGATTTCGACAAGATGCAGAAACTCATCGAGGCCAAGGATTTCGCCGGCAAGGATCCTTACGGCATTCCGATCCTCGACATGAAAAAATCCCTGCATGTGCAGGTCGCGCTCGGCCTCGGCCCGCTGCACAACCAGTTCGACAGCAAACCCTGCATCGTTTACACCTCGCTCTATGTCGATAGCCAGGTGGTGAAGTGGAACTATTGCGAGGGTAAGGTTCTCGACAAGATTCCCGTCTTTTACAACATCGGCCATCTGATGACGATGGAAGGCGACACCGAGCATCCAAAGGGCAAATATCTCGTCGCGCTCAACAAGCTCGCCATCGACCGTTTCGACCCCGTCGGCCCGCTGCATCCGCAGAACGAGGAGCTGATCGACATCAGCGGCGACAAGATGAAACTGCTCTACGACATGCCGCTTCCGCTTGGCGAGCCGCATTACGCGGTCGCGATCTCTCTCGACAAGCTGAAGCCGCTGGTTCGCTACAAATACGGCACCAACAGCCGCACCGAGGAGGCCTCGCCCTTTGCCGTGCGTCCGGGTTCGGAGCATATCGACCGATCGCCGGGCAAGGTCGAAGTCTTCGGCACGGTCATCCGCTCGCACTACAATCCGGAAATCGTCCAGGCGCAGGAAGGCGATACGGTGATCTATCACTGGACCAACGCCGAGCGCGCGGAGGACGAGACCCACGGCTTCGCCGTCGCCCAGCACGACGTTCAATTGTCGCTGGAGCCGGGCAAGACCGCCTCGGCGACGATCCAGAACGTCAAGGCCGGCGTCTATCCCTATTACTGCACCGAGTTCTGCTCGGCGCTGCATCTGGAGATGGAAGGCTATCTGATGGTCGCGCCCAAGGGCGGCGCGGTGGCTCAGCCCGCCGCGTTCAGCACCGGCCAGACCTATACCAAGGCCGACTTCGACAAGCAGTACAAGGAAAACCTCGACACCCAGGCCGTGATCGACAGCGTCGTCGCTTACATCACCTCCGTCAATTACAAGGATTTCCCGACGGTGGTGGCCCTGGTGTCAGACGCGACCGATCAGCTCAATTTCGCCAAGGACGCGCGCGCCAAGGCCGACGACTTCTCCAAGAAGGGCGATTGGCAGAACGCGATGCTCTGGGCGAACCAATGGTGGCAATATCAGGTGAAAGCCGCCGACATCGGCCTGCGCGCCAAGACCTACCTTGAACAGAACGGCGCGAAAAAGGTGAAATAAGCCTTACGGAAACGCTTGGGGGGCGGATCGTCCGCCCCCCTCTTTTGCAGGTCAAACAACGGCGCGATCAGCCATGACATTTCTCGCAAAATCGAAGCTCGCCGCCTTGTCGCTGGCCACTATCCTGGCGACGTTGAACATTCCCGCGCGTGCGGAAGACGCGGCGACGGGCAAGCAACTCTTCATGACCCGCACCTGCATCGCCTGCCACGGCAAGAACGGGGCGAAGGCGATCATGATGTATCCCAATCTCGCCGGCCAGAACGAGGCCTATCTCTTCGAGCAGATGAAGGACATCGCATCGGGCAAGCGCGTCTCCGGCCCCGACGCGCGCGGCTATCCGCGCACCCAAGCGATGAAGGACGTGATGAGCATCGTCAGCGACCAGGAATTGAAGACCATCGCGGCGTGGCTCTCGACGCAGCCACCCCCGGCGCCGGCTCAACCCGGCGACGCCGCCCAGGTCGCCAAAGGCGCGAAACTCTATGACGATACAGGCTGCGCCGCCTGTCACGGCGACCAAGGTTTGAAGCCCATGCCCGGTTATCCCGTGGTTGGCGGGCAGAAGAAGAACTACCTCGTCCTGCAGATCAAGGAAATTCGCGACGGCGTCCGCACCAACGGCCCCTCCAAGATCATGAGGCCCGTGGTGGCCTCCCTCAGCGACGCCGATATCGACGCGCTTGCAGAATATCTGTCGCAGATTAATCGCGCGGCACAAAAATGATGTAGTTTGCGCCAGGTCAAAGCCAAACTTTCATTTCGCGGATAACAATTCAAAAATTTTGGCGAAGAATTTTTCGTCATGAATATCGTGTGAATTGCTTGGCAATTCAGCGAAAGGGTGAGTTTTGCTCGCTTCGAGTGGAGAAGGACATGAAAACGAAGGTTGTAGTTGCGCTCGCCTCGGTTCTTGCGCTGACGACAGCGGTCCGCGCGGCGGATACCGCCCCGAAAGCTGACGCCTCCAAGGTGACGACGGACGCCGAGGGCAAGAAGCATCAATGGATGGTCCAGGGCGGCGAGCGCGAGAAGGCGCTGGAGTTGAAGCCGGATCTCAAGCATGGCAAGGAGGTTTTCGAGGTTTGCTCGGCCTGCCACATGCCCGAGGGTTGGGGGCGAACCGACGGCACCTTCCCTGAACTCGCCGGCCAGTATCGCACCGTGCTGATCAAGCAGCTGACCGACATTCGCGAAGGCAACCGCGACAATCCGACGATGTATCCTTTCGCTTTGACGTCCGAGATCGGCGGCGAGCAGTCGGTATCCGACGTGACGGCCTATATCGCCAGCCTGCCGATGAACCCGGATAATGGCAAGGGACCGGCCACTGCGGACCTCGCCCACGGCGCCAAGCTCTACGCCGACAATTGCGTGCGCTGCCACGGCGACAAGGGCGAAGGCAACGAGGAGAAATACTACCCGCGCATCCAGGGGCAGCATTACGAATATCTGCTGCGCCAGTTCAAATGGATCCAGCAGGGCAAGCGGCGCAACGCCAATCCCGACATGATCGCGCAGATCAAGGGCTTTTCCGACAAGGACATGGTGGACGTGCTAAGCTATGTCGCGCAGCTTTCGCCGCCGAAGGACAAGCTCGGGCCGCATGGCTGGAAGAATCCGGATTTCGATTGAGGCTTGCGGCCTCGGCCGCAAGACTTGTCGACGATCTGAACCGACACGGGCGCGGCGCAGCTGCCGCGCGCGGGCGGCGCTTCGTGAACGCCGCGCTTCCGGGCCTCCTCCCCGAACCCGAGGAAGAAACGTCATCAGCATTGCTGTTTGCGTCATCGCATGACCGCAATTCAGCAATGGCGCCAGATTGACGAGGGATCGGGACACGAGGCGATCCAGAATTCTTTTCATGCGGAGCGATCAATGACTACGTCCGGAAAATCAGGCGCCGCGCCGTTCCGCCTGCTGACCCTCGCCGCCATGGCCTTGCTCGCCGTCGCTTATTTCTCGCCGATATGGTGGGTCGCGCTCACGGCGCCGCAATATCCGCCGGACGCCTTTCCCGACGGCATCCGCATCGAATTTCACTTCAACGGCGTCATGAACGGCTGCCACACCCGACCGAGAACCGAAATCGACGTGGACAATGACGAGGCGCTGGACTGCGTCCACGAGATGAACACGATCAACCATTATATCGGCATGAAGCCGATCGCCGAGGGCGCGAAATACGAAATCATGCTCGCGCCCTATCTGTTTGTCGCGATGGGCCTGCTGCTGGTCGCCTTCATGTTCTATTCCGGTCCGTTCTGGTGGCTGCTGGCGCTGCCGGCGATTCTCGTGCCCGTCGGCTTCGTCATCGATTATTCGGGCTGGCTCTGGTATTTCGGCCATACGCTGAACCCCTGGGGCGCCTTCACCGTCAAGCCTTTCATGCCGACGGTGTTCGGCGAGGGCAAGGTGGCGCAGTTCTCCACCTTCTCCTACCCGACCTATGGTTTCGGCCTGCTGGTCGCCGCGTCGTTCGCCCTCATCCTCGCGGTTCTGTTGCGGCGCAAGCAATTGCAAGGCGGGCGGGGCGAAAAATGAAACCCCTCGCCCTGGCGGCCTTCGCCCTGCTCGCCGCCGCCGCCGCGGCGCGGTGCGACGAGGCGGCGCCGCTCCAGCCGCTAGTGGACGCCGCGCCGTCCGGCGGCGTGCTGCGTCCGCCGCCCGGTCGCTATTCCGGACCCGTTGCGATCACAAAGCCGCTGACGCTCGATGGCGCCGGCGCCGTGATCCTGACCGGCAATGACGTGGGAACCGTGCTGACCTTGAGCGGCTCCCAGATCACGATCGCCGGCGTGACGATCGAGCACAGCGGCCAGCGCCACGAGAATGGCGACGCCTGCCTTCGGTTGCAGAACGCGAGCTTCAGCATCGTCAAGGACAACATTCTGCGGGACTGCCTGATCGGCCTGGACGTGCAGCGCTCGAACAACAATATCCTGCGCGCCAACCGCATCATCGGCGGAGCGGGGACTGAAGACATGCGCGGCGACGGAATCCGCGTCTGGTGGTCGAACGACAACCGGATCGAAGGCAACGAGGTGATCGCCCATCGCGACGTGATCTTCGAATATTCGACCCGCAATCTCTTCAAGGGCAACCGGATCGAGAACGGCCGCTACGGCACGCATTTCATGTACGCCAACGGCAACACCGCCGAGGCCAACGCCTATGTCGAGAACACCGTCGGCATTTTCTCCATGTTCTCCAGCGACCTGAAACTGATCGGCAACCGCATCGCGCGCAGCAACGGCGCCGTCGGCAAGGGAATCGGCCTCAAGGAGGCGGACAACGTGATCCTGGAGAACAATCTCGTCATCGACTGCGCCATCGGCCTTTACAACGACAATTCCCCGTCCGATCCTGACCGGCCCAACATCCTTCGCGGCAATCGTTTCGCCTTCAACGGCATCGCGGTGCAATATCATCGCGATCAGGAAAGCAACATTTACACCGGCAACAATTTCGTCGGCAATTTCACCAATGTCATGGTCCAGAACGGCGGCGGCGCGACCGCGAGCCAATGGGACGGCAATTATTGGGACGACTACCAGGGCTTCGACCGCAAGCATACCGGCGTCGGCGAGACGCCGTTCGAAATCTATTCCTATGCCGACAAGCTCTGGGCGGAAAAGCCGATGGCCAGTTTCTATCGCGGCTCGCCCGCGCTCGAAGCCATCGAATTCCTTTCGCGGCTTGCGCCATTCTCCAAGCCCGTTCTCGTCCTGCGCGACAGCAAGCCGGCGACGCATTCCTTCAGCGACGGAAGCGAGGCGGCGGGAGGATAGACATGTCGTTCTTCGACCGATTGTTCGAGCGCGACGGGAAAAAGCTCAAGAGCGAGGAGCGCCGCCGTCTGCTGCGCTCCGCCGTCGCCGCGGGCGTTTTCACCGGGCTGTCGATGCTGGGTTTCATTCCCATCGTCAGGCGTTGGCGCGAACGGCTGCGCCCGCCCGGGGCGATCGCCGAACATGAATTCCTCGCCGCCTGCATCAAATGCGGGCAATGCGTCCAGGTCTGCCCGGTCCAGGCCATCCATCTCGCCGATATCGACGAGGGTTATGGCATCGGCACGCCTTTTCTCGACGCGCGCAAACAGGGCTGCGATTTCTCCTGCGACGCCGTGCAGTGCGTTCTGGCCTGCCCGACCGGCGCGCTGTCGCATGACATTTCGGCCAAGGAGCAGGTCCGGATGGGCGTCGCGCGGCTTGCGGGACCCGATCGCTGCCTGGCGCGCCAGGGCCGCGGCTTCAAGGGCGCCGCGCGCGGCGAACATTCGAACATCCTGCACCGATACATGTCCGTCAACCGCTGGAAGCCGATCGAACTGGCCGAGCATCCTTACGATCTCGAACTCTGCGATCTTTGTGTGCGCGAATGCCCGATCAACGGCGCGATCACCCTGGAAAAGCTGACCGACGACGCGAGCGACAAGCGCAGAACTCCCGTCGTTCATCAATCCTGCGTCGGCTGCGGCTTCTGCGAGACGATCTGCCCGGCGGAGCCGGCCGCCATCGTCGTCGACGCGCGCGCCGTCTGGCCGGCGCAACAGGGAGCGTGAGATGGGCAGGCTCTTGGACAATCTCGCAGTGATGCTCGGACGGGCGCCGCGCAAGCCCGCGTTTCTGACGCCTGCGGCGCAGAGGGAATTCGCGCGGCAAAACAGCAAGGAAGGCAAGGCCGACCGCAAGCGCCGGATCGCCGAGGAGCGAGAGGAAAATTACCGCAGCCATTTCTGGCGCAACTGGCGCTGGATCTCGATCGTCGTTATCAATCTGCTGTTCGTGCTGTCCTATCGCGCGGACATCCAACTCGTCGAAGGCGCTCTGACTGCCTCGCGCTTCGTCGGCTTCCACATGGCCGACGTCAATTCCGCGCTTCAGGTCATGCTGGCCTACAAGCATGTGGTGATCAATCTGGTCATCGGCACATCGACCGTGGTGTTCATCTGGTGGCTGGTGGGCGGCCGGAGTTTCTGCGCCTGGGCCTGCCCCTATCACCTGCTGGGGGAATGGGCGGAAATGCTGCACCTGTGGCTCGCCCGGCGCGGGCTGGCGAAGGACCATCAGTTCCATCGCGGTCTGCGCACCGCGCTCTATGTGGTTTTCGCGGCGCTCGCCGTGGTCACCGGCTATACGGTCTTCGAGGTGATTTCGCCGGTCGGCATCCTGTCGCGCGCCTTCACCTATGGCGCGTCGCTGGCTTTGATCTGGGTCGGCGTCCTGCTGCTGATCGAGGTCTTCTATTCGCGCCGGTTCTGGTGCCGTTACATCTGTCCGATCGGCATGACCTATGGCTTCGTCGGCGCGACCGCGCCGGTGACGGTGACCTACGATCTCGCCAACTGCCTGCACGAGGGCAAATGCCGCGACGTCTGCATGGTCCCCCATGTGCTGGAAATGACCAAGATCGGCTATGCCGACGACGTGCGGATCAATATCGGCGCCGACTGCACCCGCTGCGGCATGTGCGTCGAGGTCTGTCCGTCCAAGGCGTTGACTTTCGACATCAAGGGCCTGAACAAGCTTCTGTGACCGCTCGAAACGCGAATCTGTTTGCGCCAAGGCATCGACCTGGCGACAAGAATTTTCTAGCGTGTGAAAAACGAGCGAAAGGGCGCGGGGTGATCGAACTCGACGGACTGTCCAAGACCTTTCGGCGGACGCGCGTCATCGACAAGCTTCGCTTGAAGATTGAGCCGGGCGAGCGCGTCGCGCTCATCGGCGCCAATGGCGCGGGCAAGACCACTCTGATCCGCTGCCTACTCGGCGAATATGTCGCCGAGGGAAAGGTGCGCGTCTTCGGGCTCGATCCGCGCGCGCGCCGCTCGGACGTTCTGCGTCGGATCGGATTCGTGCCGCAATTGCCGCCGCCGCTGAAAATGACCGTGTCGGACCTCGTCGGTTTCGCCTGCGGCGTCAGCGCGGCGCAGACCGGCCACGTGAGGGCGGTGGCTGGCGAACTCGGGCTCGATCTGTCCGAAATATCGGGACGGCCTTTCGTGAAACTGTCCGGAGGACAGAAGCAGAAGCTGCTGATCGCCATTGCGCTCGGACGGGACACCAGCCTGCTCATTCTCGACGAACCGGCGGCCAATCTCGATCCCGTGGCGCGTCAGAAGTTTTTCAGGCTCCTCGGCGAACGGCGACACGACACGATGATCATGTCGAGCCACCGGGTGGACGAAGTCGCCGCATTGGTCAGCCGGGTCATCGAGATGGATCGTGGCGCGATTTCCTTCGACCAGCATCTCGCCGACGACCGCCTGAACAGCGCGATGATGCGGGTCCGCGTGGAAATGTCGCTCGCCGAACCGGCTTTCGCCGCGGCGCTCGCGCAATGGGGCTTTTCCAACAACGCCGGCGGACGGGTCTGGTCCGGCGAGGTGGCCGGTCCGGACCGTCTGCGTTTTCTCTGCCTCCTGTCCCATTATTCCGGCTCGATCTTTTCCACTTCGCTGGACGAGGCCGAGTCCATGGAGACCCCGCATGCGGCCGCATCTCTCGACGTTTAGGCGCATCGCCCCGGCGGCTTTTCTCCTGCTTGCGCTGGCGGCCTGTGAAAAGGACAAAGGGCCGGTCGAGATCAAATATGGCCGGGACGCCTGCGAAATGTGCGGGATGATCATCTCGGAGGCCCGCTATGCGGCGGAGGTTCGAAGCGCCTCCGATAATAAGATGCACAAGTTCGACGACATCGGCGACGCCGTGAACTGGCTGGAGCTGCAAGGCGTGGGACTTCAGGGCGCGAAGGAAATCTGGGTGATGGACAGCGACGACGGGAAGACCTGGCTCGAAGCCCGTAACGCCTTCTATCGACACGGCCGGAGCCCGATGAACTATAATTTCGCGGCCGTCGCCGCGCCGCGGGAAGACGCCGTGGATTTCATGGCGATGCGCCAACAGGCGTTGAAACAGCACGATTGCGGGCGGAAGGAGCAAGCGAAATGACCAATCTCCTGCTCACCGCGCGGCTTGACGTGGCGGAATCCCTGCGGGCGCGTTGGTTCCTGCTCTATTCGGTGGTTTTTGGCGGGCTGGTCGCGCTGCTGATGATCTTCGGGCTCACCGAGAGCCAGGTCATGGGCTTCACCGGCCTGACGCGTCTGCTGATGACCTATATCCAGTTGAGCATGGCGATCCTGCCGATCTTCATCCTGATCTCGACGGTGCGCTCGGTCGCCAGCGACCGCGAGGCGGGCGTCTTCGAATATATGCTGTCGCTGCCGGTCTCCGTCGGCTCCTGGTATTGGGGGCGCTTCGCCGGCCGTTTCGTCACCATTTTCGCGCCCGTCTTTCTCGCCATGGCCGGCGCGGTCGCATGGGGCGCCCTGAGCGGGCTTCCCATCCCCTGGAAGCATTTTTTCATCTATTCGGCGCTGCTGCTCTCGCTGTCGATCTGTTTCCTCGGCCTGGGATTCCTGATCTCGACGCTGGCGCGCTCCGCCGATGTCGCGCAAAGCGCGGCCTTCATGCTCTGGCTCGTTCTCGTGCTCTTCCTCGACCTGCTTCTGCTCGGCCTCATGCTGCAGGAGCGGATGTCGCCGGACGTCATCATCGGGATCAGCCTGATCAATCCGCTGCAGGTCTTCCGCACCGCGGCGATGGCTTTGTTCGATCCGCAACTGGTGCTTCTGGGGCCCGCCGCCTTCACCATTCTCGACCGGGTCGGCGCGAACGCCTATCTCGTCTGGGCCTGCCTTTACCCGGCGTTGATCGGCCTGATCGCCGCAGCGGCTGGGTTCTGGCGGTTCAAGTCGAGCGATCTCCTATGACCGCGCCTCGATGAAACGCGCCCTTCTCGCCGCAATGGCGCTTGCCGCGTGCTCGCTTCTCAGCCCGCCCGCGTCGTCGCAGGAGCGCGAGCCGGCCCCGAACATCGAATTCCAGGATGCGCAAGGCCGCGCGACGACGATCGGCGCCTTCGCCGGAAAGGTCGTGCTGCTCGATTTCTGGGCGAGCTGGTGCCTGCCCTGCCAAAGGGAAATGCCCCTTTTCGACCATTTGCAGGAAAAGCTGGGGAGCCGCGGCTTTTTAGTCGTCCCGGTGTCGATCGACGCGCACGGGATGGAGGCTGTCTCCCGCTTTTACGCCGACCAGCATATCAGCCATCTCGAAAAATTCATCGATCCGTCGCGCGGGGCGGCGAAAAGGCTCGGCTTTGTCGGCATACCCAGCGCGCTGATCCTGGATCGCCAGGGCCGGATCGCGACGCGGATCGAGGGGCCGATCAACTGGGAGAGCAGCCGCATCACGGCCTTGTTCGATCGGCTGCTGGCGGAAAAGTAGTTCAGCCTTTCACGCCGCGGTGGATGCAGGCGATGCCAAAGGACAGGTTGCGCCAGCTGACCGAGGCGAAGCCCGCGTCCCTGAAAAAATCCGCGAGTTCGCGCTGATCGGGAAAGCGCCGGATCGATTCGACCAGGTATTCATAGGCTTCCGGCTGGCGCGCGATCAGCGCGCCGAGCCGCGGAATGACCTGAAAGGAAAAAAGATCATAAGCGGGCGCGAGCCAGGCTTGCGGGCGCGAGAATTCGAGACACAGGAAACGCCCGCCGGGCTTGAGGACCCGGTGGATTTCGCGCAGGGCGTCGCGCAGCCGCGTGACGTTGCGAATGCCAAACGAAATGGTGAGGCAATCGATGGTCGCGTCCGCGAAAGGCAGGGCCTCGGCCTCGCCCGCGATCCAGTCCACCCGTCTCAGGCCGCGCCGCCGGCCCGATTCCATCATTTCGGGGCTGGGGTCGCAGACGATGGTCCGTCGATCCGGGCCGGCCAATTGGGCCGCGACGTCGCCGGTGCCGCCGGCGAGATCGACAAGGATTTCGCCCGATCTCGGGGCGGCCTCGGCGATCAGCGCGCGCTTCCACAGCCGGTGAATCCCGAAGGACATCAGGTCGTTCATCAGGTCATAGCGTCCGGCCACACCGGCAAAGACCCGTCTGATGCGCGCGCGGCGCTCCTCGGGCGCGACATCGTCATAGCCGAAGGTCCGGTCGGTCGAGGCGTTCACGGCGTGTCGGCCTTCAACCGCGCTCGAATCCGCTCGACCATTTCGTCGGTCTTCATCCCGCTGCCGAACCGTTCGAGGAACTTCCCGTCGCGGCCCATCAGGAAGATCGCGGCGGTGTGGTCGATCGAATAATCCCCATTCTTCTCGGGATGTTTCTCATATTTGATGTGATATTTCTGCGCCGCGCTGGCGATATATTCCTCCGGTCCGGTCAGACCGACCATGCGCGGCGAGAAGGAGGACACGTAATCCGCCATGACTTTCGGCGTGTCGCGCGCCGGGTCCAGGGTGACGAAGATCGGCGTGATCTCCGCGCTTTGCGGGCCGAGGCGGGTCAAGGCGTTGGCCATGTCCGCCAGCAGGGTCGGACAGATGTCCGGGCAATGGGTGTAGCCGAAAGCGATCAGCATATATTTGCCGCGAAAGTTTTCGTCGGTGACGGCGCGCCCTTGCTGATCGACCAGGATGAAGGTTCCGCCATAGGAGATCTCGGCCTCCGCCGACGACGCCGCGATCAGAGCCAGGGTCAAGGAGCATGCTCCCAGCAGAACGGCGCGGCGATCCATTGAAACCTCCCGAAATCGACCGCCGACAGTTTTGCCGAAATGCGGCTTTGGTCTTTGACGATCGTCAAATTCGCCGGCGGGAATTCGAGGCGAGCCGATTTCCCGGAAGAGTTCCGGCGACGGCGTCTGGACGGCGGGCGACATCGCGCGGGCTTCGATCGGCCGCGCGACAATAGCGTAATTTGCCCATCCGCAAGGATTCGCGCCGCCCCGTGCGGGATAATGCCCAAACCTGCTTCCCCTTCGCATGAGGCGCCGATGACGCAACCCGACCAGTCCGCCTGGCCCCTGACCGAAACGCCTCTGGGCGAAATCGCAGCCCGCCTGCCCGGCGCGACGGCGGTGTTCCGCTCGTACAAGCTCGATTATTGTTGTGGCGGCCAGGAAAGTCTGGCGCGCGCGGTCGAAAGGCGGGGCCTGAATCTTGCGGAAATCGAACGCAGCCTTGCCGCCCTCGATCAACAGCCGGTGACGGCGCCGGACGAGCCGGAAGACATCATCGAATTCATCCTGTCGCGCTTCCACGAGACCCACCGTCGCGAACTGCCTGAACTCGTCGAGCTGGCGCGGCGCGTGGAGCAGGTTCACGCCGGACATCCCGATGTTCCAAAGGGCCTGACGGAATTCGTGAGCGCGCTGGCGGACGAACTCAATTCCCATATGCGGAAGGAGGAGCTCATGCTCTTCCCGATGATCCGCGCTGGTCATCCGATGGTTTCGGCGCCGATCTCGGTGATGGAGGCGGAACACGACATCCATTTCGCGACTCTCGAGCAACTGGCGGCGATGACGGGCAATTTCGAGCCTCCGGTCGGCGCCTGCGCGTCATGGCGGGCGCTTTACGCTGGACTGCGCAAGCTTTCGGACGACCTCAAGGAACATATTCACACCGAGAACAACATCCTGTTCCGGCGCGTTGGCCGCTGATGATGGGCGCGCCCGCCAGCCTTTCGACCCCGTTTTGGGGATTTGCCGCCTTGCCGCAAGAGGAAAGATCGTGAAATGAAGACGAAAGCCTTGCAAATCCGCCGCCGTGATCTGGCCGGCGCCGCGATGTCCGGCCTCCTCCTCGCTGTGGCGGGGAGCGCGCGCGCCGAAGCGGAGCAGCTATTTCACGGCTCGGGCGTCGTCACCGGCGTGGACGCGGCGGCGGGATCGCTCACCATCCGCCACAGGCCGATCGCGGGATTGATGCCGGCGATGGAAATGCCCTTCGCCGTCGATCCGCCGTCGCTGATCGGCCAGGCGAAGAAAGGGGACTCGGTCGAATTCGACGTGACCGGCCGGACTTATACGATCAAACGCCTCAAAATCCTCGCTCCCGCGAAAAACTGAGCCGTCGGCGGCCTATCTTCCCCCCGCCGCGATCGCCGACAGACCCTGTTCGTCGCGCACGACGACCTTTTGGCGGCCGCAATCGACGAGGCCTTTCGTCTGCCAGGCGCTGAGCGTCCGGCTGACGGTGTGCAGCGTCGCGCCGGTCATTTCGGCGAGGTCCTGCCGCGACAACGGAAAGTCGATCAAAACCCCCTCCCCGGTCTTGCGGCCGGCCTGGCGCGCCAGTTTAAGCACCGCTCCGGCGATGCGCTGTTCGACATTCTGCGTGGCGAGGTCAAGCACGCGGTCCTGCGTGTCCTGCAAACGCGCCCCGAGCGATTGCATCGCTTTGACCGCGAGGCTCGGATAGGCGGCGATCAGTTCGGCCCAGGCGGCGTTGGGCCAGGACAGGGCCAGAGATTCGACCGCCGCGGTCGCCGTGCCGGGATAGGTCGCCGCGCCGATCGCCATGGCGACGCCGAACATGTCGTTCGGCGCGATGAAGCGGACCAGGATCTGCGCGCCTTCCGCGTTGATCCGCGTGACGCGCAGCCGGCCATGCAGCAGCAGGAAGAACCTTTCGGCCGGCTCGCCTTGACGGAAAACCGCCTCGCCCTTGAGCAAGCGCATGATCTGCGCGCGCGACAGGATGTCGTCGAGAGCCTCGGCGCCCAGGTTGGCAAAGGCCGGCACGCCGGCGATCAGAGAGCGGTCGAGCCGCGCCATGCGATGTCCTTCGGTTGACGCCGCCTGTTCGCCCCGGACGACGACGCCACCACGGGCGCGGTTCAAGTCGAGGGAGCAAGGCAAGCAGGCGACCATCATGTCCGACCTCGGACACCGGCGCAAGGACGATGGGAAGGCCCGATGGGCCGTCTGCGAGAGCGGCGGCCACAGGCGCGGAGTCCACGAGCATCCTTTCATCCACGTCTTTGAATAGATAACCGTTGTCGCTTTCCGACCGACTGTCACATAAACGACACATGTCGCTTGATTTCGGTTAAGGAATGGGACCGGCGATCCCCTATTTCTTGGCGTGTGTCGCGCCGAGCCATAGGCTGGATTTCTGTCGAATCGCCTCTGTCCAGGGGGAGCCCGCCTTGCGGCGCAGCGAACTGTCGGAGCCCAAGAAATGTTGAAGGACA
Source organism: Pseudomonadota bacterium (assembly GCA_021813805.1). Taxonomy (GTDB): domain Bacteria; phylum Pseudomonadota; class Alphaproteobacteria; order Rhizobiales; family Beijerinckiaceae; genus Rhodoblastus. The sequence continues at coordinate 45,422 of JAKAJL010000014.1, read as the reverse complement.
AGAAGACCACTCGAGCGGCTTCCGGCAGGAAAGCCGCTTTGCTCGCCGCGACGGCCCTTGCCTTTGTCGCCAATCTTTCCGCGGCGCGGGCCGGCGACGTGCCCAGCCCGGGGTATTCCGCTCCCGAACCGGTGGTTTCGCTCGCGCCGCAGGCTCCAGCGCCGCTCGGCGTTTTCGGCGTCGGCCTGCTCAATCAGGGCCAGTGGGCGGTTTCCTACGCCCCGTTCTGGACGCGGCTCGCCGGCAATATGATCGGCACAAATTTGACCAACCCGCAATATATCATTCAGAACGTCCATTCGAGCCATCTGCCGCCGGCGCCGGGCCATTACGGGCTGTTGCGCATGGTTCCGGACAATTTCGAATTTTTCGGCCAGAGCGTCAGCGCGGCCTATGGCGTGACCAAGGACGTCACTCTCGTCGTCGCGACGACCTACTGGGAAAAATGGGTCAACATGGACACGTTCCATCCGGGCACGGGTCCCAGCGCGCTCTATGGCACGAGCACCGGCCATACGGAGGGCATCGGCGACACGCTGCTCGCCGGCGTCTGGCGCGTCTATCACGACAATATGAACCAGCTCAATCTCAACCTGGGCTTCTTGCTGCCGACCGGCGACACGACGGCCAACCAGACCTTGTTCGTTCCAAAGGGCGTGTACAGCTACGGCCGCGCCTTCTATGGCATGCAGCCCGGTTGGGGAACATTCGACGTCATGCCGGGCGTCGCCTATTCCGGCGTGCTCAACCAGTGGTCATGGGGTCTGGCCTATCGCGGCAACTTTCCCATGGACAACACATCCGCGGGCTGGCGCTATGGCGCTTTGAACGACATCACCGGCTGGGGTGGCTATACTTGGCTACCCGGTCTGGAAACCACATTGCGCCTTGACGGCATGACCCAGGGCCGCATCGGCGGCTTCGACCCCGCGATCGTCGGCTTCGCCCAAGGGGCCAATCCGCTGTTTTATGGCGGCCAATGGGTTTCGATCTTCGGCGGCATGGTGATCGGGGGCCAATATTTCAATGTTCCCAAGGCCAATCTGGCTCTGGAAGTCGGCCTGCCCGTCTACCAGAACCTCAACGGCCCGCAGGGCGCCCGCGCGCTTCAGGCCAATATGGCGCTCACCTACAAGTTCTGACCGGCGTCAGGCGGCGGCCTCCCGGAAAGCCCCGCCGTCGCTCGTCCCCAAGAGGCGCCTTTCACGTCTCCCACGAGATGAAGGCCCAATGGCTTGGGCCGCCGCGAAACCGCCACTGTTCTTCGGGCAAGGTCTCGCGCCAGGCCGTCAGCCGGCGTTTCTCCTCTCCAGACAATTCGCCCAGTGAAAAGGACAAGGCGCTGATCAGGGCGTCGCTCTCGAGCGGCGCGGAGGCTTGGCTGGCGTTGGCGATGAAATTGACTTTCGGCAGGCGCCCCATGCGATGGAGCAGGTTGACGACGTAGATATAATCGGGCGGCGCCGGCCGGGGCGGCGGCGGCGAGCGGCCAAGCGCCTCGAAAATCTCCGGCGGAATGAAACGGCCGCCGACTGGACTGGTCAGGCAGACCCGCCGGCGCGCCTTGGCGTCGAGCTTTTTCAGCGCCACGTCGAGATCCATCACCGCCGTCGAACGCGAGGCGACGACGAGGTCGCAGGCCGGAACATCGGACCAGTCGTCTTCCCAGGACCGCAAAACGCCTGAGACATTCCGCAGGCCCGCCGCCGCCGCATTGGCCTCCATCCGCGCCAGCATGGCCGGACTGTAATCCAGACCCCAAACCTCGGTCATGCGCGGGGCCAGCGCCAGCGCGATCAAGCCCGGCCCGCACCCCACGTCGAGCAGCGTCCCGCAATCGCCGTGCGGCGTCAGTTCGATGAATTTCGCGGCATAGGACGCCGGCGCCGCGCCGAACCTGTCCGTGTAATAAGCCGCCCGGCGGTCCCATTCTTCCGGCGGTTTGCGCCGACCGCCCGCGGCCGCCATGTGGTCGCGATAAAGCTGGGCGAAATCGATCTCGTCGATGGTCATGGCGACATGGTCGGCGATGTGTTTCCTTCTGGCATGAAGGCGACCGCCGGCGCCTTCGCGCGAAAAGCTATGGAAGATGCTGCTCAGGCGCCGGCGAAGTCGCGCTCGAACGACAGTTCGCCCGCGAATTCGCGCCAGGCGGCGAGATTGCGGCGCGGCACGCCGATGACGACAGGAATTTCCAGGGCGAGAGCGTCCGACATGATGCAGCGGAAGCCGCCGCCTTCGGCTTCGGTCTTGCCGAATTTGTTGAGCAGGATGAGGTCGCAGTTTTCCAGCCGCGACAGAACCAGGGCGCAGGCGCGGGTCAGGCCGTCGAGATCGAGCCGGCAGCCGCGCGCATGCGCGCCCCGGCTTTCCGAAATCTTGATGATTTCGCCGCCGGCGAGGTCTTCGAGCAGCATGTCGCATTTGCGGCCTGGCGCCGGAGGCGGGCCTGCCTTTTCGATGACGCCGCCCAGCCGCAGGCCGGCGTCGCGGGCGTTTTCCGCGATCGCCCGCAGAACCCCGCCGATGGCGAAATTCTCGTCATAGACCAGCGCCGTCAGGGGACGGGCGAGCGGATCGAAATCCACGAATTCCGGCTGCTGCCGCATGGCCGATGTCTCGATGGTCAACGTCAAGGTCAGGCTCCCCGGCTCGAGGCCGACAAGGAGATCCCGCGGATATCGGCCTGCCGCGCCAGATGGGCGATGAAGCCCGCGATCGCCTGCCGTTCGCGCGTCTCGGACAGGAAGGACGCGATGCGCGCCCGCGCGGCCTCGAAAGGCTGCTCTCGTCCCTCGATCCTGCGATCGAGCCGGATGATATGAAAGCCGTGGCGGCTGCGCAAGGGCTCGCGGGACATCTCGCCCGGCGCCATGGCGAAGAGCGCGCTTTCGAATTCCTCGATCATCTGGCCACGCGTGATCTGGCCGAGATTGCCGCCGCTTTCCCGCGACGGGCAGGCGGAACAGGCGCGCGCCGCGTCGGCGAAGCCGGAAGGATCGTCCTTGAGCCGGGCGATAATTTCGCGCGTGGCGCGTAGGGCCGCCGCCTCGGTCTCGGGCGTCGCGGCGATCAGGATATGCGCGGCCTCGTAGATGTCGGCGGAGCGAAAGCGCCGGCGGTTGTTGTCGAAATAGCGTCGGCAGCTTTCCTCGTCGGGTTCGTCTTGCGGAACCTCCGCCGCGACGAGGGCGCGGATCAGGGCGTCCTCGTCCGTCTCGCGACGGGCCGCGGAATCCTGTACCGGCTCAGGCGTCAGGCCCCGCCTTTTCGCCTCCTGCAGCAGCAATTCGCGCACGACCAAAGCTTGCGCGGCTTCGGCGAAGGCCTCGGCCGGAGAAGCGGCGGCATGGTTCTGAGCCTCGGCGGCGACGGCCGCATAAGGCAGGACCACGCCGTTGACGCTGATCTCCTTCCGCGCGGGAAAGGCGTCCGGAGATCTGATCGAGCAGGCGTTCATGGCTTTTACTCCGCCGGGGCGATCGACTTGCGGGTGCGCACGACCTGATAGCCCTGCCGCCCGAGATACCAGACCGGCGCTGACCAGATGTGGACGAGGCGGGTGAAGGGGAAGATCAGAAAGATGGTCATTCCGAGCGTGAGATGCATTTTGAAGATCGGGCTGACATCCTCGACGATGCGCCAATTGTCGCTTCGCAGGGTCAGCACGCCTTGCGCCCAGGTCATGAATTTCACCATTTCGCCGCCGTCCAGATGCTGGGCCGAGACGAAAATGGTGGAGAGGCCGAGCAGCAGTTGCGCCAGCAGGATATACAGGATCGCAATGTCGCTGAACGACGAGGTGTTGCGGATGCGCGCGTCGGTGAGCCGCCGATGCAGGAGCAGCAAGAGCCCGGCAAGACACATCAGGCCCGCGACCCCGCCGACGACCATCGCCAGCAATTGCTTGGCCTCATGCGGAATGCCGAGGGTCTCGAACACGACGATCGGCGTCAGCAGGCCAAAGAAATGACCCACGAAGATGATCAGAATGCCAACGTGGAACAGGTTGGAGCCCCACAGCAATTGCTTGCGGCGCAGAAGCTGGGAAGATCCCGAACGCCAGCTGTATTGCTCGCGGTCGAAGCGGATGGCGCTGCCGAGCAGGAACACCGTCAGGCAAAGATAGGGATACCAGCCGAACAGCATGTGATTGGCGAAGTCACCCATGGCGATCGGCCTCCGGGGCTTGAGGGGATGGAGAAAAAGTGAAGGCGGTGGGCGGCTTGTCGCTCTGGACGACGCCCGGCGCCGGGCGGCGGGCCTGACGCAGCTTGGCGGCCAGTCCGTCGCGCCCGCAGGCGTCGGCGGGCGCGCCGAAATCGACCGGCGCGTCTTCATAGGCTTCATCAAGAGCTTCGAGGTCGTCTGGCTCGGGGTCGGGCTCCGCGCGAAGAATCGCCAGAAGCGCTTCGTCGGGCTGAACCCTGACGATCGCAACAAGCGCGCGGAACACGGCTTCATAGGGCGACTGGCGCTTGTGCAGGCGTTCGGCCAGGGCCGTGAAGACATGGGTCGGTTCGCCCAGCAGAGGCAAAGCCTCGGCGGGGTCGAGCGTCGAGAGGAACTCCAGGAACAGCGGCGTGTAATCCGGGAGTTCGTTCTCCGCGCCGACAAGGCCCTTGGCTTCGTAAAGCGCGCGCAGATCGACCATGGCCTGTCCACGATCGCGGCTTTCGCCATGGACATGCTCGAACAAGTGCAGCGACAGCGAGCGCGTGCGGTCGAACAGCAGGACATAGCGCTCCTGCAGGTCATAAAGGTCGTGGCCGCGCAGATCGTGAACGAGATCGAGCAAGGCCGCGCGCTCGCGCGCCGGAACGAGGCGGTCGCTGGCGATGGCTTCGCCGATTTCGTCCAGCGCGGCGACGAAATCCTCCGTCGGATAGGACAGGAGCGCGGATAGGGCGCGGAAGACGCGCATCAGCCCACCTCCTCCGACTTGCGGATCGCCGGCGTCCTGTTGCCGCCGAAGAGGCTCGGCGTCTCGCCTTCGGAACAGCCGTTGCCGAAGGTGAAGCCGCAGGAGCCTTTCAGGTCATAGGCGTCCTCCGCCCATTCGCGATGGGTGGTCGGAATGACGAAACGGTCCTCGTAATTGGCGATCGCCATGGTCTTGTACATTTCCTCGATCTGCAGCCCCGTCAGGCCGACCTTGGAGGCGACGGCCTCGTCGATCACGCCGTCGATGTTTTTTCCGCGCATATAAGCGCGCATGGCGAGCATGCGTTCGAGACCGATAGCCACCGGCGCCTCGTCGCCCGCCGTCAGCAGATTGGCGAGATAGCGCAGCGGGATGCGCAAAGACCGGACATCCGGCATGGCGCCGTCCATACCCATCTTGCCGGCCTCCGCCGCCGCCTGGATCGGCGAGAGCGGCGGAATGTACCAGACCATCGGCAGGGTGCGATATTCGGGATGGAGCGGGAAGGCGACCTTCCACTCCATCGCCATTTTCCACACCGGCGATTTTCTCGCCGCTTCGAGCCAGGGCTCCGGCACGCCGTCGGCGCGCGCCTGTGCGATTACTTTCGGGTCGTTGGGATCGAGGAAGATTTCGAGCTGCGAGCTATAGAGCTTCTTCTCGTCCTTCACGCTGGCGGCGGCCTCGATGCGGTCGGCGTCATAGAGCACGACGCCGAGATAGCGGATGCGGCCGACGCAGGTTTCCGAACAGACGGTCGGCATGCCGGCTTCGAGACGCGGATAGCACAGGATGCACTTTTCCGATTTGCCGCTTGCCCAGTTGTAATAGATCTTCTTGTAAGGGCAGGCGGAAACGCACATGCGCCAGCCGCGGCACTTGTCCTGGTCGATCAGGACCACGCCGTCCTCCTCGCGCTTGTAGATCGCGCCGGAGGGGCAGGACGCCGAACAGGCCGGATTGAGGCAGTGCTCGCACAGGCGCGGCAGATACATCATGAAGGTGTTTTCGAACTGGCCGTACATCTCCTTCTGCACGCCCTCGAAATTGTAATCCGCCGAGCGCTTGGAGAATTCGCCGCCGAGAATCTCTTCCCAGTTGGGGCCGTTCACGATTTTCTCCATCCGCTCGCCGGTGATCAGCGAGCGTGGCCGGGCGGTGGGGAAGGCTTCGAGTTCGGGCGCCGTGCGCAGGTGCTCGTAATCGAAGGTGAAGGGCTCGTAGTAATCGTCGATTTCCGGCAGGTCGGGGTTGGCGAAAATCTTCGCCAGGATCCGCCATTTGGAGCCGATCTTCGGTTCGATGCCGCCATCGGCCTTGCGCCGCCAGCCGCCGTTCCAGCGCTTCTGGTTTTCCCAGTCGCGGGGATAGCCTATGCCCGGCTTGGTCTCGACATTGTTGAACCAGGCGTATTCGACGCCCTCGCGGCTGGTCCACACGTTCTTGCAGGTAATCGAACAGGTGTGGCAGCCGATGCATTTGTCGAGGTTGAGCACCATCGCGATTTGCGCGCGGATTTTCATGTCTCTCGCTCCTATTCCGCCGCGGTGGTCAGGGGACCGCGAGTCTTTCGCTTTCCGTGGTCGAAGGGTTGCTCCAGCCAGTCGATCTTCTTGACTTTTCTCACGATCACGAATTCGTCGCGGTTGGTGCCGATCGTGCCGTAATAATTGAGGCCATAGGCCTGCTGGGCATAGCCGCCGATCATGTGGGTCGGCTTGGGCACCACGCGGGTCACCGAATTATGGATGCCGCCGCGCCGCCCGGTCGTCTCAGAGCCGGGAACATTCACGATCTTCTCCTGCGCGTGATACATCAGGCACATGCCCTGTTTCACGCGCTGCGACACGACGGCGCGGGCGGTCAAGGCGCCATTGGAATTATAGGCTTCGATCCAGTCGTTATCGACGATCCCCGCCGCTTTGGCGTCCGGCTCGCTGATCCAGACGATCGGCCCGCCGCGCGACAGCGTCAGCATCAGCAGATTGTCGGTATAGGTCGAGTGGATGCCCCATTTCTGGTGCGGCGTGATGAAATTCAGCACCACCTGCTTTTCGCCATTCGGGTGCTTGTCGATCACCGGCTTCACGGTGCGGGTGTCGATCGGCGGGCGATAGACGCACAGACCCTCGCCGAAGGCGCGCATCCACAGATGGTCCTGATAGAGCTGCTGGCGTCCGGTCAGCGTGCGCCACGGGATCAGTTCGTGGACATTAGTGTAGCCGGCGTTGTAGCAGACATGCTCGCTTTCCAGTCCCGACCAGGTCGGCGCGGAAATGATCTTTCTCGGCTGCGCGACGATGTCGCGGAAGCGAATTTTCTCATCCTCTTTCGGCAGGGCCAGATGGGTGTGATCGAGGCCAGTGGTTTTCGATAAATCCGCCCAGGACTTCACCGCCACTTCACCGTTCGTTTCCGGCGCCATCATCAAAACGGCTTCCGCCGCATCCAGCGCCGTCAGCATTTTCGCCAGGCCCTTGGTCGGGCCCTCGTCGGTCACCGCGCCATTGAGCGCCCGGAGCGCCGCGACCTCATGCTTGGTGTCCCAGGCGATGCCCTTCACGCCATTGCCGACCTTTTCCATCAGCGGTCCCAGCGAGGTGAATCGCTGGTAGACATGCGGGTAATCGCGCTCGACCACGGTCACCGCCGGCATGGTCTTGCCCGGGATCGCTGGCGTTTCGCCCTTCTTCCATTCCTTGACGTCGAGGGCCTGCGCGATCTCCGCCGGCGAATCGTGCTGCATCGGCGTCAGGACGACGTCCTTCTCGACGCCGAGCACCTCCGGCGCGACCGCCGAAAAGGCCTTGGCGATGCCCTTGTAGATCTCCCAATCCGAGCGGGATTCCCAGATCGGATCGACCGCCGCGCCGAGCGGATGGATGAAGGGGTGCATGTCGGAGGTGTTGAGGTCGTCCTTCTCATACCAGGTGGCGGCGGGCAGCACGATGTCGGAATAGACCGCCGTGGTGGACATGCGGAAATCGAGCGTGACCAGCAGGTCGAGCTTTCCTTCGGGACCCTGCTCACGCCAGGCGACCTCCTTCGGCTTTGCGCGCCCCTCCTCGCCGAGATTCTTGCCCAGGACGCCATGCGATGTCCCGAGCAGGTGTTTCAGGAAATATTCGTGACCCTTGCCCGACGAGCCGAGCAGGTTGGACCGCCAGACGAACAGATTGCGCGGCCAGTTTTTCGGATTGTCCGGATCCTCGCAGGACATTTTCAGCTCGCCGGAAACCAGCGCCTGCGCGACATAATCCTTGGGCTCGAGCCCCTTTTCGGCGGCCAAGCCCGCGATGGTCAGCGGGTTCTGTTCGAGCTGCGGCGCGGAGGGCAGCCAACCCATGCGCTCGGCGCGGACATTATAGTCGATCAGCGCCCCATCCCACGGACCGGCGGGCGCGGTGGGCGACAGAAGCTCCCTGGGCTCCACGGTTTCGTAACGCCATTGATCGGTGTGGGCGTAAAAGAACGACGTGCCGTTCTGGTGGCGCGGGGGGCGACCCCAGTCGAGCGCGAAGGCCACCGGCGCCCAGCCGGCCTGCGGGCGCAGCTTTTCCTGTCCGACATAATGCGCCCAGCCGCCGCCGGACTGGCCGACGCAGCCGCACATCACCAGCATGTTGATCACGCCGCGATAGTTCATATCGCTGTGATACCAATGGTTCATCGCCGCGCCGATGATGACCATCGAACGGCCCTTGGTCTTTTCGGCGTTGAGGGCGAATTCATGCGCGACCTGGATAATCTGGTCGCGCGAGACGCCAGTGATCTTCTCCGCCCAGGCTGGAGTGTAAGGAACATCCTCGTCGAAATTCTTGGCGACATTCTCGCCGCCGAATCCGCGATCGACGCCGTAATTGGCGAGGAACAGGTCATAGACCGAGGCGACCAGGACTTCGCCGTCCGTCGTCTTCACCTTCGTCGCCGGAAGCCGGCGATTCAGGACGCTGGAATGGTCGGAATGGGTGAAATGGTCGTGCGCGATATTGCCGAAATAGGGGAAGGCGACATCGACCAGTTCATGGTCGCGCTCTTTCAGGGACAGCAGAAGATCGACCGGCGCGCCGTCCGATTTTTTTGCTTCGAGGTTCCACTTGCCCTTCTCGCCCCAGCGGAAGCCGACCGAGCCGCGCGGCGCCACCAGTTCGCCGCTCGCCGCGTCGAACGCCAGGGTCTTCCATTCCGGGTTGTTGCTCTCGCCGAGGCCGCCGTCGAGATCGCTGGCGCGAAGAAAACGATCGGGAATGAGTTTTCCATCCTGCCGAACCAGTCTCACCAGCATCGGCATGTCCGTGTAGCGTTTGACGTAATCCATGAAATAATCGACCTGCCGGTCGACATGGAACTGCTTCAGGATCACGTGGCCCATCGCCAGGGCCAGAGCGGAATCCGTGCCCTGTTTCACCGAAAGCCAGATGTCGGCGAATTTCGAGGCCTCGGAATAGTCCGGGCTGATCACCGCGCTCTTGGCGCCGCGATAGCGCGCCTCGGTGTAGAAATGCGCGTCGGGCGTGCGGGTCTGGGGCACGTTGGAGCCCCACAGGATCAGGAAGCCGGCGTTGTACCAGTCAGCGGATTCCGGCACGTCGGTCTGCTCGCCCCAGGTCTGCGGCGAGGACGGCGGCAGGTCGCAATACCAGTCGTAGAAGGACAGGCACACGCCGCCCAGCAGCGACAGATAGCGCGTGCCGGCGGCAAAGGAGATCATCGACATCGCCGGGATCGGCGAGAATCCGGCCACGCGGTCGGGGCCGTGCGCCTTGATCGTATGGGCGTTGGCAGCGGCGATGATCTCGTTGACCTCGTCCCAGCTTGCGCGGATGAACCCGCCATGGCCTCGCTTCGTCGTATAGGCCTCGCGCTTGGCGGGGTTCTCGACGATCGACGCCCAGGCGGCGACCGGCTTCATGGTTTTACGCGCTTCGCGATAGAGCTTGACCAGAGCGGAGCGGACAAGCGGATATTTCGTGCGGTTGCCGGAATAGAGGTACCAGCTGTAGCTCGCCCCGCGCGGGCAGCCGCGCGGCTCATGATTGGGCAGTTCGGGCCGCGTGCGCGGATAGTCGGTCTGCTGCGTCTCCCAGGTGACGATGCCGCCCTTGACGTAGATCTTCCATGAGCAGGAGCCGGTGCAGTTCGCGCCATGGGTCGAGCGCACGATCTTGTCGTGCTGCCAGCGCTTGCGATAACCGTCCTCCCAGCGGCGGTCCTCACTGGTCATGACGCCGTGACCATTCGCGAAGGACTGTTGCGCCCTGCGGAAAAAGGTCAGTCGGTCGAGGAAATGGCTCATGGCCTGAACTCCGGTTTGGATTATTCGGCAGGTGTGGCGGCGGGCGTCGCGCGGCGCTCGACGTCATGGAGCAATCCGCCCCTGCGGGTGTAGACCGCCCAGGTCACGCCCGCGCAGATCGCGTAGAAGACCAGGAAGGCCCACAAGGCCGCCGACACGCCGCCGGTCAGCGCGATGGCGGTGCCGTAGGATTTCGGGATGAAGAAGGCGCCATAGGCCGCGATCGCAGAGGTGAAGCCGGTGATCGCCGCCGATTCCTTCTCCGCCTGCCGCAGACGCGCCGTCGGATCGAGATGAGGCTCCAGCCGCGCGATCTCCTTGCGCATGATGTTGGGAATCATCTGGAAGGTGGAGGCGTTGCCGATTCCGGTCATCAGGAACAGGAACAGGAAGCTGGCGAAGAAACCCCAGAAGGCGCCGGGCTGGTCCTTGGCGGCGACGAAATAGAGCACGGCGGCGACGCCGACCATCATGCCCACGAAAACGCTAAGCGTCACCCGGCCGCCGCCCCAGCGGTCGGAGATCCAGCCTGTGCCCGAGCGCGCCAGCGCGCCGACCAGCGGGCCGAGGAAGGCGTAGGCCAGCACGTTTTCGTGCGGAAACAGGATCTTGCCGAGCAGCGGGAAGCCCGCCGCAAAGCCAATGAACGAGCCGAAGGTGCCCGTGTAGAGCACGCACATGATCCAGTTGTGACGTCGGGTGAAGATCACCGACTGCTCGGCGAAGGAGGCCTTGGCCGAGGCGATGTCGTTCATGCCGAACCAGGCGGCGAAAGCGGAAACCACGATGAAGGGCACGAAGATGAAGGATGCGTTCTGCAGCCAGACCTGCGTGGCCTTGTCGGCCGCGCCGACCATCTGCGGCGCGCCGCCGAGCGGACCGAACACGCCATAGGCGATGATCAGCGGCGCCACGAACTGCACGACGCTGACGCCGAGATTGCCCAGGCCCGCGTTCATCGCCAGCGCATGGCCCTTTTCCGCCTTGGGGAAGAAGAAGGAAATATTGGCCATGGAGGAGGCGAAATTGCCGCCGCCGAAGCCACACAGCAAGGCGAGGATCAGCAGAACGACGTAAGGCGTGTCGGGGCTCTGCACGGCATAGCCGATGCCGATCGCCGGGATGATCAGCGACCAGGTGGCGAGCGTCGTCCACAGCCGGCCGCCGAAGATCGGGACCATGAAACTGTAGAAGATGCGCAGGGTCGCGCCCGAAAGGCCGGGAAGCGCCGCCAGCCAGAACAACTGGTCGGTGGTGAATTTGAAGCCGACCAGAGGCAGTTTGGCGACCACGACCGACCAGACCTGCCAGATCGCGAAGGACAGAAGCAGCGCCGGGATCGAAATCCAGAGATTGCGATGGGCGATGGCTCTGCCGGTTTTCTCCCAGAAAGTCTTGTCCTCCGGACGCCAGTCTTCGATCATGGCGCCGGAAGCCGGGGGGACGAGCCCCGGCTTGTGGATTTCCTCCATCTCGGGCAGTTCGGGCAGCTTTTCGAGCGTCGCCGCGACCGCGCTTCTTTCCATGTAGCGAATGGCGAAGTGCATCCAGGTCAGCGAAACGACCACGATGACGAACATCAGCATGAAGCAGCTGGTCCACAAGCCGGTGAGGTCGAACGCCACGCCGAAGGCGATGGGCAGGACGAAGCCGCCGAGCCCGCCGATCAGGCCGACGAGGCCGCCCACCGCGCCGACATTGTCCGGGTAATAGACGGGAATGTGCTTGTAGACCGCCGCCTTGCCCAGCGCCATGAAGAAGCCGAGGACGAAGATGGTGACGATGAAGCCCGGCAGGCCCATGGCGAGATGGAAGGCCTTGTCGCCCTGGGCGGTATGGACGACGTAATCGGTCGAGGGATAGGACAGGACGAAGGTCGCCACGACGGAGACCAAGAACATCCAGTACATGACCGTCCGCGCGCCGTAGCGGTCGGAGAGATGGCCGCCATAGACGCGGAACAGGCTGGCGGGTATCGAGAACATCGCTGCGGTCATGCCGGCTGTTTCGATATCGACGTGATAGACCTTGATGAGATAATGGGGCAGCCACAGAGAAAGCGCGACAAAGCCGCCGAAGACATAGAAATAATAGAGCGAGAAGCGCCACACCTGGACATTCTTCAGCGGCGCCATTTCCGCCCAGAAGCCGGTCGGCTTTTCATGCCTGAGGCGGCGCTGCGCCACCACCGGATCGTCCTTGGTCCCCAGGAAGAAGACGACCGCCATGATCGCCAGTCCCGCGGCCCAGATATAGGCGACGCCTTTCCAGCCCATCGCCACCATGACGAAGGGCGCGGCGAATTTGGTGACCGCCGCGCCGACATTGCCGGCGCCGAAAACGCCGAGCGCCAGCCCCTGTTTGGCCGGCGTGAACCAGCGCGAGACATAGGCGACGCCGACCGCGAAGGAGCCGCCGGAAATCCCGACCCCGAGCGCGGCGAGCAGGAATTGCGGATAGGTCTGCGCATAGGTGAGCAGATAGGTCGCCACAGCCGCCGCGAGCATCACGATCGTGAAAACGCGCCGCCCGCCATATTGGTCGGTCCAGACGCCAAGAACGAGCCGGGTCAGCGATCCGGTGAGCACCGGCGTCCCCGCCAGCAAGCCAAACTCCGTTTCGCTGAGGCCGAGATCTCTTTTGATCTGAATGCCGATGATGGCGAAAATCATCCATACCGCGAAACATGCGGTGAAAGCGATGGTCGAGAGCCAGAGCGCGCGCTGCTGCGCGCCGCGATCGATCGAAGCGTCGGACATGATTGGCGCCATCCTTGTTATTGTGGCTTCCGGCGCGGGAATTGACCCCCAATGCTTCGAAGACTCTTTGACAATGATCAAGGAATTCGGCTGCGCGCGAAGAAACAAGGATTTATTTGACAAAAGTCAAACAGCAAATTGAATCAGCCTTGTATGAAGGGTGCGGAGATCAAATCGGCGCCGCCTTTGATGACCCCTATCCGCGGGAGGAGCGACCATGCTGTCTCGGGAGCATTATGACGAGGCCTCGCGTCTGCAGATTTTTTCAGGCTGCCGGCCCGAGACGGTCGCGATGCTTCTGGAGGGCGCCTTCCTGCATAAATTCCCCGAGGGGATCGACCTCGCAAAGGAAGGCGAACTACCCGATTTCCTTCATGTCGTAGTCAGCGGCGGCGTCGAACTCTATTCCCGTTATCGCGATCGCGAAACCACGATCGAAGTCATCGGTCCGCCCAATGTCTTCATCGCGGCGGCCGTCGTGCTCGACCGTCCCCATCTCAAATCGGCGCGCGTCATCCAGCCGGCGCGCATCCTGATGCTGCCGGCCGCTTCGGTGCGCAAGGCGCTGCTCGAAGACGCAGCCTTCGCGGCGCGCATCGCCGTGGAGCTCGCGACCGCCTATCGCGCCGCCACCAAGGACCTGAAAAACCAGAAACTGCGGACCGGCCTGGAAAGGCTCGCCAACTGGCTGACGCGGCGCGACAGCGAAACCGGCTCGACGCATCGAATCGTCATCCCCTTCGACAAGAAAGTGCTGGCGGCCCAGTTGGGCATGGCCCCCGAAAATCTCTCGCGCAATTTCGCCACTCTGGCGCGTTTCGGCGTCAAGGTCAAAGGCGCCCGGATCGAGATCGGCGACCCCGTCGCGCTGGAAAACCTCGCCAAACCCGATCCGCTGATCGACGACCCGTCCTCGTGAAGGCAAGGCCGCCGTCTTTGCGGCGCGACAACGTCTTCTGAGCCGTGGCGCGCCAACTGGGACGCCACGGAGAAAACGGATGACCGAAGTTCAAGCCCGCGTGAACGCCAAGGACGACTGGGGGCCGCTCTCGGCTTTGCCCGGCAATCCGCTGATGTGGGTTCTGATCGGCTCCGAGCTTGCGGTTTTCGGGGGGGCGCTGATCGGCTACGCCGGCGCCCGCGCCCGCGATCCGGCGGGTTTCGCCGCCGATCAGGACCAGTTGAGCCGCCTCGCCGGCCTGATCAACACCGCCGTGCTGCTGACCAGCGGTCTGTTCGCGGCGCTGGCCAATGTCGCCGCGCATGAAAGCCGGCGCGCGGCGGCGCGCTTCTGGCTTGGCCTCGCCGGGTCGCTCGGCGTTGTTTTTCTCGTCGTCAAGGCGCGCGAATATGGCGTCGAACTCGCCGCCGGACACGATCTCGATTCGAGTCCCTTCTTCACCCTTTATTTCCTCGTCACCGGCTTCCACGCCCTTCATGTCGTGCTTGGCCTCGTCATCCTGCTACTGGTGGCGCATTTCGACTCGCCTGACAATATCGAGACCGGAACCGCGTTCTGGCACATGGTTGATCTGGTCTGGATTCTGGTGTTTCCCAGCTTTTATCTCCTGAGGTGAGCCATGGCGAAGCCGCGCGAAATCCTGATCGTCTGGGCCTTGCTGATGGCGCTGTCGCTGACCTTGGCCTTTGCCTCCGACGTCGTCCACGCCTCAAGGCTCGGCGCGGCGATGATTGGCGTCGTCGCGGCTGCGGCCGCGTGCAAGGCGCATCTCGTGCTGCGGACCTATCTCGGGCTTCGCGCCGCGCCGGGCGCGCTGTTCGGATTCACAACGGCCGCGGCGCTCACCCTGCTGCTCGTCTCCGCTTCCTTCCTGTTCTTTGCGACTCCGCAATGAATGCGTCGCCGCCGAGGCGCCAGTTGACTTTTGTTAAGGGGTCCGGCCGCGCCTCATTCTAGCGTCGGCCAGTCCATCTTCCGGGGAACGACCGCATGAGCGAAGTACTCACAAAATCCACGGCCCGAAATATATTCTACGGCGGGTCGCTGTTCTTCTTCGTCATCTTCGTCGGGCTGACGGCGCAAAGCCGCCACTACATCCTGACCAAGGGGACCGACGAGGCCCATCTCACCGATTCCGTGGTGCGCGGCAAGCGCATCTGGGAAAGCCACGCCTGTTTTGACTGCCACACCATTTACGGCGAAGGCGCTCGTTTCGCGCCCGAACTGGGCGATGTCATGAAGCGCTGGGGCGTCGAAAAGGATCCCGCCGGCGCGCGCGAGACGTTCAAATCCTGGATGAAGGCGCAGCCGACCGGCATCCCCGGGCGTCGGCAGATGCCGCAGTTCAACTTGAGCGACGCCCAGCTCGACGATCTGGGCAATTTCCTCGACTGGGCCGGGCGCGCCAATCTGCAAGGGTGGCCGCCGCGGCCGTCCAAAACCAACTGACCAGGACCAACTGATCCAACGATGCGGAGGATTTAATGCAATATCACAGCCAAAGCATCGCCAAGACCTATTGGCTTGGCGCCATGCTCATCTTCGCCGTCCAGATGATCTTCGGACTGATCGGCGGCCTCATCTATGTCGCGCCGAACCTCGTTCCCGTCGAAATCATGCCCTTCAATGAAGTACGCATGATCCACACCAACGCCCTCGTCGTCTGGCTGATACTCGGCTTCTTCGGGGCCGCCTATTATCTCATTCCCGAGGAGGCGGAGCGCGAGATCTATTCGCCGGCCCTCGCCTATGTCCAATTCGCCATCTTTTTCCTCGGCGCGCTGGCGGCGGTGGCCGGCTATCTCTTCCACATTTACGCGGCGGAAGCGCGCTCCTATCTCGAACAGCCGCTTTGGGTGAAGCTCGGCATTGTCGTGGCCGCCCTGATCTTCCTGTTCAACATCAGCATGACCGTGCTGCAGGGGCGCAAGACGGCGATCACCAACGTGCTGCTGCTCGGCCTGTGGGGCGTCGCCGTCTTCTTCCTGTTCTCGCTCTACAACCCGGGCAACCTGTCGGAAGACAAGATGTTCTGGTGGTATGTCGTCCATCTCTGGGTGGAAGGCGTGTGGGAGCTGGTGATGGCCTCGATTCTCGCCTTCCTGATGCTGAAGCTCACGGGCGTGGACCGCGAGGTGATCGAGAAATGGCTCTATGTCATCGTCGCGACCGCGCTCTTCTCGGGAATTCTCGGCACTGGCCATCACTATTACTGGATCGGAACGCCGGGCTATTGGCAGTGGATCGGCTCGATCTTCTCGTCGCTCGAGGTCGTTCCCTTCTTCGGCATGATGCTGTTCACCTTCAGCATGGTGTGGAAGGGCCGCCGCGACCATCCCAACAAGGCGGCGATGCTGTGGTCGCTCGGCTGTTCGGTGCTGGCCTTTTTCGGCGCCGGCGTGTGGGGTTTCCTGCACACCCTGCACGGCGTGAACTTCTATACGCACGGCACGCAGGTGACGGCGGCGCACGGCCATCTGGCCTTCTATGGCGCCTATGTCTGCGTCAATCTGGCGATCATGACCTACGCCTTCCCGCAACTGTTCAATCGCGCCCCCTATAACCAGGTCCTGAACATGCTCAGCTTCTGGATCCTGTCGGCGGGCGTGGTGTTCATGACGGTGGCGCTCACCTTCGCCGGCGTGCTGCAGACCCATCTGACCCGCGTCATGGGACTGAGCTTCATGGACGCCGCCGACCAGCTCGGCCTGTTCTTCGACCTGCGTCTCGGCGCAGGCGTCGCGACGGCCGTCGGCGCCTTCCTGTTCATCTTCTCGATCCTCGTTCCGCTCAAGCATGAGGCGATCGAACCGGGCCACGCGGTCGGCGCCCCGGCGGAATGAGGTTTAAAGCATGACGTTGCGCCGCGTTTGACGATCGCGGCGCATCGAGAGCCAGGCAACGATGGACCCGCGCGCTCAGCCGAGAGGCGAAAGCGGCGCGGGCCTTGTTTTTCGTAGCCTGTCCTCAATTGCGCCGCGACTTTGACAAAGCGCAAAAAGCTGACTGCCGCCGCTGTTTAGCATAGGCGTCTGTCCGGCCTTTGACGATCACGCGGCCGCGCGACGGAGGAGGATTGCAATGACCTTGCAAGCCGTGAAAAACGAGACAATCGTCATGCAGCCGCCCTTCTATCAGCCTCTTGGCCGGGAATGCGAGATTTTCGAGGCCGCCTACCGGCGGCGCCTCCCGGTCCTGTTGAAAGGCCCGACCGGCTGCGGCAAGACGCGTTTCGTCGCCCATATGGCGGCGCGGCTCGGGCTGGAGCTGGACACGATCGCTTGCCACGACGATCTCACCGCCGCTGATCTCACCGGCCGCTATCTCATCAAGAACAACGAGACCGTCTGGACCGACGGCCCCCTCACCCGCGCGGTGCGGCGCGGCGGAATCTGCTATCTCGACGAAGTCGTCGAAGCTCGCAAGGACGTGACCGTGGTGCTGCATCCGCTCACCGACGACCGCCGCATCCTGCCGCTCGACCGCACCGGCGAGACGTTGCATGCGCCCGACGATTTCATGTTGGTGATCTCCTACAATCCCGGCTACCAGTCGGTGCTGAAAACCCTCAAGCCCTCGACGCGTCAGCGTTTCGTCGCTCTGTCCTTCGACTATCCTCATCCGGAGGCGGAAGCGGCCATTGTCGCGCGCGAGAGCGGGCTCGACGCCGAATCCTGCAAGACCCTGGTTCGTCTGGCTGGCCGCTTGCGCGCCCTGAAGGGCCAGGATCTCGAAGAAGGCGCCTCGACCCGCCTGCTGGTCGCCTGCGCCAATCTCATCGCCGACGGCATGAAGCGCAGCGAGGCGATCGAATCCGCCGTCATCGAGCCGCTCACCGACGATCTGGACGTGAAAAAGGGCCTGCTCGATCTCGTGCAAGTGACGCTCGGCTAAAAATGTCGCTCTGGCGCGCGCTCATCGCCACCAAATTCTGGGAGCCGGAAGAGGCGGTCGGCGGCTTGTGGGACCGCCTGGCCGAAAAGCTCGACGCCGAGCCGACCTTTCCCGAAGCGGCGGTCGAACTGACGGCGATCAAGGGCGCCCTGGGCGTGCTGTTCCGCGGCCTCGGCGGCGCGCCGGGCGTCGAGATCAAGGCCGCCGGCGAGGAAATGTCCACGCACCGCCGCTCGTGGCGCCGACGCCTCGCCCGCGACTCGGAGCGCGTGAAAGCGGCGCGCTTCGACGGTTCGACCTTGTTCCTGCCGCAAAAAATCGATCATTTCCCCGACGCGGAGCTTAACCGCAAGCTTTATCTCTGGCTCGCGGCTTTGGCTGTCGTGGCCAAGCCGACGGAAGAGGCTTCCGGCGATCCCTTGCGCCGTGACGTGAGTCGCCTGCGGCAGGCGCAGGCCGACAGCGAACGCGCGCTCGTCCTTTTCCCTGGCCTCGCGCCGATCCGCGACGCGCTTTATGCGGCGACCCTTGCCGCGCGACCCGCCTTCAAAGGACCGCCGATCGAAAAGGAAATCGAGGACTGGATTCTCGACCGCCTCGCGCGGGCGCCGCTGCGCATCGACACATCCCTGCAACGCGCCCTTGCCGGAGAAGCCGAGTTCTTCGCCACGCTCGCCGCGCCCCCCGGCTACAAGGCCTTTCGCCCGGTGCTGCTGTGGGGCGAGCGGTCGCCCTCGTCAAGCGCAAGCCCGCGGCGCGGCGATGAGGCGCCCGAACCGGGCAAAGGCGCGAGCGACGGGGCGGAACAGACGATGAGGGCCCGCCGCCAGAAAAGCGACCGCGCCGAGCGCAAGGATTCGTTCATTCTCTACCGTTTCGAGGCGATCCTATCGTTCGGCGATTTCCTCAACCTCAACCGCGACGTCGATGACGACGACGAGGAAAACGCGCGCAAGGCGGCGTCCGACATGGATCGGATCGACCTCGCGCAGCATCACAAGAAACCCAAGACCCGGCTGAAATTCGATCTCGACCTGTCGCCGGAGGACGGCGACCGTGAAAAACTCTCCGGCAAGTTCATCTATCCCGAATGGGACTGGAAGCGGGCCGCCTTGATCCCGGATCAGGCGCGGG
Source organism: Pseudomonadota bacterium (assembly GCA_021813805.1). Lineage (GTDB taxonomy): Bacteria > Pseudomonadota > Alphaproteobacteria > Rhizobiales > Beijerinckiaceae > Rhodoblastus. Next base: position 26,454 of record JAKAJL010000014.1, on the reverse strand, counting down.
TGCTGGAGAATGTCGCCCCCGAATCGGCGGACGGCCTGAAGCTCGACGCAGCGGCGCGACGCCGGATCGAGACGGTGCGCCGGCGCTTCGAGGCGTTGCGGCCACGCCGCAAATGGCTGTCCCGCCAGATGGAAGGCGGTGAAATCGACCTTGACGCCTGCGTGCGCGCCGTTTCCGACCGCCGCGCCGGCGGCGAGGCGAGCGAGCGGCTCTATCGCGACGCCCGCAACGAGGAACGCGACCTGGCCGTGGCCGTATTGTTCGATTGTTCGCGCTCGACCGAAAGCGCCGTCGAAGGCCGCCCGGTCATCGCCGTCGCGCGCGAGGCGCTGATCGCCTTGGCGCATGGGCTTGAGGCCTGCGGCGACGACGTCGGGCTCTATGCCTTCTCGTCGCTGCGCAAGGAGCGCGTCTTCGTCGACGTGTGCAAGAGTTTTGAGGAGTCCTTCGGCAAAAAAGTGGATTCGCGCATCGCGGCGCTGAAGCCCGGTTTCTATACCCGGCTCGGCGCGGCTTTGCGCCATGTCTCGTTCCGGCTCGCCGAACGCCCGAACGCAAAAAAGCTCCTGCTGGTCATCACCGACGGCAAGCCCAACGATCTCGATCATTATGAAGGCCGTTTCGGGATCGAGGACACCCGCCGCGCGGCGATGGAGGCCCGCCGGCGCGGGCAGGCGGTGTTCTGCGTCGCCATCGACGCGCAAGCGCGATTCTACCTGCCGCATCTGTTCGGACCGGCGGGCTTCGCCATAGTGTCCCGTCCGGAAAAACTCGCCATTGCCTTGCCGGCCATTTTCCGCAATATCGTCGGATAGTTTTCCTCTTTTGGCGAAATGTTGGGAACCGTGCGCTCGGACAAGGATTTGAGTGCGGTTTCACGCCATTTTCGTGACGTTGGCGTCGTCCAGCGCCTTGCCGAAGACCAAACATGACAATGACGACCGACGACTGGACCATCCTGAGCCGCGCGCCCTTGTTTCAGGCAATGGGAAGCGAGATCACCGCATCCCTGATCGGGAGCCGCGTCCCGCGCCATTACGAACGCGGCGAGCGCATCTTCCAGCAGGGCGATCCGGCCGACGCCTTCTTCTTCATCCGCGAAGGCTGGGTGAAGCTGTTCCGCGAACGCGAGGACGGCCGGGAGATCGTCGTTTCCACCTTCACCGCCGGAGAGACCTTCGCCGAAGCCGCGATGTTCCTCGGCGGGCGCTATCCGGCCTCGGCCGAAGTGGTCACCCCGGCGCGCATCCTGCGGGTCGAGGGCGCCGGCCTCCGCCAGGCCATTCTCAAGCAGCCCCAACTCGCGCTGGACATGCTGGCCGCGGCCTTCGTTCACCTCAAGCAGCTCGTCGAACAGATCGAGCAGTTGAAGGCGCAATCGGCGCCGCAACGGATCGCCGATTTTCTTCTCGGCCAGGTTTCGGCCGAGTCCGGCCCGGCTGAAATCGCCCTGCCCTATGACAAGGCCCTGATCGCCAATCGTCTGGGCATGCAGCCGGAAAGTTTTTCGCGGGCGCTGGCGCGCCTGCGCGAACTCGGCGTCACCGTCGCTCGCGACAATGTCCGCATGAAGGACATCGCCCGACTGACGGAGTTCGCCGCGCGCGCGACGCGCGACGATTGACCCGCCGGCTCAGTGGCTGGTGCCCTGCGAAAACGTGATCTTGTTATAGACGTTATATTTGCCGATCGGCTTCGACATCGGCAGGCGCTTGATCTCCTGCAAGGTTGCCGCGTCATAGACAATCACCGCGCCATCCTTTTCCATCACGCTGACCAGCGCATGTTTGCCGGAGCGATCGAATTCGACATGGGCCGTCATTTTTCCGGGCGCGGGCTTGAGCGTGCGCACGACTTTGAGGCTCTGCTTGTCGATGATGGAAATCTCGTCCCGGTGTTGCGGCGACAGCGACGAATCGGCCCAGGCATAGGGCGTATTGTCATGGCTGCGCAGGAAATAGCCCGGTCCAGGCGTGGGAATTTCGGCGATGAGCCTCCAGTCCGTCGTGTCGATGACGCTGATCTTGCCGTCTTTCAGATGCGGCGTCGCCATCACCACACGGCCGTCGCGCATCCAGGAAATGCCGGAGCCCAGATGCGGCATGCCCGGCAGCGGGATCGTCGCGATTTCCGCCCCGATATCGAGGTGAACCACGACTGCCTTGTCGCCGTCGCGATGGGCGCCGAGCACATAACGATAAGAGGGATCGAAGAAGAAGTCGTCCAGTGGACTGGAGATTTCGATCCGGCGCAGCGCGAACAAGCCACCCGTCGACCCCAATGCCTCCTTCATCCCCGATTCGTAGCTATGGACAAATCCGGGATAGACCGGCGGCGCATTGGGATCGCAGGAAATCTCCCAGATCTCGGGCGCGTCTTTCAAGGCGGCGATGAAGGAGTTTCGCGGCGGCGCCTGATAGACCGCCGAGACGCGCGAGGCCTTGCCGTTGCGGTCGGCGACGTCGAAGATTTTTTCCACGCTCAAATCGGCCGTGGACAAAATCACCAGCGTGTCCGGCAGGTAATTGGCGACCGCGACATGGCGGCCATCCTTGGACAGCGCGATGTTGCGGCTGTTGAGCCCGGCGCGGATCTCCGCGGTGACTTTCAGCGTCCAGAGATCGAATTTCGTCACCCATCCGTCGCGCGACGAGAAAAAGACATAACGACCGTCCGGCGTGAATTTCGGCCCGCCGTGCAAGGCGAAACGGCTGGCGAAACGGTCGATCGGCGTGAAACGGTCGCCATCGACGATGGAGACATGATGGTCGCCACCCTCGACCACGACGAAGAGATTGAGGGGATCGGCCGAATAGACGGGCTTCGCGGCCGGAGGCTCGGGCGTCAGCACGCGCGAGGCCTCAATCTGCGCCCTGCCCCACAGCGGCGCCGTCGCCGGCGGGGAGGTGACATAAGCCGCCAGCGCCTTGATCGACTCGTCGTCGAGCGCCGCCTTGAAACCCTGCATTTTCGTGCCGGCGCGGCCATCGCGGATGACGGCTTGCGCGCCAGCCTTGCCCAGCCGTCCGAGATTTTCGGGCAGCAGCGCTGGGCCGACGGCGCCGAAACGGTCGCTCCCGTGACAGGAGGCGCAATGGACCTGATAGAGCGCCGCGGCGTCCGGCGCGGCGTGGGCGGCGGCGGCGCCCAGCGCCAGAGCGAGGCTAGCGGCGCAAAGCTTCATGTTTCATTCCCCGGAAGGGCCGCGGAGCCAGGCGCTCGGCTTCGGGCGCGCCGATTTCGGCGTCGGTGAGATAGCAGGCCGGGTCCTCGGCGAAAGCGTCGCCGCTCAGCTTCAGCGCCCGCACGCGCGTATTGCCGCCGCAAATGTCGAAAAAGGCGCAAGCGCCGCAGCGCCCCGAAATTTTTCGCGGGCGGCGCTTCAAACCGGCCATGATCGGGTCGGAGACATCGGACCAGATCTGCGAGAATGGCCGGGCGCGGACATTGCCGACCGGATAATCCTGCCACATCGTGTCGGGGTGGACCTCGCCGAGATTGTCGATATTGGCGACATTGACGCCGGACGAATTGCCGCCCCATTGCGCCAGCTTTGCGCGCATATGTTCGGCTCGTTCCGGGAAATGGCGCCGAATCCAGAAATAGAGCCAGACACCGTCGGCATCGTTGTTGCCGGTGACGAAATCCAGTTCCTCGCCGTGCTCCAACGCCGCCCAGGCGGCGTCGATCACAAAATCCATCATGTCGCGGGTCACCCGCCAATTGGCGTCGTCGCCGCGATTCTTGTTGCCGCGCCCGGCATAGACCAGATGCGAGAGATAGAATTTCTTCACGCCCTCGGCTTTGGCGAGTTCGATCAGGCGCGGCAATTCGCGCCAGTTGTCGAGAGTCATGGTGAAGCGCAAGCCGACTTTCGCGGCGCGCGCGACGCAGGCGCGCACGCCCGAAAGCGCCGCGTCGTAGGCTCCGGCGAGGCCGCGAAAGCGGTCGTTGGTCGCGCCGATGCCGTCGAGACTGATCCCGACATAATCATAGCCGATATCGACGATGCGATCGGCCTTGTCCGCGTCGATCAAGGCCCCGTTGCTCGACAGCGCGGTGTAAAAGCCTTTTTGCTTGGCGCGGCGGGAAATGTCGAAAATATCGGGCCGCAGCAAGGGCTCGCCGCCCGAAAGAATCAGCGCCGGGACGCCAAAATCTTTCAGGTCGTCCATCACCGCAAAGATTTCCTGCGTCGTCAGTTCGCCGGGAAAATCGACATCGGCCGAGACCGAATAGCAATGTTTGCATTTGAGGTTGCAGCGCCGGATCAGGTTCCAGATCACCACCGGACCGGGCGGATCGCGGCGCGGCCGGACGGGCGTCGGGTCTTTCAGTTCGCGCAGCATTTGGGTGAGGCGAAACATGGATCACTCCGCGAGGCGCAGGCCGGTTTTCTTGAGGATGCGTGTCGAGAACAGAATGTCCGAGCCGCGGCAGGCGGGTCCGAGCAGATCGGCGATGCGGCGCGCTTTGTCCCGGACCTCGTCGTGCGTCGCGCCATGGGCCATGGCGAAGAGATTGTAGGGCCAATCAGGCAGAGCGCGCGGTCGCAGATAACAATGACTGACGAAATCGAGCGCGCCGACCCAGGCGCCGAGGCGCTCCGCCTGCTCGTCGGCGACATCCCAGACGGTCATGCCATTGGCGTTGAGACCAAGGCGGAAATGATTGGGCACGAGGCCGATGCGGCGGACGATTCCTTTGTCGATCATGCGCGAGAAACGCTCGATCACCTCCGTCTCGCTCAACCCGACGCCTTCGCCGACCCGCGCATATGGCTGCCGATCGAACGGCAATCCAGCCTGCGTCGCGCAGATCAAGGCTCGGTCGATCTCGTCGATCGTCTTCATGCGCTCACCCGGAAATCGACGAAAAATTCGCGCAGTTTGGGAAAGGCGAAGACGCGCAGGCCGGTCGCCTGCTCGATCTCGGCGCAGACCTTTTCGATTGTTCCGGGCCTTTCGGTCGCCAGCACGAACCACATGTTGAGGCGATGATCGCGCTCGTAATTATGCGCGACTTCGACGCGCGCATTGACGACTGCGAGCGTCGCCTCCCATTGCTGCGCCGGCACGGCCATGGCGCAGAGGCAGAAGGCGCCGCCCAGCGCATCGGCGTTGAAAAGCGGACCGAAGCGGGTCAGCACGCCCTCTTCGCGCAAGCGGCGGATGCGGAGAATCGCCTCGTCCTCGGAAATCCCGGCGTCGGAGGCGACAGCGGCGAAAGGCCGCGCGACCAGGGGAAAGCCGCCCTGCCAATGATTGATGATCCTTCGGTCGATGTCGTCGAACATGCAGAGTCTCAGGCGGCGGAAAGCTTCGCCCCGCGCTGACGGAAGCAGCGGCGCGAGAACAGGATTTCATGGCCGCGGCTCGCCGCGCCGACGTTTTCCGCGAGCGCGGCTATGTCGGAGCGGACCTGTTCGTGGTCACGTCCATGGACCATGGAATAGAGATTGTAGCGCCAGATCGGCGGGCGCCGCGGCCGCTCATAGCAGAGCGTCACGCCCGGCGCCGCAGCGAGACGGGCGCCGACGTCCGGCACGACGCCGTCGTCGACGTCCCAGACGACCATGGCGTTGGCGCGATAGCCCAGAACGTGATGGCGCACTACCAGACCGAAGCGCGCGACAGCGCCGTCGGCGATCAGGCGCCGCAGGCGGGCGATGACGTCCTGCTCGTCCCAGCCCAGACGGGTCGCGACCTGCTGGTAAGGGCGCGGGCACAACGGCAGTCCGTCTTCGATCGCTGTCAGTAGCCGGATATCGTCAGCGTCGGGCGGCGGCGGACTGGCGACGCGCGCGACTTTTTTCGCGCCCTCGCCGATCGTGAAGATCGGAAACCCCAAATCGATGTGAAAAGCGCGCAGCAGCGGAAAATCCAGCACCTCAAGACCGACGCGGGCATGGATGCGCGCGAGGCTGGCGGCGATCGCGGCGCGACTGGCGCCGGTGATGACGAACCAGAGATTGAGCGCATGTTCGCGCTCGTAATTGTGATTGACGCCCGGCTCGGCGTTGATGGCTTCGGCGATCGCCTCCAGCTTGTGGGCCGGCGCGGCCATGGCCGCAAGCGTCGAAGCGCCGGCGCAGTTGGGGCGCAGCACTGCGCCGAGGCGCGAAACGACCCCGGCTTCGCGTAAGCCGATCAGGCTCGCCAGCACGGCGGATTCCTCGAGTCCGAGCTTGTCGGCGACGGAGCGGAACGGTTCGGGCTCCAGCGGGAAATCGCGCTGGAATCCGTCAATCAGGCGGCGATCCCCTTCCGACAGCATGTCAGCCCCCCAGCCGGTGCGCGCGGGACGCGAAGAGAATGCCGGACGGTTTCTGCGCCGGAATTTCCGCGATCTTTTCCCGCCGCCGCACGTCCATCACCACGACGCGGTCGGCGTCGCGCGCGGAAATCCAGATTTCATTGCCGCGCGGCGTGAATTCTAGATGCATCACGCCGGGACCGGGCGCGAAGGAATGGACGACGTCCAGCGTCGGGACGTCGATGATCTGCACGATGTCGTTGAGCGGATGGGCGAAATTGACCCAGACCTCGCGCCCGTCCGGCCGCGCGACGCAAAAGACCGGCTGGCCATGGGTCGGGATGCGCTTTTTCAAAGCCATGGTCTGGAGGTCGATGGCCAGGACCTCATGGGCGCCGCAGGCCGGCAGCAGAAGTTCGCCGGCCGATTGGCCCCAGCCTTCCAGATGCGGCATTTTATAGACCGGCAAGCGCTGCTGGCCGCCGAAATAATTCTGGGCCACGCGCTCGCATTTGAGTTCCGGCGCCCACAAATCGATGTGAGCGAAGCCGTCCTCGCCGAACAGGCCGGCGAGGTAATGCCGTGCGTCGGAGGTGACGTTGCCGTCGTAAGGCAGACGGCCCGCATTTGCGAATTTGGTCAGCTTCGGGGTCGCGCCGTCGCCGAAATCGGCGATCCAGATTTCGCCCGCGTCATAGAGCGAGAAAATGAAGCGCCGGCCCGGCAGCGGCACGATGCCGACGGTTTTCGAGGCTTTGCCGTCGGCGCCGAGCGCGGGGATGGAAGCGGCTTGCGCCAGGGCGTCGGCGTCAAAAATGTTGACGCCGCCGGGCGTGTAATTGGCGACCGCGATCAGCCGGCCGTCGTCGGAAATGGCGCCGCCGATGGAATTGCCCGACTGCAAGACGCGCTTTTCGATGCGGCTTTCGAGCAGGTCCAGCTTAGTCAGGCCGCCGTCGCGGCCGAAGACATAGGCATAGCGCTCGCAGGGGGAGAAGACGGCGGTCGCGTGCGAAAGGTCGCCAAGACCTTCGATGCGGCCGAGCGCAGCGCGCCGGACATTGTCGATGAGAAGGACCGAGCCCGAGGCGCGCTCGACGATCAGACCGAGACAGCCGGTCGCCCGCGGCGCCGGCTCTTCCGCGCGCCCGCCCGCATTGGAGGCGAACAGGGCGCCGGCCGCCAGGCCCGCCCCCAGAAAGGCCCTGCGTTTCACTGCGGAAAGCCCTCCTTCAGCTCTTGCGCGATCCAGCGCGCGTCCTCGGGACTCAATTCGCCGCGCCACGGCGGCATGGGCGTGCCGGGGACGCCGTCGAGAATGATCGCGGCCAGCCCCTCGACGCTCTTGCCGGCGAGATTCGGCGGCAGGAGCGCTGGTCCCAGTCCGCCCTTGAGCGTGAGGCCATGGCACGAACCGCAGTCCTGACGCACCAGCGAAACGAGCTTGTCTCGCGGCTGTTGGGCCGCAGCACAGGCCGGCGGGAGCAGGGCGATCATCGTCAGAAGGGCCGCGCCCTTGGCCATTCGCTGCTCCCGGAAACGGCGTCGCGGCGGGGGGCGAGGCGCCCTCCGCCGCCGTCAAGGTCAATAGACGTCCTTGCGGGTGTTGTTGGTGTTGAACTTGCCCGTCGGCGTGATCAGCGCCGCATCCTTAATGACCGCCTTGAGTTTCAAGGTCTTGTCGTCGACGACGACGATCGCCGATTGCTGCGATTTGGCGTTCCAAACCGAGAACCAGACTTCGTCGCCAGCCTTGTTGAACTCCGGCTGAACGATGCGACGCATACCTTCAGATATTCCGGACCATTCGCCGATCGGCAGAACCTTGTACTGCGGCTTGTCCTGCGCGAGGTCGGCAATGTCGAACACCGCGACTGTGGACGCGATCGATGCTTCCGGATTGAGCGGAGTATCGACGTAAAGGTGCTTCGAGCCCGGATGCGACTTCACGAATAGATCGCCGCCACCCTGGCCCTGCACAGTCTGGACGACCTTGAAGGCTTCCTTGGGGTGGTGGACCGGGTCGGTTCCGATGAAGGAAATGGTCTCGTCGCCGAGATGCCCGGTCACCCATACAGGTCCATATTTTGGATGGATGATATTGGCGCCGCGCCCTGGATGGGGGGTGGCGCCGCCCGATTTGATCACCGTGACGAGCTTGTCAGTCTTGGTGTCGGTGATGGCGATGGCGTTGCGGGCGTTGGCCGCCGAGAAAAGATAGCGCCCGGTGCGGTCGAAGCCGCCGTCATGCAGGAAGCGCTCGGCGTAGATTTCGCGCAATTTGAGATTTTTCAGGTCGGAATAATCGACCGCGAGGACGACGCCGCGCTCCTTGAGATTCAGATACCATTCCGGCGCATATTGCGAGGCGAAGATCGCGGCGACGCGCGACTCGGGGATATACTCCTGCTCGTCCTCAGACATGCCGCGGGTCGAAACGATCCGCAAAGGCTTGAGGGTCGGCCCGTCCATGATGACGAATTGCGGCGGCCAATAGTCGCCAGCGATCGCATATTTGTCCTCGTAGCCCTTATATTTGGACACGTCCACCGAACGCGCCTCGGCGCCGACCTTGACTTCCGCGACGACATTTGGCGTCGGCGCCCAGAGATCGATCAGGCTGACCTTGGCGTCGCGGCCAATGACATAGATATAGCGACCGGAATCCGACATGCGTGAAATATGCACGGCGTAGCCGGTTTTCAGCCGCGTGACGATCTTCTTGGAATTGCCGTCGATGAGCGCCACTTCGCCGGCGTCGCGCAAGGTGACGGAGAAGATGTTGTCAAGGTCGAAGTCGTTCATCTTTTTCGTCGGCCGCTGATCGACCGGCACGATGACCTTCCACGTCGCCATCATGTCCTTCATGCCGAATTCCGGCGGGGTCGCCGGCTCGTTGAGGAGATAACGGGCCATGAGATCGATCTGCTGGGGCGTCAATTGTCCCGACGTGCCCCAGTTCGGCATTCCGGCGGGCGAGCCGTAATTGATGAAGTCGCGCAGAAATTCATAGCCGAGCTTCTTGGTGATGTCGGTGGTGAGCGGCTTGCCGGTCGCGCCCTTGCGCAGCACGCCGTGGCAGCCGGCGCAGCGCTCGAAGAAAATCTTGTTGGCTGCGGCGAATTCCTCCGGCGTAAGCTGCGGCGACCCCGGCTTCTGACCCGCCTGCTCGGTCTTGGGCATTTCGGTCATGCTCGGAACATAGGGCGGAACTTTTCCGATCTCGTGACCCTTGACCTGGGGCGCCGCCTCCTGCGCCAAAGCCGCGCTCCAAACACCCGACGCCAGAATCAAAGCCGCTCCCAGCGGCGCAAAGCGCATTATTTTCCCGCGTGTCCTCAGCATTGCGTTTCCTCCCATCGGCGTTCCCGGCATCGTTAGTTTATCGCGTCAAGGCCTACCTTGACTTTGGTTAGGGAGCTTTGCCACTTCTAACCGAAGTCAAGGCTCTTGCCCAGCGGATGTGGTGATAGGATGCAGGCCGAGGGGCTGTGGCGGAGAGGCGATGGCGCGGAGAATTTACCTCAGGATCATGATCCTGTGCGTGATGGCGCTGGGATGCGCGCGCGTCGCGGCGGCGCAGGAGCTGGAGGCGTTCGCACGGTCGGCCTTTGCGCGCCAAGGCGTTTCCGTTGACGTCGAGGCGCGACGGAAGGACGGCGCCTCCTTTGTCGAGGCGCGCGCCAACGGCGCGCCGTTGGGCTGGGCCTTTTCGACCTGGACGCTCATTCATTCGGTCGGCTATTCGGGACAGCCGGTCGATATTTACGTTGCGCTCGACGCCGATTTGAAAGTCGTCGCCGCCAGATTGATCCGGCAGGACGAGCCGATCCTGATCATCGGCATTTCCAAGAAACAGCTCGACGATTTCGTGGCGAGCCTGCGTGGGCTCGACATCAGGGATTTGTCGCATATCGCCATTTCCGGGGCGAAGGGCCGCGTTCCCATTCTGGCGGGAGCGACGGTGTCGAGCAGCGTCTTTCGCGACGCCGTCGTGCGCGGCGCGCGGGTGGTGGCGCGCGCGGTCGGCGAACTCGGCGGCGGCAAAATCCTGCGCGAGAAGTTCGAGCCCGCGGATTGGCGCGCGCTGGAAAAGCAGGGCGCGATTTTTGAGCGCCGCGTCCTGGAAAAGGAATTCGCCGACTCCGTGGGCGCGCGCGCCGAGGAGCCTGGCCAGTTGCTCATCGAAGCCTATGCGGCGCTTGCGACGCCGGCCGGAATCGGACGCAATCTGTTTGGCCGGCGCATCTTCGATTCGCTTTCGGGAAACATCGGGCCCGAGGACAATATCCTGTTCGTCGGCTCGCGTGGACTTCTGTCGATTCTCGGCGGGAACTGGCGAAGCTCGGGCGTTTTCGAGCATGTGGCGATCGCCCAGGGCGGCAGGACGATTCGCCTGACCAAGGCGATGCATCGCGACCTCGACGAACTGGCGACGCCCGACGCGCCGGATCTGCGCGAAAAGGCGCTGTTCATCCTGCCCGCCGCCTCGGGCTTCGATCCCACGCGGCCCTTCCGCATCGCCCTGATGCTGACGCGCCACACGCCAGACGGCCAGGAGCAAAGCGCGACCTTCTTCCTCGACGGGAGGCTTCCCGCCTCTTATGTCGCCCCGCCGACGCCCGGCGAATCCGAGTTGTGGATGCAAATCTGGCGAGCCCGCGCCGCCGAGATCGTCGCGCTGGTGGCCATGCTCGCGGCGCTGTTCGGCATATTGCTGTTTCAGGACCGGTTCGTCCAACATCTCCTCCTGTACCGGTGGACGCGCATCATCTTTCTCGGTTTGACGCTGATCTTTCTCGGCCTTTACGCCAAGGCCCAATTGTCGGTGGTGCAGGTCGTCACTTTCGTGCACGCCGTGCGCGGCGAATTCAAATGGGAGCTGTTCCTCCTCGATCCGATGATTTTCATCCTGTGGAGCTTCGTCGCGCTTGCCATGCTGTTCTGGGGACGTGGCGTGTTCTGCGGCTGGCTCTGCCCCTTCGGCGCCTTGCAGGAGCTTCTGAATGAGGCCGCGCGGCGTCTGGGCGTGAGGCAATGGGAGCCGCCCTGGGGCGTCCACGAACGCCTTGGAATGATCAAGTATCTGGTTTTTCTTGCTATTCTCGCCATTTCGCTCAACAGCATGGACGACGCTTTCCGCGCGGCCGAGGCCGAACCCTTCAAGACGGTGATCGCTTTGCATTTCATGCGTCCGTGGCCCTTCGTGCTTTACGCCGTCGTCACGCTCGCCGCCGGCCTGTTCGTGCGCCGGGCCTATTGCCGTTATCTCTGTCCGCTGGGCGGCGCCCTCGCCCTGCCGGCGCGGATGCATATTTTCGACTGGCTGAAACGGCGGCCGCAATGCGGGCGCGAATGCCGGCAATGCGCGGTCAAATGCCCGGTGCAGGCGATCAATCCGCTGGGGGTCATCAGCCCGAACGAATGCATCTACTGCCTGAACTGCCAATCGATGTACCACGACCCCAAGGTCTGCAAGGGGCTCGCAGGACGCGAGGCGCGGCGCCAGGCGCTGGAGGCGATGGCCGCGAGCCAAAAGGAGGCGGGCGATGGTTGAAGCCAAACCGACGCGGCGGCGCGTGCTCACTCTTTTCGCTCTCGGAGCGGGGGCGACCTGTTTCGGCGGAGGCGCGACGACGGCGACGCGCGAATGGCGCGGCGCGGCGATGGGCGCGCAGGTCCGGCTGCTTTTCGCCGGACGGGGCGCGGCGGCGCCTGAAGCGGCGGTCGCCGAAATCATGGCGGAGATCGAGCGGCTTGAGCGGATTTTCAGTCTTTCGCGCGCCGATTCCGAGATTTCGCGCCTCAACGCCGAGGGGCGGCTTGTCTCGCCCTCCCTGGATTTCCTGTCGGTTCTCGACCTCTGCGCCCGAGTCCACAAGGCAAGCGGCGGCCTGTTCGACCCGACCGTCCAGCCGCTCTGGGATTTTTTTATCGGCTGGTACAAGCGAAACCTCGACCGCGCGGCGCCATACGGACCGGATTTCGACGCGGCGCGCCTGAAAGTGGGATTCGACGGAATAATGTTCGACGCCGACAGGATCGACTTGCGCGATCATCGGCGCGTGACCCTCAACGGCGTGGCGCAAGGCTATGTGACCGATCGCGGCGTGGAAATCCTCAAACGGCGCGGCTTCGACCGCGTGTTCGTCGATCTGGGAGAAATGCGCGCCATCGGGACGCCGAAGCAGGGCTTTTGGAAAGTCGACCTGCCGAACAAGCGCGATGCGATCCGGCTCGCGGGCGGCGCCCTGGCGACCTCGGCGGCGTCGGGAATGGTCTTTGCCCATAATGGCGACCATCACCTGTTCGACCCGCGGACGGGCCGGCCGGCCCGTCATTGGGCGTGGCTCACCGCGCACGCGCCGTCAGCCGTCGTCGCCGACGCGCTCTCCACGGCGCTCTATGTCGCGCCGCGTGAGAAGATTCGCGCCATCCTTGCCGCCTTTCCCGGCGCCGCCGCCTGGGCTGCGGACATGGATGGACGCGTGGTCCGATGGTCTGACCGGACCCCGATCGAAGCCGCCTCGAGGCGCCGGCGGCGCGGGGTATAATTCCCGATGGAAAACGCCGCGCCTGAAAAGGACCCCGCATCGTCATCAACATTGCCACCAACTTTATTCGGCTCTGAGTTCGCCCTGACGGTTGAGTCCTTTCGGGAGCGGCGAATATCGTGGGCTGGAGCAAGGCTGACGGCTTCGCGCCGGCCCACGCCCGGGGAACGCATTGGCGAACGCGAACCGCGTGCGCCATCCGAGACCGGAGTGGGGTCGGCTTTCATTCTAGTCGCGCCTCCAGCCGGCGGCGAAGCCCGAGCTGGACGCGTCGCCGGTAGATTTCGCCTGATGCGCCTTTTCGCCGGTCTGGTTTTCTTCGACGAACGGCTTCCATTTTCCGGTGAAGCCGGGACCGGCCTGTCCGGGGCGAGGCCGGCGCCCCGGCGCTCGGTCAGCCGCCTGCGGGGACGTAACGCTCCAGCGTCGCTCGCGCGGCGAGGACGCCGCCCTCGAACGGGAAACCTCGTTCAAGCTCGATCGAAATCTGGCGCAGCAGCGAGACGCCGTGCGAGGCGATTTCTGGACGGTCCTTCGCGTCCACGAACCACGACAGGCAAAGCGAGACGCGGCGCCGCGCCCTCCTGAAGGACGAGGTCTCGAGCGCGGAGCGGAACACGCGCGATCCGCAGATCGCTCCGGCCGTGACGGGCATGCGCGCCTGAAGGCAATAGCGACCGTCGCGGCGGAGAAGAATACTGAGTAGGGCCAAAGGTCCGCTCTCCCAGAATGAGAGACGGCGCCTGGGCATGAAACGACAGCGCGACTCGCTACCGCCGTTTCAAGCAGTTTATTTTGCTCACTAATTCGCCGCCTTGGCGAGATTGGTAGCGGAGGAGGGACTCGAACCCCCGACACAAGGATTATGATTCCTCTGCTCTAGCCGGCTGAGCTACTCCGCCCCCGAAACGCGGCAATGCCGCGCCTCAAGTCCTCAATGCGCGGACGCGCCGCGCTTCAAGTGGGCGGTCTATAGTCCGCCGCTTCCTCGATTGTCAAGAAAGCGGGACTATTTAATCCGCTCGATTCGCGACAGCGTGAAAAGCCCGAGCGGCGCGATATGTCGGCGCTCCACGAGGCGCAGGTCCGCTCGGGCGGCGATCCAGTCTCCGAGGATCGCCCAGGGGAATTCCGGGCGCCAGCCGAGCGAAGCGGATTTCCTGCCGAGCCAGGATTCGACCCAGGCGATCGGCCCTTTTTCCGCCCCGACATGATTGACCAGGACGATCTCTCCCCCCGGCTTGACCACCCGCGCCAGTTCGTCGAGCGTCGCCGCCGGATCGGGAACGACCGTCAGCACATAAGGCGCGACCACTGAATCGAAATGGCCGGACGGGAAGGCGAGACGGGTGGCGTCCATCACGCAAAGCCCCGCGACCTGCCGCAGCTTTTCGCGCGCCGCGCGCGTCTGCGCGCGGCGCAGCATCGGCTCGGACAGATCGACGCCGACAACCGAGACTTTCCGGTCGAACATCGGCAGTTCGAGACCGGTGCCGACGCCGACGTCGAGGATCAGCCCGCCCCGCCTTTGCGCGGCGGCGACCGCCGCGCGCCGCCCCGGCGCCATGACCGCGGCGAAAAACAGGTCATAGACCGGCGCCCAGCGGGCGTAGGCCTCTTCGACATGCGCATTTTCCAGCTGCGCGATTTCGCGGCGGACTTCCGTCATCCGGCGGCGGCGCGCGGGGTGGGCGCGAGAGACGTCGCCGCTTCCGCGCCGCGGATGAAGCCGCCGCCGAGCACGCGGGCGCGCGGCTCGGCGCTGTCGTAGAACACGCAGGCCTGGCCGGGGGCGACGCCGCTCTCGTCATCGACGAATTCGACCCAGATCTGACCGTCGCGCCATTCGAGCAGCGCCGGCGCCGGCGGACGGGTCGAGCGCACCCGCACCGCGATCTCGCGGCCCGCGCGCGCGGCCTCCTCAAGCTGGCCGGGACCGATCCAGTTGACGTCGCGCAGCGCCACGCGCCGGGTGGCGAGCGCCGAGCGCGGCCCCACGGTGACCCGCGCCTTCGCCGCCTCGATCCTGACCACGAAAAGCGGCTCGCCCGCGCTCGCCGCCGCCGCGCCGAGCCCGAGGCCCCGCCTCTGGCCGATGGTGAAATGCATCACCCCTGAATGGCGCCCCAGCACACGACCGTCAACATGGACGATTTCGCCGGGCTGGGCCGCCTGCGGCGCCAGCTTTTCAACAATGTCGGAATAGCGCCCAGTCGGCACGAAGCAGATGTCCTGGCTGTCCGGCTTGTCGGCGTTGGGCAGGCCGAAGCGGCGGGCGTGCTCGCGCACCTCGGGCTTGGTCATTTCGCCGAGCGGAAAGCGCAGCATCTGCAATTGCTCGCGGGTCGTGGCGAACAGGAAATAGCTCTGGTCGCGGTCGGGGTCGCGGGCGCGGAAAAGCGCGCGTGCGTCCCCGTCCTTGCGCGAGGAAATATAATGTCCGGTGGCCAGCGCGGCGGCGCCGAGGTCGCGCGCGACATCGAACAGATCGGTGAACTTCAGTTCCTGGTTGCAGGTCACGCAGGGGATCGGCGTTTCGCCTTCGGCGTAGGATTGCGCGAAGGCGTCGATCACCTTGTCGCGGAACCGCGTCTCGTAATCGAGCACATAATGCGGAATGCCGATCAGGGCGGCGGCTTGGCGGGCGTCGTAAATGTCCTGGCCCGCGCAGCACGAACCCGGGCGGTGCTCGGCCGCGCCGTGGTCGTAAAGCTGCATGGTGACGCCGACCACGTCATAGCCCTGCTCCTTGAGCAGGGCCGCGACCACCGAGGAATCGACGCCGCCCGACATGGCGACGACCACGCGGCAATTTTCCGGCGCTCCCGGCAGGTCGAGGCTGTTGAGAGGCTGCGAACCGACGTTCATGAAAGCGGGATCCCGCGAAACTCCTGAGATGCGACGCCCGGCGCGGAAAGGCGCGGCGCTCGGCCTTGCGGGCCGGGCGTTCTTCAATAGGCCCTCGCGTATGGCTTTTCAATGAATTTGGCGCGGGACGCGCAACCCGCCTCCCGGAAAAGTGATCCTGGCGGAATTCTACCGCGCCGGCCCCGCCCAAGAGCGACTGAATGGTTAACGGCGCCCTCGTAGCTGTTCCGAAGCAGGACATTTTAGTCTCCCCGCTAAGAATTTGGCAAGAAACTTACGTTCAAACAACGATTTACAAGCGATCAGCTTAGGCGTTTCTTAAACCCATCGCGCTACGGTCGTGTTGTAGAGCGAAACGCCCGGCGGCCGGCTTCGGACGCCTGCATCAGGGTGGCGGCGCTCAAGTCAGGGTTCTTCGCGTAAGTGAGTGTTCAGCATGACCGAGCCCCACCGTCCGAGGGTCAAATATGTCATCGGGCCAGATGGCAGTCCGTTGACCGTCGCCGACCTTCCCCCGCCCTCGACCAAAAGGTGGGTCATCCGTCGCAAGGCAGAAGTCGTCGCCGCTGTGCGCGGCGGCCTGCTTTCGCTGGAGGAAGCCTGTAGCCGCTACACCCTGACGGTGGACGAATTCCTGTCCTGGCAGATGTCGATCGACCAGCACGGCCTCGCCGGCCTGCGCACGACCCGCCTTCAGCAATATCGCATGTAGG
This sequence comes from Pseudomonadota bacterium, assembly GCA_021813805.1. Classification (GTDB taxonomy): domain Bacteria; phylum Pseudomonadota; class Alphaproteobacteria; order Rhizobiales; family Beijerinckiaceae; genus Rhodoblastus. The sequence goes on along the minus strand of JAKAJL010000014.1, from coordinate 10,064 downwards.
CCCGCGCCCATCCTGTCCCGACGACGCCGGCTCCTTGGGGTCCTCCCCTTGGGCCGGCGCTGCTATTTCAGTGTCCCGGCCTCTCCTTTTTCCCCCGCCATGTGGTGGTGGTGTTCGATGGCTTCCGCGAGCTGACGCCGCTCGAAGCCCAGGACGATCAGAATGGCGATTCCCAGCGGAATGAGCAGATAAAGCAGGCGGAACAGCAGCAGCGCGGCGAGAACCCCGTCATGGGGCGCGCCAGGCATGCTTTTGAGGAAAACAAGTTCGAACACGCCCAGGCCGCCCGGGGCATTGGAGGCCAAAGCGGCGGAAAAGGACATGATGAACACCGCGACGACGACCAGAAAGCCTGGATTGCCGGCTTCCGGCAGGGCGTAGAAGATGATGCCGGCGGCCCCGAGAATCTCCGCTGGCGCCCCGATCAGCTGCCGGACGACGATCCCCAACCTGGGATAGGAAATCTGCACCCCGAAGAAGGAGAGCGTCGGCAGCTTGAACAGGGCGCCGCCGACATAAAGCGCGACGGTTGCGAGACAGGCGAGGCCGATGATATGCGCGGCCCAGGGATCGGTGAGGAAGGCCGGCAGCAGATCGCCGAGCTGGGCGAGGGCGTCCGGTCGCGCCATCAGGGCGAAACCGCCGACCAGCAATTCGCCGAGAACGAAGGTGAGCGAGCATATGGCGACGAGCACCGCGACCTGCGCGGCGCCCAATCCCTTCGTGGCATAGCCGCGATAGCGCACCATCGCGCCCGAGACCACCGAAGCGCCGATATTGTGCGACAAGGCGTAAGTGGTGAAGGAACAGGCGGCGATGAAACGCCAGGAAATGTGGCGCACGCCGAGATGCAGCAAGGCGATCCAGTCGTAATAGGCCAAGGCGACATAAGCCACGACCGTCGCGCCGAAAGCCAGAAAATAGCGATGGGGCGGGATCGCCTCGAAGGCGGCGATCAGACCGGGGCCAAGCGACTGCCCGCGAAATTCACGGAACAGCATCCAGAATGACACGAGGACGGCGACGAAGCCGAGGGCGGGCCAGAAATAGTCGAGATTGCGCTTGATGAAATCCATCCGGGCCCCGCGACGCTCGAACGCCGACGCCCCGTTCAGGCGACCGCCTGTGTTTTCCTTTGCAACAGGCGGCGGTTAAGCGCAAGCCCGGATTGGCGGCGGAAACGCCGCTCTCAGGCCCGCGCCCCGCGCAGGACGCCGAAACCGGAGACCTCGCGCGCCAGTTCGCTCGGCGAAGGGGTTTTGTCGCGCCCTTCCAGCGCCTGCGCCTTGTTCAGTTCCTCGCTGGCCTGATCGTAGAGCGCCTTGGCCTCTTCGAGCTGGCCCTTCAGCTCGTCGGCGGAATGGAGAAGGTTGTCCCGCCGTGCGCGGGCCGCCCGGGCATAGGTGGAATAGGCGTAATGGGCGACGTCCTTGATCCCCGATTTCTGCTCCTCCGAGGCGATCTCGCGATCGAGCTCGGCGGCCATGCGATTGAACTCGGCGATCATCATTTCGATCTGCGACAGGCGGCGGCGCTTTTCCTCCACCTGGAACCGTTTGAGACGGACAAGCGTATCCCGCGACTTCATCACGACCAACTCCAACAACGCAGGCTGAAAGAATCCTTCAACCACCAAACACAATTTCCGCGAGACGAGAGCGAGAATGGCCCAAGGAGGTTGCCTTTTCGTTACCCGCGCTCCTCGCGAGTCCGCTTTCGCCAAAATTATTGCGAAGCGGCGCCATTGTGTCGATCGTGATAAAGCTTCGTTAACCGGCTTGATTAACACTCCTTTCCATGCCCCTCGCCGCGTCGTCCTGGCGCGTAGGGGGCGGAGAGGCGCGCCGCCCCGTCGGGGACCGCCGGAGCGCTTTTCCACCGGATTTTTTTGTTGCGACCGAGGAGCTTGCGCAAAGCTGCGAAAATGCCGCCGATGCCCCCTTGCCAGAGGGAATCAGACTTTGTTAACCATTCGGCGTTAAGCGTTTTCGGAAATGATTTGCGTGGGCGCTCGTCTTGGATCGACGCCGGCCGCCAGCCTGGCCGCGCATGCGATCCGCGTCGCAATTCCTTGGGGCGGGTGAGGACTTCACATGCGCGTATTATTGATCGAAGACGACAGCGCCACCGCGCAAAGCATCGAATTGATGCTCAAGTCCGAGAATTTCAACGTCTACACCACCGATCTCGGGGAAGAGGGCGTCGATCTCGGCAAGCTCTATGACTACGACATCATCCTGCTCGACCTGAACCTGCCGGACATGTCGGGCTATGAAGTCCTGCGCCACCTGCGAGTCGCCAAGGTCAAGACGCCGATCCTGATTCTCTCGGGTCTGGCCGGCATCGAGGACAAGGTGAAGGGGCTCGGCTTCGGCGCCGACGACTATCTCACCAAGCCATTCCACAAGGACGAGCTGGTCGCCCGCATCCACGCCATCGTCCGCCGGTCCAAGGGCCACGCCCAATCGGTGATCGCCACCGGCGACCTGGTCGTCAATCTCGACCAGAAAACCGTCGAGGTCGGCGGCGTTCGCGTGCATCTCACCGGCAAGGAATATCAGATGCTGGAGCTGCTCTCCCTGCGCAAGGGCACGACGCTCACCAAGGAAATGTTCCTCAACCACCTCTATGGCGGCATGGACGAGCCGGAACTGAAGATCATCGACGTCTTCATCTGCAAGCTGCGCAAGAAGCTCGCCAACGCCAGTGAAGGCCGTAATTACATCGAAACCGTCTGGGGCCGCGGCTATGTCCTGCGCGAGCCGTCGGACGCCGACGAGCGGATCACCGCCTGATCCCGCAAGGGTGACCGCATAAAAAACCCGCCGGCAAGGCGGGTTTTTTGTTGGCGCGCGGCTCAGAACTCCATGCAGATCTTGCCGAAATGCCTGTTGCTTTCCTGATATCTGAACGCCTCGACAATCTCCTCCAGTCCGAAACGGCGGTCGATCACCGGCTTCATGCCATTGGCGTCGATGGCGCGGATCATGTCTCTCTGCTGCCGCCGACTGCCGACCAGCACCGCCTTGAGCTGAATCTGCTTGATCAAGGCGGTCACCACCGGCAATTGGCCGGTAAGCCCGGTCAATATGCCGATCAGCGAGACATGGCCGCCGATGCGCGCCGCGGCCAGCGACTGTTCCAGGGTTCCCGGCCCGCCGATCTCGATGACGTGATCGACCCCGCGCCCGCCGGTGAAATCGCGCGCGATCGCGCCCCAATCGGGGTTTTCCCGGTAATTGACGACATGATCGGCGCCGAGGCTTTTCAGTTTCGCCAGCTTTTCCGCGCTCGATGAGGTCGCGATCACCGTGGCGCCCGCCATTTTGGCGAATTGCAGCGCGAAAATGGAGACGCCGCCCGTGCCCTGCACCAAAACGGTTTCGCCGGCCTTGAGGCGGCCGTCGTCATGCAGCGCCCGCCAGGCGGTCAGGCCGGCTGTGGTCAGCGTCGCCGCTTCGGCGTGGGAATAGTTTTTCGGCGCGCGGGTGAAGGCGCTGACCGTCGTCGTCACCATTTCGCGGGCGTAGCCGTCGACGCCATCGCCAGGCACGGTGGCGAACCCCTCGACCTCCGGTTCGCCATCCTCCCACAAGGGGAAAAAAGCGCTGACCACGGCGTCGCCGACGGCAAATTCGCTCACCCCCGGCCCGACCGCTGTCACGACGCCCGCGCCGTCGGCCATGGGAATGCGCGGCGCCGAAGGCCCCCACATGCCGCTCACCACGGCGTAATCGTGATAATTCAGGGAACAGGCGTGCAGGCGTACGGTGATTTCGCCGGCTTGCGGCGCCGCCGCCTCGCGCTCGCCCGCCATCACCTTGTCGAACCCGCCACCCGTCTGCACAATCATCGCCTTGGCCATCTCGCCCTCCTTTTGGGCTCCATGTGAGCCGAGGCTGTCGGATTGGACAACAGCACTTTCGCAGCGTGTCGCGCAAAGACGGACAGGGTTTTTTGCAAGGAGGCCGGGCCGCCAGTCAGCGGCGCGGTCAGGACAGAAGACCGACGTCTTCGAATTTTTCCTGCATCGAGCGGCGGTCGAAGGGCTTGAACAACACGTCGTCGGCGCCGGCGCGGAGCGCGCGGCCGATCGCCATCTCGTCGTTTTCCATCGCGCAATAGATGATCTTGGTCTCCCTGCCGCCGGGCATGTTACGAACCGTGCGAAGGAAATCCAGGGTCTGGGCGCTCGGCCTCGTCCCGTCGACCAGGATCACATTGGGCATCAGCCGCTCGCAGATTTCCAGCGCTTTGGCCTGACCGTCGACCTCCTCGCTCTGGAAGCGCAGCATGCCGAGAATGCGGCCCGCGATCATGCGGATCACGGCCGATTTATCGACAACCAGTCCCCGTTTCATCCCAATCCCCCAAGTCCGCGGCTCGCGCCCGACTCGATGGACGGGGCGCGCGATATTTGGACAAGGATTATGCCGGCCGCCCCTCAACAAAGAGCTAAGAAACGCCAGACCTCCCGTGGGTCAGGCGCCTTTTTGCCCCGCCAGCCAGCGTTCGGCCTCCAGCGCCGCCATGCAGCCGAGCCCCGCGGCCGTCACCGCCTGGCGGTATTTGTCGTCGGCGACATCGCCGGCCGCGAACACGCCGTCGACATTGGTCGCGGTCGAATCCGGCGCGGTCTTGATATAGCCGTTGCTCTTGAGCTCGATCTGGCCGGCGAAGAGTTCGGTCTGGGGCTTATGGCCGATGGCGATGAACACGCCGTCGACCGGAATGTCGTCCAGCGCGCCGGTCTTCACGTTCTTGACCCGAACGCCCTCTACCGAGCGCGGGTTCTCGGCTCCGGTGATCTCTTCGACCACGCAATCCCAGCGGATTTCGACGTTGTGCCGCGCGAACAGGCGCTCCTGGAGAATGCGCTCCGAACGCAGCGAATCGCGGCGATGGATGAGGGTCACGTGCGAGGCGATATGGGAGAGATAGAGCGCCTCTTCGACCGCCGAATTGCCGCCGCCGACCACCGCGACCTTCTTGCCGCGGAAGAAAAAGCCGTCGCAGGTCGCGCAGGCCGAGACGCCAAAGCCTTTGAACTTCTCCTCGCTCGGCTCGCCGAGCCATTGCGCCTTGGCGCCGGTGGCGATGATCAGCGCGTCCGCGGTATAAACCTGCCCCGAATCGCCGGTCAGGCGGAACGGCCGCTGGTCCAGTTCGACCTTGGTGACATGGTCGCTGACGAGATGCGCCCCGACATGCTCGGCCTGGCCCCGCATCTGCTCCATCAGCCAGGGGCCCTGGATGGCCTCGGCGAAACCGGGATAATTCTCGACATCGGTGGTGATCATCAGTTGCCCGCCGGCGTCGAAGCCCGAAATCAGGATCGGCTTGAGCATGGCGCGCGCGGCATAGATGGCGGCGGTATAGCCGGCGGGCCCCGAGCCGATGACGACGACTTTGGCGTGAAGGGGCGACATTTCGTTCGACATGGGGTCTCCGGGGCGGGCGCGATGAAACTGCGCAGGAGATAAGCGAAAGCCGGGCTTTCCTCAAGGCGCCACGCAGGCGAGCGGCGTCGGCGCGAATCCGGCGCCTGGACCCAGGATGGAGCGCCGCGGACGGGCGTGAAGCGGCTTTCGCCGAACCGCTGGGGGACGACCTCAGCCGGCCAGCCCTTGTCGCCGAGGCAAAGCCGCGCCAAAAAGCGCATTCGACCCCGACGAGCGGTCCTCGGTCGGAGGCCGGATATCCAATTGAGGATGGAAACGGTCGCGTCGAAACGAGACCGTCGAACGGCGCGCTCTGCCCCCTACTACGCCAGAGCTTGGCGCTCAGGTTTTCAATGCAAAACTGGAAGGCGACGCCTTACCTCGGGCACACCACCGTCCCATTGGGCATGCGAACCGCGGGACGACCCGTATGCCTCAGGCACCAACGTTGATTCTGGCCGCCCCACACGCACCGGCCCCAAGCATTCCGGTGGCCGTTCGGACCGCAGCCTCCCAGCGCCAGCGCCGGCGAAACCGACGCGAGCGCCGTGGCGGATACAATGACGCCGAGCAACGCGGCCTTGAGCATCTTCATGAACGCCTCCCATGACTTGCGGCCAACCCGATTGGGACCGTCAGGATATCTCAACGGCGAGCGAGCGCGAGAAGATTGTCGCAAAAAATATCTCGCCATTCATCCTCCAGCGGCGCGCCAGGCGATCATCCTTGAACGCCAGAACCCCGCAAGGCCCCGCGCCTAGTCCACCCAGTCGAACGACCTCAGCACCGCCTTCCCCCAAGACGCATGGAGGTTTCCCCGCAAGCCTTCGTCCATTTGGGGGAGCCACCTCCGGTCGGCGGCCCAGTTTTCCTCGATCTCGGCGGTCGAGCGCCAGAAACCGACGGCGAGTCCGGCGGCGTAGGCCGCGCCGAGCGCCGTGGTCTCGATGACTTTCGGCCGCGCCAGCGGCGCGTTCAGAATATCGCTCTGAAACTGCATCAGCAGTTCATTGACGACCATGCCGCCGTCCACCCGCAATTCTTTCATCGCCACGCCGGAGTCCCTGACCATGACGTCGAGCACGTCGCGGGTCTGGAAAGCGGTGGCTTCGAGGGCGGCGCGGGCGATGTGGCGTTTGTCGGCGAAACGGGTCAGGCCGGCGACGATCCCGCGCGCTCCCGCGCGCCAATAGGGCGCGTAAAGGCCGGAAAAGGCGGGTACGAAATAGACGTCGCCATTGTCTGGCGCGCTCGCCGCCAGCGCCTCGATCTCGCCCGCCGATCCGATGATCCCGAGATTGTCGCGCAGCCATTGCACCAGGGCGCCGGCAATCGCCACCGATCCTTCCAGCGCATAGACCGCCTTCGCGTCACCCAGCTTGTAGCCGAGCGTCGTCAGCAGGCCGGATTGCGAAGGAAAAGGCCTTTCGCCGGAATTCATCAGCAGGAAACAGCCGGTGCCATAAGTGTTCTTGGCCTGTCCCGGCCACAGGCACGCCTGGCCGAGAAGCGCCGCGTGCTGGTCGCCGAGCAGGCCGGCGAGCGGAACGCCGGCCAGAGGCCCGCCCGCCGCCCCAAGAACCTCGCTGGACGAGCGGATTTCCGGCAGAGCGGCGCGCGGCAGACCGAAAGCGGCGAGCAGGCTGTCGTCCCAATCCAGAGTCGCCAGATTCATCAACTGGGTGCGCGAGGCGTTGGTCACATCCGTGACGTGGCGCCCGGTCAGGCGCCAGGCGAGCCAACTGTCGATCGTGCCGAACAGAAGATCGCCTTTTTCGGCGCGGCGGCGCGCTTCGGGGAGATGATCGAGCAGCCAGCGCCATTTCAACGCCGAAAAATAGGTGGCGAGCGGCAGACCGGTTGAGGCGCGAAACCTGTCCGCCCCGCCCTCGCGCGCCATTTCCGCGACAAGCTTTTCCGTGCGCGCGTCCATCCACACAATGGCGTTGTGGATCGGACGCCCGGTGTCGCGCTCCCAGATCACCGCCGTCTCGCGCTGATTGGTTATGCCCGCGGCCGCGAGGTCGGAGGCGCGCAAATTCGCGCCTTTCAGCGCGTCGGCGATCACCTCGCAGGTCGTCCTGAAAATTTCCTCCGGGTCATGTTCGACCCACCCCGGCCGCGGAAAAATCTGCCGATGCTCTTTCTGAGCGCTGGCCATGACGGCGCCGGCGCGGTCGAAGACGATGAAGCGCGTGCTGGTCGTGCCCTGGTCGATCGCGCCGACATATCTGGTCATGTCCCCTCCCCGGCCAGAAAAGCGTCTAGCATGGCCGTCTGCGCGGCGCTGGCGCGAAGGCCGAGCTTGCTGCGCCGCCACAGAACATCCTCGGCCGTCCGCGCCCATTCGCGCCTTGTCAGATGTTCGACCTCCGCCTCGCTCAAGCCCATGCCGAAATCGCGGCCGAGATCCTCGCGCCGCCGCGCCGATCCCAGGAGTTTGAGGGCAAGCGTTCCATAGGCGCGCGCGAGGCGCCGCGCCGCGGCGGCGGAAAGAAAGGGGTAGGAGACCGCGAGTTCGCGCTCGAAACCGGCGAGATCGCCGCCTGGAAAATCGCCGCCGGGAAGCTTTTCCGACGCGGTCCATGCGCCGCCGCGCGGACCGAGGCGGGCGGCGGCGCGGTCGACGACCTGTTCCGCGACGCGCCGATAGGCCGTCAACTTGCCGCCGATGAGGTTGATCAATGACGCGCCGCCGACGCTCGTCGCATCGATTTCATAATCCCGGCTCGCTTTCGCCGCCCGTTGCGTCCCCCCGTCGCTGAGCGGCCTGACGCCGGAAAAGGACCAGACGACGTCCGAATCCGTCACGCCGCGCGCCAGAAAGGCGCTCGCCGCGCGGCAGAGATAATCCTTTTCGTCGGCTGAAATCTCCGCCTTTTCAGGCGCTTCCCTCTGATCGACATCGGTCGTGCCGATGAGGGTGAAATCATCCTGAAAAGGAATGGCGAAGACGACGCGCCCGTCTCGGGCCTGAAACAGAAAGGCCGCATCGCCCTCGAACAGCTTTTTCGTTACGATATGGCTGCCGCGCACCAGCCGAAGGCGCGGCGGATTGGTTGCGCCGACGACATTGTGCAAGACCGCTTCGGCCCAGGGTCCGGCGGCGTTGACGACAAGACGCGCGGAGATCGTCCGCTCAGCCCCCGCGCTTCCGTCGCGCAAGTCCAATCGCCAGACGCCGTCCCCCGCCTTTGCGCGCACAACCTCGGTGCGCGTGAGGATATCGGCGCCCCGGTCGGCGGCGTCGCGGGCGTTGAGCACGACTAGACGCGCGTCGTCCACGCGGCAATCCCAATAGGAAAAGGCCCTTCCAAGATCGGGGCGCAGCGCCCTGCCTTCCGGCGCCGCGCGCAAATCCACCGTCGCCGCCCCCGGCAGTTTTTTTCTCGCGCCAAGATGATCATATAAAATCAAACCAAGCCGCAAGATCCACGCCGGCCGCCCGCCCCGAGCGACCGGCAGGATGAAGCGCAGCGGCTGCACGAGGTGAGGCGCGATGTTGAGCAGGGTCTCTCGCTCCTCGAGAGCCTCGCGCACCATGCGGAACTCGAACATTTCGAGATATCGCAACCCGCCGTGGATGAGCTTGGTCGATTTCGACGAAGTTCCGCCGGCGAGATCGCCCTTCTCGGCGAGACCGACCGAAAAACCGCGCCCCGCCGCATCGCGGGCCACGCCGCAGCCGTTGACGCCGCCGCCAATGACGAAGACATCGTAAATCCTGGCCCTGCCGCTCACGCCCTCCCCCAAGCGCGAATCTCCCGCCGATCATTGAACGGCCGCGGGCCGCCGTCAAAGAAAAAGGCGGCGGGAAGCGCCGGCGACGTCGCCCTCAAGACATGAGGCGGTCCGCCGAGTTCAAATGTCCGAATGCGACCGTCGGCACGGCTTTCCAAGCGGCGGCCGCTCGCGTCCTCCCGGAACGCCTCACGTTTCGCGGGAATTCCGAGCTCGATACAAGTCCCCGCCTTTTTCCCCGCGATCTCCGCCGCTGCGATCCCGGCCGCCCAATCGCGCCGCGCTCGGCGACGCGCCGATCCATCCGGTGCGAATATCAATATCTCGGAGAAAGAAAAAGTGTCGCGCCCTGTTCGGAAACTTTTACTATATTTTCCGATCTCTCTTCGCACGCGAGTCGAGCAGGTCCACTAACCGAATTCGTCGGGCATTCCAGCTTGACAGCGCGGCGCCGCGTCAAATAGCATTATAAGAACGTAAAATATGAATGTGAATTAGTCTAGACAGCGTTGCTTATCGCCGTTTGACCAAGCGGCGAGAGGGGGGAGTGGATCATGACCGAGAGAAAAATCGGCGGATCAAGCGTTGCAGTCGGCTTAGTCCAGCCTCGCCATGGCGATGTCGCGGAGAGGTTCCGAGGCTGTCCCGCCCATACACTTTACTTGAACTGAAATCGACGTCCGCGCTGACGCAGGAGCGGCTTCGAGCGGGTGTAAAGCCCGTTTCGCGCCGCCCGTTGTCGTCGGCGGAAGAACGTCTACGACGAGGACAAATGTTTGGGAGGTTGAGATGGCGGCTTTATTTAGTGACGACTGGATGGTTGATTTTGGGAATGCGTGGAATGACGATCCTGATCTTGGGGACGCTTTGGCGAAGATTGGG
>JAKAJL010000054.1 GCA_021813805.1 Pseudomonadota bacterium | reverse complement strand
CTCAAACCGGCGAAGCTTTCATCTTCGCCATCGTCGCCGTCATCAATGGCGAAATCGCCGCACTCGTTTGGCTCATCGTGCCCGAGCGCGAATGATCACGCGGCGCACTTCAGCAACGGGCTGTTAACCCAACTACAGGACATAGGCGGATGCAGGATTATTGTAGATAAAAACAAAGATGTTGACAGTTTAATAGATTTCATTTCGAGGCATTTAGCAAATGACCCTAGTGTAGAGCTAAAACGTTTAACGGATTACCGTGAGCGTGGGCGGGATGAATCTGGCTACAGGTCAGCGCATATGATCCTTGAACGCGAAGGCCGAGCGCTGGAACTTCAAGTAAGAAGCCGAATTCAGCATTATTGGGCCGAATCGATCGAGCGGACATCCGTAATTTATGGATATCATTTGAAGGAACAAGAGGGTGATCCTATTGTTATCGCCTATTTTAAAGCACTCTCCGATATTTTTAACGAGATCGAAAGTGGTCGAAATCCCAGCGTACGATCTAAGGTGGACCTTGATAATTTTAGAGTTAAGGCACAAAGTATAATATATCAATCTGATAAAAATCGCGTTTTTGATAGCGTTATAAATGAAGATATTGTCCAAACGCTCACATCAGTACAGGGCGTATCCGAGTCTCTCAATAATTGGATTATTGTATTTGACTGGAAAAGCGGCGAGTTTGTAACTTGGGAATCTGTCGGCAGGAATGCAGATGAGGCCGTACGTAAATATGTCAGTTACGAGCGCCAATTTCCGCCGGAACAAGAGTTTGAAGTGGTCATGATTGGGTCATCCGATATTGCAACAGTACGGCAAACGCATAGTCATTATTTTGGAATTGAAAAATTCGATAACATTCTCGAAAGCCTTGACCAGTCAATCGTGGGTTTTCAAACTCGCAAGGACATTGATGTTGGATCACGTCAAATTTTGGCATTGCTCGTACGCAGGAAGTATTGGGGACGGAAAGGCATCTCTATTGACACTCTTAGAAATCATTTTTTGAAGGGAATCATCACGTTTGACACATCACTTCAAAATTTGCGTGAGAAAGGGTTGGTGACAATGGAGGATGCCCAGTCGCCAGTGTCGCTTAATTTGAAGAAAAAGGCCGAGATCCAAGCGTACCTGTAGTTACGGATGCATTTGCTGTTCACTGGTTACGAAAGCTGGGTTCCAGCGGACGGCGGCAATGAGCCGACTCCGGCCCGACTCGACGACAGAAGACCCCTTTTTCGACTGTCGGGGCGGGAATAAAAGGCCCCATCTGCCGCCGTAGCCAGTTTACCGACGGGCTTGAGCCACCGCCGTCGCGAATCGCATCATGTTGAGAACCTGGTCGAGCGCCTTTGCCGCGATTTCTTCCTGCTCTTCGAACCGGAGTTGCGGGTCCATTGTTTCGACAGGCATCCGGACGTGAAGCTCGCTACCATGCTGAACGGCCCATGCCCCCTCCGGAAGTTTTCCTTGCAATTGACCTTCTGCCAACGGAGCCCAGGCCTTTTCGAAGATCAGGCTGACCTCGCCTCGAAAGAACGCATGCTTGAATCTGATTCCAGACGGCAGCCCCGGCGCCCTGAGATAATATTCCCGGTCTCTGCCCTCCTGAAGAGAAGCCCGCAGTTGCGGATACCGGGACTGCACGAAGTCGCGGTAAGCCCTCTTGAGAGGGGCGATGGCGGCGTCATAGGCATGATTGGCTCGATTGTCGGCCTCGCGCGCGCGGGCCTGCCGCGAGGCGGCCGCCGTGAGAACGGCATGCCGCCATTCCCAACCGGGATAGGCTGCGCCTTGAATGTCCTGGGCTATCTCTTCGAGAGAAATGCGAGCATGCCAATGCTGGTCTTCGGGCACGCTATTCAGATATCCCGCCGGCGCGCATAGAACCGTCATGTAACGATCGACAGCTCCCTCGTCGCAGAGGATCCGGCCCCGGATGTGATAGCGCTCGCACTGATCGGGCTGCATCGGGGCGCCGATCTTGTCTTCTATCATGACCGCGACACGTTCTTGACCGCGCCTGACAATCACAAGCACATCGGTTTCGCCATGCTCCCGACAGACGCTGTGTCGCGCTGTTTCGACGACAGCCCCTGCCAGGTCCAGACGTGCGGTCAGCCAACCGGAAAATGCCGGACTCACATGCAGTTGCTCGATCAGGACCAAATCGATGTCGCGTTCCTGCACGGAAAAGGGAAGGCGGGAATCGTATCGCGCAAGAATCGGATTCATTATTTCCTCGACAATCGCATTGGTCCGGCAGACTTGGCCTACTCTGTATTTTTTGGAGCCATTTCGGCGCGTCGCCGGAATTGAAATCGTTAAAGCGACGAAATCAGTCGACCACCGGATAAAACGGCGTTCCCCAGTCGTGGCCGGCGTTGTCCATCATGATGTCGATGAAGATCGGCAGCAGCCATCCCAACACTGCGGCGCCGTCGCGGACCTGCCCGCGATTGACCGAGCTGTTCCAGGTCGCGCCGCCGTGCACCAATTGGTTGCGCAGAACATAAAGGCGATCGAAGACCACCGACAAGATCAATGACGTGTCATGCTGCGCCAAGGCGGAATTGATTTTCGTTTTGCTGCGCGCGAGGCGGTCCAGCCAGTCGTCGAAGCCCGCATACCCGTTCTGATGGCTCCAGAACGGGGCGAAGACATATCTGTTGTCGAGCAGGACGCGGATTTCATGCGGGAACCGCTCCCATATCGCGTTGTAAATCCGGTGCGTGGTGTCGAAGGCCACCAGCCGGTCGAAGAATTCGCTGAATATGCCGCGCTCGCCATTATTTTCAGGGCCGATGTCACGCGCATAGGCGGAATTGAAGCCAATCCAGAGCAGGATGAAACGCAGATCGTCATCGTCCTTTTCGGCCTCGGCCCGAATGAGCCAGCTGATCGCGCGGTGAACGCGAAGCGAAAGGACGGAAGGAAAACCATCTCGTAGCGACCGCTGCTTGTTCTTGAGAAATGCGGCCTCAAGGGTCTGGTCGTTCTTGCTGAAGGTCGTCGGCATCGAATCGCTTTCGTGACAAAATCCGCGCGGCGCGGCCGAAAACATTCTTATGTCGCAAGACGGTCCGATTTCAATTGCTGTCGGACGAAACGAAATGCGCGTCCCGCAATTCGCTTTCTCCCTCCCAGCGATAGGCGACCAGCGGCCCATCCTTTCCGGCGCTGTAATCGACGCACGCGAATTTTTCCGCCATCACCTCGGGCGATCCCGAGCGCCAGTAATGGCCGAAGAACACCGGCGGCCCCTCATAGGGCGCGAGCCTGGGGTCGGCGGGCAGCGGGATGTCGGGCATGCCCGCAAGCACGCTGCGCGGCGCGAGCGCCGAATTGCGCAGGGAAGAGAAATCCGGTGCCCACCATTTTACCCGCGCGGCTCGCCGTTCGTGGCCATCCTTGTCGTGGAAGAAAACGCCGTCGGGAAGCTCGACCTCCAGGCCCTTGCGCAGGGCCTCGACCGCTTCATACACCCAATGCCCCTTGCGGCTGGCCAGGACCACCAATTCCTCGGTCAACGTGTTGTTCTGGCCGAGATGCGGCTTCCGCCGCGACATGTAGCCGTCGTTCCAGCAGGCATGGACCACCCGGATCGCGCCAAGGTCGAGCCAAAGCGGCAGGCTCTTGAACCAGGCGATCAGTTCGTCGTGCAGCGGCGTGTCCTCGACCTCGGTGAGAAACGCTTCGTGCTGCGCGCGATTGCTGGCCTTCTTCCGGCTGCGAAGATATTCGCCGGGCTCTTCGGGATGCGGCGTCGCCCATGCGATGGCGTTGAATTCATGATTGCCGAGGACGCAATGGGCCCGTCCGGCCTCGACCATCGGCCGCACGATATCGATCGTCTCCAATTGGCGCGGCCCGCGGTCGATCAGATCGCCGACGAAAATCGCCCTTTGTTCGGGATGGCTCCAAACCCCGTCCATCTGGCGATAGCCGAGAATTTTGAGGAGACCGAGAAGCTTCCCGGCCTGTCCATGGACATCGCCAATAATATCGAACGCCTCGTCGCTCATCCCGTGCCTACCCGGTTTTCGCACACGCCGCACATTTAGTGTCAAAGCGCGACCGCAGGGAAACCATGAGTGAAATTTCCAGCAACTACCGCCTTCGGCGGGATGCGGTCTTTGAGCGAAGGACTGGTCTCGAGCGCTGACCGGGAAATTGCGGAATGGGAAGGATCCGCCATAGCAGACGTTGCCACGCCGGACGACAACCTTTCGCAGCGGGCCTTGGAGACGTGCCGCCATCTCCAAGTCCCTTTCGCCGGATTTATTCCTTGATCAGCTCTCCTGACCACTTTGTTGGAGAGATGATCCAGCGAGTTAATGCGCCATAATGGCGCCCACGTGCTTCAGGAATGCCCATTACGGCGGTGGCCTCCTGAAAATGGCGAATTCGGCGAATCTGATGAAAGTCGACATACGCATTTTCAATGGGTTATTTTCGCCAGAAGATCGTGAACTGTGCCGTTTGGGTTGAAAACGGCACCCACCGACGAGTTTCTCAGCATGCTGCTTGCGCAAGGATTCAGTTCGTTAAATTCCGAATATGAATTTGCCGCTGCGACCCGTCGCGCAGCGACAGAAGCAGAGCGAAGAACAGGCGTGGCCTTTCGCCGTTCCACAAAACTCGCTTCCGCGAATGAAGTGAGCTGTAAGAGGGGACACGCCAACCATGATACGGTAATTCCTCGGCTCCGCTTTGGAAGCGAGGGGAACATGGGCGAACGGTTTATCGCGGATACGATCCGACAGGAACGCCTGCGGAATGTCCATTTCAAAACCATTACAATGAAACGCTTTTTTTCCAAAGGTTCGACCGATGCAATATGAGGTCATTTCTTGGAAAAAACGTTGGACCGGCGTGAACTGCTGTTTCTGTGGACAGGAGGTAGATATCAGCGGTCGTGCCTGCAAGCATCTCATATTTATCGTTGCAGTGTCGGGTTGTGATGTTGGATATCGGTACCGAACTGGGGCTATTTTTGCAAGCAGCGAAACATTGCGAAAATATTTCGACACTGTTCATAATAAAAATGGACATCTGTCGTGGCGATCTGTTGCTTTGGGGCATGAAAGAATAATAGATGCCGTTTCCAGGTCGGCAAAATATTATCTTGATGTTTTACTAAAGATTGAAAATCCAACAGATATTTATGCTGAACTTCCTGTGCGAACTCCATCGTTTAGGCTATTTGGATTTTCAGATAAATATATATGCGATGATAAACAAGCCGAAACTAGCGACAGCGATGCGTGGATTGTACGCTGCGAGTGCAATGATTGCAAAAGAACGCTTTATTATCACAAAAATGGTAGTCGAAATGTCACATCAAATGGTTTATTGACGGATAGAATCAATATTAGAAGCGAATTTAACAGGGACTTATGCGAAGTATGTCACGACGCACGAAAATACGGATTCTATAAGTTTCAGTGCGACGGTTGTGGGGAGTTATTGACGGGACAACTTAATGATGTTGAGGAATGTTTAAATGTCGTTAGTGGTAAAAATTTGTGCATGAAATGCCAGGAGGCATTAAGGGGCGTCTATGACGAGCGCAATAAGGCATTAATGGCGATAGTGCGACTTGAAATAAGTCAGCCTAAAACTAAACCCTATGTTTTTCCTGTCACCTGCCCGCAACTATCCGCGATGGAACGAGATGAGATTGTTAGATTGGAGTCGAACTATATCAAGGAAGCTAGGACATTATCTACAAATAATTACAAAAAATATAGCAAAAATATAAACAAAAATAATTTTAAAATTGGCCGACCTGGTGAACGTGGTGTATATCAAATCGATCACATCGTTCCGCTAACTGTTTGTTTTAAAAATAACGTTACAGTAGATGATGCGGCATCTGTCTACAACCTCGCCTTAATTCCAGCAACGCTTAATCGTCAAAAGCTAAATCGTTTTTTATTAAAAAACGTCGTTGGGATTCCGGATAATATTTTAGAAAAACTTAATGTTATTTATGCGCTTTGGTGAACCACTGTACCACCAAGGTTCTATTACTGAGTCAATGGCGCGACGCGACTGGCCGCGTTGATCCAGTGATCGATGGGCCTAGTGGAGCGAATCTAACGCTTGGTGCCCGCGTCTGACGGCGGCGATGATTTTGTCGGGGTCGGCGGTCCACGTGAAGGGCGTCGATTGTTCGTTATGCTCGGCGAGGAACCGGTTGATGGCGGCCTGAAGGTCTGTGATCGAGCGGAACACACCCCGTTTCAGCCTGCGCTTGGTGAGAATGGCGAAAAAGCCTTCGACGGCGTTGAGCCATGACGCTGAAGTGGGCGTGAAGTGGAACGTCCAGCGAGGATGCCGGTCCAGCCATTGGCGCACCTTCGGATGCTTATGGGCGGCGTAATTGTCGAGGATCACGTGGACGACCTTGCCCACCGGGACTTCCGCCTCGATCGCGTTGAGAAAACGGATGAACTCCTGATGCCGGTGACGCTGCATATTGCGGCCGATCACCGTGCCGTCGAGAACGTTCAGGGCGGCGAACAGGGTCGTCGTGCCGTGCCGTTTGTAGTCATGGGTCATGGTTCCAGCGCGGCCCTTTTTCAGCGGCAGCCCCGGCTGGGTGCGGTCGAGCGCTTGAATTTGGCTTTTCTCATCAACAGACAGAACGATGGCGTGCGCCGGCGGATCGACGTAAAGCCCGACGACGTCGCGCAGTTTGTCGACGAATTTCGGATCGTTCGACAGTTTGAACTGCCGGACCCGATGCGGCTGGAGGCCATGGGCGCGCCAGATGCGTTGGACCGAACTGACCGAGACGCCAGCGGCTTTGGCCATCATCACGCCGGTCCAGTGCGTGGTCTCGCCGGGCGGGTCCGTCAGAGTCAAGGCGACGATCTTTTCGGCGACATCAGCGCCCAGAGGCTCAATGCGGGACGGCCGCGTCTTGTCGCGAAGGAGGCCGTCGAAACCTTCCTCCATGAACCGTTCCTGCCAGCGCCAGACGCAAGTCTTGGACTTGCCCGTTCGCCGCATGATCTCGCTCGTGCCGATTGCGTCGGCGCTGAGCAGAATGATTTGAGCCCGCCAAACATGCTTTTGGGCGGCGTTTCGATCCCTGATGAGGCTCTCAAGCCGGCGGCGATCCGAAGCGGATATTGTGATGGATATTCCCGTGCGCATCGCGCAGATTCGCACAGGCGTCGACGGACAGGAATCCTATCGCGGACTCTTCCGTCAGATTTTGTCCACTAGGAAGTCGTGCGACCAGCCCCTTCAGGTTCATTTCGTAATCGGAGTGTCCGCTGAGGGCGCGACAGCCGCCGACCGGGTCTTGGTGTCGCAGGACCGCAACGAGCCGATTCGAGCCTTTGCTGAAGGACATTTCCGCGGCATCATTTTTCCGCATCGCCCGCGATCTGGCGCCAAATCTCAGCATAGGCGCGCGCATCGGCGTCCGCGCGATGGCGTCGCTGCTGCCGCGCCTCCTCCCACAGCTTCTCGAATCTTGCCGGGTCGAAACCGCGCTCCTCGGCCATGCCTCCCAGAAGAGCCCTCGTGGGAATCAGGCTGACGGTGAAAGTTGGCTCGACGCCGGCCACCTTGAACAATTGTCCCAGCCATCGCCGATCGTACGCGGATTCGTCAGAAAAGAGTTCCAGCCCTGCGAGCCGGTCATTCATATCATTGGCGACCGCATGCGCCGGCGCGCCATGAGCCAGAAGTTGGGCGAGTGATATTCCATGGAGCCGTTCGGCCTTGCGGTTCCAGGCTTCCCTGATTTTCCATTCCGGCGCCGGCCGCACCAGATGAGCGGCGCTGACGATCTCGCCGCCCTGCCGCGGCAAAAGCCCAGCCGACCTCGAAGATGTAGCCGTCGAAGTCGGACGCCTCGCAGTCGAAAAACACCGGCACTCGCGGCGCGTCCATGATTTCGCTCCCGCTCAGCCGTGTAACTCTCCGGCCGCCCTCGCGAACTGCATGACGATGTTCGCGAAATCCGCCTGCCGTGGCAGGCTGCGAAGATAATCTTCCTGCTCTCGAGTCTCGATGGCGCCCGGGCGCGCTTTTCTCACCTGATGGATCGCTTCTTCCACCGCGACGCCGCGCTCCATCAAGAGGCGGGCGGCGACCGTTCCTGTCCGGCCGAGGCCGCCACGACAGTGCAGAACAATAAGCGCGCCACGCGACAGTTCGCGATGCAGCGCCTCGCTGGCCCCAGGCCACAGCCGCCCGAGATCCCTGCCCGGTGCGTCGCCATCACGGATCGGCAGATGAACCCAGCTCATGCCCCGTTTTCGGGCTCCGGCTTCAAGGTCCTCCACGCCCAATAGACGGAATTCGTGATGTTCAAGGAGTGTGATCAGCGTCGTCGCCTGTTGCTTCCGGATCGTATCAAGATCGTCGCCCAGGTTTCGATCCCACGCGTCACCGCCGCTCAAGGGATAAAGATCCCGCTTTCCGGGGCAGATGGTCATCCCGATCTCGCCGGCGCAGTCGGGCAGGCTGACACGGTCGATCCTCAACGGATCGGTACTGCTTGTTCTCATTGCAAAACCTCTGTCGCAGCCAGTCATGCCAGAATCGGTCGCAGGAGAAGGCGTCTGGAGGGCGGCGAGCTTTGGCAGGCCTGCAAATGGCAGGCGAGGACGGCCAAAACCGGCCAAAACACGTGAGCGAAATCGCGGAAGCGCCCGATCAGATCAGGCGAAAGATAATACAGCCACCAGGCGTCGCGCGCCGTGATGATGACGAGAGCGAGGGATTGGGCGCGATAAAGCGGATGCTCGCGCATACTGTTGCCTAGGGCCAGTCCGCCCGATTCCGCTCTTTCCGCCAGTCGGCCGCATTCGCGAACCAATCGATCGACGATGACCGTGGCCAGCAGGCCCAAGGCCAGGAAAACGCCATCTTGAAGGAACCTGGGAGCGAAGTCCCACGGGTTCGCGCCGAGTCGGACGAGTTCCGCAACGAACGGAACGCGCCGGACGGCGGAAATGACGGTCGAGCCGATCATGCAGAACAGACAGGCGCGATAAAGAAACGCCGCCAGGCGATAGGCGGACAGGCGGGTCAGACGCTCGAATCCGGTCGCGAGAGGTTGCAGCAAGGCGACCAGGCGATCGGAAGCGCAGACGAGCGGATCGAGGAGGCTCATGCGCTGACCCCGCCTCGTCGGAGGCTTGCGCCGGCTTCGAGCAGATCGACGGCGCGCCGCTCGATATGTTCTCGCCAGGCCAGGACGTCCAGCCAGCGCGCCGGGATTCCACTTCGGCCATAGAGCGCCCCGGCGAGTTGGCCGGTGACCGCGCCGACGGTGTCGGAATCGTCGGCGAGGTTCACCGCGAGAATGGCGGCGTCGGCGAAATTTTCGGTACGCCCGACGCACCAGAGCGCGGCTTCGAGCGTGTGCGCCACATAGCCGGACGAGCAAATCGCGCCGCGGTCCTTCCGCCGCCAGGTCCCAGCAGCGATTGTGGCCAGATCAGGATGCTCCGCCTCACGCGCGCGCAGGACCTGCTCCTTGTCGGCGCCGCCGATCGCCTCGACCAGCATGTGCGCGAACAAGCCGCAAGCCTCGGCCGGCAGCAGGCTGGCGTGAGTGGTCAGGCTCTGGCGCTCGGCGATTTCCTTGGCGGCGGCGACATCCGGCGCGGCGAAGATCGCCACCGGCGACAGTCGCATCAGACTGCCATTGCCGGCCTGGTAGTCGTCGTGCGGGCCGTCGCCGACGATCATGCCGCTGCGCCGGTAATATTGAAGCGCGCGGAAGGTCGTGGTCCCGATGTCGAAACAACGGCCCTTGACGCTGTTCTCGCCTTTTTCCCACCACCGCACAAAACGATCGAGCAGGTCGCGCTCGTCGAGGCCTTTGCGGGCGATGAGAGAATCCGCCAGGCACAGCGCCATGCTGGTGTCGTCGGTCCATTCGCCAGCCCTTAGGCGAAACGGGCCGCCGCCGACGATGTCGAGCACCGGCGAATGGGCGTCGCGTCGGGAAAACTCCAGGGTCGTCCCCAGTGCGTCGCCGACCGCCAGGCCAAGAAGCGCGCCAATTGCGCGGTCCTCGATCAACCCATCGGGCAAACTTGCCTCGAAAGCATCAGACATGTCGCTCCTCATCGTCGATCTTGGAAACAGCTCGCCTCTCGCCCTCGCAGGCGCCGATCACCTGGCGGGCGTCATGCCGATCTGCTGGCCCCTCTCGTTATAGGTGTAGATGAACGCATCGCGTCGGACGTTGACGGTCGATGACGTGTAGCCGGTCAGGCCGTCGTTCGCCCCCGAACCCGCCGGGATCATGGTGATCTGCTGACCCCTTTCATTGTAGACATAGATAAATGCGCCGCGCTGAACCGCATTGCCGATCGCCATGATGTTTCCCACCCTGCGTCCCGACGCGCTATGCGCCGACCTGCAATGACCATGCGGCATTGGGGCGACAAATTTGGACGCAGGAGCACGGCCGCGGAATAGATATTTGTCGGCGGGTGACAGGCCTCATCGGCACCCGTGGTTGCCACGAATATCCCGCGGCGCCGCCAACGAAAGCGACAGCGGCGAATTGGGGCGGAAAAGTCCCGCCCCAAAATGTCAGCGCCGTTTCGCCGCCAGGCGCCGGTCCGGGTTCCAGCCCCGTTTCGACCCCGGACGCTGGTCTGAGTCCGGTTTGCGGTCCGCCACCACGCCTCGGCCCGGGATCAGCGTTCCGGGGCGGTCCACCTCGATGACCATACCGCGCTGTCCGGCGTGGATGCTCATCGCGCAGTGCAGGCCATCGGGAAGGATGGCCGGCGCATAGGCGATATGCCGCCCGTGCGTTTTGATGGCGTTCCTGGCCTGGCGCCACAGGGCCGAGAACGAACGCCCGGCTTCCTGGCCCGCGGCCAGCAGTTGCTCCGCGAGGTCGGGGTGCAGGCGTATGGTGATTTCAGGCAAGTTTGCCTCCTCTGGCTCAAAACGACCGAATTCCGCGCAAGCGCCATCGCTTGCGCGCTTCAGGTCGAGGCCGGAGAGGAGGTGTCAGGTCATGGTTTCCTCATACAGGGATTTGCGATTACTTGGCAACGGTGGCGCGCCGATGCAAAGATCTATGCTCCCAGCCGACGACAGTTTTGGACGTAATTCCCAAATCCGCAATTGGTTGTTCAACGTCCGGATCGGATCGGAGCGCCGGCCGGAAACCGCCTTGGCGGCAATAGTTCGAACTTGATGTTAGTTGGTGTCACCTGCGGAACGCCGACGATCAACCTTTATAACAGTTCGCTTGATGAAAATTTAAGTAATCCGCTAGTTCAGGCGATGGTTTTTTCCGTAGGGCACCACCCAGGTTTAGGGCATCGCGATCAGATTGCGGCAATTCGTCTGCGATGAGCATCTGGCCCGTCGAAGCGAATGTTATCAGGCCGACATCAAAAAGAGCGTCTAGATGTGCCGCAAGAAGCAGGCCATTATTTTTGTCGAGGCGCTCCGCATTGTTTGCCAGCTTCCATGGCTTGGCATGCGAGGCGCGCAATACGCTCCGATTGCTGATGCCAAGCACCGCACACTTGCTATCCCATTCCCTGTCGAGTTCACGGCGATAGTCGCCTTGACCAATGCGGGCATTGATGAGTTGCTTTCGCGTGGTCTCTTGGTCGATCAGGGACGGATCGTTTTCAAGCGCCACAATGTCGAGGCCCACCGCGTCGACTTTCACAGCGGTCTCAAATCCGGGGATTGTGGGCAGGACTTCGCAAATGAAGCCCAATGCCCGACAAATATCCAAGGGCATTCCAGGCTCAAAATAAATTCCAAAATAGCTGGTGTCGATTGCATCCCAATATTCTTCGATTGGAACGCCCGTGTCGATCGGAGGTTCCGCCCACTCCCTTACGGGCATTCCTTTAGGCCTAGTGCGGACGATTTTCCGCATCGCACGCTCATCGATGGAGCTAAATCCGACCCAATATCCACGCTCGGTGTCGCTAACCATGTGATCAAGGAATAGGCAAATGCTCAATGAATCATTCAATTGTACTATATCAACCCACCAGCCATTGAATTCCGCTTTTCTTAAGCGTAGTCTTTTAAGTTTTGGCACCGTAGCGCAGCGGGTCAATGCGTTAGCCAATGCATGCGCGGATAAATGCAGTTTTTCCTTATCGAAGTCGTCACTTGTCATAGTTGTCGCCTTGCTTAAGTTGTTGAGTCCGCAAGCGCCTAAAAACCAAACTTCGCTCTCCGCCCCTCCGGCTTCGCTGCCACTTCCGCCTCAAGCCACCGCGCCAGCCGAGCCGGATCGCGCTCGCCCAAAATCTCCGCCTTGCGGACGACGACGGCGAAATCGCCGGGGGTCAGCAGGTCGAGCTTGAGGATAGACCTCGGCGCTTCCATTTGAAAAGCCCGAAAAAACGCTGCGGCGATCTGCCGCTCGTCCATTGGCAGGAAGCGCACCTTGAACAGGAACCGCCGCGCCGTCGCCGGATCGAGCAGGTCTGGCGCGTTGGTGGTGCAGGCGAAAGGCAGCGGATGGCGCTCCATCCAGGTCAGCATCTCGTTGACCTGGGTGATCTCCCAGGAATGGCGCGCCGCGCCCCGGTTGCGCAGCAGGGAATCCGCCTCGTCGAGAATGAGGAAGGCGCCGATATCCGCCGCCTCTTGAAAGGCGGCGGCGACGGCCTTCTCCGACTCGCCGACCCACATCGAGGCCAGATCGGAATATCGCCTTTCGAGAACTTCCAGGCCAAGTTCGGCGGCGAGATAACGGGCATAAGCCGACTTCCCGGTTCCGGGCGGTCCCGAAAGACAGAAGGACAAGGCCCGGGACGGGGCCGCCTTGATCTGCGCCGCCAGGGCGCAAAGATCGACGTCGGCGCTGCTGAGCGATGGATCGAAGCCGATCGGCGCCGGCGCGGGCGCGATGTCCGAAAAGCCCATCGCCTTCAGGCCGCCACCGAGAATTTGCAACGCCTCTTCGCCCGTGCCGCCGATCCGCGCGGCGGAGCGGATGGCGTTTTCGATCAGGGCCGGGGCCGCCGGCAGGCTGGCGATTTTTCCGACCTCCCTGGCGTCCAGAGTAAATTTGTCCCTCCGCGCCAGCCGCTCCACGATCTTCCGCCGCACCGCCTCGCCGGGCTTTGGAAAGCGCATGACAAGGTTCATGCGGCGAACCACCGCCGGCCCGAGGCGGGAAAGATCGTTGGTGATCCAGATCGTTGGCACGCGCGTCCGCTCGACCAGCCGATTCATGAACACCTTGGAGCCATGCCGGGTCGAGGCGTCGCCTTCATCCACACCGGCGAACAGATCGTCGGCCTCGTCGACGACCACGATCATCTTGCCGGCGGCGGCGCCAAGTTCATTGGCGACAACCAGCGCGGCGACGCGCTCGAAGCGCTCAGGCTCGGCGTCCTGCTTGTCCTTCTCGCCGACGAAATGGACGCTGCGCCCGAACCGGGCGCCGAGCGTCTTCGCGAACTCGCTCTTGCCGGTCCCAGGCGGCCCATAAAACAGGATATTGGCGGCGCCGATGCCGTCACCCGCCGCAACGATGCGCGCGGCAAGATCGCGCATGGCGCCGATATGATCGAAATCCTCCCAGGACAGAGTCGCGGGATGGGAGTCGCCCAAGAGCAGACCGCGCACCTCCTTGGCGCAAAGGCGGCGCGCGGACAGAAGCTGCTCGACAACCTCCGTCAGTTGGAAATCGCCGCCGTGGTCGACGCGGATCAGGCCGAATTTGGCGGCCAGGCCGCCATCGCGGATCTGCCGCGGTTGCGTGATCTGAGGCAGGAACCGCCTCAGCTGGTTGATGTCATACGTCGGATTCACAGGTGGATAACCGGCCTGGCCGTTCCCGGCTGCGACCAGGTCAGCGCAAACATTGTTGGACGAGATGCGCGCGACGAGACCGAGCAGGTCGCGCTCGGAATCCGACAGGCCGCAATTGTCGGCTAGCCAGACGATGCGCTTCTGAAAGCGCGAGGGCGCCGGCGCGCGCTCGCGCTCGCGGCGAAGAACCGCCGCGCGCCAGGCGCGCCATTGGCTTGCGCTCATCCATGGGATGTCGTCGTCTCGCTTCCGTTTCGCGGGTTCGTCGCGCGGGTCGCACGGCGGAAGCCCGATGCCGCGCCCGTGCGCTTCGATCCACCCGACGATGTCATCGCCGGAAGATGGCGCCTTTTCGTAGGGCCTGAGTTTCACCAGCGCGCAAAAATACTGGAGGACTGCCCAGCGCTCATATGCATGCATTGATGGCTCCCTCTTGACAGGGGGAAAGAATGGGAGACTGATACGTCAATATTGGACGTGTTATTGCTTGGGGGAGTGTCATGCGCCTGGAAAAGACCGCCGACATCATCAAGCTGGCGATGGCGCTTTCGGCCGACGCCGACGGGCTGACGATCGACGAAATCCAGGCCAAATTCGGCGTCAGTCGCCGGACTGCGGAGCGCATGCGCGACGCTGTGGAGATGGCGTTCGGGCCTCTCGACCCGACCGAAGACGGCCGGAAAATCCGTTTTCGCCTGACGACGCGTGGCCTGAAGGAGTTTTTCACCGCGCCGACCGTTGAAGAGCTGACCGAACTCGACGACGCGGCGCGCGCGCTTGAATCGGCGCAGGCACCCGAGCGGGCCGCGCACCTGCGCTCGCTGCGCGACAAGATCAGCGTGAGCCTGCGTGATAGCGACCGCCGGCGCCTGCACATGAATGTCGAGGATCAGCTTCGAGCGGAGACCTTCGCCCGCCAGGTCGGGCCGCGGCCGATGGCCGACGCTTCAGTTCTTGCCGATCTGCGCGAGGCGCTCCTGCGCGGCAAAATCGTTCGCTTCGATTACGGGGGGACCGAGAAGGAGCCGCCGAAGTGGCGAAAAGTGGTTCCCTATGGCCTGCTGTTCGGGCCGCGCTACTATCTCGTCGCCGGCATCAGGAACCGGCGCGGCGTTTTCCTTTATCGCCTCGACAGTATCCATAATCTGGCGATCACCGACGAATCCGCCGCGCCCCCTCCTGATTTCGATCTCAAGGCCTATGCAGAGCGCTCCTTCGGCGTTTATCAGGAAGAGCCCCAGGACATCGTGATCTCCTTCGCCCCCTCGGCGGCGCGCGATGGGCGCGCCTATCTTTTCCATCCGACCCAGACCATGACGGACGAGCTCGACGGCTCGCTGACTGTGCGTTTTCACGCCGGCGCCCTGTTGCAGATCGCCCACCATCTGATGACGTGGGGCGACGCGGCCACCATTGTCGCGCCCAAGGCGCTCCAGGACGTCATGCGCGAACAGGTCGCCGCGCTGTACCGCCACTATGTCGAACCTCAGGCGTCCGCCGGCTCGAAGCGCCGCCCATCGACCCGGAATTCCAACAAATCGTCGTCCTGAAAGATCCCGATGACCAGGTTCAAAGGCTCCTGAAAATATGGGCTCGCGGCGGCAGTCTCGCTGGGGTCGAGAATGGGGAAAGCATGATCGAGTCCAGATGTGCCGGGTGATCTCGCGCGAGCCCTAAAATTTGGTCTTTGCCTCCCACCCGAGATCATTCAAGAGATTTTGAAGGCGCGCACTGCTGATTCGAAAACTGTAGCGTTCGTTTTGGGTCGGAATTTCCACCTGCTTTCGCTGAGAGCCACACAGGAGTGAGCAATGCGGAGTCCGAGAAATGGAAGCCCTCAATTCACGATTTCCTCAGCCGATTTGACCCTGCGCAATTGCACTGCGGCCCCTTAAGCAAGTATGGCTTTCGTTAATCGATTGCCACGCTATCTTCATACCGGTTACAAACGCCATCGAGCGGCTCCACGAGGAATTCAAGCGGCGGATCAAGACGCAAACCGTTCTGCCCTGCGCAGAAACGGCGGCCATGCTGTTCTGGGCCCTGCTGGCCTCAGGCCAAATCACCATGAGAAAAGTCGACGGCTGGGAAAGCCTTGCCCAAAAGCCGACCGACCAAACCATTGACGTCGCCGCCTGATCGGTTACCGTCAAACCGCTCGGAGGCCATGCCGCCAAATTTCAACACAGTTCGCGACGGCACCCCCGCACCCTGATGGCCATATACACGCAAGACAATTTCGAGCAGATCGCCGCCGCCATCGGCGTGGAGGTCGAGGCGATCGACAAACATGCGTCTCTGTTCGAAGCGGCAGCCCATTGGTATGGGTTGGATGGCGCTTCGCCGAAACGCACGGCTCCATCCATCTCGCGCCGGAAGCTCGATCAGATCGCCAAGATCGCTCACCGGCTGTTGAAGAGCCTCGGCGTTGCCGACCTCGACGAGGCGGCTGATGGTCCCTGCGATCCCCAGATTCTCGACGCGCTTATTTTGATGGACGATCACGATGAGAAGCCTCTCGTGCGAGCGACGCAACGCATCGGCCGTTTGGCGGAGATCATGGAAGGCGTCGCTGCAGCGGATGAACTGAGCCGCCGCGCGGAAAAGGCGTCCGCCGAGGTGGCGGAGGTCGGGAGGTTGACCGTAGCGGAAGGGAACCGCGGCGATAGGGCGATCAACGACTGGCTGGCTGAGATGATGTCCGCATATCGCGCCATTACCGGGAAAGAGCCCGCAACCTCAGTCGGCGGCCCAAACCAGCCCAATGAGGGAATCGCCGACGGCCCTTTCATTCGCTTTCTCATCACCGCGAGCAAGCCGTTACAACTGGAGCTTTCCGAGGACGCCTGGCGCAGCCGCGTGCGCACCGTGCTGAAGGGCGCCTCGTTGCCCGACTGACAACGATTTGGCCATGCCGGCTCCGCCCGCCGACTCGGATAAGCGGTCGGCATGCCCGCCCGTCGCCCAAAATCCCCCGAGACGAACCAGCCCGCGGCGAGCGGCGCGCTGATTGCGCTCGTGCGCCTGCTGGCGCGCGAGGCCGCCCGCGAATGTCTGAAACAGACGCCGGCGCCGCCTGAAGATCACGAACAGCCCCGACCGAAAGATCGCAAATGACGGCGGCTCGCGAATATCTGCGGGCGGACGAGATCGCTCGCCTCACCGGGGTCTCGTTGCGGACGGTGCGGCGCTGGATCGCGGACAAGACGCTGCCGTCGGTGAAGGTGGGCGGCGTGCGCCTGGTGGCTAAACAGGCGGTTCAGCAATTGCTCGCGCCGGCCCTGCGGGACTGGAGCGATGACGAACCTGAAAGTGGCGAACACACAGCTGCTTACGACACTATCGGGAAATGATCGTCAAAATAATCGTCCCATATGTTCCGTTATAGAATTCCCGAATGTCACCTTCTGACACCTCATGTCACCACCGCGCCAATCGAGAGATCTGGAAGCAAAAATGACCATCCCGAACGACAAACCGAACACCCTGGCGGATGTGCTCCAAATGGCCGCCGCCGAACTCGACCCCACGCGGCGCCGTGATCTGATCTCGTCGATCAACCGCATCTGCGAGATGGCTGGCCGCTTGCCGTCGGACATGCCGGCGGAGGCCCGCGCCTTGAGGGCCGAGTTGCGCAAGATCCGTCCGGCGCGATTTGGCGTCAGCCCCAAGACGTTCAGCAATCAAAAAAGCCTCCTGGCCGCCGCCCTGCGGCAAGCCGGCGCGCTCGACGACATGGAACGCGGATCCGCGCGGCGCCATCCGGCCTGGGGGCCGCTCCTCAAGCTCCTCGGCGCCGACACGCATCTGGACGACGGTCTCGCCGCCTTCGCCAACTGGTGCGCCATGACCAGAATCGCCCCGGATGCGGTGACCGACGAATCGGTCAAGCTGTTCTCGAACTGGCTGGAGACCCGCACGCTGTCGCTCAAGCCTCGCGACGTCGTGCGCAGGACGCCCCAGCTCTGGAACGAGGCCGGCGCGACGATCGAATGCTGGCCGAAGACCAGGCTGTCGCCCGTTTCCTTCAATGCGCCGCGCAAACGGCTCGCCTGGGACGATCTCAGCGAAAGCTTCCGCCGCGACGCCGAGGCCTACCTCGCCAAGCGCGCCGATGCGGATATTTTCGCCGAAGCCGCCACGGCGCCGCGCCGTCCCCTGGCGCCGACCACGCTGCGCCAGCAACGCGAACATTTTCGCCTGGCGGCGTCGGTTCTCATCGAAGCGGGGATCGATCGGGCGGATCTCGCGTCGCTTGCCGATCTCGTCGAGCGCGAGCGCTTCAAGACCGTCCTGCGACATTACCATGGCCAAAGGGATGGAACGCCGAGCGCTTTCGCCACCGGCCTCGCAAAAACGCTGATCCAGGCGGCCAAGTATCACGTGAACGTCCCGGCGGAACGGGTTGCGGACCTCAAGGCCCTTGCCGCCAAACTGCCGGCTGTCCCGTTCGATTTGACGCCGAAAAACAAGGCGCTGTTGCGCCAGCTCGAATCGGATAAACTTCGCGCCAAGCTTTTCTTTCTGCCCGAAGAATTGCTCGCCCAGGTCGACTCGCAAACGCAGGCGCGCCGCCGGCCGCTGGCCAAAGCGCAAGTCGCGATTGCGGTCGACATTCAGTTGGCCTGTCCCCTGCGCCCCGAGAATCTGATCGATCTCCATTGGCGGCGTCACTTCCTGGAGCCGGACGGCCCCAAAGGCCGGCTGCTGCTGCACATTCCCGCCGCGGAAACCAAGACCAGGCGCCAGGACCTGACCGTCGAGATTCCCGCTGATGTCGCGCGCCGGCTGCGCTGGTATCGCCGCCACATCCTGCCTCACGTGGGCGCCGATCCGAACGGCTTTCTTTTCGTCACCGAAAAGGGCGCCCGCAAGAGCCAGCAGACGCTCACGCAGCAGATCATCGAAACGATCGAGAAGCACGTCGGGGTCCACATGACGCCGCACCAATTCCGCCACTTCGTCGCGAGCCTTTATCTCGACGCCAATCCCGAAGACCATCAGACGGCGCAGGCGATTCTCCATCACGCCTCAGCCAAGACCACGCTGATCTATGCGGGCGCCGCCAGCCGCCGCGCCAGCCGGGCCTATGGCAAAATTCTGTTCGAGCAGCGCGAGAAGCTGCAACTCGCGCGCGGCAAGAAGGCCAGCCCGAAAAAGGCAATGAAGCCGTCCCGACGTCGTGAGGAGCCATGAGCCTCTTGAAGCATCTTCCCGAATCTCAATGGCCGGATATGGACCGTCAGGCGTTTGAGGCGGCCTTCCGGCCCGGCGACCTGTTCGATGAAACGGGTGGGGCTGGGGCTCACTTGCGGGAGGGCAGCAAAAAGTCCATCCGCATGGGCTATCGTCGCTGGCTGGGATTCCTGCACGCCGCTCATTCCGACGACCTGCTCAGGCCGCCGGCCGATCGCATTTCGCTTGAACGCGTTCGCGACTACGTCGATCGTCTCAGCACGGAAATGCGTCCGTCCTCGGTGGCGCTGACGATCCAAAGCCTTTGCTACGCCGCCCGTCTGATCGCCGGCGCGCGCGACTGGCGCTGGCTTTTTGCGATCAAAGCGCGGCTGGTCGCCCGCGCGCGGCCACTCGACCGCTTTGACCGGCTGACGCCGCCCTGTCAGACGCTCGACTTCGGCATTGAACTGATGGACGCGGCGCTCGTCCTGCCGACGACGCGCCGCAAGACGCGCGAGCTGCAATATCGCGATGGGCTGATTCTTGCCCTGCTCAGCCTCTGGCCGATCCGGCGCCGGAGCCTGGCGGCCCTGACGGTCAGCCAACATATCGAGATCGAGGACGGCGGCGTCAACTTCCTTCTCGATCCCGCCGACACCAAGACCGACCGTTTTGAGAGCTTCCGCGCGCCGGAGCCGCTCGTCCCTTATGTGAAACGCTATCTCAACGACATCCGTCCGCGTCTCGTGGGGCCTCGCCCGCATGACGGATTGTGGGCTTCATACCGCCATGGGACTTTGACGGACAGCCGCCTCTATGAGATCGCCCGAGCCCGCCTCTTGAAGAAGTTCGGCAAGGACATGTGTCTGCACGACTTCCGGCGTTCGGCCGCCACTTTTCTCGCGATCGACGCCCCCGAGCAGATCGGCCTCATTCCAGGGGTGCTGCAGCACGCCTCGCCCGAGGTCGCCGAGCGACACTACAATCTGGCCAATGCGGTCAAGGCGAGCCAGAGGGTCGCCGAGCATCGGGCCGCGATTAAAAAGAGCCTGCGGCTGGCGACGACAAAAACAACCGCTGCGGACGCCGCAGCGCTTGCCTGCGGGCGTCCAAAGCAGGAAACTGACGGCTGACGCGACCAGCCTGAATGACGCGCTCAATGAACGAATTTAGGATTTGAAGCGCCGCGATTTTGGGGAGCCAGCATGCGCGCCGTCATCTACGCCCGTTATTCGTCCGACCTGCAAAGCGCAGCCTCGATCGAGGACCAGATTCGGGTATGCAAGGAGAGAATCGCCAAGGAGGGCTGGACACTGGTCCAGGTCTTCCGCGATTCCGCGATGAGCGGGGCGACGACGCTCCGGCCTGGCTACCAGGCGATGCTCGAATCAGTGCGCGAAGCCGGGTTCGACGTCATTGTCGCCGAGGCGCTCGATCGTCTGTCGCGCGATCAAGAAGATGTCGCCGCGCTTTTCAAACGCTTGCAATTTGCCGGGATCAAACTCGTCACGCTCGCCGAAGGCGAGATTGGCGCCCTGCATATCGGCCTCAAGGGGACGATGAATGCGCTGTTCCTGAAGGATCTTTCCGACAAGGTGCGGCGCGGCTTGAGGGGACGGATCGAGGACGGCAAGTCGGGCGGCGGCAACGCCTATGGATATGACGTCGTCAGGACGTTCGACGCCACCGGCGAGCCGGTTCGCGGCGAGCGCAGAATCAATCCGTCCGAAGCCCAGATCATCAGGGAGATTTTCGACCGTTACGCCGGCGGCGCCTCGCCGCGAAAAATCGCGATGGAATTGAACGCTCGCGGCGTCAGCGCGCCGCGCGGCGGCGCCTGGAGCGCGAGCACGCTCAACGGCAACCGCGCCCGCGGCACAGGCGTCCTGAACAACGAGATGTACATTGGCCGGCTTGTCTGGAACCGGCTTCGCTACGCCAAGGACCCTGAGACCGGCAAACGCCGCTCGCGCGCCAACGAGAATGAAGCCGTCATTGCGATCGATGCGCCGGAACTGGCCATCGTGTCTCAGGAGGTCTGGACCGCGGTCAAGGCGCGACAGGCCGCGCTTGGCAAGAGCGTTTCCCGGAATAGGCAGATCAAGGACGGCGAGCCCGGCGATGTTCAGGCGCCCTTCTGGTCGAAGCAGCGGCCGCGTTACCTGTTCTCGGGCCTCATGCGCTGCTGCGTCTGCGGCGGCGGCTTTTCCAAGATCAGCGCCGCACATTTTGGCTGTTCGACCGCGCGCAACAAAGGGCAAAGCGTCTGCGAAAACCGGCTGACGATCCGCCGCGATGCGCTGGAGGCCACGGTCATGGACGGTCTCCGCTATCGGCTGATGGACCCGATCCTGTTCAAGGCCTTCGCCCAGGAGTTCACGGCGGAATGGAATCGGCTGCAGGCCGGCGCTGGCGCCCAGCTGTCACAGATGCGCGCCGAACATGGACGGGTTAATCGGCAGATCGAGCGCCTGGTCGACGCCTTGGCCGAAGGAGCGCCGGCTGCGCGCGTGACGCAAAAACTGCGCGAGCTCGAGCGCCGCCGTCTCGATCTCGAAGCGGAGCTCTCGACCGTCGCGGCGCCGGCGCCGCGACTGCATCCCAATCTCGCCGAAGTCTATCGCCGCAAGGTCGCGGATTTGCAGCAGGCTTTGGCGGACAAGGACGCCGGTCCTGCGCGCGAACTGGTGCGCGGACTGGTCGAAGCGATCGTCCTGATCCCGGAACGCGGACGCCTGCGGGTTGAAGTGCGGGGCGAACTCGCCGCGATTCTGCGGCTATCTGGGTCCGGAAACGCAAAAGCTCCGGCTGGAGGGCCGGAGCTTCTGGTAGAGCAAATCAAGATGGTTGCGGGGGCAGGATTTGAACCTGCGACCTTCAGGTTATGAGCCTGACGAGCTACCGGGCTGCTCCACCCCGCGGTGAAGGGTGTATTTTTGTTTTTAACGCATGATC
>JAKAJL010000013.1 GCA_021813805.1 Pseudomonadota bacterium | reverse complement strand
GCCCTTCTTGACCAGATCGCCATATTCGCCGGTCTGGGCGTCGTAGCCGAAGGCATATTCGCCGGATTCCATCAGCTTGCCGACCACGACCGCGCCATCGGCGCCGGCGTTGTCGACGATCTGGCGCGCCGGGGACTGGATCGCCTTGCGGACGATCTCCACCCCGGTCTTCTGGTCGGAATTGGCGACCGCGACGCCGTCGAGCGCCTTGATGGCGCGCAGCAGAGCGACGCCGCCGCCTGGCAGCACGCCTTCTTCCACCGCGGCGCGGGTGGCGTTGAGGGCGTCTTCGACACGGTCCTTCTTTTCCTTCACTTCGACCTCGGTCGCGCCGCCGACGCGGATGATCGCGACGCCGCCGGCGAGCTTGGCCAGGCGCTCCTGAAGCTTCTCGCGATCATAGTCCGAGGTGGTTTCCTCGACCTGCGCCTTGATCTGGGCGATGCGGGCCTCGATGTCCTTCTTCTCGCCATAGCCGTCGACGATGGTGGTGTTTTCCTTGTCGAGACGGACCTTCTTGGCGCGACCGAGCATCGGGAGCGAGACGTTCTCGAGCTTGATGCCGACGTCTTCCGAAACCACCGTGCCGGCGGTCAGGATGGCGATGTCCTCCAGCATGGCCTTGCGGCGGTCGCCGAAGCCCGGCGCCTTCACGGCGGCGATCTTGAGGCCGCCGCGCAGCTTGTTGACGACGAGGGTCGCGAGCGCCTCGCCTTCGACGTCTTCGGCGACGATCAGCAGCGGCTTGCCGGTCTGGACGACGGCTTCGAGAACCGGCAGCAGCGGCTGCAGAGTCGAAAGCTTCTTCTCGTGGATCAGGATATAGGGGTCTTCCAACTCCGCGATCATCTTCTCGGCGTTGGTGATGAAATAGGGCGACAGATAGCCGCGGTCGAACTGCATGCCTTCGACGATGTCGGTCTCGGTTTCCAGGCTCTTGGCCTCTTCCACCGTGATCACGCCCTCATTGCCGACCTTCTGCATCGCCTTGGCGATTTCCGAGCCGATGAAGGTGTCGCCATTGGCCGAAATCGTGCCGACCTGGGCGATTTCGTCGTTGGAGGTGACTTTTTTCGAGTTCTTCTTGAGGTCGGCGACGATGGCCTCGACCGCGAGATCGACGCCGCGCTTCAGATCCATCGGATTGAGGCCGGCGGCGACCGCCTTGGCGCCTTCCTTGACGATGGCGGCGGCGAGAACGGTGGCGGTGGTGGTGCCGTCGCCGGCGATGTCGTTCTGCTTGGAGGCGACTTCACGGACCATCTGGGCGCCCAGGTTCTCGAACTTGTCGGAAAGCTCGATCTCCTTGGCGACGGTCACGCCGTCCTTGGTGATGCGGGGAGCGCCGAAGGACTTTTCGATCACGACATTGCGGCCCTTCGGGCCGAGCGTGACCTTTACGGCGTTGGCGAGAACTTCGACGCCGCGCAACAGGCGGTCGCGCGCGTCAGTGGAGAAACGGACTTCTTTGGCGGCCATGTCTTAGCTCCTGAATGGAAAAAGGTTGGGAAGGACCGGATCAGCCGACGACGCCGAGAATGTCGGATTCCTTCATGATCAGAAGGTCCTGGCCGTCGATCTTGACTTCGGTGCCGGACCACTTGCCGAACAGCACGCGATCGCCGGCCTTGACGTCGAGCGGAACCAGCTTGCCGGATTCGTCGCGGGCGCCGGGGCCGACGGCGACGACTTCGCCTTCCTGCGGCTTTTCCTTGGCGGTGTCGGGGATGATAATGCCGCCCTTGGTCTTCTCTTCGCTGTCAACACGCTTGACGACGACGCGGTCATGGAGGGGACGGAAGGTCATGGGACTATCCTGTATATTGGAGCCGCGCGACCCGAAAGGGGCCGGGGCGAGAAAGGAAGCACCTGTTGTCACTCGTTAAAGGCGAGTGCTAACAGGATGGGCGCTAGATAGGCGCAGGACCGGCCGGTGTCAAGATTCCCGCTTGCGATCATCGCCATTGTTCCGACGACGCCTGGCGGCACGAAATTTTTACGCGCCGTGGCGCACAAAGGGGCGAGAGAGGGTTTTCGCGTTTAACCCCTTTTTCGATTTTCGCGCCTTGAGATCGCGTCATGCAGATTGCCCCCCAAAAGCGGATCGCGCATCGAGATCGCCGCCAGAGACTGCGCGCCGGCGTTGATCGCGCCGCAACCGGCGCGCGGACTGGCCGAGATCGGGATGACCTTGTTTCTCGGATTTTGGCTCTGCGGCTGGTTCCTTGGATTTTCGAGCGTATTGGGCCAGATCCTGGCGGGAAAGGCGGCGGCGTTCCTGTATCTTTGCTTGGGGGATGGACCGTGGGAGGCGTCTTTGTCTCCTGGATATTCGTCAATTCCGTACGCTCCCGGGTTCCGGCCGAACTCATTTTGAAGGCGGCGGGGCTGGCCTATGACTCCGGCCGCGCGGCGCCGAAATTCGGCCGGAACCCGCAGCAAAACCCCTGGCGCGCGCTCAAACGCAACCGTGGCTTCTTTCCACCCGCCGAATTGCGCAGCCTGGCGCTCAGGGAAACCGGCGAGGGCAATCGTCTGACCATCGACCGGGGGGCCGAACGGATCGACCTGCTGTCCAACGCCTCGGAGGTGGATAGGGAATGGGTTTACAATCTGCTGCGCGACCGCTACCCGAATTGAGCGCGAAGCGTCCCGATGTCCGCCAGATCCGGCTGGACGCGTGAACGTCAACGTCGCCGAACGAGGATATGAAGGATGAGCGTCGTCCTGACGTTTCTCATCAATACGATCTTCAATCTGATCGTCGGGCTGATCGTCGCCAGATTTCTCGGTCCGGCGGAATATGGCAAATTCGCGCTTGCGATCGCGGTCATGGCCTTCGGCCAGACTTTGGCCTTCGAATGGATCCGCCTGAGCGCCGTGCGTTTC
The DNA here is from genome assembly GCA_021813805.1 of Pseudomonadota bacterium. GTDB lineage: Bacteria > Pseudomonadota > Alphaproteobacteria > Rhizobiales > Beijerinckiaceae > Rhodoblastus. The sequence continues at coordinate 84,749 of JAKAJL010000013.1, read as the reverse complement.
TATTCCGAGCGGACCCGCGGCGAGGCCCCGAACATCCGCGCCACGCTCGACTCCGCCTTGGTCCGGGCGATGCTGGTCTATGCCCCCGCCGCGCTGGCGCTCGCCTTCCTCGGCCCAGAATTTTCCCTGCCGCGCGACCTCTTCGCCCTGGCCTGTGTCGCCGCGATCGCCAATGGCCTGTTCGACTATCAGACCGCCCTGGTGCGCGCCCGTTTCGACGACCGTCTCTATTTTCGCGTGATCGTGACCAAGAACCTGCTGGCGCTGGTCGTGACGACCGGCGCCGCCTGGGCGACCGGCTCGGCCAAGGCCGCGCTCATCGCCGGCATGACCACTTTGCTCGTCTCGGTCTTCCTGTGGCGTGGGCGGCTGACCGACAGCGGCGTCGGCCTGAAGCAGGCCGACCCTCAACTCGTGCGCCATTACGCCGGCTATGCCGCGCCGATCGTCGCGGCCATCGTGCTTTATCAGCTCATCCCGCTCGCCAACCGGGATCTCGCCGCGCGTTTCTTCGGCTTCGCCGAGACAGGCCGCTTCGCTCTGTCCTACGATCTCGGCCAGCGCGCGGTGATGGCGATTGGCTCGGCGCTCGACGTGCTCCTGTTCCAGATCGCCGTGCGCGCCCATGACGCTCATGGCAAGGAAACCGCCCGCGACCAGATCGCGCGCAACATCGCCATCGTCTTCGCCGTGCTCGCGCCCGCCTGTGTCGGCATCTGGATCGTCCTCCCCTCGATCGAGGTCCTCATCGTCCCAAAAGCGTTTCGCGGCCCCTTCGCTCACTTCCTGAGCCTGATGCTGCCGGGACTATTCTGTTTCGGCCTGGCGCAATTCTCGATCAACGCGATCTTCCAGCTCGCGCGCAAGACCCTGCCCTTGATCGCCGCCGCCCTCGCCGCCTGCGTCGCCGATCCTTTGTTCATTCTCGTCCTGCCGCGCGGAAGCGACGCCTCGAGCCTCGCCATCGCGCAAAGTCTGGCTTTCGGCGTCGGCCTGACCACGCTGCTGGTCTTCGCCAGTTTCAACGACCCGAAATGGCCGCGCTGGCGCGACCTCGCCCTGACGCTGATCGGCTGCGCCGGCATGGCGGCGCTCGCCGGCCCGATGCGCGGCTTGCGCCCCGGCCTCGCCTTGATGCTGACCCAGATGTTTTTCGCCGGCTCATTTTACATCCTGATCGTCGCGTCCTTCGATGTCGCCGGGTTGCGCTCGGCTTTGATCGAAAAAGCCCAGCCGCTGATCGACCGGCTCAGCCGCAAAGGCGGCGTGTTCAAGGTTCTTTTACCATTACGACTCGGCTAACCACAAAAGCAGGTAAATGTTTTTATTAAAAAGCCAAGTATTATAATTTGCGTTCCTATCAAGCGCGGGAGCGATTGTCGTGAAAGCGCGTTTTCTTTTCAACGCGGCCGCCTGCGGCCTCGTTTTTTGCCTCGCGCCGCAGGCGCCGGCCCATGCCGGAAACCTGGGCGGCGGCTTCCTCGAATTCGTCATGTCCGGCGGGCAGATGGCGTCCCAGCCCCGCGCCGCCGCTTTTGCGCCGCCATCCGCCGTGCGGACCAACCACCCGCCCGGCCACGATCTCCAGGCCTCGCTCGCTATGCCGCCGACGAGCCGCGAAGTCTCGCCGGAATTCCTCCGCCGCGAGGTGGATTATCCCGCTGGCCACAAGGTCGGCTCCATCGTCATCGACACGCCGCATCATTTTCTCTATCTCGTCACCACGCCGGGCCGGGCGATGCGCTATGGCATCGGCGTCGGGCGCCCCGGATTCGCCTGGGCCGGCCACAAGACCGTCACCCGCAAGGCGGAATGGCCGGGCTGGACGCCGCCGCCCGAAATGCTCAAGCGCCTGCCCGACCTGCCCCGCCATATGGAGGGCGGCCCGGAAAACCCGCTCGGCGCCCGCGCGCTCTATCTCGGCTCGTCGATGTATCGCATCCACGGCACCAACCAGCCCTGGACCATCGGCCAGAACGTCTCGTCGGGCTGCATCAGGATGATGAACGAGGACGTGATCGACCTCTATAACCGTGTTCCCGTCGGCGCGCCGGTCGATGTGCTTTGACGCTTGTTCCAGGCAAAGAAAAAGGCGGGCTCGACGGCCCGCCTTTTTCGTTTGAACCATTCAAGCCGCTCAGGCCGTCGCCTGGGCTTCCGCGGCCTTCTTGACGATTTCGCGCTTCAGCTTGAGGGCGTCCAGCGACAGTTCGGCGTCGCGGGCCTTGAGCAGGAAGGCGTCGAGGCCGCCGCGATGCTCCACCGACCGCAAGGCGGCGGCGGCGACGCGCAGGCGCACAGAGCGCTGCAGCGAGTCCGAAATCAGCGAGACATTGACCAGATTCGGTAAAAACCGGGTCCGAGTCTTGCGGTTCGAGTGGCTGACGAGATTGCCGGTCTGAACGGCCTTGCCGGTCAATTCGCAACGGCGGGACATGGTCGCTACCTTTCAACTCCTGAACGCCGCCAGAAAGGGCGACGCCGGCTCGCGCCGGAATTTTTAAGGCCTCGCGGCCGGAATTCGTGAGACCGCCGTCTCATCCTTCGTCCCCGATCAGCTTCGCGCCTTTCGGAAACGGCAAAGACCGCAGGAACGCCTGTTCCGCGCGGGACGGTTCATGGAGGCGGGTCTATAAGCGACCGGGCTTCAAAGGTCAAGGCCGCAAGCCGCCAGAAACGCCCAAAATCGGCAGGTTGTGTCGCCGCCGGGAAGCCGATCAATGTGAGAGAAAATGGTCGGAGTGAGAGGATTCGAACCTCCGACCCCCTCGTCCCGAACGAGGTGCGCTACCAGGCTGCGCTACACTCCGACATCGCGGCCGCTGATTTCGCCGCCGACTTGCGGGCTTATAGCGGCGCCATCGAACCGGAGCAAGAGGCTTAGGCTCCCTTTGTGAAATTTCACGAAAGCGGCGCAAAAACCTCCAATTCATTGGCCAAGACATTTGTCGGCGCCGCCGCCTCGCCGTTATATTCTGCCGCGATCTCAGTCGAATCACGTCGACGCGCCGGCGCGGCCGCCGCAAAGGTTGTCCGATGAAAGGTTCTTTCTCCCGAGGCCTCGGTCTTTTCGCCGCGACGCTCGCGGCTTGCGCGCCGCTCGCCGGAGCGGCGGGGGCCGAAACCATGCACGCCGATTATCGCGTCTCGCTGATCGGCGTGCCGATCGGCGTCGCCACCGCCAACGCCTCGGTCGCCGAAAGCCGCTACAAGGTCGTGCTCAATGTGCGCCTGACCGGCGTCGCGGCCTGGATCTCCAAATTGCGCATGGCGCTCGCCTCCTCGGGAAATTACTCGGGCGGCGCCCTGTCGCCGTCCGGCTACGCCACCATCGCCTCCAATTCGCGCGAGACCCGCACCCTGCGCATGGCCATCCGCGAAGGCGCCGTGCGCGAGATCCAATATTCGCCGCCCTGGTACGACCAGAACAGCCCGGACCGCGTGCCCCTGACAGCCGCCAGCAAGCGCGACGTCATCGACCCGCTTTCCGCCTTCCTCATGCCGGCCCCGGCGGACGCGAGCCCGGTCGGCCCCGCCGCCTGCAACCGCCGCGTTCCCGTGTTCGACGGCTATACCCGATTCGACGTGACCCTCGATTACGTCGGGGTCAAGGAAATCCACACCCGCGGCTATTCCGGCCCGGTGACGATCTGCTCCGCGCGCTACATTCCGATCGCCGGGCACAAGCCATCCGCCGAGGCGACCCAGTTCATGGCCAACAACAAGGACATGAACATCTGGCTCGCCCCCGTGCCGCATATGCACCTGGTCGTGCCCTATCGCGTCTCGCTGATGACCCAGGCGGGAACGGCGGTCATCGAGGCCGCCGAACTGCGCTTCACGCCTTGACGCAAGGCCGCGGGCCTTCACGACTTCGTCATAGAGAAACCATTGACAGGACAGGCGTTTTGAGTCCACGCCACATGGACCCGTGCGCGCGGCGCGATTCAAGTTCTGGCGTATGGTCTTGCCCCGACGCCCATATGTAGCGCGAACAAAAGCAGATTCGAGCGCGGTCAGCGATTCGGGCGCGATTCGTTCGCGCAAGGTTCAAGAATTTAACGCGGAAAGCCCGACCCACTCGCGTTTCTTGTCCAAGGCTTTGATTTTGCGGGAGACCCGTCCCTCGTTTCGTCCGGGAATGAGACAGGCCGGCAAGATTCGGCATAGAGAGGCTTTCTGGGCGCGCCGCGATTCTTTTGTGGCATCCGCGCCGCGAATTCCTTTATGAAGGCGTGCGGGCCGGCTCGATCCCAAACTTTTCCAGCCCGCAGCAAATGCCGGAGCCTTTGGCATGAATTCGCATGGCGGCCCGCGCGCCGCCGCCAATGTCTTGCCGATGAACGTCTCGGCGATGAACGTCTTGGCGATTCTTGGCCCGACCAATACCGGCAAGACCCATTTCGCCATCGAGCGGATGCTGAGCCATCCCTCGGGCATGATCGGCCTGCCGCTGCGGCTGCTGGCGCGCGAAGTCTATAACCGCGTGGTCGCCAAGGTCGGCAGCGAGGCGGTGGCGCTGATCACCGGCGAGGAGAAGATCAAGCCGAGACATCCGCGCTATTGGGTCTCGACCGTGGAGGCCATGCCGCGCGACCTCCAGTTGCCCTTCGTCGCCATCGACGAAATCCAGCTCGCCGCGAGTTTCGATCGCGGCCATGTCTTCACCGACCGCATTCTCAACCGGCGCGGGACCGAGGAGACGCTGCTCATCGGCGCCGCGACCATGCAGGAGGCGCTGGAGCGGCTGCTGCCCGGAATTCGCACCCTGTCGCGCCCGCGCTTCTCGCAGCTCGTTTTCGCCGGCGACCGGAAAATCGCCCGCCTTCCCCGGCGCAGCGCCATCGTCACTTTCCGCGCCGAGGATGTTTACGCCATCGCCGAATGGATCAGGCGCCAGCGCGGCGGCGCGGCGGTGGTGCTCGGCGCCCTGTCGCCCCGCACACGCAACGCCCAGATCGACCTCTATCAGAACGGCGACGTCGATTATATCGTCGCCACCGACGCCATCGGCATGGGCCTCAATCTCGATGTCGATCACGTCGCCTTCGCCGCCGATCGCAAGTTCGACGGCTACCAGCACCGCCGCCTCAATCCGGCCGAATTCGGCCAGATCGCCGGCCGCGCCGGCCGCCACACCCGCGACGGCTCGTTCGGAACCAGCGGGCGCTGCCCGCCGTTCGACGAGGAGCTGGCGGCGATGATCGAATCCCATGCTTTCGATCCCATAGCCCTGTTGCAATGGCGCAACGCCGCTCTGGATTTTTCATCGATCGAGTCTTTGATCGCCTCGCTCGACGAGACGCCGACCTTGCCCGGATTGTCCCGCGCGCCGACCGCCGAAGACCAGATCGCTTTGGAGGCGGCGGCGCGCGACGAAAAAGTGCGGCGCAACGCCAAGACCCGCGCCGACGTGGCGCGGCTGTGGGACGTGTGCCAGATTCCCGATTATCGCAAGACTTCCCCGGCCGCTCACGCCGATCTCGTATTGACCATATTCGGCTTTGTCGTGCGCGCGGGACGAGTTCCCGACGACTGGTTCGCCCGCCAGATCGCCTTGGCGGACCGCACCGACGGCGACATCGACGCGCTGTCCGCGCGGATCAATCAGGTGCGGACCTGCTCCTTCATCGCCAACAGGAACGACTGGCTGAATGATCCTGAGCATTGGCAGGGCGTCTCGCGTCAGGTAGAGGACAATCTGTCGGACGCCCTGCACGCGCGTCTGACCCAGAGATTTGTCGACCGGCGCGCCAGCGTGCTGATGCGCCGCCTGAGAGAGAATGCGATGTTGGAAGCCGAAGTCACCGCCACGGGCCAGGTCATGGTCGAGGGTCATCACGTCGGCTCCTTGCAGGGCTTCTGCTTCACCCCCGATCCGACGGCCGAGGGCGAGGAGGCCAGGACCCTCAACGCCGCGGCGCAGAAGGCGCTTGCCGCCGAGATCGAGGCGCGGGCGCGCCGCGTGCATGAGGCGGTCGACGAGGCCTTTGTCCTGGCCAATGACGGGATCATCCGCTGGCTCGGCGAGCCGGTGGCGCGAATCGCGGCGGGCGACCATATTTTGAAACCCCGGGCGCGGCTGATCGCCGACGAACATCTCACTGGCGCCCAGCTCGACATGGCGCAGGCGCGCCTCGACCTGTGGCTCGCCCAACATGTGAAAAAGCTGCTCGGCGCTTTGGAAGATCTGGAAATCGGCGACGGCCTTGAAGGCGTCGCGCGCGGAATCGCTTTCCAGATCGGCGAGGCGCTGGGCGTGCTGGAGCGCTCCCGCGTCACGGACGAAATGAAAAGCCTGCCCCAGGAAGGCCGCGCCGCGCTGCGCAAATTCGGCGTGCGTTTCGGCGCCTACCATCTTTATCTGCCCGCACTGCTCAAACCCGCGCCGCGCGCCCTCGCCGCTCAGCTCTGGGCATTGAAGCATGGCGGGCTCGAAACGGTGAAGGGGATCGACGAGGTCGCCCATCTCGCCTCGTCCGGCCGCACCTCCTTCGCCGCCGACACATCCGTCAACCGCGGCCTCTATCGCGCCGCGGGCTTTCGCGTCTGCGGCGAGCGCGCGGTGCGCGTCGACATTCTGGAGCGACTCGCCGATCTGATCCGCCCGGCGATCGCCTACCGCCCCGGCGTGACCCCCGGCGATCCGCCTCCCGGCGCGGCGGACGGCGAGGGCTTTGTCGTCACCGTCGCCATGACCTCGCTGGCCGGCTGTTCCGGCGAGAGTTTCGCAACCATTCTGAAATCGCTCGGCTACGCCAGCGAGACCCGGCCGGGCCCGGCGATCACGGTCCCCTTGCTGCCCAAGGCCCCGACCGAGCCGCTGAAGCCGGCGGAAGAAGCGGCGGCGGAAGACGCCGAGCCAACCACAGGCGAATCGGCCGAAGCGGCGGAAGCCGAAACCCAGGCGGAACCTCCCGTATCCGCGCCGATCGAGGCGCCGGCGCCTGTTGAAGAAGCAGCGCCTGCTGAAGAAACAGCGCGCGAGCCCGCGCCGGCGGTCGAAGGCGAGAGCGTCGCGGAGGCTGAAGGCGAAGCGGCCGAAGCCGCGCAGCCTGACGAGGCGACGCCTGCTGAAGAGACGGCGCCTGCTGAGGAAACCGCGCCTGCTGAAGCAGCCGCGCCCGCCGAACCGGCGACGATCGAAGTGTGGAAACCGCAACGCCATCATGGCCGCCGTCGCGAGCATGACCAGCGGCCGCAACGCCGTCCGGGCGGACGCGGTTTCGCCGGCCGTGGGCAGGCGGCGCCCGGCGAGGGCCAGGCGGCGCAAGCGCCGGCGGGCGAAGGCGCGCCGGCCCAGGAGCGTTCCCATCGTCCCGAAGGCGGCAAGCCGCGTTTCGAGGGCCGGCGCGACCAGCGCCGCTTCGAAGGCAAGTTCGACGGCAAGAGGCGCGAGGGTCAAGGAAGCGGGCATGGCGGCGGCGAGCGTCCGCCCCATCACGAAAAGCGCCCGCCGCGCGAAAGGCAGGCCGACCCGGATTCGCCCTTCGCCAAGCTCGCGGCGCTCAAGGCCGAGCTGGAGGCGAAAGGTAAGAAAAGCTGATCCAGCCGACAATTTGCATTTTTGCCCACCGCAGCGCGGCATTTTACCGATTGCCCGAGTTTTTCGGCATGGTTAATGCTTCGTTAGGACAGCGGGGTTCATTCTGGGAAAAATGCGTCTCGCGCGGGTTCTTGCATGTTTGACAGCTTGCGGCGGTTCATTGACGAATTGACGGGAGCCGAACCTGTGGAACGGGACTTCGGCGAGAACGAATTGCGCGTCGCCGCCGCCGCCCTGCTGGTCCATGTCGCCGAAATCGACGGCTTTTTCACCGATAGCGAAAAGCGCGCCCTGCTCCTTCTGCTCCAGCAGCGTTTCGATCTCGATGTCGGGTCCGCCGAAAGCCTGCTCGCCGAGGCGCGCGCGCGCGACCGCGAATCCGTGGATCTCTATGGCTTCACCTCGGTCCTGAAACATTCGATGAGCGGACCGGATCGGCGAAGACTGGTCGAAATGATGTGGACGGTCGCCTATGCCGACGGGACGGTCCAGGAATTCGAGGAAAATATCATCTGGCGCGTATCGGAACTTCTGGGCGTGCCGGCGCGCGAGCGCATCGCCATGCGCCGCAAGGTCCGCGAGGAGCATGGCTGCGACCCGGACGCGCCGGGGCCGTGGGACACCGACTCGGGGGCGGCGTCATGAGCGCGCCGCGCAAGGTCATGCTGATCACCGGCGCCTCGGGCGGCATCGGCGCCGATTTCGCCCGCGTCGCCGCGGCCAAGGGCCACGATCTCGCTTTGGTGGCGCGCAACCGCGCCGCGCTCGACGCCCTCGCCGATGAAATCGCGGCGGCGCCTGGCCAGAAGGCGCCGCGCCCTCTGGTGTTCGATTGCGACCTGTCGCGCGCGAACGCCCCCGCCGCCATCGAGGCTTTCCTGGAACAATCCGGCGCCGATGTCGAAATCCTCGTCAACAACGCCGCCTATGGCGTGCTGGACGCGGCGCTCGACGGCGACATGGCCGAACAGCTCGGCATGATCGACCTGAACGTCCGGGCGCTGACCGAACTGAGCCTGCGTTTCGGCAAGAGTCTCGCCCGAAACCGCGGCCGGCTGCTCAATGTCGCCTCGGTCGCCGCCTTCATGCCCGGTCCCGGCATGGCGGTCTATTACGCCAGCAAGGCCTATGTCCTGTCCTTCAGCGAGGCCCTGTCGGCGGAGCTGGCGCCGTTCGGGGTCAGCGTCACCGCATTGTGCCCCGGTCCGGTCCCGACCGGCTTTCAGGCGCGCGCCGGTTTCCCGCGGCCCATGAGCCCCATGCGACATATTGTCCTATCCCCGTTCGACGTCGCCCGCGCGGGTTATGATGGCATGATGGCGGGGAAGCGGGTGGTCCTTCCGGGAATCGCGACCAGAGCCATGGCGTGGAGCGCGCCGTTCACGCCAAAAGGCCTGTCCCTGAAACTGATCTCCTCGCTGCAGATGCGCCGCAAATGGAAGGAGGGCGCCGGAAAATGAACTGTTGCAGCCGCTTTTCCTGCTCACCGCGCAAGCCGATGCTGATCGTTCTCCATGGCGAGCATTCGACGCCCGGGCGGATCGGTCGGATGTTGCGCGACTTAGGCTTCGGCCTCGACATCAGACGGCCGCGCTTCGGCGATTCCCTGCCCCAGAACATGTGTGGGCATAGCGGCGCCGTCTATTTCGGCGGCCCGATGAGCGCCAATGACGAAGACGATTGGATCAGGCGCGAAATCGACTGGATCGGCCTCCCGCTGAAAGAAAAAAAGCCCTTCCTCGGCATCTGCCTCGGCGCGCAGATGCTCGCCCGCCATCTCGGCCAGCCGGTCGGTCGCCATCCGGAAGGCAAGGTCGAGGTCGGCTATTATCCGATCCGCCCCACGGAAGCGGGACGCGGCTTGTGCGCGGCGCCTTTCCCTACCTGCGTCTACCAATGGCACCGCGAGGGCTTCGACCTGCCCGGCGGCGCGACGCTGCTGGCCGAAGGCGAGGATTTCGAGGCCCAGGCCATCCGCGTCGGCGAAAAGGCCTTCGGGCTGCAATTCCATCCCGACGTCACCTACGACATGATGTGCCAATGGACGGTGACCGCCCTGGAGCGCATGAATCAGCCCGGCGCGCAGGAAGGCCGCCGCCATCTCGACGGCTGGTTCCAGCACGACGGCGTGGTGGCGCGCTGGACCGAAGCTTTCTTGCGCTGCTGGAGCGGCGGCGGCGCCTGCGGCCGGGCGGCCAGCGTCGCGGCGGAGTGAGCGCGGCGTTTCGCGGTCGAGGGGCGCGAAAGGACGATCAGTTCGCCATGTCCAGCGTCCAGAACGTCTTGTAGCGCGTTTTCGGATTATAGGCCGCCGCGATCCCCATTCTTTTCATGCCCGGCGCCAGAAGATTGGCGTTGTGCGGCGGCGACTGGCGCCAGCCCGAGAAAACGTCGGCCAGGGTGTCGTAGCCGGCCGAGACATTCTCGACCGCGCTGTTCTTCTCATAGCCCGCATGGTCAAGCCGCGCGGTGAGCGTGCCGCGCAACTCGTGGCTGAGCTTGTCGCGGGCCGCCATGGCGTCGGATTGTTTTTGCGCCTGCGCCATCAGGCCCGGATCGAGCACGAGGCCGCCCAGGCCATGATTGCGACGGTAGAGCGAGATCATGTCGCGCGCCGCCTCAGCGTCGAGCCGGGCGCCGGGCGCGGCCATCGACCGGAACAGACCGCCGTCGGGCGGCGGCGCCGGCGTGTCGGCGCAGCCGGCGAGCAACAGGCAGAGCGGCGCCGCGGCAAAGGCGAGACGCATGGCGGGGCGACGGGGAAAACGGGACAACAGGAACGCTCCGGAATAGGGAAGACGGAGGAGATCGCCGAAAAGGATTAAGCGTTGTTTTCGGGGCCGCCGTGGAGATAGCGCTCCAACAGCGGCTCGATCCGGGGCAGGCTCACATTCACCGCCGAGGAACCGCCGGTGATGGCGATGCCGGCCTCGGGCAGGCGGCTGAAAATGGCGAACATCAGGTCGCTGCGCACCCGCCCCGCGCGTTCGACATTCTCCACATAGCAGATAAGTTCGAAATCCAGCGAATTCGGACCGATCGCATTGAACAGCACCGTCGGCGCCGGAATGCCCAAAGCCTCGTCATGGGATTTGGCGACGTCGAGTAAGGTTTCGCGGACTTTTTCGGGGTCCACGCCCCAAAGGACCTGGATCGGGATCCTGACCCGGCCGATACGGTCGCCGCGCACGTAATTCTTGACCACGCCGGTCATCAGATTGCCGTTGGGCACGATCATCATCACGCGATCGGCGGTCTCGATCTCGGTGGCGCGGACATTGATGCGGCGGACATGGCCCTGTTCGTCGCCGACGGCGACCAGATCGCCGACCTTGATCGCCCGCTCCCACAGCAGGATGAGGCCGGACACGAAATTATTGACCACGCCCTGCAGACCAAGGCCGATACCGACGGACAGGGCGCTGACGACGAGGGCGACCTTTTCGAGATTAATGCCGAGAAAAGCGACCGCGAAGATCGACGACAGAATGAGGCCGATATAGCCGACGCTGGTGCGGATCGACACCTGCAGGCCCTGATCGATCTGCGTCAGCGGCAGGAAACGCTTTTCCAGCCAGTTCTGGATCGTATGCGTGATCGTATAACCCAGGACGAACAGGGCCAGGGCGATCAACAGGCCCCAGGGCGAAATCGTCACGTCGCCGATCTTGAAGCCGAAGAAGGCTGACTGGACCGCTCCGACCATGTCATGCGACTGAAGACCCCAGGGCGCGAGAATCACCAGGGCGGCGACGCCATAGAGCAAAAGCGTCACGACGCCGGACAGCAGGACGGCGATCTGCGCCAGGCGCTCGCGCCGGAGCCCGAGGCTCGCCAGAAGCGCCCGGCCGAGATGGGAATTCGGATGGAACGCCAGCTCCAGGCCTTCCGAGATCGCCTTCTGCAACAGAAAAACCAAGCCCGCGATGAAAGCGGTCCAGGCGATCTGGCGCACGAGAAAGGCCGACAAGGCGACATAGCCGACGAGATCGGCCCCGATCACCGCGACGATCGCCGCCCAGGCCCCGAAGCGCAGCGCCGGCCACCACGGGCCTTCATCCACCAGATTGGCGGGCCGGCCGATCGCCGGGTCCTCATCGCCTTCCGGCGCCGCGACGATCCGATAGAGCCCCCGGATCAGCGCCAGTCCGACAAGGAGGGAAAAGGTTCCCTTCGCCGCGACCGAAACCGGAAGCGAAACGCCGATGACCTCGTCCAGACCCTCGAACAGATCGCCGAGCGAGATCAGACCCGCAAGGATGAAAAGAAGCCTCATCAGCCTCCGCGCGACCCGATCCGACAGGTTGAGCGGACGCCAGTTCGGCCGCCGCGGCGCGAGAATCGCCTCGCCCATGCCGAAGGCCGCGGCGAATCTGAGCACGCTGCGAAACAAGGCCTCTGACAGCGGCTTATATTCGTCGGGAGAGAAGTTGAACCATTGCGCCAAAACGGAGAGCGTCAGAAGCGTCCCCAAGGGAATCGCGATGGTCGCCAGAGCGAACCACAGCGCGGCGACGCCTTTCTGGAATCCGTCTGGCGCGGGACCCGATTTACCGCGCGGAAAAAACCGCCGGGCAAGCAGGCTGGCGCCCGCCGCGGCGGCGAGGAGCACGGCGGCGAAGGCGCCAAAGAGCCAGCCGCTCCTTTGCGTGAACGCCTGAAAAAAAATGCTCGCAAGCTCGACTCCAGTGGCCTGCGCCGCGCCAAGGTTGTGAGGCGTGTCGCGCGCGACATCCATCCACAGCGACGGAGCGAGAATGCTCGACGAGCTCTGGAACACCGAATTTGCGAAAAGAGCGCGGCGCCGCTCGGCGATCTGCGCGTAAAGCTGATCGACCTGCAATCGCGCGAGTTTGGCTCGCTTGATCAGATCGTCGCGGGCCGCGAATAGTTTCTGCTGCTCGTCGCGCTCCTTGGTGATCGCCGGATCTTCCGGCGCCGCGCTGGGATTGGCCTTGAGGTCCGGCGGCTTTCCAAGCTGATCGAGCCGCGCCTTGACCGCGGCGAGCTTGGGTGTGACATCGGCGATCACGCCCTCGATTTGCGCGCCGAGCGGATCGAGCGCGCCGCGCAGCTTGACCAGATCTGCATCCGTCAGATTTTCGTCGCCCAGCTTGATCTCGACGCCCTTGAGGCTTTGCTTGACCGAATCGAGCGTCGCCGCCGAATCGACGGGCGCGGGCGATGCGGCGGCGGAGCTCGACTCCGCGCAGCGGGCGGGCGCCGCCGCGCCGCAGATCAGGCACGCGGCGAGAAGCCTTATGATGAAGACGCGGGAAAGGAAGCGCGTCACGGCGAACTCCAAGTTTTTCGGCGCGCGAGCATGGGCTGAATTCGGCCCAAATCATGGCGCCCGCGATTTTCGTCCGGCCGTCGCGGCCGGATCGGCATAGGCGTGGCTTTTACCGCGCCAGTCCTCGACCCGCCAGCCTTCTCCCTCGCGCCGCCAATAATCGGGACCTGCCGGCGCCTTGCCATGGCCGCCTGGAATATCGACGACAAAAACCGGCTGGCAGAGGCCCGACAGCCGCCCCAGCAGAGCACGGACCAGATCCCGGCTCTCGTCCAGCGGAACGCGCAGATGCGACGTGCCGGGCGCGAGATCGGCGTGGTGCAGATAATAGGGTTTGATTCGATTCTCGACGAAAGCGCGCATCAGGGCCGCCAAGGTCTCGACATCGTCGTTGACGCCGCGCAGCAGCACGCTCTGGCTGACCAGGGCGACGCCTGAATCCGCCAGACGCGCAACGGCGGCGCGGGCCTCTTTCGTCAGCTCCCGGGGATGGTTGGCGTGGAGCGCGACATAGACCGTCGTTTCCGAGGCGCGCAGCGCCGCGATCAGCTCGTCGGTCACGCGCTCCGGCGCCAGCGCCGGAACGCGCGAATGAAAGCGCAGGATTTTTATATGGTCGAGCTTCTTCACCCGCTCCGAAAGCTCGGCGAGACGCCGGGGCGAGACCGCGAGCGGATCGCCGCCGGTGACGATCAGCTCCCAGATTTCCCGATGCTTGGCGAGATACGCGAAAGCTGCGTCGAGCGCAGGCGCGTCGAGCATTCCCTCGGTTCCCGCGCCGACCCGCTCGCGGCGGAAGCAGAACCGGCAATAGACCGGACAGACGCTGGTCAGTTTCAACAGCGCGCGGTCGGGATAGCGATGGATCAGCCCTTTGACCGCCTCATGGGCGTCGTCGCCAATCGGATCGGCGCGTTCGTGCGGCAAAATCTCGAGTTCCGCGGCGTCGGGCAGGAACTGCCGGCCGAGCGGATCGTCGCGCCGCTCGATCAGGGCCGCGACGCCCGAGGGCACGGCGACGCTATAGCGCGCCGCGACTTTTCCCAGAACGTCGACGTCCTCGGGCGCGGCGAAGCCCGCCGCGATCAGTTCCTTGGGCCTCGTCAGGGTTTTTCCGCGCGAGACGGCGCTCATGGCGCAGCGACCGGCGCCCAGAGGACGTCCTCGATATGGGAAGCGCCCGTCGCCAGCATGACCAGGCGGTCGAGACCCAGCGCGCAGCCGGAGGCCGGCGGCATCAAGGAGAGGGCGTCGAGGAAATCCGCGTCGATCGGGTAGGACGAGCCGTAAATCCGGGCGCGCTCAGCCATGTCGGCCTCGAAGCGGCGGCGCTGCTCGACCGGATCGGTCAATTCGCCGAAGGCGTTGGCCAGCTCCACGCCACAACAAAAGAGTTCGAAACGCTCGGCGAAGCGCGGATCCTCCGGCTTGCGCCGGGCGAGCGCCGCCTCGCTCGCCGGATAATCGATCAGCACGGTCGCGCGGCCATGGCCGAGCTTCGGCTCGATTTTCTCGGACACGATCTTGCTGAACAGGTCCGACCAAGAATCGTCGACGCTGACACGGACGCCGAGCCGCGCGGCCTGATGCGCCAGAGCGTCGCGATTCCCGAGCACAGCGGCCAGATCGACGCCCGCGTAATGCGAGAAAGCCTCGGTCACGGGCAGGATTTCGGGCGCGGCGCGCGGATCGAGGCTTGAATTGCGATAGGAAAATTCGTGCGCCTGGGCCGCGTCGGCCGCGACGGCGAGCACGGCGGCGCAATCGTCGATCAGAGCGCGATAGGGCGCCTCGGCCCGATACCATTCCAGCATGGTGAACTCGGGATGATGCAGTCGCGTGCGCTCGCCGTTGCGGAAGACATGGGCGAGCGAAAAGATTTTACTTTCCCCCGCAGCCAGAAGTTTCTTGCAGTCGAATTCGGGCGAGGAATGCAAGTAATAGGTGGAAGACGGCGCGCCGAGCGGCTCGAACCTTGTGGCGAATCCGGCGATATGGGTTTCATTGCCGGGCGAAACCTGCAAGGCGGAGGGCTCGATCTCGACAAAGCCCGCGCGATCGAACCAGTCGCGCAACGCCCTGACGATCCGCGCCCGCGCCCTGAGGCGCGGCCGCCGCGCGACAAAAATCTCCGGCGCCCAGAAGGCCGCGCGCTGCGCCATTCCCGCCCTGCTCCCTCTTTGCGACAAAAAAACTGGCGTTGCGGCGATCTTCGGGTATAGGTGTCGCCGCAGCTTTCAAAGAAGGTCCATAGACCCGACGGCCCGTCCCTTCAACCGGCGTGGCGGGCGTCGCTCGCCGAGGAAATCGAGACGTGAGAATCATCGCCAGCAACGTCCGCAAGGGCAATATCATCGAGCACGAGGACGGCAATCTCTATGTCGTGCTGAGCGCCGAAAGCTTTTTCCCCGGCAAGGGCACGCCGACGACCCAGATCGACATGCGCCGTCTTTCCGATGGCACCAAGACCTCCGTGCGCTACAAAACCACCGAGCAGGTCGAGCGCGCCCATGTCGAGGACATGACTTTCAGCTACCTCTATGCCGACGGCGACGGCTACACGTTCATGAACGACGACAATTACGAACAGGTCATCGTTCCCAAGGACGTGATCGGCGAACAGACCGCCTATCTGCAGGAAGGCATGAAATGCATCCTGTCGATCTTCAACGGCCAGGCGGTCGCCAGCCAGCTTCCCGCCCGCGTGACCCTCGAAGTCGTGGAAACCGAGCCGGTAGTGAAAGGCCAGACGGCCTCGTCCTCCTACAAGCCGGCCAAGATGGACAACGGCCTGCGCGTGATGGTGCCGCCCCATATCGGCGTCGGCGCGCGCATCGTCGTCCTCACCGAGGACAATAGCTACGTCGAGCGCGCCAAGGACTGAACGCGGCGGGCTTCATCTATCCCTGCCGGCGGCGCCCCTCATCCGGCGCTGACGCGCCATCTTCGCCCGCCTTCAGACGGGCGTCCGATGGGGAGAAGGAAACACGAACGGCCGGGCTTTCGCCCGGCCGTTCGTGTTTCAATGCGGCCCCGGTCAGCGCTGGAAGCCGGGCACGCCGAAATTCTCCGGCAGCAGCCAATCGCCGAAATTGTCGTTGCGATAGGTTCCGCCTGGCGCGGGGGCCGGGTGGGCCACGGTGGCCACGAAGCGGTCCTCCGAGCCGACCGGCACGACATTGCCCGGGTCGAGGAAGCTGCGCTTGACGACGACCACTTCATTGGCGCGCCTGGCGTTGCCGGCGGTTTGGGCGCTCGAAATCTGGGCGCTGGCGCAAACCAGCGCGCCGGCGACGAGCGCGAGAACGAAAGGGGACGTGCGGCGCATGGCGAACTCCTTATGTCTGGCGCCAATCTAGCGCTTCGGCGCGGCGAGCGATAGCAAATTGGGCCAACAAAGTTGAAAAACTCACCCCGCGCGGCTTTCCTGCACCCCTTGAGCTATTTCGTCCCCCGCCGCGATGGCCCCGACTCGGCGCAACCCGCGGCGCCGCGGGGCTCGGACGCGACGAAAAAATCGCGCAACGCCTTGTCCCCGCGCGCCGAAACGAGGTCGAGGCGGTCGATGACGCAGGCGAGTTGGCGGTTGCTCAAGGGCTGGCCGTCCGCACCGCAGGCAAATCCGGCTATGCCGACGCCGGGCGGCGCGGCGACGAGACGGAAGCCCCGGCAATTGTCGCGCGCCAGCCGCCCCTTGAGCATGGACAGCGCCGCCATTTCGAATTTTCCGAAACGCGTGGTCTGGGGCATGGGCGGATCGGCGCGGTCGATGCTGATTCCGATCGCGGCGGCGCGCCGCGCCATTTCGACATAAAAGGCCGACTCAGGCGTTTTCTCCGATCCATGGCGGTAGACCGCGAACCTGACGAAAGGCGCCCGGCCGTCGAATTGGCCAAAGGCGAGAAAATCCTCGCGCCCGCCCCCGGTCGAATGGCGCCGCGCGTCGTAATCGGGTTTTTGCCCGGCGACGAGCGGCGCGGAAAGGCTGAAGAGATGGAAAGGCCCGGGGATTTTCACCCATTCCGACGAGCGCGGCGCGGGTTTGGCGGCCTCCGGAGGCTGAGCGTTTTCGACTCCCGCGCCGGAATGCAGCCACTGCGCAAGAAAGCCGGCGGCGGCGAGGAGCGCCATGCCGACAGCGGCGAATTTGAGAATGGACGCGTTGCGCGCCAGGACGAAGCGAAGGAGCGGACGAATCAGGAGACCGGCGCGCCGAAAAAGCCCGCCGGCGGCGAAAGCCGCCGCCGCGCCATCTGGGGCGGCCAAAATATCTCCTGCGGTCCCCCGACGCCCGCCCCTCGCCCGCAGCGCGGCGATTCCCTCCGACAGGCGACCCCGCAGGGCGAGGGCGCGCCGGCGCGCCAGCCGAAGCGCCCATCCGGCGTCGAAACGGAAGCGGCGCCGGAAATCGCTTCCGCTGTCAAAACCAATCTTTGTCGGCATGAGCATTCCTCGCGCCCGATCCGGGCGCAACGCCGACAATTTGACGAGAATTTTCTCGAGTTGTCTTACCGCGCCGCCGACGATTCAATTAACTATGAAGAAAAGCTTACCTCCAGCGCGCCGCTCGAAACGCCCGAGGCGCGACCGCTCAGGAGAAGCCCCGGCGCGAGGCCGGGCGTGCGGACCGGGGTGAAATCCTGGGCGCGGCCCATGCCGCCGCGCTCGGTGAGGACGCTCAGGCTTCGCCCGACGCACGCCGCCAGATGATGACGGAAAGCCTTGTCCCCGGCTTCGCGCAGCTGCGCCGCGCGCGCCTTGACGAGCTCTGGCGCGACCCGCGGCATGCGCGCAGCCGGCGTTCCGGGGCGCGGCGAAAAGGGAAAGACATGGAGGAAGCTCAATCCGCAGTCCTCGATCAGCGCAAGGCTGCGCGCGGCCATGGCGTCGTCCTCGGTCGGAAAGCCCGCGATCAGGTCGGCCCCGAAAACCATGTCCGGGCGCAGCCGGCGCAACTCGGCGCAGAAGGCGACGCTGTCGGCGCGGCTGTGGCGCCGCTTCATGCGCTTCAGGATCAGATCGTCGCCCGATTGCAGCGAAAGATGGAGATAAGGCGCAAGGCGCTCTTCCTCGGCAAAGGCCGCCAGCAGGTCCGGGTCGGACTCGACGCAGTCGATCGAGGACAGGCGCAGGCGCGGCAGATTCGGCAGTTCGCGCAGCAACAGTCGCACCAGAGCGCCGAGCCGGGGCGCGCCGAAAAGATCCTGGCCCCAGGACGTGAGATCGACCCCGGTGAGGACGATTTCCTTGTGGCCGGTCTCGGCGAATTTTTTTGCCTGAGCCAGCGCCGCCTCGGGCGTCACCGAGCGCGATCCTCCGCGCCCGGCGGGAATGACGCAGAAGGTGCAGGAATGGTCGCAGCCGTTCTGCACCGCGAGGAACGCGCGGGTATGGCCCTCGATCGCCGAAAGGACCGGTGCCGGCGCATTGTCGCGCCGCGAGGCTTCCGCGACAGGCGCGACATTGATTCTTCGCGCAAAGCCGCTCCACGACACGGCGCGGGTCTTTTCCGCATTGCCCATGACATGGGCGACTTCAGGCATTCCGGCGAAACTTTCGGGCTCGATCTGCGCCGCGCAGCCGGTGACGACGATCCGCGCCTCGGGCCGCTCGCGCTTGAGCCGACGGATCGCCTGACGCGCCTGACGGGTCGATTCCGCCGTCACCGCGCAGGTGTTGACGACGACGAGGCCGCTTTCGCCGCCCTGCGCCGCCAGGTCGCGAATGGCCTGCGATTCGGCGAGATTGAGGCGGCAGCCGAAAGTGACGACTTCGACTTTTTCGGTCATGTCGCGAAAATTTCGGGCGTGAGCCGGCGCGAAAATTCGACCTCCACCGGTCCGGTCATGACGATGTGATCGTCCGCGCGCCACTCGACGACCAGATCGCCCCCCGGCAGGGAAATGGTCGCGCGCCTTTCGGTCAGGCCGGCGCGGGCGGCGGCGACCAGCGTCGCGCAGGCCGCCGTGCCGCAGGCCAAAGTCAGGCCCGTCCCGCGCTCCCATACTTTTAGGCGGATCGCGTCGCGGGACAGAACCTGGGCGAGCGAAATATTGGCGCGCTGCGGAAAGAGCGGATCATGCTCCAGCGCCGGGCCGATCGCGGCGAGATCGTACGCCTCGATCGAGGGGACGAAGAAAATGGCGTGAGGATTGCCCATGCTGACGCAGGAGGCCGCGGGCAAGCCGAATTTTTCCAGTTCGACCGCGCCGGTGTCCGCGACCTCGTGGGCGAGCGGAATATCGCGCCAGCCGAGCCGCGGCGGCCCCATATCGACGGAATAGGACAGGGGTCCTTCGCGCCTGACGGCCAAAGGTCCGGCGGAGGTGGCGAGCTGGAGATTGTGGGCGCCCGAGCGCGCGGCGAGATAATGGGCGACGCAGCGCGTGCCGTTGCCGCAGGAGGCCGAGAGCGAGCCGTCCTGATTGTAAATGGTCATGAAGGCGTCCTGCCCGGGCGCCTGCGGGTCGGACAGGACCATGAGCTGGTCATAGGCAAGCCCGGGCGCCCTCGCCAGCGCCTGCGCGTCCTCGGCGGCCGGCAGAAAGCCGGCGCCGCGCAGGTCGAGCACCAGAATTTCGTTGCCCGCCCCGTTCATCTTGAAAATCTCGCGCCCCGCCAGCGATCGATGGGGCGTTTCGGGGGCGGCGGCTGCGGCGGATAGATCGGTCAATGTTGCGCTCCGGGCGCGTTCATTCAGGATTTAGGCGGAATATAGGAGAAAAGTGCGCCGACAACCATAGAGCCGCGCCGCGCGGCGGGTTAGATTGGCGCGTCGAAACGCTCTGGAACGGGGCTTGAACATGCGGATCATCCATTTGCGCCAGCCAATCCTTTTCGCCCTCGCCCTTTGCCTTGCGCCGATCCCCCTCGCCGCGCAGCAGCCCCCCGCCCCCCCCCAACAAGCCGCCCCCGCTCAAGCCGCGCCGGCGGAAAAAGCCACGCCGGCGGAAAAAGCCGCTGAGGACAATTCGATCAAGGAGGAGACAATCGTCTCTCATGTCGCGCTCAAGACCCATGGCGAGGGGAAACTGGAGGATGGCTACGCCAGGATCGCCGAGGCCATCGCCAGATTGCGCGCCGCCGCGCAAAAGGCGGGACTGAAGGTCAACGGCCGGCCGCTCGCCGTCTTCGCCGAGACCGCCGACAGCAGCGCCTTCAAATTCGACGCCATGCTCCCCGTCGACGCCCCGGCCGACGCCAAGCTCGATCTCGGCCCCGACGTCACGATCGCCCAGACCCCCGGCGGCAAGGCGCTGCGGTTCGAGCATCGCGGCCCCTATGACGACATCGACAGCACCTATGACGCCATCGCCGCCTATCTCGACGCCAAAGGCCTGGCGGCCGGCGACGCCTATAGCGAGGAGTTTCTCAACGACGCCAAGGAGTCGAGCGACCCCGACCTTCAGGTCGACATTCACGTTTTCCTGAAATGACCGCCGTCACAGCGCCTTTCGCAACGCGCCCGCGATGGCGTCGCCCATGGCCGAGGTCGAAATCGTCTCCGCCGCCTCGCCCTTGATGTCGGCGGTGCGCAGGCCCGCCGCCAGAACGTCGGCGATCGCGTTTTCGACCAGATCGGCGGCACGGCCGAGGCCGAAGGAATAGCGCAAGGCCATGCCGAAGGAGCCGATCATGGCGATCGGATTGGCGATTCCCCTGCCGGCGATGTCCGGAGCCGAGCCATGCACCGGCTCGTACATCGCCTTGCGGCGCCCTTCCGCGTCGGCCTCGCCGAGCGAGGCGGAGGGCAGCATGCCGAGCGAGCCGGTCAGCATCGAGGCGACGTCGGACAGCATGTCGCCGAACAGATTGTCGGTGACGATCACGTCGAACTGCTTGGGCCAGCGCACCAGCTGCATGCCCAAGGCGTCGGCCAGCATATGTTCGAGCTTGACGTCGGAAAAAGACTTGGCGTGGACTTCGGAGACCACTTCCTTCCACAACACGCCGGACTTCATCACATTGTGCTTTTCCGACGAGGTCACCTTGTTCGAGCGCTTGCGGGCGAGCTCGAAAGCGACCTTGGCGATGCGCTCTATCTCGTAGGTGTCGTAAACCTGGGTGTCGATGGCGCGCTTCTGGCCATTGCCAAGGTCGATGATCTCCTTGGGCTCGCCGAAATAGACGCCGCCGGTCAATTCGCGCACGATCATGATGTCGAGGCCCTCGACGATCTCGCGCTTCAGCGCCGAGGCGTCGGCGAGCGCCGGATAGCAGACGGCGGGGCGCAGATTGGCGAACAGGCCGAGGTCCTTTCGCAACCGCAGAAGGCCGGCCTCGGGACGGACATCGTAAGGCACATTGGCCCATTTCGGCCCGCCGACGGCGGCGAGCAGCACGGCGTCGGCGGCCTGGGCGCGCGCCATATCGTCCTCGGAAATCGCCTGACCGTGGGCGTCATAGGCCGCGCCGCCGACCAGGCCCTTCTCGAATTCGAAACTGGCGAGTCCGGCGTCCGCGACGACCTTCGCCACCTTTTCGACCTCGGCCGTCACCTCGGGACCGATGCCGTCGCCCGGCAGCAGGAAGATTTTGTAGCTCGCCATGTTTCGCCTCGTGGTCGCGGGTGTTTAAGCTTGCGGCCTTGCTACTCGCGGCGTCCGGAATTGGCAAGGCGGCAGGCCGAAAAACGAAAATCCCGCGAGGGCGCGCCTCGCGGGACGTCAAAAGCGGATGCCTCGATCCTCAGCCGCCCATTTTGGCCACCAGAGCGTCGGAAATCTCGAAATTGGCGTAGACGTTCTGCACGTCGTCATTGTCTTCGAGCGAGCCGATCAGCTTCAGAATCTTTTCGCCGGCCTCGTCGTCCACGGCGATGGTGTTCTGCGGCCGCCAGACCAGCCTGGATTTTCTCGGTTCGCCGAATTTCGCTTCGAGCGCCTTGGAGACGTCCACCAATCCTTCGAGCGAGGTT
This sequence comes from Pseudomonadota bacterium, assembly GCA_021813805.1. Taxonomy (GTDB): domain Bacteria; phylum Pseudomonadota; class Alphaproteobacteria; order Rhizobiales; family Beijerinckiaceae; genus Rhodoblastus. The sequence goes on along the minus strand of JAKAJL010000013.1, from coordinate 62,993 downwards.
GTGATCTCGTGGCCTTCCTCGGTGGTGGCCACGTCGTCGGCGCCGGCTTCGAGCGCCGCCTCCATCATGTCGTCCTCGCTGGCGACTTTCGCGTCATATTCGATCTGGCCGACATGGTCGAACATGAAGGAGACCGCGCCGGTTTCGGCGAGCGCCCCGCCGGCCTTGGTGAAATAGGAGCGCACTTCGCCGGCGGTGCGGTTGCGGTTGTCGGTGAGCGCCTCGACGATGACCGCAACGCCGCCCGGGGCATAGCCTTCGTAGCGAACCTCGTCATAGTTCTCGGAATCGCCGCCCGAGGCCTTCTTGATCGCCCGCTCGATATTGTCCTTGGGCATGTTTTCCGCCCGCGCCGCCAGAACCGCAAGGCGCAGGCGCGGATTCATCGCCGGGTCGGGCATGCCCATCTTGGCGGCGACGGTGATTTCGCGCGCCAGTTTCGAGAAGAGCTTTGAGCGGATGGCGTCCTGCTTGCCCTTCTTGTGCATGATGTTCTTGAACTGACTATGCCCGGCCATTTTCGTCCCTGCTGCTGACATGCGCGCGCCGCAGGCGAAGCGGCGGGCGGAAAAATTTGATCGGGCCTTATAGACGCGCCGGCGCAAGCTGAAAAGGCGCCGGAAAACGCGATAATGGTTCCTTGCAAACGCTGAGTAGCGAGCCGAACAGGGCGCCAAATTCGTTGTGCGGTCGGCTCTTATCGGCGGATTCCGCACCGCCGCTGAAGTTGGCGGCAAGGGAACAGTTGGGCCGAAAGCGGGAATAAAACAAGGGGCGGGAACAGGCAGGTTAGCGGTCGATCACGAACAGGGCATGACGGCGGCCCACGTGATCAAAGAACGAGGTTAGAGAGTGGATTCCGGCGGCTGCAGGCCATCCTTGGACTCTTCCGGGATCTCGGTTATCGTCGCGTCGGTCAGCAGGAGGGTCCCTGCGACGGAAACGGCGTTTTCGAGGTCGACGTGGGCGACTTTGGCGGTGTCGATTATGCCCGCCTCGATCAGATTGACATATTGTTTGCGCGCTGCGTCGAAACCTTCCTCGCCATCGCCCGCCGGCCCCCGCGCCACCACGACGCCGCCGTCGGCGACGGAATTTTCCGCGATCTGCCGCGCGGGTATTCGATGGCGATCAATTCAGTGAGGAGATCGATATGAAATGGTCCGACTCGGCGGCGTTGATGATTCAGGTCAAGGACTATTCGGCGAGATGCGAGAAACTTAAACAACAGCCGGCGACCGAGCGGAGCGATCTGTTTGAGGCAGGTCGACCGTCCTTGGGGGGTGGATCATGGTCAAGGCCGGGAGCAAGAGCGAACCGCAATATTCGTCGCCCGATGAACGCCGTTCCAAGGGCAAGGCGTTGCGCGACGCGGCGCCCCGCAGCGCGCATGCGGGATGGAAGCCGCACAAGAATCGACGCGATCCCGCCGAACTGCTGAAGGAGTCGAACGAGGGCAGGTTGCCGCAGCTTGTCCCGATCCGTTTCGGGAGAATGATGCAGTCGCCGTTTGCGTTCTATCGCGGCTCAGCCGTCGTGATGGCCGCCGATCTGGCCACGACTCCGGTTTCCGGCATCCAGGTGCAGGCCTGCGGCGATGCGCATCTCTCGAATTTCGGCGGCTTTGCTACGCCGGAGCGGCGGGTGATCTTCGACATCAACGATTTCGATGAGACATTGCCCGGCCCGTGGGAATGGGACGTGAAACGCCTTGCCACGAGCTTCGTCCTCGCCGGGCGCCATATTCGATTGTCCGAGAGCGACTCGGCCCGCGCCGTCATGGAGGCGCTGTGTTCCTACCGCGAACACATGGCGGATTACGCGCAAATGCGTGCGCTCGACGTTTGGTACGACACGATAGACATCGACCGCTTTTTGGCCGAAGCGGAAACAGCGTCTCAGCAAACTCGCGCGCGAGCCGAAGAACGTCTGAAAAGTTTGCGCGAGAAGAATACCCCGGAGTTCTTGTTTCCAAAGTTCGTTCAGCACCGAGGCGCGGCGCCGGTGATCATCGACGATCCACCGTTGATCTTTCACCCGACCAAGGAAATGGCGCCTGGATTGGAGTCGCATTATGCGCAAGGTTTGGCGGCCTATCGTGAATCGCTGCCTGAGCATATCCGCGTTCTATTCGACCGTTATCGCTTCTGTGATCTGGCGGTAAAGGTTGTCGGTGTCGGCAGCGTTGGCACCCGCTGCGCAATCGCGCTTTTCATGGCTTCGGATGACGATCCTATCTTTCTTCAGATCAAGGAAGCGGGAGCGTCGGTGTTGGAGCCCTACGCAGGTCAAAGCCGGCACTCGAACCACGGTCAGCGCGTCGTCGTTGGCCAACGTTTGATGCAATCGGCGAGCGATCTTTTCCTTGGCTGGGGAACTGGCGCAAACGGCCGGGATTTTTACGTCCGCCAGCTTCGCGACATGAAAATCAGCGTCATCATCGAGGATTTCGACGCCGCCGACCTACGGGCTTACGGTCGTGTATGTGGATGGGCGTTGGCGCGCGCGCATGCCCGTTCGGGGGATCCTGCGATGATTGCCGGCTATCTAGGTTCAAGCGACGCCTTTGACGTTGCTGTCGGCGAGTTCGCGAGCGAATATGCTGACCAGGCGCAGCACGACTATCGAATGTTCATCAGGGCGATCCGTGAAGGGCGGATTGTGGCGACCCCCGAGTGAGCCCGGATACATAGTTAGCCCGTCTTATTCATGACAGGGCTGATTTGAGGCTGACGAGCGTGGCGTAAGGCCATGATACGGCGTAGGATTCGGTTGCTTACACCAACGCTCCGCGCGTTTCACGCCGACCACGCCCGCCATGACCGACGATAATCTCCTGCCATTTTCGTTTCCAGCCGTTTCCCGCAAGAAAGTCACAGCCGCTTTCGACGGCGGCCGGCTCACGTCGGACGGCGGCGTCATGCTGTTGTCGATGGCCGAGCAGCGCCTTGGACTCGCCGACCGGTTGGCGCGCTGCTTTCCAGATGACCGCGATCCGGCACGCATCCGCCATACGCGCGCCGACATGATCCGCGCCCGCATCCACGCCATCGCCTGCGGCTATGAGGACGCCGACGATCTGGATTTCCTGCGCAGCGACCCGGCGTTCAAACTGGCCTGCGGGCGGTTGCCCGACACCGACGCGGACCTGTGTTCGCAGCCGACATTGTCGCGGCTGGAGAATGCGCCGAAGCTCAAAGACGTCATCCGGCTGACCTACGCCCTCGTCGATCAATGGATTGCCTCCTACGAGGCGCCGCCGGCATCGGTCACGCTCGACATCGACGACACCTGCGATGTCGTTCACGGCCATCAACAGCTTTCGCTGTTCAACGCCCATTATGACGAGCGCTGTTTTCTGCCGATCCACGTCTACGACACCGATCGAGCCCGCCCCGTCGCGGTCGTGCTGCGGCCCGGCAAGACGCCTTCCGGCGTCGAAGTGCGCGCCCATTTGCGCCGCTTGACCCGGCATATCCGAAAAAGCTGGCCAAAGACCCGCATCACTTTCCGCGGCGACGGGCATTATGCGCGACCTGAGGCGATGGCATGGTGCGAGAAGAACGGCGTCGATTATGTCTTCGGCCTGCCGGGCACGAAGCCTTTGTCGAAAAGGTGGATGAGGCCGCAGACGCAATCCGCGTCCAGCGCGCCCTGGAAAACAAGGATGTCGTGCGCGGCTACACCGAGACGCGGCACAAAGCCAAATCCTGGGATCGCGAGCGGCGTGCCGTCGCGCGCATCGAAGCCACGCGGCTCGGGCTCGACATCCGCTTCGTCGTCACCAATCTCACTCATGGCTCACCTGAATGGCTTTACGACAGTTTTTATTGCGCGCGCGGTCAGGCGGAAAACCTGATCAAGCTGCACAAGACGCAATTGGCCTCCGACCGCACATCGTGCCGATCCGCCATCGCCAATCAGGTGCGGCTTGTCCTGCACACCGCCGCCTACTGGCTGATGCTGACCGTGCGCGACGCCATTCCCCAACCGCGCGATCTGGCGAAAGCCGAGTTCGCGACCTTGCGGCTGCGGCTGATCAAGATCGCCGCCCGCGTGGTCGAAACCGCCACCCGCGTGCGTCTGGCCTTCGCGGCCTGTCATCCTGAAGCTGAACTCTTCGCCAGTCTGCCTGGCGCGCTCGCCCAGCTTGGGCCCTGACCGGCGGGGCGTCCGCCCCTTCGCCCGTCCATTTCCTCCAGCGCGTGATCAACAGTACCAATCGTCAGGCGGCAAAATAGCCGAACGGAGCGGCGCGCCAGAAATCAGGCCAGCCGAAAACCACGGCAAAGTCCCGAGCCACATGAATAGGACGGGTTAGTCGGAGCGTGATTGCTGCGTGAAACGATCAGTTTCCGCCGGCCGTGAAGGCCCCTTGGGCGATCAGGCCTGAGACGGCGTTGAGCATGAGTTGCAACCCGAGGGCCACCTGGATGACGCCGAGAACGACGCCCAGGAGTTGCAGCAGCGGACCGAGCCAGCGCACAATTACGTGAGCTGCGAGCATCGCAAGCCAATCGATGAACAAGATGAAGTAGACGGCCCCGGCCACTATCAAGCTGATCTCCGGGGTATGGGCGAGCGTGACCAGAATCGTGACGGCAGCAATTCCGTAAGGTGTGACGATCGTCGGGAAAGCAAGGGGGGAAAAGGCAAGCGCCAGAGTCGGCGGCTCGTTGCGCTCGAAAGGGCGGGACGTGGCGTATTGTTGCATGACCGCCTGCAGCGCAACGAGGAACAGAATGAGGCCGGCGACGATCTGCAGCACGAGCACAGGAGTGGCGAAGTTGTCGAGTATACGCTTGCCGAGACCCGCGGCAATGGTAACCGCCCCGATCGAGAACAGGAAAGCGCGGGTAGCGAGCCGAAAGCGGAAAGCGCCGTCGCAATCCTTGGTTAGGGCTACAAATGGACCGAGGAGCTTGATCGGCCCAAGCATGAGGAAAAGAAGGGCGAAGATCATTCCCCAGGTCACTGGCCGTTTGGTCGCAAAAAGGCCGGCCGGCTCGGCGGCTACCGTTGACGCCAGGAGGAAGGCAGCGGTGATAGCAAAAAATCGCTTCATGCGGAATTCGTCACCGCGTCGTTGGATGTTTGTGCATTCCATTTATTCGAAGCCGCCGGGTGAGCTGCTGCCGGTTTTGTGGACGCCGAGTTAAGCTAAACCCACCTTCGGCTCGAACTCAACCGAACTGAGACACCCGATGGTCGAGTGCCGGCGGACGGTGTTGTGGAAGCGCTCGATATAATCGAGTAGGTCCGCCTTGGCCTCATCGCGCATCCGATAGGCTTTTCTGACGACGCGCTCGGTTTTCAGCGACGAGACGGTCGCCAATTTGAGCGCGACGGGCCGCTTCGAGCCGGAATTTGCCGGTTGCCTAAAATCCGCTTCCCTCTCATGGCTGAAAATTCAAGCTGTGGCGCGCCCCGCGCGCCTTGATCAATCCTCCGGCAGCGCTTGCCCCAGAACGCCGCCGATGCGCACCGGCGCCACGCGTCTGGCCAGGCCGTCGCCGCCGGTTTCGACGAACAGGCCGCAGAGGGTTGCGGGGCCGTTGGCGGGTTCGAAGCGCGAGCCCGGCGTCTTGCGGGTGAAGCGGCGGATCGGCTCCTCTTTGTCCATGCCGATCACCGAATCGTAGTCGCCGGTCATGCCGGCGTCGCTCTGGAACGCCGCGCCATGGGGCAGGATGCGCCAATCGGCGGTCGGCACATGGGTATGGGTGCCGATGGCAAGCGAAACCCGGCCATCGCAGAAATTCGCCATGGCCTGTTTCTCGCTCGACGCCTCGGCGTGAATGTCAAGGACGATGGCGTCGCAGGCCTGGCCCAGCGGACAGGCGTTAAGCTCCCGTTCAACGGAAGCGAAGGGATCGTCGAGCGCGTCCATGAAGACGCGGCCCATGACATTGATCACCAGCACGCGCTCGCCTCTGGCCGTCTCATAGAGCCATGAGCCGCGTCCCGGCGTTCCGGCCGGAAAATTGACCGGCCGCAGGACCTGAGGCGCGCGTTCGATGAAGACGAGCGCCTCGCGCTGGTCGAAGGCGTGATTGCCAAGGGTGATGCAATCGACGCCGGCGTCAAGAAATTCCCGGGCGATGGCCTCGGTGATCCCAAAGCCGCCGGCGGCGTTCTCGCCATTGGCGACGACGAAATCGAGCGCATAGCGCTGGCGCAGGCGCGGAACGTGTTCGACGATCGCCGCGCGCCCGGAGCGGCCGATCACGTCGCCGATGAAAAGCAGACGCATCAGGAATCCGTGAAATCGAAGAGTTTTTTCTCCGTTATCACGAAATCCAGCTGCTGGTCGTGTTTTTCGCGCGGAATTTTTTCCGCCTGCTGGCAGGAAAAAGCCAGCCCGACGGCGGCTTTCAGCCCTTTAGCCCGCAAATTGTCGAGAGTCGCGTCGTAATAGCCGCCGCCGAAGCCGAGCCGCGTTCCTTCCACGTCGAAGCCCAGCAAAGGCAGGAACACCATGTCCGGGCGCATTTCGGGCGCGCTGGCGGAGGGCTCGCGCAGGCCGAAGCGACCGACGACCAAAGGCGCGCCGGGCCGCCACAGGCGAAAGGTCAGCGGCGTCGCTTTCTCTCCCGCGACCGGCAGCAAGGTCAGGAAACCCAGTCTGGCCAGCGCCGCCAGCAGCGGAAATGCGTCCAGTTCGCCGGACAAGGGCGCATAAAGCGCGACGGGAGCAGGATTTTCGAGCTTTTCCAAGGTCAGGGCCAGCGCGCGGTCGGCAACGGCCTGCGCGGCAGCTTCGGCCTGCAAGGGCGAGACGGCGGCGCGCGCGGCGCGCAATTTTTCGCGGAGCTGGGTTTTTTCCTGGATGAAAATCATGCGCAGAGGGTGCGGGCCGCAAAAGCCGTGGGACACGATCCCGGGAAACCTACAAAGTAGGTGGGCGCCATGTGCCTAGGTCCACGGACGAAGACAGGGACAGCTCCCGTTGGGATCGTAAGGCCCCGGGGAATTAGTCCTCACGCACCCCGCAGCGCCGCCAGGACAATGTAGGGCGGATGGCGGTCCGGCGCCAGAGGTTTCGGCGACGAAGTCTTGGGCTGGTTCGTCAGCCATGCGTCGACAGCCTTCAAAAAACCCGCGTCTTTCGACGCGGGTTTTCGTTCAATTGTCGAGGAACGACCGCAGCTTGCGGCTGCGCGAGGGGTGCTTCAGCTTGCGCAGCGCCTTGGCCTCGATCTGGCGGATTCTTTCGCGCGTGACCGAGAACTGTTGCCCGACCTCCTCCAGCGTGTGGTCGGTGTTCATGCCGATGCCGAAGCGCATGCGCAGCACGCGTTCTTCGCGCGGGGTCAGCGAGGCCAGCACGCGGGTCGTCGTCTCGCGCAGGTTGCTCTGGATCGCGGCGTCGATCGGCAGGATGGCGTTCTTGTCCTCGATGAAATCGCCGAGATGCGAATCCTCCTCGTCGCCGATCGGGGTTTCGAGCGAGATCGGCTCCTTGGCGATCTTTAAAACCTTGCGCACCTTTTCGAGCGGCATCGCCAGTTTTTCGGCCAGTTCCTCGGGAGTCGGCTCGCGGCCGATCTCGTGGAGCATCTGGCGTGAGGTGCGCACGATCTTGTTGATCGTCTCGATCATATGGACCGGGATGCGGATGGTGCGCGCCTGATCGGCGATGGAACGCGTGATCGCCTGGCGAATCCACCAGGTGGCGTAGGTCGAGAATTTGTAGCCGCGGCGATATTCGAACTTATCGACAGCCTTCATCAGGCCGATATTGCCCTCCTGGATCAGGTCGAGGAATTGCAAGCCGCGATTGGTGTATTTCTTGGCGATGGAGATGACGAGGCGCAGATTGGCCTCGACCATTTCCTTCTTGGCCTGCCGGGCCTCGCGCTCGCCCTTCTGCACCATGTGGACGATCTTGCGGAATTCCTGGATCTCCAGGCCCGTCTCCGCCGCCAGCGCATGGATTTCGCCGCGCAATTCGTGGATGTCTTCCTTGGACCTCGCGACGAAATCCTTCCACCCCCGCCCGCCGAGCTTGGAGACGCGCAACACCCATTTCGGGTCGAGCTCTGCGCCGTGATAGTGCTTCAAAAAGTCCTCGCGGGCGACGCCATAGGTTTCGGCGGTCCGCAGCAGGCGGGTCTCCAGACCGATCAGGCGGCGGTTGATGTCGTAAAGTTGCTCGACCAGCGCGTCGATGCGGTTCTGGTTGAGCGACAGCGATTTGACATTGGCGACGATGTCTTTCTTGAGCGACTTGTATTTCCGCTCCTGGGCCGGCGTCAGGCTCTCGTTCTTGAGCTTGTTCTCGACATTCTGATCCTGGAGCCGGCGCAGTTTCTTGTATGCGTCGGCGACGGCGTCGAATGTCTCCAGCACGCGCGGCTTCAACTCGGTCTCCATCGCGGAGAGCGAGACCGAATTTTCGAGGTCGTCATCCTCTTCGAAGGCGTCTTCGGGAATCGGCGGTTCGTCAAGCCCGGCCGGCGGGTTGCGCGGCGCGGTCGCTGGGGCTTCCGCTTCGGCCTCCTGCTCGCTTTCCTCGGCGCGGGCGCCGGTGCGGTCGGGGCCCGAATAGGTCGCTTCGAGATCGATGATCTCGCGCAGCAATACCTTGTTCTCGACCAGTTCGTCGCGCCAGATGATGATGGCCTGGAAGGTCAGCGGGCTTTCGCATAATCCCGCGATCATCGCCTCGCGCCCGGCTTCGATGCGCTTGGCGATCGCGATCTCGCCCTCGCGCGACAGCAACTCGACCGAGCCCATCTCGCGCAGATACATGCGCACGGGGTCGTCCGTGCGGTCGGCTGGCTCGGAGGAGCGGGTGGCCACGGCCTTGCTGGCGGTCGCCTCGATCAGGTCGCCGCCCTCGGCCTCCTCCTCTTCCGCGCCGCCTTCCTCGTCGGATTCGTCCGCCTCTTCCGCCTCGATGACATTGATGCCCATCTCGTTGAGGACGGCGTAAACGTCCTCGATCTGATCCGAGGTGACTTCCTCGGAGGGCAGAACGGCGTTCAATTCGGCATATGTGACGAAGCCGCGCTTCTTGGCGAGCTTCATCATGCGTTTGACGGCGGCGTCGGACAGATCGAGCAATGGGCTGTCGGTCGCCTCGGCAACCCCGGCCTCGCCTTCCGGCTTCGCGTCGTCTTTTTTCGCCATGTCGACTCCAAAAAGCAAAAATGCGCCGTTAGCCCGTAGCGAATCAGCCGCCCCGGGGCAAGGTGCGCGGAAAATTTTAACGCTCGCCTAAACCATGCCGTTCCGCGCCGGCCATGGTCGTATTCCTGTCGTCTTCCTGGCGTTTCCCCTACGCGTGACGCCAAGAACGCGTCAAACCGTGCGTGTCAAACCGCCTTTTCCTCGCGGCCCGAGCGCAGGCCGAAGCCCTCGATGGTCGCCTCGACGCCTTCCAGCGCGGACAATTGGGCCCTGATGTCGGCAAGGATTGCATTATTGGCTTCGGAAGGATCCTGGACAAGAAGCGTTTCGGCGCGCCGCAGTTCCTTATTTAGCTCTCCTTGTTTGCGATGCAAGGTCAGGGCCTGCCGCAGGCTGTAATCCGCGTCGTCCTCGTGCGCGTCGGGCCTCGCGCACCATAAGGTCGAAATCGTGGCGTCGCGCGCCAAAGCCTCGATCTGGGCCGCAAACCCGCGCGCGGCGAGCAGGTCGCGCAATTCGTGGGGGCTGTGGTCCGGCTCGGCCACGCCGAGCAGGGCGTCGCGCAGCCTTGCGCCCGCCGCCCCGGCGAATTCGAGCCGCGCGATATCCTCGGCATGGCGCGCGACCAGACCCGGATGGTTGAGCAGCAGGGCGAGAATGAGATTCTCGCGCGGCGCCGGCGCTTCCCTGGGGGCGGAGAACAGGCTGGTCCGCAGCAGGGCCGAACTGACCGCCAGCGGCGCCCGCGCATTGGCGTCGCGGTTGAACCGCCCCCCGCGCGAAAAACCGCCCTCGGGGCGCGCGCGCCCAAACAATTGGCGGAGCCGCTCGCGCAGGTCGTCGAAATAATGGCGGCGCAGGGTTTCGTCGCTGATCTGGCCCGCCGCCTCGCGCAAACGGCGCTCCAGCCCGGCGCGGCGCTCCGGCGTGTCGAGCGGCTGGGCTTCGACCTCGCGCTGGAACAGCATTTCCACCAGCGGTTTTGCCGCGTCGAACACCGATTGGACCGCCTCGCGCCCTCCGGCGCGCGCGAGATCGTCCGGGTCCTCGCCCTCCGGCAGCAGCGCGAAGCGCAGCGAACGGCCCGGAGCGATCAGCGGCAGAGCGGTTTCCAGCGCGCGAAAGGCCGCCTTGCGCCCGGCGCGGTCGCCGTCGAAACAGAGGATCGGCTCCTCCGCCATTTTCCACAGCAATTCGCATTGCCCCGGCGTCAGGGCCGTGCCGAGGCCGGCGACGGCGTTGGGGAAGCCGGCGGCGTCGAGCGAGATCACATCGACATAGCCTTCGACCGCGACCACCGTCCCGCGCTCATGCGCCGCCTTGCGGGCGTTGTGGAGGTTGTAGAGATTGGCGCCCTTGTGGAACAGCCCGGTTTCGGACGAATTCTTGTATTTCGGCTGGATGTCCCTGGCCAGCGCCCGCCCGCCGAAGGCGATTACGCGGCCCGAACGGTCGCAGATCGGAAACATCAGCCGGTCGCGGAAAAAATCGTAAGGAACCGAGATCTCCGGCCCATGGGTGAGCAGGCCCGCCTCGATCATGGTCTCGACGGAACAGCCCTTGCCGGCGAGATAATCGCGCAAGGCGAATTTTTCGACCGGAGAAAAGCCGAGGCGGAATTTTTCCCTCGCCTTGTCGTCGAGGCCGCGCTCGGCCAGATAGGCGCGCGCCCGGGCGCCGGCGGGCGCGCGCAACTGGCGTTCGAAAAAGTCGGCGGCCATTTCCAGAGCCTCGAGCGCGGTGGCGCGGCGTCTTTCCTGCGCCTGCGCTTCCGGCGTCTCGACCGGCATGGGCAGGCCGGCCATTCCGGCCAGCTTTTCGACGGCTTCAGGGAAGCTCAGGCCCTGCGTTTCCATGACGAATCTGAAAATGTCGCCATTCTTCCCGGCCGAGAAATCGAAAAAGGCGCCTTTCTGGTCGTTCACATGGAAAGACGGCGTCTTTTCGGCGTTGAAAGGCGACAGGCCCTTCCATTCACGCCCCGCCTTTTTCAGGCGCACGACCTGGCCCGCGACTTCCGACATGGGAAGCCGCGCCCGAATCTCATCGAGGAAGGACGGCGGAAATTTCATGTTTTCCAAGACGCGGCGCGTCGAGAAGACATGGGGACGCTCGCCGCGCGGCGCAATGCGCGGGCCGCTCTTGTCGCCGCTATCCACAGGCCGGCGGTCTGATTTCGACGGAAGGGCCGTTCGTCCTATCGCATTACCGCCGCTTCATCGCCATGTTCTGGACGCGCGACGCAGAGACAGATAGACAAGGCGGCCCAAGGGCCGGGCGAAAAACGAGAATTTGATGCGCTCCTTGAACCGATTCGCGGAGATGAAACGCAGTGGCGAGAAGATCGCCCTGCTCACCGCCTATGACGCGCCGCAGGCGCAGGCGCAGCAGCAGGCCGGGATCGACGCGATCCTCGTCGGCGACAGTGTCGGCGTGAACATCCTCGGCTATTCCAGCGAGCGCGAGGTGACGCTTGCCGACGTGGCGCACCACACCCGCGCCGTGCGGCGCGGCGCGCCGGAAACCTTCATCATTTCCGACCTGCCCTTCGCCACCTATGACACGCCGGAACAGGCGGTCGCCAGCGCCAAACTCCTGCAGCAGGCGGGCGCCGACGCGGTCAAGTTCGAGGGCGCCTTTCCCGAACTGGTCCAGGTGCTTGGCACATTGGGAATTCCGGTCTGCGGCCATCTCGGCTATGAGCCGCAGCATTGCGAGCGGCGCGTCCACGGCAAGACGTTCGAGGAAGCGAAAAGGATTTTCAGCGACGCCAGGGCTCTGGACGACGCCGGCGTTTTCATGCTGGTGCTTGAACTTGCGCCGGCCGAACTCGCCGCCGCGATCAGTCACGCGATCAAGGCCCCGACCATCGGCATCGGCGCCGGCCCCGCGACCGACGGCCAAGTACTCGTCTTCCCGGACGTGCTGGGCTATGCGGAAAAGAATTTCCGCCACAATCGGCGCTATGCCGAAGTCGGCGCGACCATGCGCGAGGCGGCCTCGACTTATCTCGGCGAGGTGCGCGCCGGCCTCTTTCCGACGCTCGCCAACTGCTCGTCCATGTCCGCCGACGTTCTTGCGCAATTCGAGGCGGACATCCTCGAAAGGCGCGGCTGAGGCGAATTCCGCCTCAAGGGACGGCCACCGCCCGCCGCTTCTCCATCATGTCGATGAATCGCGCGAAGAGATAATGGCTGTCCTGCGGCCCCGGCGAGGCTTCGGGATGGTGCTGGACGGAGAAGGCCGGGCGGTCCGTCAAGGCGATGCCGCAGTTCGAGCCGTCGAACAGGGACTTGTGCGTCTCGACGGCATTGGCCGGCAGACTCGCGGGATCGACGGCGAAACCGTGGTTCATCGAGACGATCTCGACCTTGTCGGTGGTGAAATCCTTGACCGGATGGTTGGCGCCGTGATGGCCTTGGCGCATTTTCATCGTCTTGGCGCCGACCGCCAGCGCCATCATCTGATGGCCGAGGCAGATGCCGAAGGTCGGCACGCGCGCCTCCAGAATTTTTCGGATGGTCGGCACGGCGTATTTGCCCGTTTCCGCCGGATCGCCGGGGCCGTTGGACAGGAACACGCCGTCGGGCTTCATCGCCAGAATCTCATCCGCCGAAGTCGTCGCCGGAACGACCTTCACGTCGCAGCCTGCTTCCGCCAGCAGGCGCAGGATATTGCGCTTCACGCCGAAATCGAGCGCCACGACCTTGAAGCGAGTCCCGTTTTGCGCGCCAAAACCCGAACCGAGCCTCCAGGTGGTCTCGGTCCAGCGATAATCCTTGGCCGCGGTGACGTCGGGCACGAGATCCATGCCGTCGATCCCCGGCCAGGCGGCGGCCTCGCGTTTAAGCGCGTCGAGATCGAACACGCCGTTCGGGTCATGGGCGATGACCGCATTAGGCATGCCTTTTTCCCGGATCAGGGCGGTGAGGGCGCGGGTGTCCACGCCGGCAAGGCCGATGACGCCGCGCGCCTTCAGCCAGTCGTCGAAACCCTTTTCGGCGCGGAAGTTCGAGGGGGCGGTGACGGGGGCCCGCACGATCAGGCCGCGCGCGCCCTGAACATGGTCGTAATCGACGGTTTCGACATCCTCGCCATTGGCGCCGACATTGCCGATATGAGGAAAGGTGAAGGTGACGATCTGCCCGGCGTAGGAGGGATCGGTCAGGATCTCCTCATAGCCGGTCATGGCCGTGTTGAAGCAGACTTCGCCCACGGCCTTGCCGGTCGCGCCGAATCCGACGCCCTCGATGACCGTCCCGTCCGCCATGACCAGCATCGCGGTGGGCTTGAAATGACCCCATCCCTCTTGTTTGGCTTGATCCTGCATCCCGACCACTCTAGAGATTCTCGCGACAGACCGCCTCCGGCGAGTCGCCCGCGACCTCTTGCATTTAAGGGCGTTGTTTTCCCCGCGCAAGTTTTCAGCGGCCCGTGCGACAAGACAGGATGAACCATGCTGCGCGAAAAATTTGCCTCCGAGCTCAAGCTGGCGATGAAGGCGGGCGAAAAGCGCCGCGTCGAAACCATCCGCATGATCGCCGCCGCGCTCAAGGACAGGGACATCGAGGCCCGCACCACCGGCAAGGAGGTCGGCGATGAGGATATTCTCGCGCTTCTCCAGAAGCTGACCAAGAGCCGCCAGGAATCGGCGGAAATTTACGAGAAGAACGGCCGTCCCGAGCTCGCCGCCCAGGAGCGCGAGGAAATCGCCGTCATCGCCGGATTCCTCCCCCAGCCGATGAGCGAGGCGGAAGTTTCGGCGGCGATCAGGGAAGCGATCGCCGCGGTCGGCGCCGCCTCGATCAAGGACATGAGCAAGGTGATCGCCGAACTAAAGGCGCGCCACGCCGGCAGAATCGACTTCGCCAAGGTCAGCCCTTTGGTGAAAACCGCGCTGGCGGGATAATTCTCCTTGTTGGCTTAACGCTCCGGCAGGCATTCGCTCATAGCCTCATGCCGCGCGCGCCCCGCGCGCGGGCGCAGCGAACCTGCAAGCGGACGTGCCGGCGATGGCGCAGATTTCGAAAATCGCTTTTTTCCTGGGCTTGATGGCCCTTCTCTTCGCTGGCGCTGTGCAGAACAGCGGCTGGCTCGCCCATGGGCCGCCGGCGGCGCCGCGCGCGCAAATCGGCGCGGCGCCGCCGGCTCCCAACGATTCCGCGCCGCCCGCCGCGGCCCAGCTTTCGCACGCCAGCTTTGGCGTCGTTGAGCTTGAGCCGGACCGCAACGCCCAGTATCGGACCGACATCGAAATCGATGGGACCTCGCTGAGCGCCATGGTGGACACCGGCGCGACCTTCGTCACTCTGACGGCGGAGGACGCCCGCCGTCTCAATATCGAGCCGCCGGCGTCGGCCTATAATATCCCGGTGCAGACCGCCAACGGGACCAGCAAGGTCGCCCACGTTCGTTTGCGCGAAATCCGCGTCAACGACATCGCGATCCGTGACGTCGACGCCCTCGTCGCCCCGCCGGGCGCATTGAACATCACTTTGCTCGGCATGAGTTTCTTGAAAAAGCTCGAAAGCTTCCACGTCGCCGACGGGCGTTTTGTCATGAAGCAATGAAAAAGGCGGCCAAGCGGCCGCCTTTTCGAAACCCAGGAAACTCAGCGTCTCACTTCTTGCCGAAGGAGAGGCCGCCGAAGCGCGAATTGAAGCGCGAGAGGCGGCCGCCGCGATCGAGCAACTGCTGCGACCCGCCGGTCCAGGCCGGATGGGTGGTGGGATCGATATCGAGATTGAGGGTGTCGCCTTCCTTGCCCCAGGTCGAGCGGGTCAGGAATTCGGTCCCGTTGGTCATGACGACCTTGATCGTGTGATATTCGGGATGGATGTCGGACTTCATGGTTTCGGCCTCGCGGCTTCCGTGACGGATCGCCGCCCTGGAATCCAAAGTTAAGACGCCTCGCGGCGCCGGGAATATGGAAGGCCGCCTTCTATACCAGCACGAGGCGGAGAGCAAGGCGGCCCTGGCAAGATGTCGCAATCGAAAAGTGTTTTCTTTCTCTCAATGCAGACTATATCGGGGCGATGAGCGATTTTTCGAGCCCCGGCGCCTCAAAAGCGCGACGCCCTCCGAGCGACTCCTTCAAGGCGCTGGCGCCGATCCTGCCTTACGCCCGCAGGCGCAAGGGGTGGATTTTCGCGGCGCTCGCCGCGCTGACCCTCGCCTCCGCCGCGACGCTGGCCATGCCGCCCGCCGTGCGCGGCATGATCGACAACGGCTTCGCCCGCGATCATGTCGGCGCGATCAATTCATATTTTCTCGCCCTGATCGGCGTCGTCGCTGTGCTGGCCCTGGCCTCGGCGGCCCGCTATTTCCTGGTCATGACTCTGGGCGAGCGGATCGTCGCCGACCTGCGCGACGACGTTTTCACCCATATGACCCGGCTCGATCCGGCCTTTTACGACAAGACCCAGACCGGCGAACTGGTGTCGCGGCTGACCGCCGACACCACCCAGATCAAGGCGGCTTTCGGGTCCTCGGCGTCGGTCGCCCTGCGCAATCTCTTCATGTTCGTCGGCGCGACCGGAATGATGATCGCCACCAGCCCCAAATTATCGGCGCTGGTTCTGGCCGCCATTCCAATCATCGTCGCGCCACTCGTCGCCGGCGGACGTTCGGTGCGCGGCCGATCGCGCGCCGCGCAGGATGTTCTGGCCGAGGCCAGCGCTTTTGCGGGCGAAAATCTCGCCGCCTTGCGCACCATGCAGGCCTTCTGCGCCGAAGCCGTCTCGACCCGGCGCTTCGCGCAGGCCGCCGAAGGCGCCTATCGCGCCGCCCGCGCCTCCATCAAGGCGCGCGCCGTGCTGACCGCCTTCGCCATTTTCCTCGCCTTCGCCAGCGTGGTCGCGGTGCTGTGGCTCGGCGCCCATGACGTTCTGGCCGGCCGCATGACCGGCGGCCAGCTCTCGCAATTCGTGCTTTACGCGGTGCTGGCGGCGAGCGCTTTGGGGCAATTGTCCGAAGTGTGGAGCGAAATCGCCGCCGCCGCCGGCGCCGCCGGACGCATCGCCGAAATTCTGGCCGAACATCCGCTGATCGCCGCTCCGCCAAACCCGAAAAAAATGCCGCGGCCGGCGCGCGGCGAAATCGCTTTCGACCGCGTGAGCTTCGCCTATCCCTCGCGGCCGAACAAGAAGGTGTTCGACGGCCTCTCCTTCAGCATTTCCCCAGGCGAAAAAGTCGCCATCGTCGGGCCGTCGGGCGCCGGCAAATCGACTCTGTTCCAATTGCTGATGCGCTTCTACGACCCCGTTTCGGGAAGCGTCGCGGTCGACGGGCTGGACGCGCGCGCCGTCGATCCCGCCGATCTGCGCCACGCGATCGCGCTCGTGCCGCAGGAGCCGGTGATTTTCTCGGGCTCGGTTTCCGAGAATATCGCCTACGGCGCGCCCGACGCCTCCGCCGACGCGATCGAAGAGGCGGCGGAGCGCGCGGCGGCGGCGGATTTCATCCGCGCTCTGCCGCAGGGCTATTCCACGCCGCTCGGCGAGCGCGGCGTCACACTTTCCGGCGGCCAGCGCCAGCGCCTCGCCATCGCCCGCGCCATTTTGAAGGATGCGCCGATCCTGCTGCTCGACGAGGCGACCTCCGCGCTCGACGCCGAAAACGAGATCCTGGTGCAAAAGGCGCTGGATCAGCTGATGCAGGGCCGCACGACGCTGATCATCGCCCATCGGCTGGCCACCGTGCTCGCCGCCGACCGGATTCTCGTCATGGAGGACGGCCGGATCGTCGAACAGGGAACCCACGCCGAACTGGCGTCCAACGAAGGACTTTACGCCCGTCTCGCCCGCCTGCAATTCGACGCCGGCGCGACGGCGCAGGCGTGAGGACTCAAGTGAAGACGAAAGGCGTTTTTGCGCTCGCGCGCCAAGCTTCGGCGCCAATCACCGCCTCGGAGGGGATTTCTTGCCGAGCCTTGCGTAGAACGGTCTCGATGCGGCGGTCGCGCAGGCGGTAGCGGGGGGCGAGATCGATATCGGCGAGCGCCGGGCAATCCTCGCCGAAGACCTTTTGGTAAAGCTCTGTCATCATGCCATGGCGGCTGGCCATCAGCGTGTTGCAGGCGCCCTTGACCGCGAGAATGTCGTCCTCGCCGCGCATGTGCAGCGACGTCACAAGCATGACCGAAATGGCGTGCAGCACGTCATAGCGGACGTGGGCGACGAAAACTTCGAGATGATGCGGCGTGAGCTCGAGCTTTTCGCGCAGGGCGACGCGGATGAAGCCGCCAAGCAGCAGGCTGAAGAATTCCGGCACGCCCCATTCCATGCCCAGCCCGACCGAGGCCAGGGCCTCCAGCGGCGAGAACGCCCCGTCGCCGGCGAGCAGGCGTTGGGTCAGCACATTGTCGGCGACGCCGGGCAGCAGGGCCGCGTCCTGCCCCTCGGGCGCGATGCCGAGCCCGTCGAAGAACTGGCGGTACATCGCGATATGGGTCCTGGCGAGCAGCAGATGGCCGAGCGGCGGGTAATCGGCCAAAGCATGGCTGCCGACGCCATATTCGTCGGCGACGAGCTGGGCCAGCGAAATCTGGGTGATTTCCGAAATGCGCTCGTTGAGCGGACCATAGGGCAGCCCCATCAACCCGTGGAAACGGCCGATGGCGGCGGCGACGCATTGGCGCGTGTTCTTGATCTGGTTGAAATAATGGACGCCGAAAACGCGCAGCTGGTCGAGCGTGGCCCGCCCCTCGAACACCCGCACGAAAAAGGGATGAAGCCAGACCGGATGGCTCATCACATGATCGTGCAGATCCAGGAAAAGCCCGGCCAGCGCGCCGGGACGGAACAGAGCGATGTCGTGCAGCGGATTGCCCGCCGGGGCGCGCGCGCGCAGGGCGGCGAACAGCCGATGCAATTCGGAATTGGGCGACTCGATATCGGCGACCATCTCCAGAAAATCCCGGCGCTGACTGTCGCGCATGGCGTCGAGCAGGCCGCGCGCGTCGAGCTGGAGCAGGTTTTCCAGCGGATGCACCGAGGGCGGGACACAAAGACCGCCGTTCTTGGCATAGGCAAGCGGATTGGCGTGAAGAGTCATTTCGGGCGTTTCCATTCCGTTGGCGCCGCCTGCGGGCGGGGGCCGCCATGAGAGAGTCAGGATCGGCAAGCCTGACAAGGGATTGCGGCCTGCCCCGACCTGTCGAAAACCTTCGGCGCGGTAAAAGGCCAAAGCGCGAAAATTGTCGTCGTTGACATTCAGGTCAAGGCCCGCCGGACAGGCCCGTTTGGCGCGGCCAATCAGCGCCCGCGCCACGCCCGAGCCGAACGCGCGGGGCGCGACGGCGATCTGCTCCAGCCAGCCGCGCGCCCGATCGAACAGCACGAAACCGGCCAGGCCTTCCCCATCCTCGGCGACGACAATCTCTGCGCCCTGGGCGAGGGAATTCTCGACAAGTTCGGCGAGCCAGGCCGCGCGGGCGGCGAAATCGACGTCGGATCGCGTCCGGCTCCAGGTTTCCACCCAAAGCGCGCGCAGCGCCAGCCAGTCTTTTTCGGCATAGGACCGCAGCGCGACGCTCATGCCCCGGTTACCGATCGGTGATCTTGAGCTCGATCCGGCGGTTCTTCCGCAAGGCCTCCTCACTGGCGCCAGAATCGATCGGCTGGTTCGAACCGAAGGCCCCCACGAGCAGATGCTGAGGCGAGAAACCCTTGCTGATCAGATATTTCACGACGGCGATGGCGCGGGCGGCGGAGAGGTCCCAGTTCGACCTGAATTGCGACGAAGACGAGAGCGGCCGCTTGTCGGTGTGCCCGTCCACCCTGAGCACCCAGGGAATTTCCGGCGGGATTTCCTTGGCGACCTCGCTCAGGGCGACATAGACCTTGTCGATCTCCGCCTTGCCTTCGGGCGTCAGATCGGCCTGGCCGCTCTGGAACAGGACCTCTGTCGGCAGGATGAAACGGTCGCCCGACACTTTCACTTCCGGCCGATCGGCCAGAATCTCGCGCAGACGGCCGAAAAAGTCCGACCGATAACGCGCCAGCTCTTGCACCTTCTCGGCGAGCGCGACATTGAGCCGCGCGCCGAGATCGGCGATGCGGTCCTGGCTTTCCTTGTTTTTCGCCTCCTGCGCGTCAAGCGCCTCCTGCACCGCCGCGAGCTGCTGGCGCAAAGCGGCGATCTGCGCGTTGAGCAGATCGACCCGCGCCGCGGCTTCGGCGGAAAGCTGCTTTTGCGCTTCGAGACTGGAGGACGCCGCGCCCGCCCCCGCCGCGAGCGCGTCGCGTTCCTTGCGGGTGGCTTCTAAAGTCGCGGACAGAGCGGCGAGGCTGAGCTGGGCCTTCTCCTTGCCGCTTTTTTCGAGCGAGAGAATCGCGGTGAGCTGCTCGATCTCCTTGTTGAGCTTGGCCAGAGCGGCGTCCTTGCCGCCGACGTCGCGCGACAGATAATATTGGGCGACGACGAAGACCGAGAGCAGGAAGGTGAAGACCAGCAGCAGGGTCGAGAGCGCGTCCACGAAGCCCGGCCAGTAATTCATCGCCGTCGGGCGGCGGCGGGCGCGGGACAGCGGCATCAGCGCATCTCCTGCTTCTCGCTGGCCAGATGCGCCTCGATCGCGGCCTGCAGCCGCGCCTGGCGCGCCGACTGGGCCTCGACCCAGTCCCGGATCATCTGCTGCTCCTGCCGCATGTGGCGCACCAAAGCCTGGACGCCATTGGCGAGGCCGTCGATCGCCTCCGTGTTCTCGGATGGCCTTTCCGGCGCGCGCGCCTCCTCGACATCCGCCGAGAGCCGGTCTTCCAGCTCGGTATAGAAACGGCTTTGCGCCTGTCCCGCCTGGAGATCGAGGAATCCGAGCACCAGCGAGCCGGCGAGGCCGAACAGCGAGGATGTGAAAGCAAGGCTCATGCCCGCCAGCGGCCGGGCGAGGCCGGTCTTGAGATCGTTGAACAGAGCCGAGGTCTCGCCGCCGCTTTGCAGCGAACCGATCACGCCGCTGATCGAGCCGACCGTCTCCAGCAGACCCCAGAAGGTGCCGAGCAGGCCGAGAAAAACCAACAGGCCGGTGAGATAGCGCGACGTTTCGCGCCCTTCGTCGAGCCGGGTCGCGACCGAATCGAGCACGAGGCGCAGAATCTGCGGCGACATGGGCGCCTTGCCGTCCTCGCCGACGATCCGCGCCATCGGCGCCAGCAGGCGCGGTTTCTTGCTTGTGTGGCCATTGACCCAGGCGATTTCGCGGAAAAGCCGCATCACATGGCCGAAGGCGATCAGAACGCCGATCCCCGCTGCCGCGACGATGACGCTGTTGAGACCCGGATTTGCCCAGAAGGCGGTTTCGATCGGACCATGGAGGATGAAGGCGACGAAACCGACCAAAATCAGGAAAACCGCCATCCGCAGCAGGAAAATGCCGGGCGAGGACAGGCGATAGGCGTCTTTGTCCGACATTGCGGCGGTCCCTCTTTTGCTTCGCGTTAGGTAGAACGCATGGTCAGGGGAATTTCAAGGCGAATCTCGCCCCATGCCTCCTCGGGGCGGATCAGGCTTTTTTGACGAGGTCGAGCAGTTGCTTGTGGATATATTCGTTGCCGCAGCACACCGAGCCTGTGCCGAAAATATCTGACCCGCCATCGGCGTTGGTGACATAGCCGCCGGCCTCGCGCACCAGCACCATGCCCGCCGCCATGTCCCAGCTCTTGAGGCCGCGCTCCCAGAAACCGTCGAAACGGCCGGCGGCGACGAAGGCGAGATCGATCGAGGCGGCGCCGAGGCGACGAACGCCGCCGGCCCGGGTCATGACCGAGGCGAGCTCCGCCTTGAAGCGCGGATGGATCGCGGCTTTGCCGAGCGGCGGGATGCCGGTGGCGACCAGCCCTTCCGAGACGTCGCGGCGCGCCGCCACCCGGATGCGGCGGTCGTTGTAAAAGGCGCCATGGCCCTTTTCGGCCACGAAAAGATCGTCGGTCGCTGGATTGTAGATCACGCCGGCCACCATCTGGCCCTCGCGCTCGAGCCCGATGGAGACGGCGAAAATCGGCAGTCCGTGCAGGAAATTGGTGGTGCCGTCGAGCGGATCGACATACCAGACATGGCTCTTGTCGGCGCCCTCGACCAGCCCGCCCTCCTCCAGCACGAAGCCATAGCCGGGCCGCGCCTTGGACAATTCCTCGAAAATGGTCTTTTCGGCTTTCTTGTCGGCGATGGTGACGAAATCGCCCGGCCCCTTGACCGAAACCTGGAGATTCTCGACCTCGCCGAAATCGCGCTTCAGGCCGCGGCCGGCCTTGAGCGCGGCCGAGATCATCACATTCATCAAAGCCGAATTGATCATGGGGAAAGTCCAGGCAGGTCCGTCGAAAGTCGGACGCTGACATGCCCCGGAGCGCGGCCGAGGTCAATCCTTAATCAATCCTTATTCAAGCCGCACCAGAACGCTGTCGCCGGCGCCATTGGCGTCGATCACCGAAACGCGGGCGAAGCCCGCGCCATCGGGCGTCCAGTTCGCCTCGTGGCGCTGAGTCTGGCCTTCGGCCCCCGCCTTGAGCGGCGCGCCATTGATCATCCATGTCAGGGGCGGCGCGCCGCCTTGCGCCTTGAGCGCCAGTTCGGGCCGGTCCTGCCCAGCGGCGCCGTGAAGGAGGCCGAGGTCGATCCGGGCGCCGTCGGGCGGAAAAGTGATCTTCAGCGGATTGGAAAAGGTCGCGGCCAGGATTTTCGGCGCCTCGCGGCGCAGATGACGCAGGGGCGGCGGCAGGTTCGCCGTGGAGGCGGCCAGGACGCCGGGCGGGCGCGGCAAGGGCTCGTTTGGACCGCCAAGGCGGGCGAAGGACGAGAAAAGGATAGGCGCCGCGACTTTGCGGCCGACCAGGCCGGAAACCGCGCCATTATCCGCCCGCCCGACCCAGACGGCGATGGTGTGGGCGCGGTCGAAGCCGATCGCCAGGGCGTCGCGATAGCCATAGGACGTGCCGGTCTTGAAGGCGATACGGCCGATCGCGCCGTTTTCGGGCGGCGGCGCGAAGCGCAGAATATCCGCGACCTGCCAGGCGGCGACGGGCTCGGCGATCCGCCGCGGCGCCGTCTGTGCGGGCGGATCGTCGAGATCCTCGACCAATTCCGGCGCAAGCCCGCCGCGCGGAAAACCGGCATAGGCGCGGACGAGGTCGCGCAGGCGAACGCCAACCCCGCCGAGCCCGATGGCGAGGCCGGCGTCCGAATCCTTGGGCAGGACGAGCGGCAGGCCCGCCCCGCGCATCCGGGCGACGAAACGCGCCGGGCCGACGGCGTCGAGCACCTGCGCCGCCGGCAGGTTGAGCGACAATTGCAGGGCTTCGCGCGCGGTGACCGCGCCATGGAACTTGTCGTCGAAATTCGTCGGCTTCCACGCCCCATAGCGGGTCGGCGCGTCATCGAGCAGCGTTTCGGGATGGGCGAGGCCGTTCCCGAAGGCCATCGCATAGATAAAGGGTTTCAGCGTCGAGCCGGGCGAGCGCAGGGCTTCCGTCATGTCGATCGCGCCGGCGCGATCTTTCGAGAAATAATCGGCGTTGCCGACATGGGCGAGAACGGCGCCGCTTCTGTTGTCGATGACCAGGATCGCCATGCTCAGCTTCGGACCCAGCCGCTCGGCGCCATCGCGGGCCAGCTTTTCCAGGCTTTCCTGCAAGCGGGCGTCGAGCGACAGACGCAGGACCTTGCGCGTCGGGCGGGCGCGGGCGAGCGCCTCCGTCACATGGGGGGCGAGAACAGGAAAGGGTTTTCGCCCCAGCGGCGGCGGCTCGGCTTTGGCGCGGGCGGCTTCGTCCGGAGAAAGCGCGCCCGCCGCGACAGCGCGGTCGAGGACGCGGTCGCGGGCGGCGCGGGCGGCGTTGGCGTGGCGATCGGGCCGCCGCGCTTCCGGCGCTTGCGGGATCGCGACCAGCAGAGCGGCTTCCGCAGTGCTCAGGCGCCGCGGCTCCTTGCCGAAATAAGCCAGACTCGCCGCGCGCAGCCCTTCGAGATTGCCGCCATAGGGCGCGAGCGCGAGATAGATGTCGAGGATTTGCTCCTTGCCGAACCGCGCCTCAAGTTGAAAGGCGCGCAAGATCTGGCGCGCCTTGGCGAATAGATCGCGCGCGGGCCTCGGCTCCAGCAGGCGCGCGGCCTGCATGGTCAGGGTCGAACCACCCGATACGACGTGGCGATATCGGACGAATTGCCAGGAGGCGCGCAGCAGCGCCGGGAAATCGACGCCGTGATGACGGTCAAAACGCCGGTCCTCATAGGCTTTCAGCAGGACGAAGAAGCGCGGATCGACATCCCTGGCGCGCAAGGGCAGGCGCCAGCGCCCGTCGGGCGTTTCGAAAGCGCGCAACAGCCGCCCCTCGCGATCGAGCGCCACGGCCGAGGGCCGATCCATAGCGGCAAGATGGAGCGGCCCCAGAGCGCGTTGCGACTGGAGCCAGACGCCCGGCGCCACCAGACCGCATAAAAAGATCAGGACGGCGGCATAGAGCCACGGGCGCTGGCGCTCCGGCTTCACTTTCTTGCGCCCGCCGAAATTTCGACCGTCCCGAAACCGGTGCGTCCGAATCTTTCGGGGCGATACATGTCCTCGATCGTCGCGGGGGGAAGAATATAAGTCCCCGGCGTCACTGCGCGCACGATATAGGCGACGGCGAAGGTCGCCTTGTCCGAGCCATTGCGCTCGAAGGCTGCGACGAAACGGTCGTCTTTGTATTCCGTATGGGTGGGCGCGACCGTGGCTTTGACCCATTCGAGATTTTCGGTCGAGCCGCCGTCGTAAAGCTCGGGATTGTCGATCTCCAGGCCGGCGGGCAGGCGATCCTCCAGGATCAGACGCGCGTAAGCCGCATCCGTCTCGGTGATTTTCAGCGCGACCACCAGGCGATCATTCTGCTTGAGCTCGTTGGGCGCGACCAGCGTCCCGTCGAGGCGGTAGAAGCCGCGCTCGATGTGGTAGCCCTGCGATTCTTCCGGCGCCTTGGCGACCGGGCGTCCCGACACGCTGATGGCGATCTTCACCGGGGCTTGACCCTGATTGACCAAGGTCACCGGCTTTCCGGCCAGCGCAGAATCGTCATAGCGCATGGCGAAGACGCCTTTGTGCGGCGCCCCGTCGATGGAGAGCGTCTGGTTTTCGGCCTGCGCGGCAAACGCCTGGGCGGCGAGGACCATCCAGCTCTCCTCCTGCGTCGAGGCATGCGGCGTCGCGGCGGCGGCGCCATTGACGACCTGCGCCGCCTTGACGATCAGGGCCTGATCGGCCTGGCTCTCGGCGGCGAGCGTCAAGAGGCCGGCGCCATCGCGCAGCAGCGAGCCATAATCGGCGCGCGAAATATTCGAGGTTCTGGCCGCCGACAGGGCGTCGCCCGCCGCGACGAAGGTCTTTTGCGCCCGGGCGCGGTCGCCGGTCAAAGCCGAGGCCGCCGCGAGCTGGGCGCGGGCGAAGGGCGTATCGAAGGCGTCGAGGCGCGCGTCCTCGAAATAGCGCAGATCGCCGGCGACAGGACGGCCGTTGCGGGCCAGGACATAGAGCGCATAGGCGAGCGCCGCGTTGTTCTCAGCCTTCACGTCGGAAATATTGACGACATAATTGCGCAGCCGGTCGAGCGCCTGATCCATCGCTTTTTGCGGCACGACATATTTATTCTCCCGCGCGCGACTCAGAAAATCGCTGACGAAGGCGGTGAGCCACATGTCCTCGGAGCTTTCCGCCGACCACAGGCCGAAGCCGCCGTTCGAATCCTGGCGCGACAGCAGGAGCGCGATCGCGCGCTCGACCCGCGCCGGAATGTCGCCTTGCAGCGCGTCCCGCTCAGCGCCCGTGAGCTTGCTCAGATAGAGAAGCGGCATGGCGCGGCTGACCGTCTGTTCCGAGCAGAACCAGGGATAGACGTCGAGCGCGGTCAAAAGCCCCGCCACGTCCACCGCCCCAAGCGGCGTGGCGCTGGCGGTGACCGCGCCAGTGGTGGGGATGAATTCGGCGAGCAGATCGCGTGACAGAACCAGGCTTTCGCCGGGCTGCAAAGTGTGAAAGCTGCGCTCGACCAGGGCGCTGGTTCCCGGCTCGACGATGAGCGCCAGGCTTTGCGTCGCCGCGAATTTCGGCCCGGTCAGCTTGACGTCCAGCGAAGCCGCGCCGACGCCGGTCGCGCGCAGCGGGATAATCACCGAAGCTTTCGTCTTGGCGCCGAGCTTCACGGTCTGGTTCAGCGCGGCGACGTCGCCGGCGAGCGGGCCGTGCAGAGCGACGCTCAGCCGATAATCGCCGGCGGCGGCTTCGACGTTGTCCAGGCGCAGATTGAGGCGCGACTGGTCGTCGAGCGAGAGGAAGCGCGGCAGGCTGGCCTGAACCACGACCGCGTCGCGCACGATGACGTCGGCCGAGACCGAGCCGGTCCGGCCCTTGCTCCAGGCCACCGCCATAACGCGCGCCGTCCCATTGAAGGCGGGGAGGTCGAAGGAGACCTTCGCCTTGCCGTCGGGACCGACGCGCACAAGGCCCGAATAAAGCGCCAAAGGCTCCTGATCGGGCTTTTCGGCAGACGTCTCCTCGCCGCCGGAATCGCCGCCCGAGCGAATTGCGCCGCGCGCGCCCTGGAGTCCGTCGATCAGATAGCCGTAAATGTCGCGGATTTCGGTCGAAAGCGCGCGCTGGCCATAGAAATGGCCACTCGGGTCGGGCGTCACGTAGCGGGTAAGATTGAGTATGCCGACGTCGACCGCCGCGACCGTGACATAGGCCTCTTCGCCCGGAGCAAGGCCCGCAAGCTGGATCGGCAGGTCGAGCTTTTCACGCGGACGCGCGCGTTCCGGCGCGTTGAGCGCGATTTTCAGCCGATGCGCGTCGGGATCGACCGAAAACCACGCCAGGCCGATGGCCCGGCCGGGCATGCGCCCCACCGCCTTGTCGAGCGGACGATGGGCAAGAACGAGCGCATAGGCGCCTACGCCCCAGTCGGAGCCGATCGGCAACGTGATCTCGTTGTCGCCCTTCTTCAGATCCGCGTCGAGCGTCGTCTTCACGCCCTCGCCGAGCACGGCGATTGTCGATTTCGCATCGCTGCGCGCGAAAACCGTCAGCTTCATCTTTTCGCCGCTGGCGTAGGCCCGCTTGTCGAGCGTCACGTCGAGCTGGTCCGGCGTCGGAGCCTTGGCCTCGCCCGACCAGCCGACGTCGAACGTCACCGAGGTCTGTGCGTCATTGGGATCGTCGTCGCGCAGATCCAGCCGATAATGGCCAAGCCCGACCACCGCCGCGATCTTCGCCGCGGCTTCGGGCGCGAGATCCACCGCGCCGTCGGCGACGCGGCGCGACGATTTCACCTGTTCGAAATTCCAGCGCCCGTCCTGCTTGTACCATTGGTAATCGTTGCTGAGACGGTAGAGCGACCAATGGACATTGCGCCGGCTGGTCCGCAAGCCGTCGGGACCGACCGCGATCACGTCGAAACGCGCCTGCGAGCCTTCAGCGAGATTGTCGAAATCCTTCTTCACGCCGATCAGGCCGCCTGAGGGCAGCAGCGGCAGATAAGCGATCCGCTCGATCGCGCGCCCCCCCTCCTCGCCAGCGCGCACGGCGATCTTGGCCTCCAGCGGCCGGGTCGCCCTGACAGGAGGGATCGCGACCTGGAGCGTCGTCGCGCCGTTGGCGTCGGTGGTCGGCGTGTCGTCGAGCTCGTTCTTGACCGGCGAAAAATCCTCGTCGGCCACGCCGGCCTCATAACCCTTGAGCGCCGGCAGGCCATGATCGGTCGCGGCGTCAATCTCGACATCGCCTTTGACGGTCAGATTGGCGCCCGACGCTCCATAAAGGTAGCGCACAACGACGCCGATCTGCGCCGTCTCGCCCGGACGCGCGGCGTCCACCTTCGGGGTCAGGACCATGTCCATGCGCTCGGGAACGTAATCCTCGACCAGAAAGCCCGCTTCGCCGATCGCCGGGCTTTTGGGATCGGAAAACGCCTGGACCGTCCAGCCGCCCGAGGCGGCGTCGGCGGGCAGGACGACATCGAGCGTACGTCCGCCCAGGCCCCGGTCCGCCAAGGGCGCGCGTAAAAACTCCACCCCGTCTGGGCGTTTGACGACCAGGGTCAGCGGCGCGGCGGCGGCGATCCCGGCCCCGTCGCGCAACAGCGCGGCGAGATGCACGGTCTCGCCCGAGCGATAGACGCCGCGCTCCGCATAGACGAAAGCGTCCAGCGCGCCAGGCGGGTCGCGCCCCTCGACGCCGCGATCGGTGAGATCGAAGGCGTTCTGCTGGAGGTCGAGGAAATTGTAATCGGCCTTGCCGTCGCTGACCACGATGAGGCCGGGCGCAAGCCCGCCCTCCCCGCGTGAAAGGCCCGGCGCGAAATGGACCTCGCCCCTGGCGTCGGTCGTCGCCTTCGCCAGGAGCTCGTTGTTTCTCGCGATCAGCCGCGCCTCGATCCCCGCCTTCGGCTCGGCGGTGGCGAGCGAACGCACCAGGGCGGTCACGCCGTCGCGGGCGCTGAAGGCGGTGAGGCCGAGGTCGGAGACGACGAACCATTGGGTGGCGCGCAGGCTGTAATCCTCCTCGTCGCCGCCGTTCGCCGCGAGGTCGTCGGCGGCCGAGGCGCTCATCACATAGACGCCGGGCTGGGGCTGGCCCAGAGCTTCGAGGACAGGAAAATCGGTGACGACGTCCTGGTTCAGCTCTGATTTCACGTCGAGCGTCCCCGACCAGATCTTCTGGCCGTCGCGGTCGCCGAATTGTTTCAGGCGCATCGCGGACAGTTGGGCGAGAAAATCCTCGGAGCGGATAGTCGGCAGCAGATTGCGGTCGCCGACGCGAAAAATCCTCACATTCACTTTCGTCGTGTTGACCGAGACGATCGGCGCGCCTTCCGGCCCGATGCGCGGCAGCACATAATTGCGCCCGGTGAAATGGGCCTGCGGCGAACGGTCGCGGACATAGACCTGGTAATCCTGGTTGCGCAACAGATTTTCGCCGACCGCCGACGGCAGTCCCTGGCGCAGGGCGATGTCGTAATGGGCGCCGTGTTTCAGGCCTTCGACGCAAATCTGGCGCTCCTCGTTGGAGACCGCGGCGTCGCTGCGGCCGTCGAGCGTCACGAAAGGCGAGAAATCGCCGCGCCCTCGCGCGAGATCCTCTGAAAACTGGAAACAGACGCGGGGGCTCGCCGACTCATTGTCGATCTTGTAGTCGAGCACGCGGAATCCATATTTCTCGCGCAGATCGTCATAGGTTTTCCGGACCGGCGGCAAGGCAAAGGCGTCCAGGCTCGCGCGATAAGCGTTGAGCGCCTCGCGCCAGGATGCGCGAGCGGCGAAAATCTCGCCGATCAGCGCGAGCGAGGCGGCCTCTTCGCTCTTGATCCGGGCGTGGCGATAGGCGGCGAAAGCCGCCGCTAACGCCTGGTCCGCCAGCGCCTCGGAGTCATCGCCCTTGGCCGCCGCGGCGGCAAGCGAGGCGCGGGCGAACATCAGCCAGTCGGCGACGCTGTCCGGCGTGGAAGCGACGATCGCCGCCAGGATCGGCAGCGCCCTGGCGGCATCCCCCTGCCGGCCCAGCGCGACCGCCTGCTGGCGCAAATCCATTGTCGTGTTGTGGGCGCGCACATCCGCGCTGTCGTCGGCGAGCTTTTGCTCCAGCCGAGCGGCCGAACTTGCGAGATCGTCGTTGACATAAGGCTTCGGCGCGGCAAAGGCGCCGGAGGAAAACAGAAGGAGAGCGAAAAAAGCGGCGCGCAAGCGGGAAATCGGGCTCATGGGCGCATATCCCGAAAAAAATTTCCGCGCGCAGCATCGCGCGCGGGCGCCGCGCCGGCAAGACGGAAAATTTGCGGCGACTACTCAGCGACCGGCGGGAGCGCGGCGCTTTCCGGCAAGCCCGGATCGGCGGCGAAGTCCTCGACGGACGACAGGGCGAGCTGCTCCATCAGGCGCCGCCGCGCCCGGTTGACCCGGCTCTTGATCGTGCCGACCGCGCAGCCGCAGATTTCGGCGGCCTCCTCATAGGAAAATCCCGAGGCCCCGATCAGCACCAGCGCCTCGCGCTGGTCCGCCGGCAGGCGTTCGAGACGGGCGCGGAAATCGGCCAGATCGAGATGGGCGAGCTGGTCGGGCATGGCGACGAGGCGGGCGGCCGCCTCTCCGTCCACGTCCTGGACCTCGCGGCGCGCCTTGCGATATTGGCTGAAAAACGTGTTGCGCATGATGGTGAAGAGCCATGCGCGCATATTCGTCCCTTCCTCGAAGGAAGCGGCGTTGGCCCAGGCCTTCACCAGAGTGTCCTGGACCAGATCGTCGGCGCGGTCGTCCGCGCCCGCCAGCGACAGCGCGAAGGCGCGCAGCGCCGGCAGTTCAGCAAGAAGAATGGCCTTGAGGCTGAGCCTCGCCTTCTCACTCATACGGCGTCGGCCTCGTCCGCCCCCGTCTCGGCTTTGTCGCGCATCGGCTCCTGCAAGGTTTCACCCTCCTCCAGCCGATCAAGGAGAGCCTTGAACCTTTCCGGAACGGGCTCGCGGATCATGGCGTCATACATGCGCCTCAACTGCTTGCCAATATGCGCCTGAAGCACGGGCTCGAGCGTCGGTTCGGCCTTGTTGTTGTTATTATTATCGCGATCCTGCATCTGGCGCCATTCCTTGCGTGTCCGTGAAGGCGCCGCCGCATTCGCCGCCGCGCGTCCGGCGTTCAACTCCGCTCGCGGAGATTTGTTCCCACAGCTCTATAACATCTGCGATTTTCGCGCTACGATACTGCCACGTCCATGATCAATTCCGGCGCCGGACGGCGTGAGGTCGGCATGTCCCTTTCCAGTCTCGTCGGTGCGCAAATTCCCTATTTGCGCCGCTACGCCCGCGCCCTGTCGGGCTCCCAAGCAAGCGGCGACGCTTATGTCGCCGCGCTCCTCGAGGCCCTGCTCGCCGATCCTTCGATCTTCAACCGCGAAGCCGATTCGCGCGAGGAAACCTATCGTCTGTTCACTCGCCTTTGGAACGCCATGCCGATCAACGGCAGGCCGGACCTGGTCAAAATCGTGACCGCCGCCGACAGTCGCCTGGAGGCGATCACGCCCCTGCCGCGCCAGGCCTTCCTGCTTACGGCGCTCGAAGGCTTCGACGCCGCGAGCGCGGCGCGGGTGATTGGCGTCGAGCGCGCGGAATTCGACCAGCTGGTCGAGGCCGCTGGCCGCGAGATCGGCGCCCAGGTCGCCTCCACCGTGGCGATCATCGAGGATGAACCGCTGATCGCCATGGATCTTGAAAATCTGGTGGAAGGCCTCGGGCACAAGGTCGTCGGCGTCGCCCGCACCCGCGCCGAGGCGGTGACGCTCGCCCGCTCGACGCGGCCAGGCCTCGTTCTCGCCGACATCAGGCTGGCGGACGGCAGCTCGGGTCTCGACGCCGTCAATGAAATCCTGGAAATCGCGGGCGTTCCGGTGATCTTCATTACCGCCTACCCTGAGTCTCTTCTGACCGGTGCGCGGCCGGAGCCGACATATCTGATCTCGAAGCCCTTCCGCGCCGAGACGGTAAAGGCCGTGATCAGCCAGGCCTTGTTTTTCAACGAGCTGGCGCGTCCGTCGCAACGCCGCTCGGCCTGACCGGCTTTGCCGTCGGATCGCCGCGACGTCGGGCGGCGCGCCCGGCACAAAGCTCAGCGCGCCGAGGCGTCGAGACTTAGCTGCTGCATTTTTCGGCTCGCCGCCGACGTATCGCCGTCGTTCGCGGCCTCGGCTGGACCGTCGCTCGCGGAAAAGCTCCGGGCGCGGGCGACCGTTGTCGTCCGACCGCGCGACGCCGCCGAAGTCTGGATGCCGCGCCAGTCACCGGACTGCGCAATCATCTGGCGGATCGAAGCCACATTGTCCCGCGCCTGTTCCGGCGACAGGTCGTGTTCCGAGACTTTTTCGGCCTCGGCGAACTTGCCCTGGAGGGCGAGCACAAGCGCAAGGTTCTGGCGTTCGCGCATGTCGGCGCGCGGGCTTGCGACCGCCTCGCGCAGCGCGCTTTCCGCGCGGGGCAGATCGTGCGACAAAGCATAGGACAGGCCGAGATTCGACAGGACCGAGGGTTCGCCGGGCGCCAGCTTCAGCGCCGTCTCGTAATATTTCTGCGCCGCCTGATGATCGCCGAGCTGGTCGGCGATCGAGCCCCGCGTGTTCATCACCGACCAGTTGGGATCGTCGGGAGAATCCGCATGGGTCAGCACATCCTGAGCGCGCTGGAGCTGGCCGTCGTCGGCCAGGGCCTTGCCGAAGGCGCCGAGCACTTCGCGGTCTTTCGGATACTTGATCGCTATATTCTCCATCACTGCCGCCGCTTGGTCGTTGAGTTCGCGCGCCCTGAGGGCTTTGGCGTAGGCCATGGCGATCTTGCGGTTGTCGGGATGAGCTTCGTAAGCCTGGCGCAATCGCTCGGAATAGGCCTTGAGATCGGCCGGCGAAGACGAGGCGGGCTTGCTCGGCGCGCCGATCGAGCCGGTGATGTCGCCCATGTTCATGGTTTTGCAGCCCGAAAGCGCCAAAAGCGCGATGCAGGCGAGGGCGGCGCGCGAAACGTGGTAAATCGGCTTTCGGTCGGCGTTAGACCGAATCACACGCGTCTCAAGCGCGCGCCGTTGGAATAAGGCTTCCCGCATGTCCCGAAATCCTCTGGGCCTTCCGGCCGCCTTGACGCTTCTGTCGAAAGGAATAATTCGTTAACCCTAATAGTTCGTTAATCGGCCTGCGCCGCCACAGAAAGCCCTCCTTCCCGATGGTCAATCCGCCCAAATTGAAATTCGCCAAGCCGAAGGAAAAGAGCGTCGCCCTCTGGCTCGCCAACCCGCAAAGCTTCGCCACGGCGCTCGCCGCGCCCGAAAAGGCGGCGGACTTGCCCGGCGAGGCCCTGAGATTCGCGGCGGCGACCCGCTTCGAGGCCAAGACCGGCCGTTTGATGTGGTTCGTCGCTGCGGATGGCGAGCCGGCCGCCGTCTTTTTCATCGAGTCGGGCGCGAAAGCCGATCCGTTCCAGCCCGGCGAATTGGCGACTCTTCTGCCGCCCGGCGTCTATCGCTTCGCGACCGCGCCAAGCCGCCCGGACCTCGCGTCGCTGGCCTTCCTGCTCGGCGCCCATCGTTTCGTCCGCTACAAGAGCCGAAGCGAAGCGAAGCGGCTGATCGCGCCGGAAGGCGTCGACGCCGCCGAAATCGAGTCGATCGCCAGCAGCGTCGCCTTCGCCCGCGACCTCATCGACACGCCCGCCAACGACCTCGGCCCCGACGAACTCGAGGACGCGGTCCAGGCGCTCGCCAGAACCTTCGGGGCCAAGGTCTCGACGGTTCGAGGCGAAAAGCTGGCCCGCGAATTTCCCCTCATCCACGCCGTGGGCAAGGGTTCGCCCCGCGCGCCGCGCCTTGTCGATCTGCGCTGGAAGCCGAAACGGACGCGCCGTCTGACCCTGGTCGGCAAAGGGGTCTGTTTCGATTCCGGGGGCCTCGACCTCAAGCCGGAAAGCGCTATGGCGCTGATGAAAAAGGACATGGGCGGGGCGGCGGCGGCGATCGCGGCCGCGGCGATGATCATGGCCGCCGATCTCGACGTGGCGCTGCGCCTGATCGTCCCGATCGTCGAGAATTCGGTTTCCGGCGAAGCCTTCCGTCCCGGCGACGTCTATGGCTCGCGCAAGGGCCTCACGGTGGAGATCGCCAACACCGACGCCGAGGGACGGCTGATCCTCGCCGACGCGCTGGCCCTCGCCGACGAGGAGAAACCCGAGCTGCTGATCGATTTCGCGACTCTCACCGGCGCGGCGCGCGTCGCGCTCGGGCCGGACCTTCCGCCGTTTTTCACCGACGACGACGGGCTCGCCGCCGACATCGCCCGACACGGCGCCAAGGTCAATGATCCGGTCTGGCGTCTGCCGCTATGGAGCGGCTACGAATCGAAACTCGACGGCAAGGTCGCCCAGCTCAACAACGCGCCCGCCGGAGGCATGGCGGGCGCGATCACCGCGGCCCTGTTCCTGAGGCGTTTCGTGGCCCAAAGCCCTTCCTGGGCCCATTTCGACATCTATGGATGGACGCCCGTGGCCAAAGCCGGACGGCCCGAAGGCGGCGAGGCCCAGGCGGCAAGACTGATCTTCAGCCTCGCCCACGAAAGATTTGGTAAAGCAAAACTTCGCTAAACCCGGGCGGGTTATCATCGGCCCATGTCCGCGCGCAGCGGTGGGAGACAACTGTTGAACTACGATCCACGATTGACGCCGGCGCGCCCCGATCTCGCCGCAGAACATTTGCGCGACGCGATCAAGGCCGACGCCTATGCGCCGGGGCGCCGCATGCAGGTCGTCGCCTCCCACGCCGATCTGCGGCGCGCGCCCTCGGACGACTCTGTCACCGACACCCAGGCGCTCCACGGCGAGACCCTGATCGTCTATGAGGAAAAGGACGGCTGGTGCTGGGCGCAGCTCGACCGTGACCGCTATGTGGGCTATATCCGCTCCGAGGCGCTCGACCCCAGAATCGTCAAGCCGAACTACCGCGTGCGCGTGCGCCACACCATCGTTTATTCGGCGCCCGACATCAAATCGCCGCCTCTCGAAGCTCTGCCCTTCTGCGCCGAGACCCATGTGGTCAGCTCCGACGGCAAATTCGCCGAACTCCACAACGGCGGCCATGTCTTCCTGCGCCATCTTGCGCCGAACAACCGCCCATTGAGCGATTTCGTCAGGCTCGCCGAAATGTTCCTCGACACCCCCTATCTATGGGGCGGCAAGACCGACGTCGGAATCGACTGTTCGGGCCTCGCGCAGGTGACGCTCAACGCCATCGGCGTCGCCGCCCCGCGTGACACCGACATGATGGAGTCCATGCTCGGCCGCCCTTTCGACATCGACCAAAGGCTGCGGGGCCTGCGCCGGGGCGACTTGGTGTTCTGGCGCGGCCATGTCGGCATCATGCGCGACGAGCAGACCCTGCTCCACGCCAACGCTCATTCGATGACCGTGGCCAGCGAGCCGCTCGCCGTCGTGACCGAGCGCAACCGTTCGAGCAGTTCCTCCGAGATCACCTCGGTCCGGCGCGTGTAGACCGCGTGGGCCAGAGCGCAAAGAAATGATGCGGCGGCCCGTGGCCGGCGCCGATGTCGAGCGTCGCGCCGGCCGCCAGGGCGGCGCTCAGAAACGCCTTGGCGTCGCCGACCGCCTCCTTCAGCTCCGCGCCCTGGCCCAGCCGCGCCGCGATCGCCGACGCCAAAGCGCAGCCGGTGCCATGGCTGTTGCGGGTGACGACCCGCGGAGA
The DNA here is from genome assembly GCA_021813805.1 of Pseudomonadota bacterium. Classification (GTDB taxonomy): domain Bacteria; phylum Pseudomonadota; class Alphaproteobacteria; order Rhizobiales; family Beijerinckiaceae; genus Rhodoblastus. The sequence continues at coordinate 28,622 of JAKAJL010000013.1, read as the reverse complement.
CGAAAATTCAATGAAATCCGCGCCATCGTAGAGCAGGTCGCAGGCTGGGCCGCCGGGCAGGTGGCCGCCCTTGACCAGCACCGCGCGCGCGCCGAGCCCATGAAGTTTTAACGCGACGGCGCGCATTTCGTCGGGATTTTCGGCCATCCGGCCATCAGCGAAAAGCGCGCCTTCCATGAGATTGGGGGTAACGAGCCGCGCCAGCGGGAACAGCTGCGCAATGATCGGCGCGACCAGTTCATCGCCGCCCAGGCTTTTGCCCCCCGTGGCCGCCAGGACTGGATCGAGGACGACATTTCGCGCCACGTGGCGCTCCAACTGACCAGCGATGGCCGCGACATTGTCCGGCGCGCCGATCATCCCAATCTTCACCGCATCGACCTTTATGTCGGAAAAGACCGAGTCGATCTGGGCGGCGACAAAATCTGCGGCGACGGGTTGGACGGCCTGCACGCCGAGGGTGTTCTGCGCCGTCAGCGCGGTCACCGCCGCCATGCCGTAGCAGCCAAGCGCCGAAAAGGTTTTCAGGTCGCCCTGGATTCCCGCGCCCCCCGAGGGGTCCGACCCGGCGATCGAGAGGATCTTGGCGATGCGCGTCGTCAAATCGGCCGCCAGAAAGCCGCGGCCACGGCGCCCGCGATCGCCGAAAGGAACAATATGGCGTCGTGAGCCGCCAGCATGGCTCGCGAAGGATTCGCCACGCGATAGAGCCGCAAGGACGCGCCGGCGGTGGCGAAGCTCCAGCCCACCGCGACGACGATCAGGGCTGCGGCGAAACGCCAGTAATCGCGCGCGAAAAACTCAAGTCCCCAGGCGGCGGCGATCAGGGCGAGGCCGAGCGCGGCGACGGACTGCGCGCCGGCTCGGCGCGCCAGCCCCGCCGTGAAAAAGGCCGGCGCATACATCGCGACCACGTGCCAGGAAATGGCGCTGAACACGGTCGCGACGCCGATGCCGCAGCCGGCCATGGCGCCGGGCGCCGCGACCATGGCGGCGGTCATGCCGAACCACGCGAGGCCGGCGACGAGACTCGGCGCGGCGAATGCCCGCCAGTCCGGCCGCGGCGCCGGGCGCGCCGCAAGAGGAGGCAGGATCGGCGCCCGCGCGGTGGTGAGGACCGCGAGCGCCAGCACCAACACCTGGGTCAAGGCGGCGGCGAGGGCCGCGCCGGCGAAGACGGAGGCCGGCTCCGTCCGCGCGACGACATAGGCGAGTCCCGGTCCGACCAAGCCGGCAAGCCCGCCGCTGCCGAACACGATAACCGCCGCACGGGCCCGCGCGGAAGGCGTCGAGCCGAGCGCCGCCTCATGGCGATAGAACAGGGAAAACCCCTGCGCGACGCCAAGCCAGAAGGCGCCGAGACTGAAAGGCGCGAAAAGATCGAAGGTCAGCGCCCAGGCCATGATCAGCCCGCCGGCGACGCCGAGGCTCGCGCCGAGCGCCAGGGCCGCGCGCCGCCCGAAGGCGTCGAGCAGGAAGGAAGCGGGGAAGGTCGCGCTCGCCGCGCCGAGCAGCATCGCCACATAGGGCGCCGACATCAGGCGCAGGTCCGGCGCGAGCAATCGGCCCGCCAGCGGCAACATGCCGAGCGCCAGGCTTTGCGACAGCACCGACAAGGCGAAGCCCACGGCGAGCGTTGCGACGCCGGGGCTTTCGGGCGCCGCTTCCGGCGCCACGCCCGGCGCGGGGGCGCCCGGCGGGCAGAAACAGGCCATGCGCCCGGCGCGCGCGACGCCCGCCCCGGCGTCGAGCTCGTCCTCGGCCGGAGGATCGGAGGATCCCAGGACGGTCATTTCCTATCGATGTCGTCGTCTTGGAGGATCCGATAGGCCGCGCCTTCGAGATCCTCGTATTGGCCGCTCTTGAGCGACCAGAACAGGCCGTAAAGCCCGAGCAAGCCGAGGGCCAGGGCGACCGGAATAAGAAAGATCAGGACATTCATCGCATCGTTCCGCTAGAGCATCATCCCAAAAAGCCGCGCGCTTTTGGGATGAGATTATACGTTAACAACAAAATGTTAGAGTGAAATCTCCGATTCGGCGTGAACGGATTTCGTTCCAAGAGCGCGTTCACGAATGATCGAGTCGAACGCGCTCGTTTATATCATTGTTTCGCCGCATATTCCGTTCCGAAAGGTCGATCGACTTTCGGGGTTATGCTTTGAGGGCCGGAACTCAGGCCGATGGCGCCGCGACCGGCTTCGGGGACGACGCCTTGCGCGCGGGTTCGTTCCCTGAACTCTTCGGCTCCCCCAGAAGGTGAGTGACCGCCTTGCCCGGCCCGCGCAAGCGCAGGGCGTTGACGGTGACGACGATCGAGGACGCCGACATGGCCAGCGCAGCGAACAGAGGCGTCGCATGGCCGGACATGGCGAAGGGCACCGCCACGACATTATAGCCGGCGGCGAAAAAGAGATTCTGCCGCATCAGCGCGCGCGCGCGCCGGGCAATGGCGATCGCGGCCGCGACGGGCGCCAGGCGGTCGCCGAGGAACACCGCGTCGGCCTGGGTCTGGGTGAGGTGGACCGCATCGATCGGCGAGAGCGAGGCATAGGCCGCGGCGAGCGCGGGCGCGTCGTTGAGCCCGTCGCCGACCATTAGGATTTTGGCGCCCTCCGCCACGCGCTCGTCGATGAAGGCGATCTTTTCCGCGGGTTTGAGGCCGCCGCTCCAGCTTTCGACGCTGAGGGCGCGGGCGATCGGCGCAACCGCCTCCGGCCGATCGCCGGAAAGGATCGCGATGTTCAGCCCGCTTTCGCGCAGATGGTCGAGCACCCTCGTGGCGTCGGGGCGCAGGGTCTGGCGGATCAGGAGCCGCGCCCAGCGCGCGCCGTGGCGGACGAAAATCGCGCTGGCGTCGGCATGGGCGCCGGGCGATTCGATCTCGCAGAACGCGGCCGAACCCAGCCAGGCCTCACCGTCGCCGAAAGGCGCGGCCACCCCCATGCCCGGCGTTTCGCGGGCGTCAGGCAAGGCCGGCGCGGCGCCAGCCGAACGCACGACCGCCCGCGCGAGGGGATGGCTGGAGGAATGGGCGAGACGGGCGGCGAGATCGAGCAGATCGGGCGGAATGTCGCCCGCGTTGGCGACGCGCGGCTCGGGCAGGGTCAAGGTGCCGGTCTTGTCGAACACGACCGTGTCGACCTCGCCGATCTTTTCGAGGCCGGTCGCGTCGTTGAGGAACAGACCGGCGCGGAAGAAGGCGCCCGAGGCCATGGCCTGAACGGCCGGCACCGCGAGGGCCAAGGCGCAGGGGCAGGTGATGATGAGAACGGAAATGCCGACCACCAGAGCGTCATGAACGCCGGCGCCAAGGAAGAAATACCAGGTCAGGCCGGTCGCCAGCGCCGCAAGATGAACGACAGGCGCATAGAGCTGCGAGGCCCTGTCCGCGAGCCGGACATAACCGGAGCGCGCGGCGCTGGCCGCGTCGATCAGGCGCGCCGCCTCGTCGATCAAGGCGGCGTTGCCCGCGGCGGTCACCCGAAGTTTCAACGCCCCGTCGCCATTGATCGAACCGGCATAGACATTATCGCCGAGGCGCACCGGCTTGCCGAGGGTTTCGCCGGTGATCGCGCTCTCGTCCACCGAACTCGCGCCGCTTTCGATCACGCCGTCGGCAGGAATCCGTTCGCCGGCGCGCACCAGCACCCGGTCATCCTCCGCCAGCGCCGCGACGGGCGTCAGGACCAGATTTTCTTCGGTCTCTCGATCGCCGGGGGTGAAACGCAACGCGTTTTCGCCCTTGAGCGCCGCGAGATTGCCGGCCGCCGCCCGCGTCTTGCGGCGCATCGCCTGATCCATGACCCTCCCGGCGAGCAGGAAAGCGAGCAGCATCACCGCCGAGTCGAAATAGGCCTGGGGCGCGTGGCGCCAGGTTTCATAGACCGAAAGGGCCAGAGCGAGGGAGACGCCGATGGTGATCGGCACGTCCATGTTGACCCGGCCCTGACGCAGGGAATTCCAGGCGCTGAAATAAAAGGGCTGGCCGGCGTAGGCCGCCGCCGGCAAGGCGATCAGCGCCGAAAGGAAATGGAAGAAATCGCGCGTCTCCGGCGGCATGGAGGCGCCTTCGCCCGACCAGACCGAGATCGACAGCAGCATGATGTTCATGGCGGCGAAAACCGCGACGCCGAGACATTTCAGCAGGAGATAGAATCGCGCCGCCTCGTCGGCCTCAACCTTGCGCTGCTCATAGGGATAGGCGCGATAACCGATCGCCTCCAGGGCGCCCGTCAGGCCGCCGGCCTGGATCCTGGCTGCGTCGAAGGTCACCGCGAGCCGGTGACTGGTGAGGTTGAGCCGCGCGTTCACCACGCCCGGCAGGCGTTTCATCGCCGTCTCGATATCGCCGAGACAAGCGGCGCAGGTGATGCCGTCGATGGCGAGGTCGATCCGCGACCGACCCTCCGCATCGGTTTTCACGAAATGCGAAAAATCCGGCGACGCGGCCATCTTACTCGACGAGGAAGGAATTGCGCGAACGGAACATGCGCTGGCCGCCGCGATTGAGCGAGATTTCGACTTCCCAGCGTCCCGGACGCAAGGGGGCGGATCCGGAATAGACGCCCTCGGCGATGGGCGTCGCGGGCACGGTGCGGTCGAATTTCCGCGTCGCGGGGAAATAGAAATCGATCGAGGCGTCGAGGCCGCCGACCGGCTTGCCGTCCTTGTCCCTGACGCTCATCGTGATCTGGGTGACGCCGGCGTCGTTGGCGCGGTTGAGTTCGACCGTCCATCCGAGGAGGGCCTGAGCCTTGGCGGCGGCGATTTCCTTGTTGTAGGCGAGGCCGGTGTCATAGGCGTCATTGGCGTCGACGCCGCTGTAGGTTTTTGCGGCAAAGGTCGCCATGACGAAATTCACGCCGAGGACGATCCCGAAGAAGCCGACGATGAGGAGAAGCGTGGTCCGCCCGGTCAAAGGCCGGCCGCCCGGCTGGTAGTCGCTTTCTTCCCGCGTCATCTTCATCATCCTCGAGCCGGCCTCCGCCCCATCAGGGCGCTTTGAAATAGTCGCCCTTCTTCACCGTTTCGCCGGTCTTCGCGTCGGTGAGCACCATCTGAATGGGCGTGCTTTGTGGCAATTGCGCGTCAGCCGGCGTGGTCACGGTGACGCGCAGCTCCAGAGTCTGGTTGGGCGGCGCGATAATCGGCACGCCCTTGCCGCCGCCGGCGGGCTCGCCCATCACGGAGAGCTTGCCCACGGGCAAGCCGGCCAGCGAAAGATAGAACTTCCGCTCATAGCCCGTCTCGTTGAGAACGCGCACCGTATAGACGTTGCGGATCGAGCCGTCGGAAAGCATGACGAAAATCGGATTGCGGTCGTGCATCACGTCGCAGCCGAGGCTTCGCCGCGTCGCCAGTGTAAAGCCCATGGCCGCGGCGACGCCCAGGATCAGCGCCAGATAGATCAGGGTGCGGGGCCGGACGAGCTTGGGTTTGAGCGCCGGCAATCCTTCGGCGCGGCGATGCACATTAATGTCGGTGTCATAGCCGATGAGGCCGGTCGGGCGGCCGATCTTGCCCATCACGTTGTCGCAGGCGTCGATGCACAGGCCGCATTGAATGCAGCCCATGCTCAGGCCTTCGCGAATATCGACTCCGGTCGGGCAAACCGCGACACATTGCCCGCAGTCCACGCAGTCGCCCGCCGGCTTGCCGTCTTCCCGCAGCGCTATGGCCTTCTTGACCGATGCGCGCGGCTCGCCGCGATCGACGCGATAAGTGACGTTCAGAGCGTATTCGTCGGTCAGCGCCGCCTGAATGCGCGGCCAGGGGCACATGTAGAGACAGACCTGCTCGCGGGCGAAACCGGCGAGCAGATAGGTGCTCGCGGTCAGGATCGCGATCCAGATATAGGCCTGCGCCGGCGCCTGCAACGTTGCGAGCTGCTTCACCAGGGTCGGCGCGTCGGCGAAATAAAGCACCCAGGCGCCGCCGGTCCACCAGGCGATGAGCAGCCACAGGAAATGTTTCAGGGCCGTCTCGGCCAGGGTCCGCGGGGTCCAGGGCTTTTTCGCCTTGATCATCCGTTCGCGACGGTCGCCCTCCGTCCAGCGCTCGACAAGGAGGTAAAGATCGGTCCAGACCGTCTGCGGGCAGAGATAACCACACCACACGCGGCCCGCCACCGCATTCATGAGGAACAAGGTGAAGGCGGCAAGGATCAGCAATCCGGTGAAATAATAGACTTCCTGAGGCCAGATCTCGATGCCGAAGAAATAGAACCGGCCATTGGTCAGATCGACCAGCACCGCCTGCGCGGGAAGGTCGGGTCCGCGATCCCACCGCAGGAAGGGCAAGAAATAATAGAGCAACATTCCGCCGACGAGCAGCGCCCATTTGATGTTGCGGAAGCGGCCGCTGACGCTTTGTGGGTAAATCTGCTGGCGCGACTCGTAGAGCGAGATTTTCTCCGTACCGGCGGGCGCTGGTGCTGGGTTCTTGACGTTCGGTGCTGGAGTTGCGCTCATCTCGCCATCTCGAATGGGTTGCGCCTCAGGCGGCGCGCATGGTCAGGCCCCCTTATAAGCCGAAGGGGGGGGCGCCAGTCGAGATAAATGCGCCGGAATTTGTCGCGCGCCAAGCTCCGCGCCAAAATCCGCCCATGGAGCCGGCCGCCTGGCGAAGACAGTCAAGACAAAGAAGGCGCGGCGCGCCTTGCTGCGCCGCGCCCCGATTTATCACTGGCCGCCGCCCAGCGAGTGGACATAGACCGTCAACGCCTTGATGGTGGCCGGGTCGAGCTTCGCGCCCCAGGCCGGCATGTGGCCGCCGCGACCATAGGTGATGGTCTGGATCAGGTCGTCCTTGTCGCCGCCATAGAGCCAGATCTTCGTGGTCAGGTTCGGCGCGCCCATGTCGGGATTGCCCTTGGCGTCGGCGCCATGGCAGGGCGTGCAGTTGTCGGCGAAGACCTTCTTGCCCGCCGAAACGTCGTCCGTCGTCTTGTTGGACAGCGAATAGACATAATTGGCGACGTCATCGATCTGCTGCTTGCTCAGGCCCTGCGAACCCCAAGCCGGCATATCGCCCTGATGGCCGTCCGGATCGCCATAGCGCGCGCCATGAGTGATGGTGGCGCTGATCTGATCGAGCGTGCCGCCCCACAGCCAGCGGTCGGCGGTGAGATTGGGATAGCCCTTCGAGCCTTGGCCATTGGCGCCATGGCAGGGCGCGCAATTGACGCCGAAGGCCGAATGGCCGTAAGCGCGGGCAAATTCAGCGAGCTTGGGGTCGGACGCGATCTGCTGAAGCGTCGACTTATTCAACTCGTTGACCATCGGGGCGCGATCAGCGCGAAGTTCAGCGAGATCCTGGGTCACTGCGCTGCGCATCGACCAACCAAGAATGCCCCTGGTCGCTCCACTCGGCAGCGGGATGGCCGGATAAAGAATCCAGTATCCGACCGACCAGATCATCGTGGCGTAGAGGACATAAAGCCACCATTTGGGAAGCGGCGTGTTCAGTTCCTTGATGCCGTCCCATTCATGGCCCGTGGTCGCTGTGCCCGTGGCCGCGTCGATATCTTGATGCTTGTGATCAATCATGTGTTCAATCCTCGTTCAGCGGCAGCCGGGCGGCGTCATCGAAGCTCTTCTTCTTCGACGGCCATAGCGCGAACACGACGACACCCGTGAAAGCGACTATGACCGACAGAAGACTGATGATTTTCAACGGCCCGAGAACGGCTATGAAATAATCAGGCTCCATCATGCCTCTCCAGACTCAGCGCCAATTGGCCTTTTCGTCGTACAATTTGAAGTCGACGGTCGTGCCAAGCATCTGCAGATAGGCGACCAGGGCGTCCTGCTCGGTGGGCGTCGCCGCGCCGCCAAGAGCGGCGTGCGCCACGGCCTTGGGATAGCGCTTGTCCAGCGCGTCGACCGCCGCCGTGTCGTCCGGGCTCGACTGCGCCTTGATGTCGGCGTCGGCCTGGGCGATGTCCTCATCGGTGTAGGGCACGCCTTCGACCCGCAGCACTTTCATCTTTTCCCGAACGTGCCGGTAATCCAGCGGCGAATCGGCCAGGAAGCCGTAGCGCGGCATGACAGAGTCGGGAACGACCGCGCGCGGATTGTTCAGATGGGCGCGATGCCAGTCATCCGAATATTTGCCGCCGATACGGGCGATGTCCGGGCCGGTGCGCTTGGAGCCCCACTGGAACGGGTGGTCGTATTTCGACTCCGCCGCCAGCGAGTAGTGGCCATAGCGCTCGACCTCGTCGCGCAGGGCGCGGATCATCTGCGAATGGCAGAGATAGCAGCCCTCGCGAACATAGATGTCGCGACCTTCCAGCTCGAGCGGCGTATAGGGACGCACGCCGCCGACGGTTTCGATGGTGTTCTTCAGGTAGAACAGCGGACCGATTTCGACCAGACCGCCAATCGCGACGACAATGAGAATGCCGACCGACAGGATGATGCTGTTCTTTTCGAAGATCGCGTGTTTGTTCCAAAGCGACATGTTCGATCTCCTCACTCGGCCGCCGCGAGCGCAGGCTTGGCTTCAGGGGCCCCCGCCTCTTCAGGCGAGGCGAGCGTCTTGTAAAAGTTGAAGGCCATGATCAGCGAGCCGATGAGGAACAAGCCGCCGCCCATCGCGCGGATCACATAGAAGGGGTGCATCGCCGCGACGGTTTCGATGAAGGAATATTCAAGGAAACCGTTCGCGGTATAGGCGCGCCACATCAGGCCCTGGAGGATGCCCGACACCCACATCGAGGTGATGTAGAGCACGATGCCGATCGTCGCGACCCAGAAGTGCCAGTTCACCAGCTTCAGCGAGTAAAGCTTGCGATTGAACACCCAGGGGATCAGGCAGTAGAGCGCGCCGAAGGAGACGAAGCCCACCCAGCCGAGCGCGCCGGAATGCACATGGCCGATGGTCCAATCGGTGTAATGCGACAGCGAGTTCACCACCTTGATCGACATGAGCGGACCTTCAAAGGTCGACATGCCGTAGAAGGCGACGGACACGACGAGCATGCGCAGAACCGGGTCGGTGCGCAGCTTGTCCCAGGCGCCGGAGAGTGTCATCAGGCCGTTGATCATGCCGCCCCAGGACGGCATCCACAGCATGATCGAGAAGGTCATGCCCAAGGTTCCGGCCCAGTCCGGCAAAGCCGTATAGTGCAGATGGTGGGGGCCGGCCCAGATATACATGAAGATCAGAGCCCAGAAGTGGATGATCGACAGGCGATAGGAATAGACCGGGCGCTCGGCGCGCTTGGGCACGAAATAATACATGATCGCCAGGAAGGCGGCGGTCAGGTAGAAGCCCACCGCGTTATGGCCGTACCACCACTGGAACATGGCGTCCTGGACGCCGGACCACACGATGTAGGACTTCGGCGAGAAGAGCGATACCGGGATCGCCGGGTTGTTGCCGAGGTGCAGCATGGCGATCGTGATGATGAAGGCCAGGGTGAACCAGTTGGCGACATAGATATGGGGCTCCTTGCGCTTCCACAGGGTCGCGAGGAAGATCATCAGATAGGTCACCCACACGATGGTCAGCCAGAGGTCGGCGTACCATTCCGGCTCGGCATATTCCTTCGACTGGGTGATGCCCAGCAGATAGCCGGTGCCGGCGATGACGATGAAGAGGTTATAGCCGAGGACGAGGAACCATGGCGCGAGTTCGCCGGCGAGACGGGCGCGGCTGGTGCGCTGCACGACATAAAGAGAGGTCGCCAGAAGGACGTTGCCGCCGAAGGCGAAGATCACCGCTGAGGTGTGCAGCGGGCGCAGGCGGCCGAAGTTAAGCCATGGAATGCCCATGGACAGATCGGGAAAGGCCAGTTCGGTGGCGACGATGACCCCGACGAGAAAGCCCGCGATCCCCCAGAACACCGCCGCGAGGCTGGTGAACTTGATCGGGCCGTAATTATAGTTCGGCCGGCCGTCGATTTCCTGCGGCGTGAAAGCCGGGCGCGTCGAATAGCGCTTGAAGATCAGGAACGCCCCGCCGAAGCCGGCGAGCGCGAACACGAACATGTGGAACGCGTAGGCGGCCGTATAGGCCTTCGACGCGATGTACAGCGCCAGGAGGGCGCCGCCGAGGGAGAGGACAATCCCGAGCATTTCGCCGATTGTCATTGACTTGCCGCCGGACGGCGACGCCGTGGAAACCGAACTTGCTTGCGCCATGTTTTCGCCCCAATGAAATCGCTCCGGCATCATAGAGACATCGGATCGCCATCGGGCGGACCTTTGCCCGCCCCGTCAAAGCTTTCATTGACCCATGTCAAATGAAGCTCTTGGCTCCTCCATAAACCGAAAATTGAAATTGCGCGATAGGCCCGTCGATTAAAGTCCCGAGGACGCGACCATTCGTCGCGCCGGCGATGATTGGCGCTCGTAAAATTGCCGCGATTTCACCACAATTTATCCGATTGCGTCGCTTCGCCCTCGCGGCGAAATCAAGGCGATCATTCTGATCAAATCTTCGTTGCCGGTCCGAAATCACGGGGCAAAGCCCGCGTGGAGCGATCCGTCCCGCGGCCGCGATATCGTCCTCGCCGGTTCGTCGCGACAAGACGGCCAAACCGGTCTTTCAGATTTCAGCGGATTTTCCCGATAGCGCCGCGCGGGAGAATTCGTCGCCCCGGCTCACGGAACGCGCGCGTCGATTCACTCGATGCATGGCGATCTGACCGGCCCCTGCGACAATATGAGACAGCGCCCGCGCCCCGGCGCCCACGATCACTCGCCGGCCGCCGGATGGACGATCCGCTCTGAAGCCGCGAGATCCGGTGCCGGGCGGCGCAAGGGATCGGGATAGGCTGCGAGGGCGTGGGCGATGAGTTTTTTTTCCTGGGTGTGGATCAACCACCAGCCGATGGCGACGCCGAGAACGACCAAGGCGAGCGTGATCTTGCCCATCGGCCCGGCGACGCGCTCGAAAGCTTCGCCGAAGGCATAGCCTCCGAGGCCGAAGATCGTGGACCAGACTACGCCGCCGCTCGCGTTATAGAACAGGAACTGGCCCCAGCCGTATCGGTTCACCCCGGCGAGAAAGGCGGCGAAAATGCGCAAAATCGCGATGAACCGACCAAAAAAAACGATTTTCGCGCCGTGACGGTCGAAAAGATACTGACCGAGCTTGATCCGCTCGTCGGAAAGGCCGACCATGCCGCCGTACTTCAGCAGTAGCGGCAGGCCGAAGCGGCGACCCGCCCAGAAACCGAAATTGTCGCCGATAATCGCCCCCGCCGCCGCCAAGGCGACGACAATCTTGATGTCGAGCAGACCGGTCGCGCCCGCAAACATCGCGGCGAGAACCAGCGCCGTCTCGCCGGGAAGCGGGACCCCGGCGCTCTCCAGCATCACGATGCAGAAGACCGCAAGGTAGCCGTGCTGCACGATCAGGGGATTTATCGTCTCGACCAACATACTCGTTTCCGTGAGCGGCTTGTTTCGTCCCGGCCAAAGGGGAAGACAGCGCGATCTCCGACTGGTAGGGCGAAAGAGTTGATATCCCGTTGGCCCAAGCCGGATTGAATGACCTTCCGTCCGCCCCGCTCCGGCTTTAAGCGCCGCGAAAGGCGAAAATCGGGCGGCGTCGACGCCGATCGATCCAGGGAAGTCCCCAGTCGCGGACGCCGCCCCCGGCGGCCAAGCCCTTGGCGCGGGCGCGCTTATAATGGAATGGACGTGTTTCCGCCACTCGTTTCGCTTCCGCCGGCGCCGGCTGAAAAAAATTTCGGGCGGCCGCGCCGCCCGAAAAACTCATCGCGATTGTCGCCCGCCGCCGGGAAATCCTCAGCTGTAGAGGCTTTTCAGCGCGGTCGCAGGGTCGCGGGGGGGCAACGCGCCATGGCGGGGGGCGCTCCAGGGGAAGGACGAGGAAGCGCCGCGCGCCATCAAGCCGCCCCGCGCACGCGGCGCGCAGTCCGGAACCACGTCCAGCACGCCGTCCCAGGCGCCTTCCAGCGCGGTTTCGACGACATGGCGGAGACCTGCAAGGAGCGGCGTATCGTGGCGGAGCATGCCCATTTCCAAGATCTTGCGACGACGGGGGCTCGCCTTGCGGTCATAATCCGCCACGAGCCGCGCCACATAGGCGCCAATCGACAGATCCGAGCGACGGGCTGCGGCCGCGACGCGACGCTCCAGCCGGCCGCCGATACAGGCCAGTGCGGCGGCGGCGACATATTCGTTGGCGCAGGTGCGGAACAATTCTGTCGTTCGCATAGAGGTCTCCGGTTTCGAATGCGCGTGAAACGAACTTCGTCTGCGCGCGAGAATTCGGGGAAAACCCGTGCAGCAACTCATACGCCATGGGAACTGCCGCAAGATAGCAGCTCGCGCCGCCTCCGACCGAATCACATTTGCGTGAGATTTCAGCCGTGACCTATCGTAACGCTATGATGATCAATGATTTTTTCAGACCTTCTTCGCTCCAGGACCATAAGCGGCGAACTTTTCGACCAGGCAGAGAACCTCGCGATCCGGCAGGATGGCCGGGGCCCCGGCGAGGCCGGCGAGATAATGCATCTGCGCCAGGGTTTCGAGTTCGCCCGCGAGCCAGAGCGCGCGTTTGAGGTCCGGGCCGGCCGCGATCATGCCATGGCTGCCGAGCAGCACGCCATTGCGGGGACCGAGCCCTTCGACCGCCAGCGCCGACAGCTCCGCCGTCCCGAATGGCGCGTAATCCGTGCATTCGATCGTCGAGCCGCCAAAGGCCGCGATCATGTAATGACTTGCCGGTATCGGCCGGCGCAGCATGGAGAGAACCGTCGCGTAAGGCGCGTGGGCGTGAACCACCGCCCCGACGTCGGGCCGGGCGAGCAGGATGTCGCGATGAAAACGCCATTCGCTCGACGCCTTCAGGCCGGTCTTTTCATCGATCACAGGGGATTCGGCGTCGAGCGCCATGGCGACGATCATGTCCGGCGTCAGATCGTCGTAATCGACCCCGCTCGGCGTGATCAGCATGAAATCGCCCATTCGCGCGGAAATGTTCCCGGCGGCCCCCTGGTTGATATGTTTGGCGTTCATGGAGCGGCAGCCGGCCACGATCGCTTCGCGCAGCTTGCGCTCTTCCTTGTTTTTGCGCGCCATCACCAGGCTCCGATATTGGGGGCGCTGGCCCAGGGCTCGCGCGCTGGCAAGGCTTCGCCCTTCTGCAATAACTCAATCGAAATGCCATCGGGGGTGCGAATGAAGGCCATGCGGCCGTCGCGCGGCGGGCGGTTGATGGTCACGCCCGCCCGCGCGAGCCGGTCACACAGGGCGTAGATGTCCTCGACCTCATAGGCGAGATGGCCGAAATTCCGGCCGCCGGTGTATATTTCCGGGTCCCAGTTGTAGGTCAGTTCGACCAGAGGCGCGGCTTCCGACGCGGCGCGGACGGCGTCGCCCGGCGCGGCCAGGAAGACCAGGGTGAAACGTCCCTTGTCGCTTGCTGTGCGGCGGATTTCGACCATGCCGAGTTTGTTGACGAAAAAATCGAGGGCGGCGTCGAGATCGCCGACCCTGATCATGCTGTGAAGATAGCGCATCGCCGCTGCTCCCGTTACGCCCGAAGGCCATTTGCGCTCTTGTTAGCACAAAAGTCCCGGACTTGCCGCGCCGCGCAGCGATCTGCTAATTGACCGAAAAAGGCAGGAGGACTTCCCTTGACCGACGCCGCCCTCAAGGAAAAAGTCGCCTTCGGCTCCATCGCCGCCAGCTTTCTGCTGACAATCGGCAAGATTCTGGCGGGCCTCGCCTCCGGCTCGCTCGCGCTTCTGTCCGAGGGCGCCCACAACGCGCTCGACACCGGCGCCACCATTCTTACTTATTTCGCGGTGCGCGAGGCCAACAAGCCCGCAGACGAACGCCATCCCTACGGCCACGGCAAATTCGAATCGCTTTCGGCCCTGGCCGAGACCGGCCTGCTCGCCGGCCTCGCCTGCTATGTGCTCGTCGCCGCGATCAGGCGCCTGTGGGTGGGCGCCGAGCCGGTGGACGCCAGCTGGCCGGTCTTCGCCGTCCTGTTCGTCTCGATGGGCGTGGATGTGACGCGCTGGCTGACCCTGCGCGCAGTGGCCGAGAAGACCGGCAGCCATGCGCTCGCCGCCGACGCCATGCATTTCGCCAGCGACCTGGTCGGCACGGCTTTGGTCCTGGCCGGCCTCGCCGCCAACTCCTTCGGCTTTCATCAGGGCGACGCTTTGGCCGCGCTCGGCGTCGCCATGTTCATCGGCTATGCCGGCTTCCACCTTGGCAGGGAGACCGTCGAAACCCTGCTCGACGCGGCGCCGGTCGGCCTCGCGGACAAGCTGCGCGCCGCGATCGTGCAAATCCCCGGCGTGGTCGCGGTGGAGACTCTCAAGCTGCGCGCCAACGGCCCGCATGTCCTGGGCGAGGTCACGATCGGCGTCCCTCGCGCGCTGCCCGTCGAGCGCCTGATCCAGATCGAGCGCGCGGTCCAGGCGAAAATCGCCGAAATCTCGCCTCAAACCCAAGCCAGCATCATTACCTCGCCACACGCGCTCGACGAGGAGACGGTCACAGAGCGCATCACGATGATCGCGGCGCGACGCGGGCTCGCGGCCCATCATGTGATCGTCCATCGCCTCGACGACCACGATTGCATCGCCTTCGATCTCGAAATCGACGGCGCCATGGCCCAGGGCGCGGCCCATGAGATCGCCACCGAACTGGAGGACGAGATCCGCGACGAATTCGGCGCCGACCTCGAGGTCGAAAGCCATATCGAGCCGCGCCGCGACCACGCGCTGACCGGGCATGAGGCCGACGCCGCGACCATCGCCCGGATCTCGGAATGCCTGCGCAAGCTGGCTGTCGCGGGCGGGGTGCTCCAGGGCGTTCACGACATCCGCGCCCGCCTGACCGAGGACGGGCTGGTGGTCAATTTTCACGCGACCGTCGATCCCGGCTTGAGCGTGGCGGCGACCCACGACGCCATCAACCAGCTCGAACGCGCCTTGCGCGAGCGCACGCCAGGCCTCCTGCGCGTCGTCGGCCACGCCGAGCCGGTGGGGGCGGCGTAGCAACGGCGTGGATCGCGTCGTCGCGGCGCCGATTGGACGCCGGAACGCGAGCGCGCGGGGGCGACGAAAAGGGCGCGTGCGTCGAGTTCGAGCCCGGCGGCGCAGCCTGACCGAAGCCGCGCGCGAAAGGGGCCCGGCGCCGGCGGCCCCTTGCGGGTTTTTGTCTTCGCTCCTAATCTCGCATGGTTGAGTTTGGCGCGTGGAGGAAGTCTGCCATGTCTAACGTCATTCACAGCACTGCGCTTCCAGAATCCCATTATGCCGCCCCCGAAGGCGACATGCATCATCTGCCGCCGTGGACGGAGGAAACCGCCCGCGAACTCGCCGCGCAAGAGGGGATCGAACTGACCCCAGAACATTGGGAAGTCGTCCTTTTGCTGCGTAACCATTACCGTTTGCGCGGCCATTCGCTCACCGGCACCGCATTGCTCAGGGCGCTCGGCGAGCCGTTCGGCATGCGCGGCGGCATCAAGCACCTTTACGAGCTTTTCCCCGGCGGTCCGGTGAGCCAGGGAAGCCGAATCGCCGGCGTGCCGGCGCCGCCCTACAGCCGCGACCTGTCGTTCGGCAGCGTCCAATAGACTTCGGAAGGCGACGTTTCGGCGCGACTCACGAAAAAGTGAAATCCGATCCAGAACAACAGCGCGCGCAGAACTCAACGCAAAAGCGTCGCCTTTACCCACCATTCCGGATGGCCCTGTGAAATCGCCCTGGCCGCGGCGCCGGCGTGGCGGCGGGTTTCGAACAGAGCGAAACAAGTCGCGCCCGAGCCCGACATGCGGGCGAGACGGCACCCGCGCGCCCCGCTCAGCACGGACAGCACATGGCCGATGACCGGCGCCAGCACGCAAGCCGCGTCCTCCATGTCGTTGCGGCCGCGTTTGAGGGTTCGCATGAAGGTTTCAAAATCCATCCCCGAGGCGATCGGCGGATGGGAGCCATAGCCCAGGGTTTCGCCCGGCCTCAGGCCGAGCTTGTGGAAAACCGCCCGGGTTTCGACCGCGACGCCCGGATTGACCAGCACCGCGAACAGGGGCGGCAGGCGGATCGGGGGGCCGAGCCTGTCGCCAACGCCGGTCATCATCCGCGCCCGCGGAACGACACAAACGGGCACGTCGGCCCCGGCGGCGCGCGCCGCCGCGTAAAGCGCGGGATCATCCAGGGAAAGATCATTGGCCGCGGCGAGCAGGCGCAGCGCGGCCGCCGCGTCGGCCGAGCCGCCGCCGATTCCGGCCGCGACCGGCAGGCGCTTCACCAGATGGAAGGCGCCGGTCCGCAGCCCCGGCTTTTCGGCGCGCAGCGCGCGGTCCGCCCGCGCCACCAGATTGTCGCCGCCGTCGCCCGCCTCGACCGCGGTCGGACCTTCGAGCGTCAGGGCGAAGAAATCGTCGGGCGCGAGAGTCAGGAAATCGCCGGTTCCGGCGAAGGCCACGAGGCTTTGCAGATCGTGATAGCCGTCCGGGCGGCGGCCATCGACATGCAGGGTGAGATTGATTTTCGCCGGCGCCTTGGCCGAAAAATTTTTGACGGCGGTCATAAAGCTTTCAGTTCCGGCGCCGGGATGAATTCGGGATCGCCTTCGATCGAGGGGAAATGCCCCGCCTCCCATGCGGCCCGCGCGGCGAAGATTCGCTCGCGGCTGGAGGAGACGAAATTCCACCACAGGAAGCGCGGTCCGTCCATGGCCTCGCCGCCAAGCGCGGCGAATCGGCTGGGCGTCCTGGCCCGCAGCGCGGTCCGCGCGCCGGGGCGGATCACGACGAGTTCGCCGGCTGGGAAAACGGCTCCATCGATCTCGATTTCGCCCTCTACGAGATAGAAGGCGCGCTCTTCGTGGTCGTCGGCGAATTCATAGGTTGCGCCCGCATCGAGCATGATATCGGCGAAAAAACAGGTCGAGAATGTTGTGGGCGGCGCGCGAAGCCCGTGCAATCCACCCAGCGCGAGGCGCAGGCGAAAGCCTCCGCCTTCGAGGGTCGGCAGGGTTTCGCGGCCATGATGTTCAAAACCGGGGTCGGCTTGCTCGAATTTTTCTGGCAGGCCGAGCCAGAGCTGAAGGCCGCGCATTCTGCCGCCCGCGGCGCGAAAGTCCGGCGGGGATCGCTCGGAATGGACGATGCCGCGCCCTGCGACCATCAGGTTGACCGCTCCCGGCGAAATTTCCTGCGCATGGCCCAAAGAATCGCGATGGAACAGCGCGCCGTCGAGCAGATAGGTCAGGGTGGCGAGGCCGATATGGGGATGGGGCCGCACATCCATGCCGGTTCCCGGCGCGAAATCGGCCGGCCCCATTTCGTCGAGGAAGACGAAGGGCCCGACCATCCGCCTCCCGGCGGAAGGCAAGGCGCGGCGTACACCGAATCCACCGATGTCCCGCGCCTGCGGAATGACCACGGCTTCGACCGAGGCAGGTTGCGACATGGCTCTCTCCAGCCGTTCAATCCACGTCGAGCGGAGCGACGCCGGCGGCGCCGCCTTCGGGACCCTGAACGATTTTCTCGATTCGCGCCTCGGCGCTCTTGAGCAGCGCTTCGCAATGTTTTTTCAGGATTTCGCCGCGCTCGTAAAGCGCAATGGACTTGTCGAGATCGACATTGCCTTTTTCAAGCGCGGAAACGATCTCCTCGAGTTCGCGCATCGCGGCCTCGAAACTCAATCCGGCGACATCTTCGGTCTTGCTCAACGTCCAGCCCCATTCTGCGGCGCGCATCATGGACCGCGCCGCCCTCCCCGCGCAAGCCTCAACCTGCGGCCATGCCCGCAGCCCCGGAGGTCCTTTTCGCCACGGCGGCTGGAAAAGGCGCGGCGGACCCTGTAGCATCGGCCGGGCCTGGCGCCGCCGGACGCGCCACCGGATCATGCTCTCTCCCCGAAAGGCTCCGCGATGATTGACGCCCTGCCCGATGACGACGATTTGGCGGAGCTGTTCGCCGCCCTCGCGCTCGATGCGGGCGCGGCGATCATGCGGGTCTACCATGGCGGCGATCCCAATGCGCGCCTGAAAAAGGACGCCAGCCCCGTCTCCGACGCCGACATTCTCGCCGAAGAGATCATCCTCAAGGGGCTCGCCCGCGCCCTGCCCCAATTTCCGGTGGTCGCCGAGGAAGCGAGCGAGAGCGGGGCCTTGCCGAAACTCGGCGGCGGGGATTTCATTCTGGTCGACGCGCTCGACGGCTCCAAGGAGTTCCTGAACAGGCGCGACAGCTTCACCGTCAATATCGCGTTGATTCGCAAGGGCGCGCCGGCGGTCGGCGTGGTGTTCGCGCCGGCGCGAGGCGAGTTTTTCCTCGCCGGCGGCAAGGCCTGGACCTTTTCCGCCGAACCGGGCGGCAAGGTTCCGTCGCGCGGCGACTGGCGGGTTCTCCATACGCGGACCATGCCGAAGCGCGACGCGATCGCGGTCGCCAGCCTCAGCCATCGCGACCCCGAAACTGACGCTTTCCTGAGCCAGCTTCCGGTGAAAGACGTGGTCTCGACCGGATCGTCACGCAAATTCTGCCTCGTCGCCGCCGGCCAGGCCGACGTCTACCCGCGCTTCGGGCGCACCAGGGAATGGGACACCGCCGCCGGCGACGCCGTGCTGCGCCGGGCGGGCGGGATCGCGGTCGATCGCGCCGGGGCGACGCTCGTTTATGGCAAGGAGGCAGGCAAATTCGTCAACGGCGCCTTCATCGCCTGGGGCGATCCCCGGGCGGCGGTCTTTTACGCCGAGCGCGCGGCTTTAAGCCCCGGTTAACCTCCGGTTCATCCTCTTTGACGAAAATTGGCGAATCGGCGCCATCGGAGCCTTCGCCATGACCAAACTATCTCGCCGCGACCTTTGCGGCCGGCTCGGGGCCGGACTGTTGACAACGCTCGCCACCGGCGCCGGCTTCGAGCCGGCGAACGCGGAAGAGCGGCCGATTCCCTATTCCGACAACGACCTGATCGAAAGCGGCCATCGCTTTTTCGGCACATTGTCGCGCGACCTCGCCGAGACGATCCAGTCGGCGACCAAGCGCTGGGGCCAGCCCAACGCCTATGTTCTCGGCCAGGAGGCCGGCGGCGCCTTCATCGGCGGTCTGCGCTATGGCGAAGGCCAAATGTACACCCGCAACGCCGGCGACCGGAAAGTGTTCTGGCAGGGTCCCTCGCTCGGCGTCGATTACGGGGCCGACGGCGACCGCACCATGATGCTGGTCTATAACCTTCCCTCAACCGAGGCGATGTTCCAGCGCTTCGTCGGGGTGAACGGCTCGGCTTATCTGGTCGGCGGTTTCGGCCTGACCGCGCTCACCATCAACGGGGTGACGGTCGTGCCGATCCGCACCGGCCTCGGCGCCCGGCTCGGTCTGAACGTCGGCTATCTGAAATTCACCGAGCATCCGACGTGGAATCCATTCTGAATGACGCCTGCCGCTTTGCATTGCGGCGGCAAAAATGGCAGCATGCGCCCGTTTTCGGGCGCCTCCGCCCGTTCAGCCGTTTCACGGGTCGGGACAAGTGGTCGAGCAGATCGTCGATTTCGCGCTGGGCTTCGTCATCTGCGGCC
This sequence comes from Pseudomonadota bacterium, assembly GCA_021813805.1. Taxonomy (GTDB): domain Bacteria; phylum Pseudomonadota; class Alphaproteobacteria; order Rhizobiales; family Beijerinckiaceae; genus Rhodoblastus. The sequence goes on along the minus strand of JAKAJL010000013.1, from coordinate 9,088 downwards.
TGATCAGTCTTGCTTTCATGCCCCTGGTTTCGGCGCGGGCGCGCCGGCTCACTCTGGCGAAAATCGAATCGCGCCTGCCCATGACCTTCGATGAGATCGAGGCCGAACGCGACCTGCTGCGAGCGCGTTTCGCGGTCGAGAATCGCACGCTCGAAATCAAGGCCGCCGAAGCCCGCGACGGCCAGGCGGCAGACGCCGCGGAACTCGGCCGGCGCGCCGTGGCGGTGATGCGCGCGACGGAACGGTTCGACCAGACCGCCTCGCTCCTTGAGGAACGCAACCGCCAGCTCGCCAAATCATTGGAATTCGGCGAGAAAACCCAGGCCGCGCTCGATGAGACGCGCGCCGCGCTCGAGCGCCGTCAGCAGGAGCTGACCAAACTGCACGCCGAATATGACTCCCTGGCCGAGGACGCGCGAAAGCTCGACGCCAGGGTTCACGAACTTGAGAACGCATTGAGAACGACAAACGCCGATCTGGCGGACGTCAGGTCGCAACTGCACAAAACCGAGATCGCGCGCAAGGAAATTTCGATTCAGGCCGAGGATTTGTCGAGCCAGAACGCGGCGCTTGCCGCGGAATTGGCGGAGGCGGAGCGGCGCGCGGCGGATTTCGAGGCCCGGCGGACCCGGTTGCTAGCCAAGGTCGCCGCGGAGCGGCGTCGCGGCGACGAACTGGAGGACGCCAATCTCGGCTTGCGCCGCACGCTGTTGGCTGGCGCGACAATAGCGAACGACAAGGAAACGGCCGAAGACGACAGGGAGCCGAACGGCGCCGACGGGGCCGCGGCCGCCTTGAGCCCGCAAAGGGAGCTGCTCGATCTGCGCGAGGCGATTTCGCGGCTGGGCCGCCAGATCGCGCATCTGGACCACGCGCGGGAATAAAGAGTCGATAAAACGTCAATGCGCCGCGCCAGCCGGCGGCGTAGCCGCGGGCCGGCGCATGAAAACCGCCAGTCCCGCCGCCGCCAGGAACAGCAGGGACATGCCGAGGAAAACATCGGCCAGAGCCATGACCGTGGCCTCCCGCGCCGCGAGGGCCGCAAGCCGGCGGGTTGCCGCGAGCCGGGCCTCCTCGCCGGTCTGGCCATAGAGCGCGGCGAGCCCGGCAAGAAATTCCTGGGCGCGCGCATTGCCCCAGACGAGGGACTCGCGCAGACGCTCGAAATGAAGGTCGAAGCGCCGGTCGAGCGTCGTGTTGATCACCGCAAGCCCGAAGGCCCCGCCGAGATTGCGCATCACGTTGAACAGGCCCGAAGCGTTCTTCAGCCTGGCCGGCGGCAAGGCGCCGAGCGCGAGATTGTTGATCGGCGCCATCATGAACATCAGCGAAAAGCCGCGCAGGATCTGCGGGACCAGCAGTTGGTCGAATCCCCAGTCCTGGGTGACCCCGGCCGAAATCGCCGCGCCCGACGCGAAAGCGACAAAGGCGAGGCCGATCATCAGGCGCAGATCCATCCGGGTGAGCAGGCGCCCGACGATCGGCGCCGCGACGAATTGGCTGAGGCCGGTGACGAACATGGTTTCGCCGATCTGCTGGGCGGAAAAGCCGCGCACCCGGGCGAGATAGATCGGATAAACGTAAGTGAGGCCATAGAGCCCGACGCCGAGGACGAAGGCGGCGAGCGTGCCTGTCCAGAAATTCCGGTCGTCGAAAACCCTCAGGTCCACGATCGGATTTTCCGTGGTGAAGGCCCGGGCGAAAAAGACCAGGGCGCCGGAACAGGAAATCGCCGCCGCCCAGACGATCCTGCCGTCGTCGAACCAGTTCTTCGCCGGCCCTTCCTCCAGCAGATATTCGAGCGCGCCAAGGAACAAGGCCATCGAAGCCAGCCCGAGCCAGTCGAAACGGCGCAGCAGACGCAGTTCGGGCCTGTCGAAATCAACCAGCAGCCAAGTCGTCAGGGCGATCGCGATTCCCGGCCCGACGTTGATCAGGAACAACCAGCGCCAGGAGAACAGATCGGTGAGACAGCCGCCGATCGTTGGCCCGATCGTCGGCGCCAGCGTGGCCACCAGGCCGATAATCGCGGCGATCATCGAGGTCTTTCTGCGCGGAAAGATCGAATAAGCGGCGGAAAAAACGGTAGGGATCATCCCGCCGCCGATGAAGCCCTGCAGGGCCCGCCAGACGATCAACTGATCGATGCTGGTCGAAAACGAGCAAAGCAGGCTCATCAGGGTGAAGCCGGCGGCGGAGAATGTGAAGGCGATCCGGGTCGAAAAGGCGCGCGAAAGAAAGCCCGACAGTGGAATCATCACCACTTCGGCGACCAGATAAGCAGTCTGAACCCAGGCGACCTCGTCGGCGCTGGCGGACAGCCCCGCCTGAATCGTGGCGAGCGAGGCCGAGACGACCTGGATGTCCAGGATCGCCATGAACATGCCGAACACCATGGCGAGAAAGGCGATGAAGCGGCGCTCCGAAACCCGCGGCTCGTCCTCGTCCGCCACCGGTCCGATCATTTGGCGGGGCCGCGCGTGTCCACGTCGACCACGACGGACATGCCCGCGCGCAGGCGGCCGGAGCCGATTTGAACCAGCTTGATTCGCACCGGGAAACGTTGGGTGATCTTGGTGAAATTCCCGGTGGCGTTTTCCGGCGGCAGCACGGAGAATTCCGAGCCTGAGGCGGGCGCGATGCTTTCAACCAGGCCCTCGACGCTTTCGCCGTCATAGGCGTCGACATGGATTTCGGCCTTCTGGCCGGGAGCGATCCGGTCGAGTTGGGTCTCCTTGAAATTGGCTTCGACATAATCATGGTTGTCCGGAGCGATCGCCATCAGCCGGGTCCCGGGCTGGACGAACTGGCCGGGCTCGACGACGCGGTTGCCGACCACGCCGTCGAAGGGCGCCCGGATTTCGGCGAAGCCGAGGTCGCGCCTGGCGCGGTCTTCCGCGATGGCGAGTTCGGCGCGCGCCCGCTGCGCCTCCTCGGCCTGCGATTGCAGCACGACCAGATTGGCCCTCGCGCCGGCGAGGCGCGCCTCGGCGCCGCTCAGTCCGGCCACCGCCTTGTCGCGGTCGGCGAGAACTTGGTCAAAACGCTGCTTGGAAGCGAAATCCGACGCAGCTAGCGACCGCACGCGATCGAATTCCGACCGGGCGCGCACGCTCTCCGCGCGCGCCGACGCGACCTCGGCGTCGGCCTGCGTCACCGCGGCGCGCTGAGCCTCGATTTCGGCCCTAATGCGGGCGATGGTCGCGTCCTGAGTCAACCCCTTCCGGCGGGCGGCGTCCACCGCCAGGAGGTAATCGCCGGCGTCGATCCGCGCGAGAATCTGCCCTGCCTTGACATGCTGGTTGTCGACGACGTCGACGTCCTGAACATAGCCGGCGATCTTCGGCGAAATGACAGAGAGATCGGTGCGGACATAGGCGTCGTCGGTCGAATAGATGTAGCGCCCGACCGCGACATATCGGGCGAGCGCCGCGCCGGACAGGACCAGAGCCGCGACGCCAGCCGCCACGGCCAAACGAAACCGGCTCTTGACCAGATGGCTCTCGGCCGGATGCGGCGTGGCCGGATCCGTATTGGCCGCGCGCGACATGGAAAGATTCTGCTCGTCGCCGCGTTTCGCGCGAGACCCGGGCCGCGTCAGGCTAGACGGTCCGAGGGCGGCGCCCGCCTCGACGAAATTCCGCTCGTCGCCGCCGTTTCGGCGGCTATCGGCCTCGCGCGACCTGCCGGCAAATTCGTTCATTAAAACCTCATTGAACCGCCGGCGGATCGATAGGCCGCGCGACGGACGAACTGAAATGGGTCGGCCCGCGTCGATCGAACCGAAATCGGCGCAAACTCCATAAGATAATGTTCGCGCCGTAAATGTTCCGCATGGGCGAAAGGTCACATCCGGACGCATTTTTTTGCCGGACGACGCTCATGGCGGCGCGCCGCCGGATTCCGCCTCGATCGCGCGGAATTCAAATCACCAGCTGTGGGTCGAGACCTGGATCCCCACCGGTGTCAAGATGACAATGAAGAGCACGGGAAGGAAGAACACCATCAGCGGCAGGGTCAGCTTCGGCGGAAGCGAAGCGGCCTTCTTCTCCGCCTCGTTCATGCGCTGATCACGCGTTTCCTGCGCCACCACTCGCAGCGCGGTACCCATCGGCGTGCCGTATTTTTCAGCCTGGATCAAAGACGTGGTGATGTTCTTCACCCCATCGAGGCCCGTGCGCTTGGAAAAGTTTTCATAGGCCATTCGCCGGTCGGGCAGATAAGAAAGCTCGGCCGTGGTCAAGGCGAACTCCTCTGCAAGCGGCACCGAACGGGCCCCGATCTCCTGGCTCACGCGGCGAAACCCTTGCTCGATCGACATGCCGGACTGAACGCAGATGAGCAGGAGATCGAGCGCGTCCGGAAAAGCCCGCCGCATGCTGAACTGGCGTTTGCTGATGGTGTTTGAGAGATAAAGCTCCGGCGCCTTGAGGCCTACGTATGCCGAGATGATCACGACGGTTATGCGGAGCAGGAACGACCAGTCGTTGCGCATCAGGACGAAAACATAAAGCAGGCTGACCAGCGTCATCGTGATCGGCGAAACCAGGCGAAAGAAGAGGAAGCCGATCTCCGCCTGCGCGCCGCGAAACCCCGCCATCGTCAATTGCTGCTTGGCCTTTTCCGTGCCGAGCCATTTCGAAAGGCTGTATTTCTCGACGATGTCCTTCATATAGGCTTTCGGCGTCGGCCTCAGCTTGCCGGCGTTGCGCTTCGACAGTTTCTCGCGCTCCCGCGCCCGGATTCGTTCGCGTTCGGAGCCGACGAGCTTCATCCGGTCGGCGAGGCGGTCACCCTCGATAAGGGGAAGGCCGACCGATAGCAGGCTCGCGATGGTGAAGACGCCGACGAGCAGCGCCAGCCAGGTCCGTGAATCGGAGATTTTCTCGACGATCAGTTGCATCATGGCGTTCGGCCTTGTCGATTCCCGCGAAGATCGTCAGACATCGAAATTGATCATTTTCTTCATCATGAACCCGCCCCCGGCCTCCAGCAAGGCCGCGACGACGAGCATGCCGCGCCCCTGTTTGGTGGACCACAGCAGTTCTATGAAATGCGGGCTGGTGAGATAGAGGAGAAAGGCGACGATCACTGGCAGCAATCCGATGATCGCCGCCGAAGCCTTGGCCTCCGCGGAGAACGACTTGACCTTGTCGCGCATCTTCTTGCGCTCGCGCATGACCGTGGACAAATTGGTGAGAGCTTCGCCGAGATTGCCGCCGGTCTTCTGCTGAATCGAAACGACGATGGCGAAATAGTTCGTTTCGGGCGTTGGCACGCGCGAGGGCAGGCGTTCGACCGCCTCGGACACCGTCAGACCAAGCGTTTGCGATTCCACGATCTGCCGGAACTCGCTGCGCACCGGCTCATGCCCTTCGGACGCGATCATCCGCAGGGTGTCGCCGAGAGGAAGGCCGGCTTTCACGCCGCGAATGATGACGTCGATGGCGTTGGGAAATTCCTGGGTGAATTTCTTCAGCCGGCGGTTCGCCAAGAATTTCAGCGCGAAATTGGGCAGGCCGAACCCGCCGATGACCGGGCCGGCCAGAGCGATGAGCGGGTTGCGACTCACCAGGAGAAGGAGCAATCCGAAAAAGATCGCCAAACCGCCGGAAATCATGAAGAACTGGCTTCGGCTCAGGGTGAGGCCGGCCTGGGCGATGCGCGTCTCCAACGACACTTTCGCCTTTTCGGCGCTGCGCTCCTCGACCTCCCTGAGGCTGTCCGTGATCTGCTTGCGCCGCGCCGCCGCGTCCACCGACCTCTCGCCGGGAGCGCGGCGCGACCCGGTTTTCGACGCGATCTGTTCCCGGCGCTTTTCCGCGGACGCCTCGCCCGTGAGATAGGGATAGACTAGGACGTAAAAGCCACCCGCGACCGTGAAGACGGTGAGAAGGATGATGAAGGCGGAGCGAATATCCATGATTGAAGACCCCCGCTCTCATTCGCCTGTGAAGGACGCGTCGAGCGCCGCCGCGAGCCGCTCTTCCTCGCCGAAATAGCGTGCGCGCTCCCAGAAACGAGGCCGCCCGATTCCGGTCGAACGGTGGCGGCCCTTCAGCTTGCCCTGGGCGTCCTCGCCCAGAATGTCATAGAGGAACAGGTCCTGGGTGATGACCACATCTCCTTCAAGGCCCATGACTTCGGTGACATGAGTGATCCGGCGCGAACCGTCGCGCAAGCGCGCCGCCTGAACAATGACGTCGATCGAGGCGACGATCATCTCGCGGATGGTGCGCGGCGGCAGGGCATAGCCGCCCATGGTGATCATGGATTCAAGACGGCTCAAGGCCTCGCGCGGGGAGTTGGCGTGAAGCGTTCCCATCGACCCGTCGTGGCCGGTGTTCATGGCCTGCAGGAGATCGAACGCCTCCGGGCCGCGCACTTCGCCGACGATAATGCGTTCCGGTCGCATGCGCAGGCAGTTCTTGACCAGGTCGCGCATCGTCACCTGGCCCTGGCCCTCGAGATTGGGCGGGCGGGTTTCAAGCCGCACCACGTGGGGCTGCTGGAGCTGAAGCTCCGCGGCGTCCTCGCAGGTGATTACGCGTTCGTCGCCATCGATATAGCGCGTTAGGCAGTTGAGCAGCGTGGTCTTCCCCGAACCGGTGCCGCCCGAGATCAGCACGTTGCAGCGCACACGCCCGATGATCTTGAGAATTTCGGCGCCTTCGGGCGAAACCGAGCCGAACTGGACGAGTTGTTCGAGCGTCAGCTTGTCCTTCTTGAACTTGCGGATAGTGAGAGCGGGCCCGTCGATGGACAGCGGCGGCGCGATGACGTTGACGCGGGAGCCGTCGAGCAGACGCGCGTCGCAAATCGGCGAGGATTCGTCCACGCGGCGGCCGACCTGGCTGACGATGCGCTGGCATATGTTCATCAATTGCGCGTTGTCGCGAAAGCGCACATTGGTGAGTTGGATCTTGCCGTTGACTTCGATGAAGGTGCGGGTGGCGCCGTTCACCATGATGTCGGCGATGTCGTCGCGCGAAAGAAGGGGTTCAAGCGGCCCGAAACCCAGCACGTCGTTGCAGATGTCGTCGAGCATGTCCTCCTGCTCGGCGATCGACATGATGACATTCTTGATGGAAATGATTTCGTTGACGATGTCGCGGATCTCTTCGCGCGCATTGTCCGCGTCGAGCCTCGAAAGCTGCGACAGGTCGATGGCCTCGATCAGGGCCCCGAAGATCATGCTCTTGGTCTGGAAATAATCGTCCGACCGGCGCGGCTCCGCCGTCGGGGGAGACGGCGGCGCCTGCGGGAGCGGCGCCGAGACAGGAGCCTCGGCCGTGGCCGGCTTTCGCGGCATGGTTGGCGTGGCGACGCCGACGCCCGATCGCTTTCCGAACATCGTCCTTCCCGTACTCCCAATGCGCTACGCGCGCCCTCAGCCCTTGAGAACCGCGAGCAGCGGTTCGAGAAAACCCTTGCGTTCGCGCTTGACGGCGACCCGGCCGGTCGCGAGCCGCGCCAGATCATCGAAAATCGCCGCCATCTTGGCGCCGTCCTCAACCTCGGCGACCATCTGACCATTGTTCGACGCGCCGCCGAACAGCTTCGCGTTGAAGGGCAAGACCGCCGCGGGCTCCAGTTCCAGCCCCTTGCCGAAATCCTCGATCGTGATTTCCGGACGCTTGGGCATGCCTATGCCGTTCAGCACGACGCGCGGGGCGGGATCGTTGCGCCGCGCGGCGCGCAAATTGTCGAGCAGGCTCTTGGCGTTGCGCAGACTGGCAAGTTCCGGCGAGGCGACGATGAAGGTCTCGTCCGCCGTCGAAAGCAGGCGGCGCGCCCAGGCCGTCCAGACGTGGGGAATGTCCAACACGATATAAGGCGTCGACCCCCGCAGAATTTCGATCAGCGGGTCGAAGGCCGTTTCGGTGAGATCATAAACCCGCTCTACCGTCGCCGGCGCGGCGAGGATTGACAGCTTTTCGCTGCATTTCGACAGGAGGCGGTCGACCAGATTGGCGTCGAGGCGATCGGGCGAAAACACAGCCTCCGCGATGCCCTGAGGCGGATCCTGATTGAAGTCGAGACCGGTCGTGCCGAACGCCATATCTAGATCGACGATCACCGTCGCGGAATCGAGTTCCCGCGCGATCGACCAGGCAAGATTATGGGCGATGCAGGACGAGCCGACGCCGCCCTTGCAGCCGGCTATGGCGATCACCCGCCCCACGGGCGCGGCGACCTCCTGGTTGTATAATTGCGAAAGGGCGGCGATGAACTCCATCACGCCGACCGGCTGGACCAGATATTCGCTCACGGCGCGCGCCATCAGCTCTCGGTAGAGCGGAATGTCGTTATGGCGCCCGATGACGACCACCTTGGTGCCGGCGTCGCAGTATTCGGCCAAGGCCGAGAGCTGTTCAAGCATTTCGCCGCGCGAGGCGCTGCTCTCGATCACGATCACATTGGGAGTGGGCGAAGTGCGGTAGGCTTCGACCGCGGCCGGGGCGCCGCCCATGTTCACCTTGACATGGGTTCTTTCCATGCGACGGTCGTTCGCCGCCTCGTTGAGCGTCCCGGCGAGATCGGCGGTTTCGCAAAAAGCCTGGAGGGAAATGCGCGGCAGCGGCGCGATGGGGGCCGCCTCCAGCGTCGCCGCGGAGGGATCGAAACGTTCCTTGGTCATGGCTCAATTTCCCGATCCGCCGCCGGTGGACGATCCGCCGCCAACGGACAACCCACTGAGATTGGTGTTCTGCATTTTCCAGTTGGTGCCGGGATCGTTGCCCTTGCGCACCGCGTCGATCGCGCGACCGCGGATGGTCGAATCGGGCGGGGCGACCGCGCCGGGGCCGACGAGATCGCGCGAGTCGGCGACCTGAGCCGCCATCATCTGCTGGGTCGCGCAGCCATAATTCCAATATTGCCGGTTCTCCCAACCGATCACCGAGGCGCCGGAGGCGAGATCGTTCGGCCACTGACCGCAGCGCGTGTCGACCTTGGCGGTGATCGACGCGTAGGAGAGGCGAACCGGCGCGGCGAGCGACGGATCGGCGACCTGATAAGTGGAGACGCGCACGGGACCGGGGGCGCCGCCGGCGGCGAGCGCGCGCCGCAGGCCGGGCTCGGCGGC
>JAKAJL010000012.1 GCA_021813805.1 Pseudomonadota bacterium | reverse complement strand
GGTAGACGCAGCAGACTTAAAATCTGCTTCTCATTGAGAGTACGGGTTCGAGTCCCGTCGTCCGCACCACCTCTCAGTCGGTGGAAGGCCGCGCGAAACGGCCACCCGAGCGTCAGGGCGCGTTGAGCTTGTCAGGGGATGTCCGGCCGAGGTCGCGGGCGCAAATAGCGATCGCCCGGGCGACGGCCGCCGACCATCGCGGGTCGCCGAGCGGCGTCGCCGCCAGGATGGGAAAAACGCCAAGCTTTTCCGGCAGAATCGCGCTGTCGAAACCGTTAACGCCCTTGTGGCGCCGCAGGTCGGCCAGATCAGTGATTTCGGCGGCCGCCGCGCGGCAATGGCGCGCATTATAGGCGTCCCGCCATTCGACATCCTCCTGGAACGGCATGGCGATGAAGCTTTTGCCCTTCCGCGCGAAAAACTGGTCCAGCAATTCCGCGGCGGGATCGGCCTCGTGAAGGCAGATGGAGGAGCCGGCGAGATCGTCCAGTTTTTTCGCCGTCGAGCCTCTTTCGACCATGACGGCGATGGAGTCGAAAAACACCGCCGGCCCGGGCGCGACTTTTCCCGCGAGCCCATTTCGCGCGATTTCCGTCGCCGTCAGGAACAGGACGTCGAAAGCGCCGGCGTCGAGCGCCGTGTTGTCGCCGGGCAGTTCGAGGAACTTGAATTCGAAGCGCGCGTTCGGACCCAACGCGGCGACCGCGACGACGCGACAAAAATCCGGCAAGACTCCCGTCCAGCCGGACGTCGTCTCCCGCGCCAATCCCGGGCGCTCGAAAGCGGCGCAGGCCAGAGCGCTGCGCGCCTTGATCGCGGCGAGGCGCGATTGCGCGCGAACGGGCTGGCCGGCCAGAACGGCGAGCGCGAAAAGAGCGAGAATTCGCAACAACATCCAAAGACGCCAGATCAATTGTAGCGCGACAAGGTCGAAGGCAGGCTGTTGAAGCCGGGCGGCGGGGGCGCCTCGATGTGCTGGCGCCGGTCTTCCGGGACCACGCCGATGGCCTTGCAGGCGCCGCCGGGCGCATCGCCGTAATGGGGCAGCTTGTTGACCACCTCGTCCGGGATCATCGCCAGGGATGCGGGCAATGGCGGTCTCGTTCCCTCCAGACGGCCGAGATCGAAGCCTGACAGCAGGCTCTGCGCCCCCGCCGCCGGGAGATCGCGCGGCCCTAAAAATTTCTGGCGGAAGCCCGGCGGGCCAAACTGATTGAACGCCGGGCTGTCCCCGGCGGCAAGCGCCCGCGCCTCGTCCGGCAGGCTCGCCAGCGGCGCGCGGCCGAAAATGGCGTTGATGGTTGCGATGATGGCGTTGTGGTCGCCTTCCGCGCTCGAAACCGCGTGCGCCCGGGCGTAGGGCGAAATCAGGATCAGAGGGACGCGGGCGCCGCGCGCCAGCGGCAGATGGTCTGGGCCATAGCTGAGAATCCGCGGCGGCGCATGGTCGTAATGGCCGTCGGATTCATCATAGGCGATGAGAATGGCGCTCTCGCTCCACAGTTTTTCGTCGCCCGCGATGGCGTTGATCACCCGCGCCGTCATGGCCTCGCTGATCTGGCGGTCGGAATAGCCGGGATGGTCGTCGTCGCCGGCCTTGGAGGCGCGGATCGCGGCCATGTCGGACGCGGTGAGCGGCGCGGGGAAGTTCGGGTTCTGGATCGGCGGCGCCAGTCCGGCGATATTTTCGTAGCCGCCACGAATATAGATCACGCCGCCCTCCGGCAGCCTGCCTCCGGCGATGTCGTCGAAAAAGTCGCCGAGACCCTTGAGATTGGCGCTCAGCTTGGGGTTGTTGGCGATATAGCCGAAATATTGCGCGCCATTATGATGGCTGACATAGCTCCTGTGGCTCGCCGCCGGACCTTTGTCGGTCGGCTCGCGGTCATAGCCTTCCTGGTACCAGCGCCAGGAGACCGGCGCCTGACCGCTGCGGCTGAGAAAATCGAGGTCCTGCTGAACGTCGGGCAGATCGAAGGCCTTGTCCAGGTCGGCCTCCGCGACCGTTTTCGCCGTCTCCCCGAGCAGGGTGAGCGGCAGGCTGGCGAAAGTCAGATTGGCGGCGATGTATGTCGAGGCGTAATGCTCGCGACAGCCCGCAGGCTGACGGTTTTTCACCGCGCCATCGAACTGCGAGCCATAGAAAGGCTGGGCGTCGCTGACCATGGGCGGCGGGCGGGTCGCGCCATCGGGAAAAGCCACGCCGCAGACCGGGGCGACCGCGTGAAAATCCTGGCCTTTGGCGCCATGCTCGACCCACTGGCTCTCGCCCGCCTGGCCGGCGATCATGGCAACGGCGTTGGGCGAAGAAGGTCCGTCCTCGGCCGCGAAAATATTGTCGAAGATCGTGAAGCGCGACGCCCAAAACCAGAAGAAGGGGATCGTCTCGCAATCGATGTGCGACATGACCAGACGCGCGAACTGCCGGCCCTTGGCCTCGCCTTCGGGAGTCCCGTTGGCGTAGCGGTCATATTCGTCGGCGGCGTAACCGTCCATGCGGGCGACGCCGTCCGGACCGACATCGATCTTGCGCGCCAGACCCTTGTGCGAATGATCCGTGCTGTCGGTGAAAGTCGCGTTTTGGCGCGGGCCGATGAGGAAAGGCTCAACGCTTACGGTCAGGCCCGAGATCTTGTCTTTATAGGTCTGGGTGAAACCGGGGACGCCAGCCGCCGCGCGCGGCTTCCCGCCCTCGGAATAAAGGCCGTTCGCGCCGGGAAAGGTCCCGAATTCATTGTCGAAGGACTGGTTCTCGTTGAAGATCACGAAAACGAATTTGACGCGTTCCCGCAGCGCGCGAATGTAACGCGCCTGTGTCGCCGCGCCATAATCCAGGTCCGGGCCGTCATCACGCGCGAAGGGTGCGACGTCGGGGGTCGGGTCGGGCTGCGGCCGGACCAGCATTTGGTTCCCCGGACCGGCGAATTCGCCGCGCCACATGTCGCCGACGGGATCGGCGCGCGCCGGGGTCAGAAGCGACGCCAGGGCCGCGCCACACGCGAGGATTTGCTTGAAGGCGGTTGTCATGCGCTGCTCCGGGCCAGTCATGTGGACAGACTCAATAGGAAGCGTAGCTCTTCTCTTCAATGATTTTGCTGCCGGTGACGAAATTGATTCGGCGTTTGAGTTCGGCGCGCAAGTCGTTGGTCTTGTAAACGGCGCGCGCCAGGGCGATGAATTCGCCGCCGAAATCGCACATTCTCTCCTTGTCCCTGATCTCGTCCTCGATGCGCCATAGCTCGCGATTGACTGCTTCGAGCTCGCCGAACAGCCGCGCGATCTCGTCGTCGGGCGCGATCGCGCTGTCGAGCGTCTGGGTCAGGGAGTCGTATTCGCGCCGGATGTTGGCGCGTTTGGCGGGGTCGTCGATGTGATCGAGCTTGATCCGGAGAATCGTGATCTTGTCGATCAATTCTCCGGCCGAGATTTCGGCGACAAGTTTCATTCGGTTCGCCTCAGTTGAAAACCAACGACTTCTTTCAAGGCTTGGAGGGTTGCCCGAACCCTTTGGCGGCGCCCGACGGAGACCTTCTCCGGGGCCGGCCGGATCAAATGCCGAAGATCGGAATTTTAGGCAGCAGCTTGGAACGTCCCTCAATCACGAAATCGCGGAACTTCCGCGCCGCGTTGCTCATTTCGCGATCGGGTCGATGCAGCAGGAACCACTGGCGAACCAGCGGCAGGCCCGTGACCTGGAGCGTGGTCAAATGACCGTCGGCGATTTCGGTCAGGCAAGTGTGGGCCGAGATGATGGCAATGCCAAGTCCGGCCATGACCGCTTGCTTGATCGTCTCGTTGGTTCCCATCTCGACGACCTCGAACACCCTCCCGCCGCCAATGCGCTCGAGAAATCGCTCCATGAGGATGCGCGTGCCGGACCCTTCCTCGCGGGCGAGGAAACGCTCGCGCAGCAGGTCCTCGGCGAGAATGTCGGGATCGCCGGCGAGGCGATGGTCGGGCGGCGCGATCAGGACATAGGGATGGTCGCCGAGCGTGACCGCCTCGACCTCGATATGCGCGGGCGGGCGCCCCATGATGGTCAGATCGAATTCGTTGCGCTCCAGCCCCTGCGATATTTCGCCGCGGTTGCCGACCGCCAGGGTCACGCGGACGCCGGGCGAGGCGCGCTGGAAAGCGGCGACGATCGAGGGAGCGAGGTATTTCGCCGTACTCTCCACCCCGAAAACGACCGAGCCCGAGGCGCCTGCCTTTAGCGCGGCGATCCGCTCGCCGACCCGCGCCGTCATCCGCTCGAAATCCTGCGCCAACCCAAGCAATTCCTGGCCTATTTCGGTGGGCGTGAACGGACCGTCGCCCGAACGGCGGAACAAAGGCGCGCCGATCAGCTCCTCCAGGGACTTCAACTGGACGCTGATCGCCGGCGGCGTCACGTGTAAAAGAGCCGCCGCGCCACTGACGGAACCGCGCTCCGCGGTGGCGGCAAGGACGCGCAATTGTTTCCGGGTGAGCGCCTTGAGATCGATCATTTAGATAATCTAACAGGGTATTGCATTTTTTTAAATTTCTTTTTGGTCATAAAGTCGTAAAGAGTCCACGCAGCCAGCGGACAACAGCTGGCGCGGAGGATGCCCATGACAAATTCCCAAACGCCGGCGGATTCCGCCGCGGGCGAAAGCCTTGATGCGTATCTCAAGACCTGGGCCGCCGCGAGCCATGGGCGCGAGGGTCTCGCCACGACGATCGCCAGTCTGGCCGGCGCGGGCGTCGCGCTTTCGCAGATCATCGCCGGCGGCCCCCTGAGCGGCGCGCTCGGGTCCGAGAGCGGCGGCAGAAGCGCCGGAGGCCACAAGCAGCGCCAGCTCGACGTCATCGCCGACCGACTGATCGTCGAGGCCCTGCGCAAGACGCCGACCGCCTATTACGCTTCCGAAGAGGAAGAGGCGATCCTTACTCTTGATTCTTCAGGTGAATTCGCCGTCGCCTGCGACCCGCTCGACGGCGCCTCGAACATCGACTGCGACATGCCGATCGCCACGATTTTCAGCGTCTTCCGGGCCACGCCCGGCGACGCCACCGCCTCCTTCTTCCGCAAGGGCGAGGAGCAGGTCGCGGCCGGCTATGTGATCTACGGCGCGCAGACCGGCCTTCTGCTGACCCTTGGCGACGGCGTCGCGCAATTCGCCCTCGATCCCAAGAGCCGCCAATTCATGCTGGTGTCGCGCAACGTCCGCATCGCGCCGGCGACGCGCGAATATGCGATCAACGCGTCAAACTACCGCCATTGGCCACAGCCGGTCCGCGCTTTCATCGACGATTGCGTCGAGGGCGAAAGCGGCCCGCATGGCAAGGATTTCAACATGCACTGGCTGGCCTGCACGGTCGCCGAAGCCCATCGCATTTTTTCGCGCGGGGGCGTCTTCCTGTACCCCGGCGACGACCGTCCGGGCTATCAGCAGGGCCGGCTGCATCTGCTTTACGAGGCCTTCCCGATCGCCATGCTGGTCGAGCAGGCGGGCGGCGGCGCCACCGACGGCCTCGACCGCATCCTCGCCAGGAAGCTGGAGAAAGTGCACCAGCGCACGCCCCTGATCTTCGGCTCGGCCGAGAAGGTCGAGCGCATTGCCAAATATTACTCCGACACCGAGATCAACCGCGCTCAATCCCCGCTGTTCGGCCAACGCGGCCTCTTCCACAACTGAGGACTGACAAGAATGTCCATCAAGCATCCCATCGTTTCCGTCGTCGGCTCCTCGGGCGCGGGCACCAGCACCGTCAAATTCACCTTCGACCAAATCTTCCGCCGCGAAGGCATCAAGGCGGCCTCGATCGAGGGCGACGCCTTCCATCGTTACGACCGCGCTGAAATGAAGGCGGAAATGGCGAAGCGCCACGCCGCCGGCGATCACAGCTTCAGCCATTTCTCCGAGGACGCCAACCTGCTCGCCGAGCTGGCAAAGTCCTTCTCCACCTATGCAGAAACCGGAAAATGCCTGTCGCGCACTTATGTCCATGACGCCGACGAGGCCGAGCGCCATGGCGTCCCTCCCGGCCATTTCACCGACTGGCGCGAAATCGGCGAAGGCTCGGACGTGCTCTTCTACGAAGGCCTGCACGGCGCGGTGAAGACCGACACGATCGACGTCGCCGGCCCAGCCGATCTCAAGATCGGCGTCGTGCCGGTGATCAATCTCGAATGGATCCAGAAAATCCACCGCGACCGCTCGCAGCGCGGCTATTCGACCGAGGCGGTCACCGACACGATCCTGCGCCGCATGCACTCCTATGTGCATGTGATCACACCCCAGTTCACCCAGACCGACATCAATTTCCAGCGCGTTCCGGTGGTGGACACCTCCAACCCCTTCATCGCCCGCTGGATTCCGACCGCCGGCGAGTCGCTGGTCGTGATCCGCTTCAGGGATCCGCGCGGCATCGACTTCCCCTATCTGGTGTCGATGATCAACAACAGTTGGATGAGCCGCGCCAATTCCATCGTCATCCCCGGCGACAAGCTGGATCTGGCGATGCAGCTCATCCTGACGCCGATGATCCTGCGCATTCACGAGCGCAGCCGTCGCGCCAAGTAACCCCGAAAACCACGCTTCAAGCGACCCCTCAAGACAAGGACACTTCGCGATGACCGATACTCTGGTTGCGGAACGCGCCTCGGCGGCAGGCCCCTCCTTCGCCGACATGGCCAACGCCATCCGCGCGCTGGCGATGGACGCTGTGGAAAAGGCCAAATCGGGACACCCCGGCATGCCCATGGGCATGGCCGATGTCGCCACCGTGCTGTTCACCCGCTTCATGAATCTCAATCCGGCGGATTCCGCCTGGCCCGACCGCGACCGTTTCGTGCTCTCGGCCGGCCACGGCTCGATGCTGCAATATGCGCTGCACTATCTGGTCGGCTACCCGGATATGCCGATCGAGCAGCTGGAAAAATTCCGCCAGCTCGGCAGCCACACCGCCGGCCATCCCGAATACGGCCATGCGCTGGGCATCGAGACCACCACCGGTCCGCTCGGCCAGGGCGTCGCCACCGCCGTCGGCATGGCGCTCGCCGAGCGCATGATGAACGCTCGCTACGGCAACGACCTCGTGGATCACTATACCTATGTGATCGCCGGCGACGGCTGCCTGATGGAGGGCATTTCCCACGAGGCGATCGACCTCGCCGGCCACCTCAAGCTCGGCAAGCTGATTCTCCTGTGGGACGACAACCAGATTTCGATCGACGGCTCGACCAGCCTCTCGACCTCGACCGACCAGGTCGCCCGTTTCAAGGCCGCCGGATGGCACACGGTCCGCATCAACGGCCATGACGAGAAGGAAATCGAAGCCGCGATCGCCAAGGCCCGCGCGCATGGCGACAAGCCCTGGCTGATCGCCTGCAACACCGTCATCGGCTATGGCGCGCCGACCCGCGCCGGCACGTCCAAGGCCCATGGCGAAGCGCTCGGCGCCGCCGAAATCGCCGGGGCCCGCGAGAAACTCAACTGGCCCCACACGCCCTTCGTCGTGCCGACGCCGGTGCTGAACGAATGGCGCAAGGTCGCCGCGCGCGGCGCCGCCGCCCAGGACAAGTGGAAGGCGCGCCTCGCCGCCAGCGGCAAGGCCGCCGCGTTCAACGCCCAGGTCTCCGGCGCGCTTCCCGCCGCCGCCGAGGCGGCGCTGAAGGAGTTGATCGCCAAACAGGTCGAGGAAAAGCCGAAGATCGCCACCCGCAAGGCGTCGGAAATCGCGCTCGCCGCGATCAACGCCGCGACCGACGTCACCATCGGCGGTTCGGCCGACCTGACCCATTCCAACCTCACCATCACCAAGGGCATGGACTCGGTTCAGCCGGGGGCCTTCGGCGGACGCTACATCCATTACGGCATCCGCGAGCACGGCATGGCCGCGGCCATGAACGGCATCGCCCTCCACGGCGGGTTCATCCCCTATGGCGGCACCTTCCTGATCTTTTCCGACTATGCGCGCGGCGCCATGCGCCTATCGTCGCTGATGGGCGTCCGGGTCATCTATGTCCTGACGCATGACTCCATCGGCCTCGGCGAGGACGGCCCGACCCATCAGCCGGTCGAGATCCTGCCTTCGCTGCGCGCCCTGCCCAACATGCTGGTCTTCCGTCCCTGCGACGCCGTCGAGACCTCTGAAAGCTGGGCCGCGGCGCTGGCCGAGAAGTCCACGCCCTCCTCGCTCGCCCTCAGCCGCCAGGCGCTGACGCCCCTGCGCACCGAGGCTTCGGGCGAGAACCTGACCGCCAAGGGCGCCTATGTGCTCCGAGAGGCGGACGGCAAGCGCGACGTGACCCTGCTCGCCACCGGCTCCGAGGTGGAGATCGCCGTCGCCGCCGCGCATGAACTCGCCATGGAGGGAATCAAGGCCGCGGTGGTCTCGATGCCCTGCTGGGAGCTGTTCGAGCGCCAGAGCGAGGACTACCAGCGCCAGGTGCTGGGAACCGCCCCGCGCGTCGGCGTCGAAGCCGCGCTGCGCTTCGGCTGGGACCGCTGGCTCGGCGAACGCTCCGCCTTCGTCGGCATGAAGGGCTTCGGCGCCTCCGCGCCCGCGCCCGACCTCTACAAGCACTTCGGCATCACGGCGGAAGCCGTGGCCGCCGCCGCCAAATCCCTGATTTCCTAAGGAGTGACGACATGGCCCGTATCACGCTCAGGCAACTGCTGGACCACGCCGCCGAACACAGCTACGGCGTGCCCGCTTTCAACGTGAACAATATGGAACAGGCTCTCGCCATCATGGAGGCGGCCCGCGCAGTCAACGCGCCGGTCATCATCCAGGCGAGCCGCGGCGCCCGCGCCTATGCCGGCGACATCATGTTCGCCAAGATGATGGAAGCCCTCGAAGGCATGTATCCGGAAATTCCGCTCTGCGTCCATCAGGACCATGGCGAGCGCGTCTCGACCTGCCTTTCGGCGATCCAGAACGGTTTTACCAGCGTCATGATGGACGGCTCGCTCAAAGAGGATGGAAAGACCCCGTCGACCTACGAGTACAATGTCGCCATCACCTCGGAAGTGGCGCGCCTCGCTCATATGGTCGGCGCCTCGGTCGAAGGAGAGCTCGGCTGCCTCGGCTCGCTCGAAACCGGCCATGGCGAAGCCGAGGACGGCCACGGTTTCGAGGGCAAGCTCGACCACAAGGACCTTCTGACCGACCCCGACGAAGCCATGGCTTTCGTCGCCGCCACCAAGGTGGACGCGCTCGCCGTCGCCATCGGCACCTCGCACGGCGCCTACAAGTTCACCAAGAAGCCGACCAGCGACGTGCTGGCCATCAGCCGCATCGCCGAAATCCACGCCAAGCTGCCGAACACCCATCTGGTCATGCACGGCTCCTCCTCGGTGCCGGAAGAATATCGGCACCTGTTCAACGAGAACGGCGGCGAGATGCGCGAGACCTATGGCGTGCCGGTCGAGGAGATCGTGCGCGGCATCAAATACGGCGTGCGCAAGGTCAATATCGACACCGACCTGCGCCTCGCGGCCACCGCCGAATTCCGCCGCGTCGCCACCAAGAACAAGGCGGAATTCGATCCGCGCAAGTTCCTCAAGCCCGCGATGGACGCCATGAGCAAGGTCTGCCGCGACCGCTTCGAGGCTTTCGGCTGCGCCGGCCGCGCTCAGCTCATCAAGGTCAAGCCGATGAGCGAAATGGCCAAGCTCTACGCCAGCGGCGCCCTCGACCCGGTCATCCCGGCCAAGTCGGCGGCCTGATTTCTGAGCCGGCGCCGTCCGCGCGGCGCCGGCTTTTTCCAAAAAAACCGTCCGGGCAGACGGAAATAAATCAACCACGCCAAAAACAAACCACGCCAAGGAAAACCAAAATGGACCAGTCAGATCGCTACGCCAATCTGAAACTCAAGGAAGCCGACCTCATCGCAGGCGGCCGCCATGTTCTCGTCGCCTATCACATGAAGCCGAAGCCCGGCCACGGCACTTACCTTGCCGCCGCCGCCCACTTCGCCGCCGAATCCTCGACGGGCACCAATGTCGAAGTCTCGACCACCGACGATTTCACCCGCGGCGTGGACGCGCTGGTTTATGAGATCGACGAATCCAAGGAACTGATGAAGATCGCCTATCCGATCGAGCTGTTCGACCGCAACATCATCGACGGCCGGGCGATGATCGCCTCCTTCCTGACGCTCACCATCGGCAACAACCAGGGCATGGGCGACATCGAATATGGCAAGATGCACGACTTCTACGTGCCTCCGGCTTACTTGCGCCTGTTCGACGGCCCGTCCACCACGATCAAGGATCTGTGGCGCGTTCTCGGCCGCCCGGTGGTTGACGGCGGCTTCATCGTCGGCACCATCATCAAGCCGAAGCTCGGCCTGCGCCCGAAGCCGTTCGCCGACGCTTGCTATGATTTCTGGCTGGGCGGCGACTTCATCAAGAACGACGAGCCCCAGGGCAACCAGACCTTCGCGCCCTTCCGCGAGGCCGTGCGCCTGGTGAACGACGCCATGGTCCGCGCCCAGGACAAGACCGGCCAGGCCAAGCTGTTTTCCTTCAACATCACCGCCGACGACCATTACGAAATGGTCGCGCGCGGCGAATATATCCTGGAGACCTTCGGCCCCAACGCCGATCACGTCGCCTTCCTGGTGGACGGATATGTCGCCGGCCCGGCGGCCGTCACCACCGCCCGCCGCCAGTTCCCCAAGCAGTACCTGCACTATCACCGCGCCGGCCACGGCGCCGTGACCTCGCCCTCGTCGAAGCGCGGCTATACCGCCTTCGTGCTGTCTAAAATGGCTCGCCTCCAGGGCGCGTCGGGCATCCACACCGGCACGATGGGCTTCGGCAAGATGGAAGGCGAGGCGGCCGACCGCAACATCGCCTTCATGCTGACCGAGGACAAGGCGCAGGGCCCCTATTATGAGCAGGACTGGCTGGGCATGGCCCCGACCACGCCGATCATCTCGGGCGGAATGAACGCCCTGCGCATGCCGGGCTTCTTCGACAACCTCGGCCATTCCAACCTGATCATGACGGCCGGCGGCGGCGCCTTCGGACATATCGACGGCGGCGCGGCCGGGGCCACCTCGCTGCGTCAGGCGGAACAGTGCTGGAAGGCGAAAGCCAATCCGATCGAATTCGCCAAGAGCCACCGCGAATTCGCCCGGGCCTTCGTCAGCTTCCCGCACGACGCCGACAAGCTGTTCCCCGGCTGGCGCGACAAGCTCGGCCAAGCCGCCGCGTAATCAAACGAAATTCCCTCTCCCCTTTTTGCGGGGAGAGGGAGCCCCGCATATGAAAGTCTCGAAAGGACCGCCCATGAAACCCTTCGACCGCAGCATCAAGATCGCTCCGTCGATCCTCTCCGCCGATTTCGCCAATTTCGGCGCCGAATGCCGCGCCATCGAAGCTCAGGGCTGCGATTGGGTCCATGTGGACGTCATGGACGGCCATTACGTCCCCAACATCACCTTCGGCCCGGCCACCTGCGCCGCCATCCGCAAGCACATCAAGGGCGTGATGGACGTCCATCTGATGATCGCCCCGGTCGATCCCTATATCGAAGCCTTCGTCAAGGCGGGCTCCGACATCGTCACCGTCCATGCCGAGGCCGGTCCCCATCTCGACCGCTCGCTGCAACTCATTCGCTCGCTCGGCGCCAAGGCCGGCGTGTCGCTCAATCCTTCGACCCCCGCCAGTGCGATCGAATTCATCCTCGACCGCATCGACCTTGTCCTGATCATGACGGTCAACCCAGGCTTCGGCGGCCAGAGTTTCATCGAGAGCCAGGTCGAGAAAGTGCGCCAGATCCGCGCCATGATCGGCGACCGCCCGATCCATATCGAGATCGACGGCGGCATCACTCCGGAAACCGCGCCGCTGGTCGTCGCGGCGGGCGCCGACGCGCTCGTCGCCGGCTCCGCCGTGTTCAAGGGCGGTTCGGTGGACAATCCGGAAGTCTATGGCCGCAACATCGCGGCCATCCGCGCGGCGGCCGAAGCGGCGCGGGTCAAGTCCGCCGCCTGATCCGCGTTTCAAGGCTCTTCGAAACTGCGCCTGCGGTTTTCCCGAACCGCGGGCGTTTTCTTGGACATTACGATCTCCGCGCCTTGGCTTCTCGGCGCCGCGCGTGCAGCACCGGCTCGGTATAGCCGTTGGGCTGCTGCGCGCCCTTGAACACCAAATCGCAGGCCGCGTGAAAGGCGACGCTGCCGTCGAAATCCGGCGCCATCGGACGGTAATCCGGGTCGCCCGCGTTCTGCCCGTCCACCACCGCCGCCATGCGCCGCATCACGTCGAGGACCTGATCGGCGCTGCAAATGCCGTGGCGCAGCCAGTTGGCGATATGCTGGCTGGAAATGCGCAGGGTGGCGCGGTCTTCCATCAGCCCGACGCCATGAATGTCCGGCACTTTGGAGCAGCCGACCCCGGAATTGATCCAGCGCACGACATAGCCCAGAATCCCTTGCGCGTTGTTCTCCAGCTCCTCGTTGATCTCCTGCGGCGACCAGTTGATCCGGTCGGCGAGCGGAATCGTCAGGATCGCCTCAAGCCTCGCCGGCGGGCGCGCGTAAATCTCCTGTTGCCGGGCGGCGACATCGACATCGTGATAATGGGTGGCGTGAAGAGTCGCGGCGGTCGGCGACGGCACCCAGGCGCTATTGGCCCCGGCGCGAGGATGGGCGCCCTTGGTCTTCAGCATGGCCGCCATCATGTCCGGCATGGCCCACATGCCCTTGCCGATCTGGGCGTGGCCGGGCAGGCCGACGCTTAAGCCGACATCGACGTTGTTATCCTCGTAGGCTGCGATCCAGACCGCGTTCTTCATGTCGTTCTTGCGGATCATCGGCCCGGCTTCCATCGAGGTATGGATCTCGTCGCCGGTGCGATCCAGAAAACCGGTATTGATGAAAAACACACGCTCCTTCGCCGCGCGGATGCATTCGACGAGATTGACCGTTGTGCGCCGCTCCTCGTCCATGATTCCCATCTTGATGGTGAATCGCGGCAAGCCCAGCGCCTCCTCGACGCGGCCGAAAATTTCGTTCGAAAAGGCGACCTCCTCCGGCCCGTGCATCTTCGGCTTGACGATATAGATCGAGCCGGCGCGACTGTTGCGGAAGCGGCCAAGACCCCTCAGGTCGTAAAGGGCGATCAGGCTGGTGAACATGGCGTCGAGCAGGCCTTCGGGCGCCTCGACGCCGTCGATCAGCACCGCTTCGCTGGTCATCAGGTGGCCGACATTGCGCACCAGAAGCAGCGCGCGCCCGGGCAGCGCGAATGGCTTGCCCTCGGGCGACAGGTAAGCGCGGTCCGGGGCCATATAGCGGTGCAATTCCTTGCCGTTCTTCGCAAAAGTCGCGGCAAGGTCGCCCTTCATCAGGCCGAGCCAGTTGCGATAGACGGCGACCTTGTCCTCGGCGTCCACGGCGGCGACCGAGTCCTCGCAATCCTGGATCGCGGTCAGAGCCGCTTCGAGAACGATGTCGGCGACGCCGGCGCGGTCGGTGCGGCCGATCGGATGATCACGGTCGATACGAATTTCGACATGAAGTCCGTGATGCCTGAGCAGAACGGCGCGCGGCGTGGCGGGCTCGCCGGCAAACCCCGCGAACAGCCGCTGATCGGCGAGCGCCGCAACGCCGCCGTCCAATTTCGCCTGAAGCGCGCCATTCTCGACGGCATATTGGACGACCTCGCGATGCGAAGCGCCGGTCAAAGGCGCGATGCGGTCGAGGAAATCGCGGCCCCAGGCGATCACGGCCGCGCCGCGCGCCGGGTCGTAGCCCTTTTTCGCCGGGTCCGGCGGCAGGATCGCATCCGTGCCGTAGAGGGCGTCATAGAGCGAGCCCCAGCGCGCATTGGCGGCGTTCAGCGCATAGCGCGCATTCAGAATCGGAACGACGAGCTGGGGGCCGGCCTGAACAGTGATTTCGGGATCGACGTGAGCTGTTTCGACCTTGAACGCGTTTCCGCGCGGAACCAGATAGCCGATCTCGGTCAGGAAGAGCCGATAGGCCTCCGCGTCAAAAACCTTGCCCTTGCGCTCGCGATGCCAGGCGTCGATCCGCGCCTGAATCGCTTCACGCTTTTCGAGCAGAGCGCGGTTGCGCGGGGCGAGATCGAGCAGGAATTTTTCCAGCCCCGCCCAGAAGGACGGCGCGTCGAAGCCGAGGCCCGGCAGAACCTCTTGACTGACGAACTCATGCAGATTGGCGGCGACGTCCATGCGCCCATGGCGGATTCGGCTCGACATTCCATTCTCCCAGAACCAGCCGCCTGGCTGCGGCCTGTTTTCCCGCAGGGCGGACGCCGTTCTTGTTCGGCGCGAGGGCCTCACGGGTCAATCATCCCCGCACGCCGGCCCGACCCAGGGCCGGCGCCGCCAAGGGGACTATGCACAAAACGGCGGCGCGCGCAGATGATGAAAAAGTGTAAGCCGACTGCGGGGGGAGGCGCCTTCACCGCATGCCGGCGAGTCTGAGGGCGCGGTCTGGGTGGAGTCCTCGCCGCAAGTCCAACCACGGCGACGCTGCTTCGGGGAAGCCGGCGCTTCGGGGCGCCGTCGGCGCGGGGCGTCGCCGCCGCCGCTTTTCCGGGGAGAAAGTCGCGGGGACCTTGGCGCGGATCGCGCAAAGGCTCGGCGCCAGGCGGATCGCGACCGCCGCCCGGCGGAAAAAGTCGAGATGAAAGCGATTCACGCGATGAATCTCGACACGGACCTCAAACCGCCCGTTGGTTGGTTTGCGCGTCGATGTGTTTTTCATGGCTCCCGCCATCGGGCGGCAATCACGGATCGCGCAAGCGACAGCCGTTTCGCGGCGGGGCCACAGCGCCTAGATTAGGGTCATGAGTCGCCCAAAAAACCAGATCGACGCGCCGCCGGAAGAGCTTCTGGAGCCCGACGAGGCCGAAGAGGCTGTTCTTGCCGGGCTGGACGAAAGCTCCGGCGTCGATCTCGACCTCGACGCCGAGCCCGCCGCCTCCTCGTTCAGGCGCGGCTTGAAGGCGATCCGCGCGCATTGGAAACATGCGCCGATGGGACCAGGCGTCTATCGCATGATCGGCGAGGACGGCGCGGTGCTCTATGTCGGCAAGGCGAAAAGCATCAAGAAGCGCGTCGCCTCCTATACCCGGCTCGCCGGCCACGCCAATCGCATCGCGCGAATGATCGCGCTCACCGCCTCGATGGTCTTCGTCTCGACCCGCACCGAGGTCGAGGCCCTGCTGCTCGAAGCCAATCTCATCAAGCAGCTCAAGCCGCGCTTCAACGTGCTGATGCGCGATGACAAGTCTTTCCCCTATATCCTTCTGACAAAAGACGAACGCGGCGCGCAACTGACCAAACATCGCGGCGCGCGGAGCCGCAAAGGCGATTATTTCGGGCCTTTCGCCAATGTCGGCGCCGTCAACCGCACGCTCAACGTGCTGCAACGCGCCTTCCTGCTGCGCTCCTGCGAGAATTCCTTTTACGACAACCGCAGCCGGCCCTGCCTCCTTTACCAGATCAAGCGCTGCGCCGGGCCCTGCACCGGCGAAATCTCGCCCGAAAATTACGCCGAACTGGCGCGCGAAGCGCGCGATTTTCTGGCCGGAAAATCGCGCGCGGTGCGGGAGCGTCTGGCGCAGGACATGAACGCGGCGGCGGAAAAGCTCGAGTTCGAGCGCGCGGCGCAACTGCGCGACCGCATTTCGGCGCTGGCCGCGATTCAGGGCCAGCAGGGGATCAATCCGCGCGCCGTCGCAGAAGCCGACGTCTTCGCGCTTCACGAGGAGGCCGGTCATTTCTGCGTCGAGGCGGTGTTTTACCGCGCCTTCCAGAACTGGGGCAATCGCGCCTATTTTCCGCGCGCCGACAAGACTCTTCCGCCCGGCGAGGTCCTGGGGCCTTTCGTCGCCCAGTTCTATGCCGAGCGCCCGCCGCCGAGGCTCGTCCTGCTCTCCCACGCCATCGAGGAGGCGGCTTGGCTCGAAGAAGCTTTGGCGGAGCGCGAAGGCTATCGAATCGAGATCGTCGCGCCCCAGCGCGGCGAGAAGAAGGAAATGGTCGCCGACGCCGCCAACAACGCCCGCGAAGCCCTGGGCCGGCGGCTCGCCGACAGTGCGAGCCAGCAAAAACTGCTGGAGGCGCTGGGCTCGGCTTTCGGCATGGCGAAGCCGCCGCGCCGCGTCGAAGTCTACGACAATTCCCACATCATGGGGTCTTCGGCCATTGGCGCGATGATCGTCGCCGGCCCTCAGGGTTTCATGAAAACCCATTACCGGACCTTCAACATCAAGGGCCCCGTCACGCCCGGCGACGATTACGCCATGATGCGTGAAGTTTTGACGCGCCGTTTTTCGCGGCTGCTCAGGGAGGCCGAGACTCCGGCGCCCGAAGACCCCGACGCTTTTCCTCAGGCGCCGGATCTGATTCTGATCGACGGCGGGCGCGGCCAGTTCGAGGCGGTGCGCAAAGTGCTGGAGGAACTGGGCGTGACCGGCGTGACTCTCGCCTCGATCGCCAAGGGGCCTGACCGCAACGCCGGCCGCGAAACTTTTTTCGTCGCCGGGCGCGAGCCGTTCAAACTGGCGCCGCGCGATCCCGCGCTTTACTTCGTCCAGCGCCTGCGCGACGAGGCCCACCGCTTCGCGATCGGAACCCATCGGGCGCGACGCAAGAAGGCGTTCGCGAAGAACCCGCTCGACGAGATCGCCGGGGTCGGGCCGGCCCGCAAAAGGGCGCTGCTCCAGGCTTTCGGGACCGCCAAGGCCGTGGCGGCGGCGGCGCTGGCCGATCTGGAAAAAACGCCGGGCTTCTCGGCGGCGACGGCGAAGCTGGTGTTCAACCATTTCCACGAAAAGGGATGAGCGCCTCGGCCCTCGGACGATGACGAGAAGCGCGTCCCTGCCGCCGACAACCGCCCTGGTCGAGAGGCGGTTGTCGAAGGTCGCGACCTGGCCTCGCCAAAGGGACAGCCGTCCGTTCGGACGCGACAAATGGCCCCGCGGGCGGCGAAAGCGGAAAAATCCGTTGACGCGCCACGTTTAAAAAGCTTCCCTCCGATCATGTCCCTCAGTTCGGCCCGTTCCGGCGTCCGTCGCAATTTTAATCTGCCGAATGTCCTGACCTTCGGGCGGGTCGTGATCGTGCCGGCGGTGGTGGCCTGTCTGTTCTGGCCGGATAATTTCACCTTGCGCTGGACCGCGCTCGGGCTTTTCGCCGTCGCCGGGATCACCGATTTCTTCGACGGCTATCTCGCCCGCGCCTGGGCGCAGCAATCGGCGCTGGGGCGGATGCTGGACCCAATCGCCGACAAGCTGCTGGTGTCCTCGGTGCTGATGATTCTCGTCGCCGACGGCACGATCAGGAGTTGGTCGCTGTGGGCCGCCATCGTCATTCTCTGCCGGGAAATCCTGGTCTCCGGCCTGCGCGAATTCCTGGCCGAGCTGAAGGTTTCGGTGCCGGTCAGCAGGGTCGCCAAATGGAAGACGACCGTGCAGATCGTCGCGCTCGGCTTTCTCATCGCCGGACGGGCGGGCGAGGCGGTGCTCCCCGGCACGGTGCGGATCGGCCTCGGCCTGTTGTGGCTGGCCGCGATCCTGACGCTTTACACCGGCTGGGATTATTTCCGCGCCGGCATCAAATATGTGGTCGAGGAATGAGACTCGTCTATTTCGCCTCCCTGCGCGAGCGCATCGGCAAATCCGCCGAGGAGGCGGATGTGCCCGAAACGGTGCGCACCCTCGCAGAACTAATCGCCTGGCTAAGCCAGCGCGACGAGGCCTATGCCGCGACATTTTCGCAGGCCGTCGTCCGCGCGGCCATCGACAGGAAACACGCCAAGCCGGAGGCAAGCATTGTCGGCGCGCGGGAAATCGCCTTCTTTCCGCCGATGACCGGGGGCTAGGTCCGGCAAGACGCTTCACGATTCGGCAAAACCGGCGAATACGCGCGACCGCCCGGACCATCGCGACGGGCGGGACCCGAATCATTCAAACCGAAGATGATGTCGGCCCGAAAATTTCTTCAAAACTCGAACGCAGCGCCATATCCGCGTCATGAAGGCTCACCGGCAGGCCGAGATCGAACAGGCTGGTGACGCCGAGGTGGCTTTCCGCGATGCCGCAGGGGACGATGCCCGAAAAGTGCGAGAGGTCCGGCTCGACATTGAGCGCGATTCCGTGGAACGACACCCAGCGCCGCATCCGCACCCCGATCGCCGCGATCTTGTCCTCGGCCGTCTCGCCGCGCGGGCCGCGTGGCCTTTCCGGCCGCGCGACCCAGACGCCGACACGGCCGTCGCGAATTTCGCCTTTGACATTGAACCGCGCCAGCGCGGAGATGATCCATTTCTCCAGCGCGCAGACATACGACCGCACGTCGCGCGAGCGGCGGTTGAGGTCGAGCAGCACATAGGCCACGCGCTGGCCCGGGCCGTGATAGGTGAATTGGCCGCCGCGGCCCGTGGCGTGAACCGGGAAACGCGCGTCGAGCAAATCTTCCGGCCGCGCCGAGGTACCCGCCGTATAGAGCGGCGGATGCTCGACCAGCCAGACAAGTTCGCGCGCGCGCCCTTCGGCGATTGCGCTGGCGCGGGCCTCCATTTCCGCGACGGCGAAGGCATAGCCGGTCAGGCCGTCGGAAATGCGCCACTCGACCGGCGGCGCGCCGGGCGCGGCAAGAAATGAAGCGGGCGGTGTGGCGCTGATTTCTGTCATTTCATGGTCTTATCGCGCGGCGCGGCGGGCGCGTCGAGAAAAATCGGGTTGGCGGCTTGCAAGGCCGGGAGCGATTTGTTAGACGACGCGCCTACCGATTGATCGGGTCCCAAAACCCGGAAATCGCGCGGCCATGGCGGAATTGGTAGACGCGCTAGCTTGAGGTGCTAGTCCTTTAACCGGGGTGGAGGTTCGAGTCCTCTTGGCCGCACCAAGCTCATCGCTTGGTTTTTTCCCGCTCACATCCTGTTCGCCGGGTCCTTCTGCTCCTGAAGCGGAACATCGATTTTCCGCGCCGCCCCTTTGGGGCCTGAGATCCCCATTTTCTTCAATGTCTCCTCCGTCTCGGATTTCCAGCCGGCGGGAGCTTTTCTGAGCGCGGGCGAGGCGTCGCCCGGCGCGAGCGCCACGAGTTGGAAACCTTCGGCCTTCAGCGCGGCCAGAAAGGCGGGCAGCATGTCCGCCGTCTCCCGCTTGGTGTCATGGAGCAGGACGATTCCGCCGCCCGCGCGCCGCAGCCGGCCCATCAGCAGGTCGAGTTCTTCCCCTGGCGTCATGACGTTCCAGTCGGAAGCCCAGAGATCGGCGCCAAAAACCGGCATGTTCTTCTTGTCGAGCGCCGTCAGAAGCGCGGACGAATCGGCGAAGCCGGGGAAGCGGAAAAATCGCGACGCCTTGCCGCCGGAGGCCTTGTCCACCGCCGCCGCGCCCGCCTTGATATTGGCCAGGGCCCTGGGCAGCGGGAGGCTGCGGAGGATCGGATGGTTGTAGGAATGGCTGCCGACCGTGTCGCCGTCGGCGATCTCGCGGCGCACCAGCATCGGCATGGCGGCGGCGTTGCGCCCGATCAGGAAGAAGGTCGCTCGCGCGCATTGCGCTTCGAGGGCTGCGAGCACGCGGCTCGTCGTGGGAGCCGGGCCGTCGTCGAACGTCAGGACGACCTCATGGTCTTTCAGGTCGAGCGTCTGCGGATAGGTTTTGAGGCCGACATGGACGGGGGCGCCGACAAGAATCGTCCGCGAAACCCCGAGCTTTTGCGGGCCGCACGACTGCGCCCGCGCGCCGCCGCAAAGCGCGAGCGCCATACCCGCCACGATAAACGGAATCTTTACCCACATCGCAAAACGCCTTTTACTTCAAACCGGACGGCGGCGCCAACGCCGCTGCCGCGGAAGGCCGCGCCGCGCGGCGGAATCGCCTGAACATGCGGGGCGGCGCACGGCGCCGGCGCGGCCCGCACTTGCCAAAAACGAAAATTCCGGTTCAATTCTGGCGGTGAACCGCCGTGATGTAGATTAACGACTTATTACCCCGAACGAGGTAATCTGCACACATGAGTGATTTCCGCACGAAGATCGTCGCGCGTCTCGCGCTTCCGGGCCTGCTGCTCGCGCTCGCCGCATGCGGGGAGGCTCCCTCGGCTTTCGCGGAGCACCCGCTCGTCGGCGCCCGGCCCGGCCATTACAAGGAAACGGAGGCGACCAAGCTCGCCCGGAATTTCACCGTGCACGGCGTCGATGTGTCCAAATACCAGGGCAATGTCAACTGGGACGCGGTGCATGAGGGGGGCGTCAAATTCGCCTATATCAAGGCGACCGAGGGCGGCGACCGCATCGATCCGAATTTCGCCCGCAACTGGCGCGGCGCCAAGGCCGCGGGCCTGCCGCGCGGCGCCTATCATTTCGTCTATTGGTGCCGGCCATGGCAGGACAACATGGCCTGGTTCGAGAGGAACGTGCCGCCCGAGCAAGGCGCGCTGCCCCCGGTGCTCGATGTCGAGGCGACTCCCGACTCGCCGACCTGCCGACGTCGTCTCGAACGCGAGTCCACCCTGCACGAAATCCGCGCCATGCTCGCCGAGATGCAGCGCTATTACGGCAAGAAGCCGATCATCTACACCACGGTCGATTTCTATCAGACGATCATCGAAGGCGAGTTGACCGATTATCCGATCTGGATTCGCTCGACCAAGCGGCGCCCCTCCGCGAAATATGGCGATCGCGAATGGCGCTTCTGGCAATATCAATCCGACGCCTGGGTGCGCGGCATTCCGACCCGTGTCGATCGCAACGCCTTCTATGGCGACGAAAGCGACTGGCGCAAGTTCCTGTCGGCCAATGGCGTCGCGGAAGCGGAATCGGCGTCGCGCTGACGCCGGGGCGGCCGATCACGGTCCCGGAAACATAACCTTGGTCTTGCCGCTCAGGCGATAGGCCAGCAGGCCGATCCATTCCCGCGCCGCGACCTCGAAATCGAGAATGGCGCGCGCGCTGTCGCCGGGCGGGCGGAAGTCGCGGGCGTCGCCCAATGTGCGGTAATCGACGGGAAAAGCTTGCGGCTCCATGCCCAAGGCGCGGAAAACCCCGATGGCGCGCGGCATGTGATAGGCCGAAGTCACCAGCAGCCATGTCTCGCCTTTTTTCGGATTCGCCAACGCCTTGGTGAACAGGGCGTTTTCATAAGTGTTGCGCGAACGGTCCTCGAAACGCATCCGGCTTTCCGCCACGCCGAGTTCGCGCCACAGCCGCCGCGCGACCTCCGCCTCCTTCACCGAACTGTCGAGCAGCGCGCCCGAGCCGCCGGAAAAGACCAGCAGCGCCTGGGGATAGAGTCGCGCCAGCGCGGCGCCTTCGGTCATTCGCGTCGCGGCCTCGGTCAGCGTCACCTGATCGCGGGCGCGCGTGACCTGCTCGTCGACGGCGCCGCCGAGCACGATGATCCCATTGGGCGGCGCCATATGTTCGGATTGCTGGGGGAAACGGTCCTCCAGCGGGCGAATCAACAGCGCGCCGGCCGGCGAGAACACGATCAACGCCAGACCGACCGCCGCCGTCAGCGCCAATGCCCGTGCGGCGCGCCAGCGCGGACCGGCAATCAACCCCGCCAGCAGCAGGATCAGCAGAACATGCAGCGGCGAGGCCAGGAGCCAGAAGATTTTCGAGGCGACGAAGAACATTGCGCCCTCCTTGTCAGAACAGCGTCTCAGTCGCCGCGCGGCAGGCCGATGCGATAGACGCCGCGAAAATCATCCGGATCGGCCGGCTTGCCCTTGCGATAGATCACCAGCCGCCCGGCGCGGGCGAGCGCGACGGCTCGGGCGCGCACCTGTGGGAGATGGCCGCGCCAGGCAAGTTCGTCTTCCTCCCGGGCGCGCGCGAAACCCTTGGCCACGTCGGTCGGGCAGATCGACTTGCCGGGGCCGAGGGCGGCGCAGAGCGCGAGAATCGTCTGGGCGAGCGGATCGTTTTCAAGCATGGCCGCTTGTCGGAAAAAGTCTCGGCGCGGTCAAGGCTTGCGAGGCGGCGGAACCAAGTCAAAGAGCAGATGTTCTTTCATCGTTCGGGTTGGAGAGCTTTCGCAGTTTTCGAGGTCAATGTGTTCAGGTTCGCCCTCGCCATCGCCGTTTTCTGCGCTTCGCCGTGTTTGGCGGCGGAAAATGCTCCGTCGGAAGAATTCGTCGTCGTGATCAGCGCCTGCAAGGCCGGCGGCGAATGCAAGAACTTCCGCATTCCGACGGACGCTTATTCGATTCTTCAATGCCAGCGCTCGATCGGGTCCGCCGTGATCGCGCGCTGGGGCGACGCGCACCCGGCTTACACGATCAAGAGCTGGCGCTGCGCCGCGGCCTCCGAGCGTGGCGTCTGAGCGCTCCACGACGCGAATGTTGGCGCATGTCCGGGCTCGAGTTGACGCCGCGCCCGCCCTGAGGTCCAATCTGGACGGGAGGGCGCTCATGCCGAGCAAAGTCACCTATGGAATTCAGCAGATGCTGGCAGAGGCCAACGCCGCCGTGCGGGCGTTGAAGGTCGCGGAGGCCAAGGACCTGCTCGGCCGCGACGACGTTCTGTTCGTCGATCTGCGCGACCCGCGCGAACTCGACCGCGAAGGGCGAATCCCCGGCGCCTTCCATTGCCCGCGCGGCATGCTGGAATTCTGGATCGACCCGGCGAGCCCCTACGCCAAGCCGCAGTTCCAGCAGGACAGGACTTTCGTCTTTTTCTGCGCCGGGGGCTTGCGCTCGGCGCTCGCCGCGCATCTGGCGCAGCGCATGGGACTGGCGCCGGTCGCCCATGTCGAGGGCGGTTTCACCGAGTGGAAAAAGGCCGGCGCCCCCTACGAGCCGCCCCGCCATCCGGCGGCGCCGAAATTCTGAGAAATACCATGTCCCTGAAACTTTTCATCGGCAACAAGGCCTATTCGTCCTGGTCTCTCCGCCCCTGGCTTTTGATGCGCGCGCTCGACATTCCGTTTTCAGAGGAAGTCGTCCCGCTCTATGTCGCAGGCTCGCGCGAAAGAATGCTGCGCGAGGCGCCGACGGGAAAGGTTCCGGTGCTGCGCGACGGCGATTTTTCCGTGTGGGACTCGCTCGCCATCGTCGAATATCTGGCGGAGGCTTTCCCTGAGAAAAACATCTGGCCGCGCGACCGATTGAAGCGGGCGCGGGCGCGTTCGCTCTGCGCCGAAATGCATTCCGGCTTTCAGGCGCTGCGGCAGGCCTGCCCGACCAATTTCCGCCGCGCGCGCCGCGCCGCGCCGCTGCCGCTCGACGAGGCCGCGCAAGCCGATCTCGCGCGCATCCAGACGATTTTTGCCCAGGCCGAGGGCGAGTTCCTTTTCGGCGGTCTCTGCGCCGCCGACGCCTTTTTCGCGCCGGTCGCCACCCGCCTCGATGTTTACGCGCTCGAACTCGCGCTAGCCGCGCGGGCCTATTGCGACCGCGTTCTGGCCTTGCCGGCCTTCCGGCAATGGCGCGAGGACGCGCAGACCGAGAGCTGGGTCATCGAGAAGTGGGACGATCTTTGATCCGCCGCCGGACTGACCGCGAACAACTGGTGCGCATCGGCGACCGCGAGTTCCTGACCCGCGGCCTCGACCAGTCGTTCTGGACCGACGCCTTCCACAACAGCATGAGCATTTCCTGGCCGGCCTTTTTCGGCGGATTCGCGCTCTATTTCCTGACCATGAACCTGGTGTTCGCCTTCCTGTTCTGGCTTGGCGGCGACGCCATAGCCCATGTGCGCCCCGGCTCTCTGGTCGATCTGTTCTTCTTTTCGATCGAGACTCTGGCGACGGTCGGCTATGGCGACATGCACCCGCAGACCCTCTATGGCCATTCGATCGCGACGCTGGAAATCTTCACCGGCATGTCGACGCTGGCGGTCTTTACCGGCCTTATTTTCGCGCGTTTTTCACGCCCGCGGGCACGCGTGATCTTCGCCGACTTCATGACCCTCGCCCGGCACAACGGCCGTCCGACGCTGATGGCTCGTTTCGTCAACGCCCGCCGCAGTTCGGTCAATGAGGCGCGCGCCGAAATCTGGATGATTTACAGCGACCCGACTGTCGAAGGCGTCGGCTATCGGCGGTTCCGCCAGATCGCCCTGAAACAGGCGCGCAATCCGATCTTCGCCTTTTCATGGACCCTGTTTCATGTCGTGGACGAGAGCAGCCCGATCTTCGGCAAGGGGCCCGAGGAGCTGGAGGCGCTGGACGCCTTTTTCGTGGTCAATTTCGTCGGCCTCGACGACGTCTCCGGCCAGAACGTCCATGTCCGCAAGAGCTATGCCTGGCGGGACATCAAATTCGGCGCGCTTTTCGCCGATATCCTCATCACCGGCGAGGACGGCGTGCCGCGCATCGATTACCGCCAGCTCAACGTCGCCGAACCGCAGGAGGCGGCGGACGCAGACTGATACGTTTTCCGCAAGATCGCTTCGCAATCCGCGGAAACGATATGGCGCGAAAATCCCATAAGCCGCGGACCGATTTTCGCGCCAGCTGAATACGAATACCGAATGCAACATTCGGTATTCGTATGAAAGCGCCGCGCCCGCATTTTTCACTCACAGGGGCCGGCCTGCCTCGCGATCGAAACGGCCGTCGGAGGCGGCGGAAGCCCCTGAAATTCACGGGCGGACGCTGCGGCGTCCGAACGTCTGAGCCGCGCCGGGGCGACCGAAGCCGGGCGGCGACGATTTTGGCGCGAACGCGCGGCGCGCCTCCGGGGCCGAACCGGTCGACACGTCCCCGCGGCCCGCCGCCGCATCCTCGTCCGGCCCTCGCGGATGGCCGTTGTCGCCCCAGTAGCCGACCCGCGAGAACATCATCAGGATGAGCGTCAGGCCTGCCAGCCCAGCGACGGAGAAAACCACGGCGGCAAGGATGACGAGGGAGCGCAACTGAAGCGCGGCGGCCAATCCCACAAGCAACCCGCCGACGGAAGCGCCGCCGATCGGAACGGCAAGCAGCCAGCCGCTCCAGTTGAAATCATGCAGCCGCTTGATCTGGACCGCCAGGGAAACCCACAAGGCGACAGCGGACAGGAAGAACATGACAACCCTGACGACAGGCGGCGCGTCGAGAGCGATGTGAGCTTTATGCGCCGCGTCATAAGTGACGACCAGATAGCGCCGCCAGAGCGCAACCTGGTAAATTCCCCACACAGCGAGTTGGATGAACCAGAAGATTGCGAAATCCGCGCGTCCAATCCGCCCGCGAAACGAGAACAAGAGCCAGAACAATCGATCGATCATGGCCAGACCTCGCCTGATGCACCGGAACGAAGCTGACGTATTTACACCTAGTTAATCCTGATTAACATACCGTTGGGGAAGTTGTTTAGCCTTGCGCTTTCGCGCCAGTAAAAGAAAACACTAAGATTTTCTGTTTTTATTCGACAGCCCAATTGTCGATGAGCCGGGTCCGGCCCAGGCGCGCCGCCGCCAGCAGCCGGATCGGCCCGTCGGCGCGCGAGGCGGCGGGCGCGAGGCTTTCGGCATGGCGCGCCTCGAAATAATCGAGGACAAAGCCGGCGGCCTCGACCTCCCGTCCTCCTTGCGCCATGACCTCGCCGACGGGCGCTCCCGCCGCGATCTTTTCGGCGCTGGCGCGCAGCGCGCGGGACAGCGCCACCGCCCGCCCCCGCTCTTCGGGCGATAGATAGATGTTGCGCGAAGACATGGCGAGACCGTCCGCCTCGCGCATGGTTGGAACCCCGAAGATCTTCGTCGGAATGTCGAGATCGGCGGCCATCCGGCGGATCACCGCGAGTTGCTGGAAATCCTTCTCGCCGAAAAAGGCGCAATCGGCCTGCGCCTGGTTGAGCAATTTCGCCACCACCTGCGCCACGCCGGCGAAATGATCCGGCCGGAAACGGTCCTCCAGCCCGGCCTGCGCCGGGCCGCCCGGGATGATTTTGGTCGAGAAGCCTTCCGGATACATTTCCGAGGCCGTGGGCGCAAAACAGCCGTCGCAGCCGGCCTCCGCCAATCTGGCGAGATCAGCGTCGAGCGTGCGCGGGTAAGCGGAGAAATCCTCGGTCGGCGCGAACTGCGTCGGATTGACGAAGATCGACACGACAGCCCGGCGGGCTTTTCCGCGCGATGCCTCGACCAGC
This sequence comes from Pseudomonadota bacterium, assembly GCA_021813805.1. Classification (GTDB taxonomy): domain Bacteria; phylum Pseudomonadota; class Alphaproteobacteria; order Rhizobiales; family Beijerinckiaceae; genus Rhodoblastus. The sequence goes on along the minus strand of JAKAJL010000012.1, from coordinate 62,082 downwards.
GAGATATGGCCGGCGTGCAGCGCCCCCATGGTCGGGATCAGCGCCACTTTTTCGCCAGCGGCGCGCCATTGGGCGACGGCCCGACGCATGTCGGAAATTTTCTGGAAGACGATCGGCTCGGCGGTCATTGCGGACTCATGGAACGACAGGAATTTTGATGGCGCGGAATTTCTTCGGCGCTTCGGGAACGTCCTCGCCGCCCAGGCGGCGCAGGACATCGACATAGTCCGGCGCCAGACCCTGGGCGCGCGCGGCCGCGACGATTTTTTCCATGTAATCGGCCGGCGCCCGGCCGGCGCTTTTTTCGGGGACGCCGACATAAACCAGGGCGCGGACCGGCGCGGCTCCCTCTCGCAGAACCGGCGTCGAAATCTTGATATAGGCGCCCTGCCCCACGCCCTCATAGCGGTCGAGCGCGGCAAGATCGCCAAAGCCGACATCCCACAGCACGCCCGCGACATGGGCGGCGGGATCGCGAACGACAGTCGCGAAGCCGTCCGCCATCAACGCGAAACGATGGCGCGGCAAAAAGGCCAGGCCGCGCGCCCGCGCCCCGGCGCAGCGCCGCGCCATGGCGGCGGCGTCCATGTTGGAGCCATAGGCGAAATGCAGCGGCATGGCGCGGATTATCCGATTGATATTTGCGTGTTTGAATGTGAGGATGACGAAGGCGCGTTCGTAGCGTCACGGCAGATATAAGCCGAAGTGGGAGGAAACAAATGAAAATCGTAAAATTCGCCGTCGCCATCCTGTTCACCGCCGGAATGATCGGTCAGGCTGCGGCTGAACCGGGGGGCATGTACCAGCGGTCGAACGGCGACAAGGTGAAGGTCTCCGTCTCCGGCGGCAGGCTCTATTGCAAGATCGTTTCGGGCAGCCAGCCGGGCTTCGAAATGTGCCACGGCATGACCAACGCCGGGGGTTCGGTGTGGAAGGGCGCCAACATGAAACATCCGTCCATGCCCGGCATGATGACCTTCAACGGCACGGTCACCTTTTCCGGCGGCGGCCTGACCATCAAGGGCTGCGCGGTCGGCGAATCGATGTGCGATTCCGAAAGCTGGACCCGCATCTGATTTTCTAAACGCCACCCCCTCCGTCCAGCCCTCTTCCCGCATCGCCCGTCAAAAAACGGGCGTCTTTTGCGGACGCCCAATGCGGGGAGAGGGAAACCGCCGTTACGCAAATTCCATGATCACGGCGTCGACGGCCAACGAATCGCCTTCCTTGCATTTCAGGGCCTTGACGGTGGCGTCGCGTTCAGCGCGCAGGACGTTCTCCATCTTCATCGCCTCGACCATGGCCAGCGGATCGCCGGCCTTCACGTCCTGCCCTTCCTTGACATAGAGCGCCTTGACCAGGCCTGGCATCGGGCAGAGCAAGGATTTCGACGTGTCGGCGAGTTTCTTCTCGGGCATCAGCGCGAAAAGCTCGGCCTCGCGACGGGTGAAGACGCGGGCGTCGACGCTCACCCCGGCATGGCTGATCGCGAAACCGTTGAGGATCGGACGAACCTGCACCGCGATCCTTTCGCCGTCGATCAGCCCGTTCCATACCGGCTCGCCGGGAACCCAGTCGGATTCGAGGCGATGGGCGTGCGCTCCTTGATCGAAGCGCACCAGAAGAGCGCCGTCGCCGCTGTCAATTTCGATGTTGAAACACTCCTTGTCGAGCGTCACCGAGCGGGCGGTTTCGAAGCGCACCGGCTTCTGCGTCTGCATCTGGCCGGAAATCTGGCGCTTGCGGTCATTATGGACGTTGTCCACGAAAGCCGCGACCGCCGCCATGCAATGAGCGATCTCGCCCTGCGGCTTCAGCGGCGCGAAGCCCTCGGGATATTCCTCGGCGATGAAGCCGGTCGAGAGTTGGCCCAACCGCCAGCGCTCGTGCTGCATCAGCGACGACAGGAAGGGGATATTGTGGCGGATGCCGTCGATGACGAAGGCGTCAAGAGCGCGCGACTGCGCGTCGATCGCCGCCAAGCGGTCGCCGGCGTGGGTGACCAGCTTGGCGATCATCGGATCGTAATAGATCGAGATCTCGCCGCCTTCATAGACGCCGGTGTCGTTACGGACCGTGACGCCTTCCGAGCGGCCCTCCTCGGGGGGGCGATATTTCACCAGCCGGCCGGTGGAGGGCAGGAAATTGCGTGTTGGATCCTCGGCGTAGATGCGGCTCTCCACCGCCCAGCCCTTGAGATGAACGTCGCTCTGCTTGATCGCGAGAACCTCGCCGGCGGCGACGCGGATCATCTGCTCGACCAGGTCGATTCCGGTGATCAGTTCGGTCACCGGATGTTCGACCTGGAGACGGGTGTTCATTTCCAGGAAGTAGAAGCTCTTGTCCTGGCCGGCGACGAATTCGACCGTGCCGGCGGAATCGTAATTGACCGCCTTGGCCAGCGCGACCGCCTGTTCGCCCATCCTGCGCCGGGTTTCTTCGTCGAGCAGGGGCGACGGCGCCTCCTCGATCACCTTCTGGTTGCGGCGCTGGATCGAACATTCGCGCTCGCCGAGATAGATGACATTGCCGTGCTTGTCGCCCAACACCTGGATTTCGATATGACGCGGGTTGACGATGAACTTTTCCACGAAGACGCGGTCGTCGCCGAAACTGCTCTTGGCTTCGGATTTCGCCCGAGCAAAACCTTCGGCGACTTCCGACTGGCTGTGGGCGATGCGCATGCCCTTGCCGCCGCCGCCGGCGGACGCCTTGAGGATCACCGGATAGCCGATGCCGTCGGCGATCCTGACCGCCTCTTCCGGCGTCTCGATCACGCCGAGAAAGCCCGGCACCGTATTCACTTTGGCGGCGTTCGCGAATTTCTTCGATTCGATCTTGTCGCCCATCGCTTGAATCGCGCCGACATTGGGGCCGATGAAGACGATTCCGTTGCTTTTGAGAGCCTCGGCGAAAGCGGCGCGCTCCGACAGGAAGCCATAACCGGGATGGACGGCCTCGGCGCCGGTTGTCTTGCAGGCGTCCACTATCTTTTCGATGACCAGATAGGATTCGGCGGCCGAAGGCGCGCCGATATGCACGGTCTCGTCGGCCATCGAGACGTGGAGGGCGTCCTCGTCGGCGTCGGAAAAAACGGCTACGGTCTTGATTCCCATCCGCCGTGCGGTCTTGATGACGCGACAGGCGATTTCGCCGCGATTGGCGATCAGAATTTTCTTGAACATTCAGGCCCCGCAGCGGAACGAGCCCGGCCTTGGCGCGACAAGGCCAATGCTGGCATTCTTATGATCGCTCCGCTTTTATGGGAACCGGCGGCGCTCGTCCAGCAGCCAAAGGTTTAAGCAGAGGCGCCAAAATGGAGGCGCCCTCGCGGGACGGGCGTTTCCGTTCAGTCTTCGCGCGCGAGTTCGGCCTGAACCTCGGGCGCGGCGACGCGGGCGCGGACGGCGGCGATCAGCCAGCCCGGCGCGCGGTGCGCCTCGGCGAGCACATTCGCCAGAAGCGCCGCGCCGGTCGCCAGGCGGCAGCGGTCGGCTTCGCGCACCAGCCATTCGGCCTGCTCGTCGACGACGATTCCTGTCGGCCGGCACTGCCAGACCACATGGTCCGTCAGACATTCGATGAAAAATGCGGTCCATTCGGCGCAGGGCGCGGCCTGCGTGCGCTCAAGCTCGAACAGGGCCTGCGCCTCTTCGCGGCTGGCGCCTTCGTCCTCGAACAGGGCGCGGCGCAACTGGCGCACGTCGGACGGGAGCAGGTCCCGTCCCGATTGGACGAGGGAGGAAATCAGGGCGCGGCGCTCGTCGAGAGCCTCCAGCCCGAACAGGGAAATTTTCGCGGCGCCGGCGTGGTTCATGGTTTGAGTCTCCGTCATGGGAAGACGCTAAACCGCCCCGACTTGCCCGAAGCTAAACGATCAGAGTCAACGGTTGGAAAGGTTAACCCATTCTTTGTGCGGCAATTAGACGATTCTCACAGATGGTCGTCGCCGCGCCGGTAGCCGCGCCGGTGGTAGAGCAGGCTCGCGCCCTCGTCGCGGCGCGCCACCGCCTCGACCCGGCCGAACAGGATATGGTGGGTGCCGATGTCCTTCACCTCGATCAGGCGGCAATCGAAATTCGCGAGCGCGCCGATGAACAGCGGCGCGCCGGTCGCGCCCTTGCGCCACGCGCCATGGGTGAATTTCTCGGCGAAATGCTCGTGGGTGCGGCCGGCGAAGATATCCGCGAGCTTCTGGTCCTCGACGCCGAGCGAATTGACGCTGAACACCTTGTTTTCCAGAAAACGCGGCGCCGAGGGCGACTTCCGGTTGACGCAGACGAGCAGGGTCGCCGGATGGTCGGTGACGGAAGCGAGCGCGGTCACCGTCATGCCCGCGAGTCCCGCCGGCCCGTCGGTCGCGATGAGATGGACCGGTGAGGCGATTTCGCTCATCGCGTCGCGATAGGCCTGCGGATCAAGCATCAACATCCCTTCAAAAGCCAATTTCACGTCTCCGGCGACAGTCTCGCCATTTTGCGGACTGCTCATAGCGCGTGACGAAAGCATTTGAAAGGACAAGCCTGACGCGTTCCTTCCGGGACCGGGCGCCCCGCCGCGTCAGTTGGCGCGGCTCCACGCGTAGCTTTTGCAGATCCAGCCGCCGAGCACGCAGCCGGCGGTGGTCAGCGAACCGCCCGAAAGCGTCATCTTGCCCGAATAGGTGTGGCCGTCGTCGGGATTGAAGGCGGAGCCGCGCCATTCGTTGTCGCCGGCCGGCTTCATGTCGTAAAAGACGCGCTGGCCGATATGGGCCGGCGAATCCTTGTCCCGCAGCCAGACGACGACGCCGCAAAGCGCGGCCCCGCAATGCGAGAATTTCACCTTGGTCTTGCCGTCCGTGCGCAGCCAGACGCCGGTCGCGTCGCCGGCCCAGGCGGCGGGCGCCGAAACCGCGATCAAGGCCGTTGCGAGAACGATCGTCTTCACCTTGTTCATCCTTGCCTCCTCCCCGGCTCGCGGCGTCTTTTTGGCCGCGTTCGCCAGGATAGCCTGAAGAGCGCGTGGTTCAAGTATGAACTTTCCTGCCGCCCTCACTCCACCGTCACGCTCTTGGCGAGATTGCGCGGCTGATCGACGTCCTTGCCCATGAAGACCGCCGTGGCGTAGGCCAGCATCTGGATCGGGGCGGCATAGACGATGGCCGCGAAATCGGGGGCCATGTCGGGCAGACGGATTTCGCCGGCGAGCGAAACCGCCGAAGCGTCGATGGCGTGGGAATCGCCGACCATGATGATCCGCCCGCCGCGCGCCGCGACTTCCTGCAGGTTCGACACCGTCTTTTCCAGCACCGGGTCGGTCGGCGCGATCACGATCACCGGCAGTTGCTCGTCGATCAGCGCGATCGGTCCGTGCTTCAACTCGCCCGCCGCATAGCCCTCGGCGTGGATATAAGAAATTTCCTTCAGCTTCAGCGCGCCTTCGAGCGCCAGCGGGTAGGACGGGCCGCGTCCGAGATAGAGCACGTCGCTGGCCTTTGCCAGGTGATGGGCCAGAGCCTCGATCCCCGGTTCGAGCTTCATCGCCTCGGCCAGCAGGCCGGGGACCACCATCAGCTCGTTGACCAACTTTTTCTCTTGCGCCGCGTCGAGCACGCCGCGCGCCCGACCCAGCGCGACGGCGAGCGCCGCCAGAACGGTAAGCTGGCAGGTGAAGGCCTTGGTCGAGGCGACGCCGATTTCCGGCCCGGCCAAAGTCGGCGCGGCGACATCGCTTTCGCGCGCGATGGTCGAGGTCGGCACATTCACCACGCCGATCACCTTCTGGCCGTGCGCCCTGGCGAAGCGCAGGCTCGCCAGCGTGTCCGCCGTCTCGCCCGATTGCGAGACCACGATCATCAGTCCCTCTTCGGGCAGCGGCGCGTCGCGATAGCGGAATTCGGAAGCGACATCGACCTCGACGGGCAGCCGGGCGAACCGCTCGAACCAGTATTTCGCGATCATGCCGGCGTAATAGGCCGTGCCGCAGGCGGTGAGCGTGACGCTGTTCAGCTTTGCCGCGTCGAACGGCAATTCAAAAGGCAGGCGCACGCAGCCGGCCGCGAAATCGATGTAATGGGCCAGCGTGCGCGCCACGACCTCCGGCTGCTCATGGATTTCCTTGGCCATGAAATGCCGGTAATTGCCCTTGTCCACCAGGAAGGCCGAGGCCTGGGTCTTGATTTTGGAGCGTTCGACGATGCGATTGTCCTCGTCGCGGAACTCGGCCGCGCCGCGCCGCAGGATCACCCAGTCGCCGTCTTCGAGATAAGTGATGGTGTCGGTGAAGGCTGCGAGCGCCAAGGCGTCGGAGCCGAGATACATTTCCCCGCCCTCGCCATAGCCCACCGCCAGAGGCGCGCCGCGCCGCGCGCCGATCAGCAGATTGTCCTCGCCGTTGAACAGGAAGGCGAGCGCGAAGGCGCCCTTGAGCCGGTGCAGGCTCGCCGCCACCGCCTCGACCGGCGTCATGCCGTGGTTAAGCTGTTCTGTCACCAGATGGACGACCGCCTCGGTGTCGGTCTGGGTGACGAATTCATGGCCCTTGGCGACCAGTTCTTCGCGCAATTCGCGGAAATTCTCGATGATCCCGTTATGGACCACCGCGAGCTTGTCGGTGGCGTGGGGATGGGCGTTGTTCGCCGTCGGGCGGCCATGAGTCGCCCAGCGGGTGTGGCCGACGCCAACCGCGCCATGCAGGGGTTTTTCGCGAAGCAAGGCTTCGAGATTGCGCAGCTTGCCCTCGACGCGCCGGCGCTCAAGCCTGCCCTCTTCCAACGTCGCGACGCCCGCCGAATCGTAGCCGCGATATTCGAGCCGCTTCAAGGCGTCGATCAGGGAGCCCGCGACGGGGCCCTGACCGAGAATGCCGACAATGCCGCACATGAATCTGCCGTCTCCCAACGAATCCTCGCCGCAGGAAAGGCCATGATCCAGCCCGGGCGCAAGTCAAATTTGATGACATCATTGACACGAGGGCGTCGTCTCGCCGGCGAGGCCCGCCCATGACAGGCGGGAAGCGCCGACAGTTCCGGGACGCGGAAACCGCGGGAGAAACCGCTCGGGGCCGAAAGGCGCCGGCCTGACCGGCGATCCCGCTCGCATCGAGAGCGGCAAATGGGAATCAATAATTTTTTTTCGCCGAGACTTTCGCGAACGACGCGATCCCGTCGTCGCCGAGAATCTCCCTTCTCATTCGGCGACGTCGAAATCAGCGTCAATTATCGTTCTTTCGCGCCCGAGCCAAAGGCGCCGCTGACTTTCCCGCCCGACAGGAAGCTAGAGCGAAATCCGTTCACGCCGAATTGGGATTTTGCTATACCTTTTTGTTTTTAATATATAATCCGATCAAAAAAGTCCGCAGCTTCTTTGGATGATGCGCTAGCGTCCAAGCCGTCGCACTTCCCGCATCAAGTCCGCGTCGATGAACGGCTTGTGCACGACGCCGGCGTTTCGATGTCGTGGCGGCAGATTTTCGACGCCATAAGCGGTCACGAACGCAAACGGCACCTGACGATCCGCCAGAATATCGGCGACTTCATCGACGCGGCCGCCGGCGAGATTGACGTCAAGCAGAGCCGCGTCGAGATTTTCCGCGCGCGCCAGAAAAGTCGCCTCATCCAGCGTCCCGACTGGCCCGACGACTTCATGTCCGCTGTCGCTCAATACGTTATCGAGATGGGCCGCGACGAAGAACTCATCTTCTATAACCAGGATTCGCGCCATTGAAGCGACTCCGTCCAATCCAAAAAACCGACGCCAAATGACCGCGGACAACTTACGCCCGATCGGCGGCGCCGCAACTTTTTTTTGCTGCAGCCGCCGAAAGCGGCTTTCCTTTCCTTCAAACGGCGCACGCAAAACGGCGACGCCGCGGCCGCCTATTTGGCGAAATCTTTCAAGCGCCGGCGCTTGGCTTGCAAAGCGTCATTCACTATCGAGGGTCGATCGCACCGGGGCGAGCAGCCTCCACGACAGGCCGGTTTCGGGATAATCGACGGCGACTTGCCCTTTGACGGCGTGTTGCATCATGGAAACGATCACCGTTCGGCCAAATCCGGTTCGGGTAGGCGCGGCGACGCGCGGACCCCCCTCCTCAACCCAATGCATCCAGAACATCGGCTCCATTTCTCCGGATGCGACGCCCCAACTGATGCGGACCAGGCCGTCGCCGTTTGACAGCGCGCCATATTTGGCGGCGTTGGTCGCAAGCTCATGCAGGGCGAGGCCGAGCCCCTGCGCCGCGGAGGGACGCAGCCGCGCGGGGCCGCCATCGAGGAGTATGCGGCGGCCGAGGATGTCGCGGAAGGAGCTGAGTTGCGCGCGCGTCAGATCCGCGATGTCGATCCCCTTCCAGTCGCTGGCGACGAGAAGGTTCTGACAAGCGGCGAGGCTCGAAATGCGTTCCGAAAGATCCGAGACGTAGCGGACGGGATCGGCGTGTCGCGCGGACAGTTTCGCGATCGACTGGACGACGCCAAGCAGGTTGCGCGAGCGATGATTGACTTCCCCCATCAGCAAGCGGATGTGCTCGTCAGCCTCCTTGCGTCGGGTGATGTCGAGATTGGTCCCCACCAGCCATTCGACCTTTCCTTCGGGGTTGACGCGAACCGTCTCGATGGCGCGGATGTCGCGGACTTCGCCATTGTCCCTGCGCCGGATGCGGAACTCGCGCTCGCTGCGCCCGCCTTCGTGAACGGTCGTGTCCGCGGCCTCTTTCCGGTGGAGCAGATCCTCCGGCGCGACCGCGGCGGCCCAGTCGGCAAATGGAATGACGCCGTCGTCGGTCGGAGCCATGCCGTAAATCCGGAACATCTGAGCGTCCCACCAAATTTTGCCGGTGGCGACATTCCATTCCCATATCCCCACCTCGGCCGCCTCCGTGGCCAATAAGGTGCGTTGCTGGCTTTCACGAAGCTGGATCTCGACATTCTTTCGGGCGGAAACATCCACGCAGAATTCGACGCAGCTTTTCCCGCCGATCGAACTGCCGGCGAAGACGAACCACTGGCGCGTCCCGTCCTTGTGCAAATATTCTTTCTCGTAAGGCCCGACGCGGCCGCTGACCTTGAACTTTTCCAATTCGGCCAGGCTCGCGGCATGGTGTTCCGGCGGCGTGAGCTTCTGCCAGGTCAGCTCTCCAGCCTCGAGGTCCGACCGGCTGTAGCCCAGCATTTTCAGGAAGGTTTCGTTGGCGTCGGTCAGAAGGCCTGTCCCCAGATCCCAGAACATCACCCCGACGGTCTCGACCTCCAATACCTTTTCGAGCCGCGCATTGGTCTCGCGCAGGGCTTCCTCGACCCGCTTGAGTTCGTCCACGTCGGTATTTGTCCCGAACCACCGCGTTAGCCTTCCATCCCCGCTCCTGATCGGCTGGACACGGGTCAGAAAGTTCCGGAACGCGCCGTCGGCGCCACGCAGCGGGAAAACCATTTCGAACGGCTCGCCGCTCGCGATGGAGCGGCGCCACCGCTCCAGCACTTCCGGCAGCGTCTGGGGATCGTGGACGCTCTGCCAGCCCCAGCCTTCCATGTGCTCCGGCGTGGCGCCGGTGTATTCGTACCAGCGGCGGTTGTACCAGATGATCCATCCGTCGGCGTCCGCGATCCACGCCAATTGCGGAATGGCGTCGGCCAGCCTGTGGAACTGCGTCTCGCTTTCGCGCTGCGCGGCGGCGGCCTGTTCGGCCCGAAGGCGCGCGTTTTCGGCCGCCGCAAGGGCGGCCTGAAATTCGTCATTGCGCCGGCGAAGCTCGGCTTCCCTTTCTCGCGCCGCCTTGTTGCTCACGCTCAGTTCGATTTCGCTCACGACGGAATCCGCGAGGTCGCGCATCAGGGCGATTTCCTCCGGCGTCCAGTTCCTGGGCCGCGTGTCGATGACGCAAAAGCTTCCTAGAGTCTGCGCCTCGGCGGTGACGAGGGGCGTGCCGAGATATGCGATCACGTTCATCTCGGACACGGCGAGGCGGTCGCGCAGCAGCGGGTCCGCGCGAGCGTCTTCGACCACGACGGGAGCGCCCGTGGCGACGACATACGGCGAAAATGAATGCGACAGCGGCGCCTCGCGACGCGACGCCCATGGCTCCGCCAATCCGACGCAGCTTTTGAAAAAGGCGCGGTCGCCGTCGACCAGCGAGATCAGGCACACGGGGGCGCGCAGCACGCGCCGCGCAAGGCCGGCGAGCCGGTCGAAGGCGTTTTCCGGAGGGCTATCGAGCAAGCCCGTCGCGCGCAGGGCGGCGAGGCGCGCCGCGTCGCCAAGCACGGCGTCAAGGCTTTGGTCGGCTTTACCGGTCACATCTATCCGCAACGCCAGGAGAGAGAGAATATCCTGCAATAACAACAATGAGCTATTGCCGGACGCTTTTCAAGCCAGACGCTCGCCATTCGGCAGCCAACGCCGGCTCCGCCGGGGTCTCCGGCGTCATGCGGGGGGCGTCAGATTTCGCTCGCCGACCATGGCGCCGGCGGCGCGATCACTTCGCCGCCTTGATCGCCGCCATCTTCTTGCGGAATGCCGCCGCCCAGCCGGGGATGACGGCCTGCCGACCGCGCGCGACCGCCAGGGCGTCGGCTTCGACATCTCCGGTCACCACCGAGCCCGAGCCGACAAAAGCGCGGTCGCCAATCACGACCGGCGCCACCAGCGCCGAATTCGAGCCGACGAAGGCGTCGGCGCCGATGGTCGTCTTATATTTCAAAAAACCGTCGTAATTGCAGGTGATGACGCCGGCGCCGATATTGGCGCGCGGGCCGATGCTGGCGTCGCCGATATAGGTCAGGTGATTGACCTTGGCGCCCTCGCCGATCTCCGCCTTCTTGATCTCAACGAAATTGCCGATCTTCGCCTTGGCCGCCAATCTGGCGCCGGGGCGCAACCGGGCATAGGGGCCGATGGCGGCGTCTTTCGCCAGGGTCGCGCCTTCGAGATGCGAGAAGGCATGAATGACGCAGCCGTCGCCGACGCTTACGCCGGGGCCGAAAACGACATGGGGTTCGACCAGGACGTCCGCGCCGAGACATGTGTCATGGGAAAGGAACACCGTCTCCGGCGCGACCAGAGTCGCGCCGTTCAGCATGGCGACCGCGCGCAGCCGCTTCTGGATTTCCGCCTCCGCGGCGGCCAACTGGACGCGGTCGTTGACGCCGAGCACTTCCTCCGCCGGCGCCATGACATAAGCGCAGGCCGCGCCCTCGCCGCGCGCGACCGCCACCACGTCGGGCAGGTAATATTCCTTCTGGGCGTTACAATTGTCGATCCGCTCCAGCCAGCTAATCGCGCGCGCGCCGTCGAGCGCCATCAGCCCGGCGTTGCACATGCCGACAGCCAGTTCCTCCGGCGTCGCGTCCTTGTGCTCGCGGATCGCCAGCAGCCCCCCTTCGCCGTCGGTCAACAGGCGGCCATAGCCGGTCGGGTCGGCGGGCGCAAAGCCGAGCGCCGCCACACCCGCGCCCTCGGCCAGTTTCTCGCGCAAATGCGAAAAGGTTTCGGGACGGACCAGAGGCGTGTCGGCGAAAAGAACCAGAATGTCGTCAAAGCCCTGGCGAAAGGCTTCGCGCGCCGCCAGAACCGCGTGGGCGGTGCCGAGGCGCTCGGCCTGAACGAAGACCCGGGCGTCCGGCGCCGCCGAACGCGCCTCGGCGGCGACATCGTCGCGCCCCGGCCCCACCACCACGGCCAGCGCGTCGGCCCCCGCCTTCCCCACGGCGTCGAGCACATGGGCGAGCATGGAGCGCCCCGCGATCATGTGCAGCGCTTTCGGCAGATGAGAGCGCATCCGTTTGCCCTCGCCGGCGGCAAGAACGACCGCGAGGCAGCGGCGCGGCGCGGCGCCGGGGTCCTTTGGCGTGGTCATCGGAATTCCCCCAATATCGCACGGCGAAAATCGGGTGGAACGTATAGGGGAGCGGCAAATGCCCGCAAAGCGAAAAATCAACCTCGCCTCCGCCGCAAATTGCGGTATAACCCCCGGAATCAGAAAATTTGCGCGCGAACGGGCGATCCGCCCAGCCCGCAATCACCTTTCGGGACGGATTGGACGGCCCTGTCGATGTTGAAGCGACGCGACCTCTTGCAATTGGCCGGATCAGCCGCCGCTTTCGCCGCCGTCACCCCTGTTTCCCCCGCCCTCGCCGAGGGGCAGGCGCCGCAAACCGCGCCCTTCAGCCACGCCACCGTGGTCGAACTGGCGAAAAGCCTCGCGGCCAAATCCTATTCCGCCCCGTCGGCGGACCTGCCAGGCGCCTTTTCGGATTTGACGCGCGAGGCTTTTGCCGCAATCAAGGCCAAGCCGGACGCCTTGATCTGGAACGACAAGTCCAGCGGCTTCGTCATCGAGCCCCTGCATCGTGGCTTCGTCTATACTTCTCCGATGCAGATCAATCTGGTCGAGAACGGAGCCGCGCGGCGGCTCAATTACAACGCCGCCGATTTCGATTTCGGCAATCTGCGGCTGCGCGCGATGCCGACAAATCTCGATTTTTCCGGGTTTCGCGTGCTGCAGCGCAACGACCAGGGCGAGTTGCGCGAACTGGCGGTGTTCCAGGGCGCGAGCTTCTTCCGCTCCGCCGCGCCCGGCCAGAAGCTCGGCGTGACGTCGCGCGGGCTTTCGATCCGCACCGGCGACCCGCGGGGCGAGGAATTCCCGCTGTTCCGCGCGGTGTGGATCGAGAAGGGCAGCGTCGCCGACAACGCCCTGACGATCAGCGCCCTGCTCGATTCCGAGAGCGTCGCCGGCGCCTATCGTTTCACCATCCATCCCGGCGACGTCACCATCATCGACGTCGAATCCTCGCTGTTCCCCCGCGCCCCGATCGATGTCTTCGGGCTTGCGACGATGGGCGCGACCAGCCTGTTCAGCCCACTCGACCGGCGCGGCGACGACGACGTGCGCGACGCGGCGGAAGAAATCGGCGGCCTGCAAATGTTGACCGGCCGCGGCGAATGGATCTGGCGCCCCGTCAGCAACCGGTCCACCCTGCAGATTTCCGAATTCATCGACCAGAATCCTAAAGGCTTCGGCTTTCTCCAGCGCCATCGCGCCTTCAGCGATTTTTATGATTTCGACGCCCATTGGGAGCTGCGCCCCTCGCTGTGGATCGAGCCGATCGGCGATTGGGGCGACGGCTCGGTGGAACTGGTCGAAATTCCGTCCGACAACGAAACCGCTCAGAACATCGTCGCCTTCTGGCGCTCGAAGACTCCGCTGGTCAAAGGCCAGCAGGCCGATTTCGCCTATCGCCAGTTCTGGTGCTGGACGCCGCCGTCGCGCCCCGCCGGCGCGGAAACGGCCATTTCGCGCGGCGGACGCGCTCCCGCCGCCAAGCAGCGGCGCTTCCTTGTCGAGTTCCACGGCGACGGAATGGGCGACCCGGCCCGCGTCGCGGCCTTCAACCCCAATCTTTCCGTCAACCCTGGAAAGGTCGTCGCCCACCGCGTCACTCCGGCGGCGGAGCGCAAGAGCTGCTATGTTCAGTTCGACATCGATCCCGCCGGCGAAGCCGCCTGCGAAATCCGCCTGACGCTGGATTTCCAGGGCGCGCCCCAGACCGAGACCTGGCTTTACCGATGGACGCTGTAATGGATTCCGCCCCCTCCTCGGCCGCCGTCGCCCCGCCCGCGCCGGCCATACCGAAGGACGCTCCCATTCCCATGCCGGAGCAGAAGCTGTTTCGCTTCGACGCGTCGAAGGAGCGGCGCAAATTCGCCCGCCGCGTCCGCGCGCCCTGGCTGTCGCGGATCGTCACTTTCGGCGGCGGCCTCGCTCTGACCGCCTGGGGCGGCTATCAGATGTTCCTGGTCATCGATGTCGGCGGCATCACCTTTCCGAAATGGGCGCTGCTCGTCCTGTTCGTCGCCAATTTCTCCTGGATCGCCCTGTCCTTCGCCGCCGCGATCGTCGGTTTTCTCCACCTGCTGATCGGCCGTCCCAAGCCGCCGGCGCTGCCCGACAAGCTGACGACGCGCAACGCCGTCATCATGCCGATCTACAATGAGGCGCCTTCCCGCGTCTTCGGGGCGATCCAGGCCATCCACGAGGATGTCGAGGCGACCGGCCATGGCGCGTCCTTCGACTGGTTCCTGCTGTCGGATTCGACCGATCCCGACGTCTGGATCGCCGAGGAGCGGGCGCTGATCGCCCTGCGGCGCCGGTTGGGGCCGGACGCCCGGGTCTATTACCGCCACCGCGCCAAGAATATCGCGCGCAAGGCCGGCAATGTCGGCGATTTCGTCTCACGCTGGGGCGGCGCCTACGACCACATGGTCGTGCTCGACGCCGACAGCCTGATGACCGGCCACGCCATCGTCACGCTCGCGGCGACCATGGAGGCCGATCCCGACGCCGGCATCATCCAGACCCTGCCGCTGATCATCAACCGCAACACGCTTTTCGCCCGCGTCCAGCAATTCGCCGCCCGCATTTACGGCCCGGTCATCGCCGACGGCCTGGCGTGCTGGATGGGCCGCGACGGCAATTACTGGGGCCATAACGCGATCATTCGCGTCAAGGCCTTCGCCGCCCATTGCGGCTTGCCCCATCTCAGGGGCAAGCCGCCATTCGGCGGCCATATTCTCTCCCATGATTTCGTTGAGGCCGCGCTGATGCGCCGAGCCGGCTATAGCGTCTATATGCTGGCCTCCCTGCCCGGCTCCTATGAGGAATCCCCGCCCTCGCTGATCGATACGGCCATTCGTGACCGCCGCTGGTGCCAGGGCAATCTCCAGCACATCAGCGTCCTGCCGGCCAAGGGCCTCGTCCCCGCGACCCGCCAACATTTCGCCACCGGGATCATGGCCTATCTGGCCTCGCCGCTCTGGCTCGCCCAGTTGCTGGTCGGTCTTCTGCTGGTCCTGCAGGCGAAATATATCCGGCCGGAATATTTCTCCCGCGAGTTCACCCTGTACCCGACCTGGCCGGTGTTCGACGCCGAGCGGTCGCTGGAACTGTTCATCCTCACCATGGCGGTGCTGCTCGCGCCAAAGCTGTTCGGCCTGATCGTCGCTCTGTTCGACGGCCCGACCCGGCGCGGCTCCGGCGGCGCGATCCGGCTCGTGCTCTCGACCCTGTTCGAGGTTTTTATGTCGGCCCTGCTTGCGCCGATCATGATGCTGGTCCATTCCGGCCATGTGCTGCACATCCTGTTCGGCTTCGACACGGGATGGGAGCCGCAGAGGCGCGACGACGGCTCGGTGCCGTTCAAGTCGATCATCCGTCGTCACCGCGACCATGTCATTCTCGGCGTCATTTCGCTGGTCGCAGCGCTGCTGCTTTCGCCTTCGCTCGCCGCCTGGATGTCTCCCACCATCGCCGGCCTGATCCTGGCGATCCCCCTGTCCTGGGGCACGGGACTGAAATCCGTCGGCTTGGCCTTCCGCCGCATCGGCCTTCTGGATACGCCCGAGGAGCGCGCCCCGCCGCCAGTCGCGACACGCGCCAATGCTCTGTCCGACGAACTCGCGGCGGAGGGCTTCGACAAGGCGGACGGGCTGCGCGTCCTGTACCAGGACGCTGAATTCCGCGACGTTCACGAGGCCTTCCTGCCGCCCGCCCTCCATCGCGCCCGCGGCGACATCAGCCCTGAGCGGGCGATGGCGATCGCCAAGCTCGGGGAGGCGCGCTCGATCGACGAGGCCTCCGCCTGGATCCAGCGCAAGGAGCGCGCCGCCCTGATGCAGGATCGCGCCCTGATCGCGCTGCTCGCCCGCCTGCCGGAGACCAGCTCCGCGGCGGCCGAGTGATGTAAATCGGCGACAGGCCAGGCAAAAATCACGGCGTCGTTAATCATGGGTTAATCTGAAAGCCGGAAAATATCGGCTCATGGAGAGCGGATGCAAACCGTCCGCGCGGAGTCGACCATGAACGACCTTATCCCGCCTTCGAAACCCGTACCGGCGACTCATGAACCCTTCCGGCTCCGTGCGGACGAGCGGCCCGAGATCGAATTCCGAGCCGTCGATCCCCGTGGCGAGAGGCGCCGATTCATCGCCGCCTCCGGCGTGGCCCTGCTGCTAACGATCGGCCTCGGCTGGGCTGCGGCCTATCGCATGGACGCCTTCGAGCCGGCCGCGCCGGCCAAACCCGATCCGGTCGCGCTTGCCGCGGCCCAGGCCGTCGAAGCCGCCAAGGCCCAGGGCGAAGAACTGGCCGCGTTGCGCGTCCACGTCGACAGTCTGAGGAACAAGCTCGACGCCGAGGCGCGCAAGTCCCGCGCCGAAGAGGCGACCATCGCCGCGCTCCAGAGGAATGTCGCCGACGCGAAGGCCGACGCGGCGCTCAGCGCCTTCCAGCTTCAGACCAGACTTGAAAAGGTGAGATCCGAAACCGAGAAAATGGCTAAAGCGAAGGTCGACCGCACGCCGACCGGCTCGATCGGCAAGCCCCTGCCCAAGCCGGCGCCGGCCTCCCTTCCGGCTCCCGCCGCCCATGCGGCGCTCGGCTCCTATCACGCCTATGTCCTGCGCGCCGTCGACCGCGGCCACGCCTGGGTCGAAGGGCCTGAGGGAATGGAGCGAGTCCAGCCCGGCGACGTCCTGCTCGGCGGCGCGATGGTCCAGCGCATCGAGCGTCGCGGTCCGAACTGGGTGGTGCAGACCAGCCGCGGCGTGATCGGCCCCGAAACGATCTCGGACGATTAACCCGCATTTCTCATACGGGGTCGTCCTCCTTGCTTTCGACTCGTCGAAATCGCAACGCAGGGCGGCTGGATGAGAAATGCGGGTCAATGCCGAAAAAAGCTCAAAACTCCGGGCGCAAGGCCAGATGCGACACGCGGGCCTTGGCGAAAGCCTCGCGCAAAGCGGGAATCATGTCCTCGACCTTGTCGCGAACGAGAAAGCGCGCCTCGTATTCCGGGCGAATGAACGCTTGGGCGCGCATATGGTCGATCAGCGCCAGCAGCGGCGCCCAGAAGCCGCCGATATCGGCGATCAGAACCGGCTTGTCGTGGCGCTGCAACTGCACCCAGGTGAGCTGCTCGACCAATTCCTCCAGCGTGCCGATCCCGCCCGGCAGCGCGATGAAGGCGTCGGCCTTCTCGAACATCAGGCGCTTGCGTTCGTGCATGTCGCCGACGACGATCAGCTCCTGCACGTTTTCCAGCGCATGTTCGCGCTTTTCCAGGAAATGCGGGATGATCCCGGTGACATGGCCGCCGGCCTCCAGCGCCGCATGGGCCACCGCCCCCATCAGGCCGAGATTGCCGCCGCCATAAACAAGGCCGACGCCGTTTTCCGCAAGCGTCGTTCCCAAATCCCGCGCCGCCGCGACGAAAACCGGGTCATCGCCGAGCGACGAGCCGCAATAGACGCAGATATTGCGAATCTGATGCATGTGCTCTCCCTTTGTTTCCTTTTGTCGCGGCCGTCGGGGAGGGTCAAGGCCGGCGGCGATTTTCAGCCGCGCCGGGGCGCGGCTCCAGCGGCCGGCGGACAAGAAAACGGCGGCCAGGACGGCCGCCGCCATGTTTTAACGAAACCGAGCCGGCCTATCGGGCGTGGCCGGCGGGCTGCGCCGCAGCTTTCGGCTTGCCCTTACGGGCGCGCGTTTCCGGCTCCGCGCGCGCCTTCTTGCGCCGCGCCTCGACGATTTCCTTGTCGGGACGCGGCAGCACCGGTCCTTCCGGGAAGACGAAGGCGAGCCTGGCGTCGTCGCCCGAGCCCGCCGTCACCACCCGCACCGTGCCGCCGTCCTTGAGCCGGCCGAACAGAACCTCGTCGGCGAGCGGCGTCTTGATATGGGTCTGGATGATCCGCGCCATCGGCCGCGCGCCCATCGACTCGTCATAGCCGTGCTGGATAAGCCAGAGCCGCGCCTCGTCCGAAAGCTCGATCGAGACGTTGCGGTCCGCCAGTTGCGCTTCGAGCTGCATGATGAACTTGTCCACCACCTTGGCGATGACCTCGGTCGGCAGATGGGAGAAGGGCACGATGGCGTCGAGCCGGTTGCGGAATTCCGGCGCGAACATGCGGTTGACCGCCTCGACGTCATCGCCCTCGCGCTTGCTCCGGGTGAAGCCGAAGGCCGGGCGCGCCATATCGGCCGCGCCGGCGTTGGTGGTCATCACCAGAATGACGTTGCGGAACGAAATCTGCTTGCCGTTGTGGTCGGTCAGCTTGCCGTGGTCCATGACCTGCAACAGGATGTTGTAAAGGTCGGGATGGGCCTTTTCGATCTCGTCGAGCAGCAGCACGCAATGCGGATGCTGATCGATGGCGTCGGTCAGCAGGCCGCCCTGCTCGAAGCCGACATAGCCGGGAGGCGCGCCGATCAGGCGGCTCACGGTATGGCGCTCCATATATTCCGACATGTCGAAGCGCACCATTTCGACACCGAGCGCCTTGGCGAGTTGATTGGCGACCTCGGTCTTGCCGACGCCGGTCGGGCCGGAGAAGAGATAGCAGCCGATCGGCTTTTCGACGTCGCGCAGTCCGGCGCGCGCCAGCTTGATCGACGAAGCCAGGGCCGCGATGGCGGCGTCCTGGCCGTAGACCACACGGCGCAGGGTCGTTTCGAGATGCTGCAGCACCTCGGCGTCGTCCTTCGACACAGTCTTGGGCGGAATGCGCGCCATGGTGGCGATGGTCGTCTCGATCTCCTTCACCCCGATCGTGCGCTTGCGCTTGGATTCGGGGGCCAGCATCTGCGAGGCGCCGGTTTCGTCGATCACGTCGATCGCCTTGTCGGGCAGCTTGCGGTCGTGGATATAGCGCGCTGACAACTCCACCGCCGCCTTGATCGCGTCACTGGTGTAGCGCAGCTTGTGGAACTCCTCGAAATACGGCTTCAGCCCTTTGAGGATCTCGATCGTGTCATCGATCGACGGCTCGTTGACGTCGATCTTCTGGAACCGCCGGACCAGCGCGCGGTCCTTCTCGAAATATTGGCGGAATTCCTTGTAGGTGGTCGAACCGATACAGCGCAGCCCCCCCTGCGCGAGCGCGGGCTTGAGCAGGTTGGAGGCGTCCATCGAGCCGCCCGAGGTCGCCCCGGCGCCGATCACCGTATGGATTTCGTCGATGAAGAGGATGGCCTTCTTGTGCTGCTCGATTTCCTTCATCACCTGCTTGAGGCGTTCTTCGAAATCGCCGCGATAACGGGTGCCAGCGAGAAGCGCGCCCATGTCGAGGGCATAGACTGTCGCCCCTTTGAGCACTTCCGGCGTCTCGCCGCGCACGATCTTGCGAGCGAGGCCTTCGGCGATCGCGGTCTTGCCGACGCCGGGGTCGCCGACCAGGAGCGGATTGTTCTTGTGGCGGCGGCACAGAACCTGGATCGTGCGCTGCACTTCGGCCTCGCGGCCGATCAGCGGATCGATGCGGCCGTCTCTCGCCTTATTGTTCAGGTTGATGCAATAGGCTTCGAGCGCGGTTTCCTTCCTTTTGGACTCGTGCTCCTTGCCTTCGCGCGCCGAATCGACGCGATCGGTTTCCTCCTCGACGCCGCGCGGCGTCTTGGCCGTGTCGGAGGCGCCGGGCCGCTTGGCGATGCCGTGGCTGATATAATTGACCGCGTCATAGCGGGTCATTTCCTGCTCCTGCAGGAAATAGGCGGCGTGGCTCTCGCGCTCGGCGAAGATCGCAACCAGCACATTCGCGCCGGTGACTTCCTCGCGGCCGGAGGATTGCACATGGATCACGGCGCGCTGGATGACGCGCTGGAAGCCCGAGGTCGGCTTGGGATCCTCGTGCATTTCGGTAACCAGATTTTCGAGATCGTGCTCGATATAGCCGACGAGGCTCTTGCGCAAGGCTTCCAGGTCAACAGAGCAGGCGCGCATCACTGCGGCGGCTTCCGCGTCGTCCAGCAGGCTCAGCAGGAGATGTTCGAGCGTCGCATATTCGTGCCGGCGCTCGGAGGCGGCGGCAAGAGCGCGGTGCAGGGTCTGTTCGAGGTTGCGGGAGAAAGACGGCATTGGTTCAACCTCATTTCTTTTCCATGACACATTGAAGCGGATGCTGATGCTTTCTGGCGTACTCCATGACCTGGGTCACCTTGGTGTCGGCGACTTCGTATGTATAAACACCACATTCTCCGACGCCATTATTATGGACCTGCCACATGATCCGATTGGCGTCGTCGACGTTCTTATGGAAAAATGTGCACAACACGCCCACCACGAAATCCATCGGCGTATAATCATCGTTCAACAACAGGACGCGATACATCGAGGGGCGTTGGGTCTTCGGTTTGACGCGGGTGATGACAGCGGTTCCCGTCCCCTGGCCCGGGCCGTCGCCGCTCGACTTTCTTCCGCCCTTTCCGGCCAGGACCGTAGCCGGCGGGCGCCTGTCGCGCGGGAGCCGGGTCACAACCATGTCGGGCGCGGCCGCAAGGCGGTTCGGATCGATCATGCCTGGATGGTTCTCACGCGTGAACAAGGCGTCCTCTCCTCAAGATCCGATGCGTCGCCGACCCGCTCCCCCGAACAATCTTATACGCGACAATTTAGGCATTCGTTCAGCCGCTCGACGGAGCGCATCAGCGCATCATCCTCAAAGCAATTTATGCGCCGCTCGCGCCATGCGCCAGATGCGGCGGCGAGATTTTAGCCGAATCGAAAAAAATTGAGCCGCAATTCTTGCCCGAAACCTGACAAACCCGGCCCCTGCGACGTCTGGGCGTCTGGCGACGAAAAGACGCCGCCGAGCCGCTCAAATTTTCGGCGCAAAGCCCATTTCGCCGACGATGCGTCTGAAAAACAAAAGCCCGGCGCGGCGGCCGGGCTTTGCATTCCAACTGCATGAACTTAACGCCGCCCCGGAACGCCGTTCCGAGGCAAACTCGAAGCTGACGACCTCAGTTCGCCGAAGCCTTGACCTTGGCGATCGCGCCCTCGACGGGCTTGAACGCTTCCTTGGCGACAGCCGCGTACATCTCGCCGAGCTTCGACATTTCGGCGACAAAGCCCTCATAGGAAGCCTTGGCGAAATCCTGCTGCAGCGCGATCGCCTGATCGAACTTGGTCACGCCGAGGAGCTTCTCGACGAAAGCGGCGCCGCTTTCCAGCGAACGCTTCGAATAATCGGTAGTTTCGGCGGCGATCGCCTGGAACTGCTTCGACAGCTCCGTCGCCGCGGTCTGGACGGCTTCGAACTGTTCCTTGCCGAAGTTTTGATATTCCTCGAAGTTGATGGCCATTTGAACACCTGTCTGAAGGGCCGCCGGGCGGCCTGAACCCCGAACAGCGATTCATGCCGCTGTTCATGAAGGGAATTTATGTGCGCCGCACAAATTTGTCAAGAGTTTTGTTGCATTGCACAATTTTTGCGGAACGCCAGCTTCGGTTTAACCGCTGGGTAACCGCATTCCCTTAAAGTTTTGTCAGGATCACGTCGCGACGCCTCGTTTCGCGTCCGGGAAACGACCATCGGATCATCGTATGTTCAAGTGTGACTTTCGTGTCGGCTTTAGCGCCAGGACGCTTGTTTCCGCCCTCACGCTCGTTTTCGCGGGGGCGGTTGTCGCGACCCCGGCCCAGGCCGGCCATCACCACCGCCATCATCGCGCCCATCACGCCCACGCCAGCCGCCACGTCCATGCCGCCGTCCATCATCGGCGCGGCCATGGCGCGACGACTGCGGTCTCGACCAATGCCGCGATCGTGGTGGACGGGGCGACCGGCCGCATGCTCTTCGGCGTGGACGAAGACGCGCTGCGCCATCCCGCCTCCATCACCAAGGTCATGACGCTCTATCTGCTGTTCGAGCAGATGGAAAAGGGACGAATCAGCTTAAACGACGAAATGCCGGTTTCCGCCCACGCCGCCGCCCAGGCGCCGTCCAAGCTCGGACTGAGGGCCGGTTCGTCGATCCGGGTCGAGGACGCGATCAAGGCGATTGTCACCAAATCGGCCAATGACATGGCCGTCGCGGTCGCGGAATATATCGGCGGCTCGGAAAGCCATTTCGCCGAGGAAATGACGGAAAAGGCCCATGCGCTCGGCATGGCCAGCACCCATTACGCCAACGCCTCGGGCCTGCCCAACCCCGACCAGATCACCACGGCTCGCGACCTCGCCACCCTCGGCCGGGCGATCCGGGCCCGCTTCCCCGGATATTTCCACTATTTCTCGCTCCGCGAGGCCTCCGTCCACGGCGTCCATCTCCACAACCACGATCATCTTCTAGGCCGGGTTCCGGGCGTGGACGGCATCAAGACAGGCTTCACCGCCGCTTCGGGCTACAACCTGCTCACTTCGGCCAGGCGCAACGGCCATTACATCGTCGCCGTGGTCATGGGCGGCCGGACCTGGCGCTCGCGCGACGCCTATATGGAAACGCTGGTCAGCAAATACATCCGCGAAGGCGGCTCGCCACGCGACGCCGCGGAGGTCGCGGAACACGAGGCGGCGGCGCCGGCCGATCCTGGCGCGGATGCCGCGCCCCCGGCGGCCGGGCCTGCGTCGCGAACGCCCGCGGCGGCCGACCGCGCCCCGCGCCCCGCCTTCGTCTCGGCCTCAGCCGAAAACTCCCGCGCCCGCGCCAAGGACGAAGGCTCGATCGCCACCGCCACGATCCCACGCCGCCACGCCGAAGTCCAAAGCGCCACCACCGCCGCGGCGACCAGCGTGCCGACCCCGGTCAGCCATTGGATCGTGGGCCCTTCCGGCGTCTCCGCCCTGCGCGCCGCGACGCGCTTCCATTCCAAGGACGGCGCCGCCGAATCGCGGACGCGCGCCGCTTCGAATGACGCCGCTCGCCAGCCCCGGCAAGAGCCCCGGCGTCTGGCCAAAGCCGAAGCGCCATCGGACGACGACGCCCCCGCACGAAAAACCCTCGGCGCCCTGCCCGCCAAACCGCCGGCGTCGGGCTGGATGATCCAGATCGGCGCGACCGACGACGCTGGCAAGGCCGCGGAACTGCTCGACAAGGCCAAGGCCAAGCGCGGCGCGCTGCTCGCTTCCGCCAAGCCCTATACCGAAAAGGTCCAGAAGGGCCGCGGAACCATCTATCGCGCCCGTTTCGCCGGGCTTGAGCCATCGAAGGCGGAAGCCGCCTGCAAGGCACTGAAACATTCCGGCTTCAGCTGCTTCACGATCAAGGATTGATCCGGCCAGGGGAGCGGCCCTCCCATGGCGAGAGTGTTTCGAGTTCGTCCGCGTGTTTCGAGTTGGGGAGCGTATCAGCCGTGACGACGCATCAGCCGATCCTTGGCCTGATTGATCCGGGCCGCGTCATCCGTCGTCCCCCCGTGGTCGGGATGGCGTTCCTTCATGAGCCGCCGGTGCGCCCGAACGATCTCCTCCGGGCTCGCGCCCGGTCGAAGACCCAGCGTCTCATAAGCCTCCTGCTCGCTCATATCGCCGCCGCCGCGCCGCCCCGGCCCTTGCTGGTCGGACCCTTGCCGCCGCGCGTTCGCGTCATCCTCGCCTGCCGCGCCCCATCCGGGAAAGCGGCGGTCGAGATAATTATCCAGCAGTAGAACCGAATCGGGATCGAAGGCGGCGCAGTCCTCGCGCAGGCGCAGGATTTCGCCGCGCATCAGGGCGCTCAGCCTCGCGCCGGCGAAAGCGCCGGCGTGAACGACCCCATCGACCTGGCCGCTGGCGTGATCGAGGGTCATTTCGAGAAAAGCCGTGCGGATCCGCGACGCGCCGCCCCCCGGCTGGCGACGCGCGAAGATCCTGCTCCAGGAAAAGCGATCGCCGTTGAACAGATAGAAGGCCAGCCCACCCAAGCCGATCGCGAGGCTCGGCCGCCCGCGCAACAGCAGGAGCAACGCCGCCGCCGCCGCGAGAAAGCCGCCGCCGTTGCGGACATAGCCCGCAACCCGCGCGGGCGAGGCGCGTCCGAGTTCGCGCAGCAGATAGACGCCGAGAATCAGCGTCAGAAGCCCGATCAGCAGAAACGGCATGAAAACTCCAATTTATTTCAGCTGACCGAGCAGCAGGCGGGCCTCGGCGTCGCCGGCTTCGGCGCGGTCGCGCAAAGCCTTTTGGCCTCCCGCGGCAAAAGCCGCCGCCGCCCGCAGCAAGGCGGCGAGACGGTCCGGCGCGCGCGAATCGAAGGTGGCGAAAGCCCCGCCGGTCAACCGCGCCAGATCCTTGAAGCAGGCCGCCGCCCCGGCGTCGCCGCCCTCATGGAAGAAAAAGCCTTTGACGCCAAGCAGACCAAGCTCGCCGGCGATCCGGCCGAGATCGTCGGCCTTTTCCTCCATCGCGTCGCCGATATAGACAAAGGCGCCCAGCGGCCCCGCGCGTCTTTCCACCCGGATATGGCGCAGGACCCGCCCGATCTGTGTCTGCCCGCCCCTCACCGAGATCGCCGCCATGGCCGAGCCGAGCCCGGCGCCGTCGCGCATGAAGCTTGAGGCGCGGCATTCGTTGAAGCCGCGAAAATAGACGAGCTGGATATCGAGTCCGCCGCAGGCCGCGGCGGCGGCGAACATCTCGGCCTGGACTTGCTGGGCGACGTCCCAGGTCGGCTGCCGGCTCATGGTGGCGTCGAGCGCGAAGATCAGCCGCCCGCGCCCAGGCTCGCTCCGGCCTGTCACTTTCACTGGCGCGCGCCGCATGGCCTCGGCGAAGGCCTCGACCGCCGCCCGTCCCGCCCGCGCCACCGGATTCCTGCCGTCCTCGCCCAAAAGACTCTCCCCTGCTTCCGATTAGATGGACAAGCGGGAAGCAAAGGCAAGCCCGCTCTTCCGCGCCGCCCTCCACGGAACTACAACGGGGCATGACGCTGCATTTGCTAAAACTCTGCGTCGGCGCGGAATCGGTCGCCGATCTGCGGGCCTGGACCAGAATGCGCCGCTCGCGCGGGACGGGCGTCCACGCCCATGTCACGAGGATGTTTCCCCGGCGGGCTGAGGAACTGCTCGACGGCGGTTCGCTCTACTGGGTGATCAAGGGCCAGATTTCCGCGCGGCAAAAACTGATCGGCGTCGAACCTTTCGTCGATTCCGCCGGCGTGAAACGCTGCGCGCTGCGCCTCGACGACGAAGTGATCGCCCTGCGCCCGCGCCCGCATCGCGCCTTCCAGGGCTGGCGCTATTTCGACCCGGCCGAAGCCCCGCCCGACCTCGACGCCGCCGCAACCGGGCTCGCCGAAATGCCGGAAGAGCTGCGCCGGCAATTGTCGGAGCTGGGGCTGATTTAGCCGAGTCGACATCGCCGAGGATCGGAGTGTTTCTCGCGCGCAACAGTCCGGCGCAAAATGTCGCGAGGGGCCGCGCAGCAGCGCTGCTTCCCGGAAAGTTTTGGATAAATTCGGGCGTTCCGGCTGTTCTTTAGCGGATATTGCCCTGCTAAGTTCATTAATAAACAATAGGGGGATGGACATGCGCAAACAAGTTGGAGGGCGCGGCGGGGCGCGATTCAAAATCCTTTCGCGTCGGCTGGCTCTGGCCGCGGCCGGCTCCCTGGGCCTGGCCCTGCCGGCCCACGCCCAACATTATTCGTCCATCGTCGGCTTTGGCGATTCCTACGTCGACACCGGCAACGCCGTCCGGGCCGACCCCGCGCTGCTCGCCACTTATCCGACGGGCCGTTTCAGCGGCGGAACCAATTACGTCGACACGCTGAGCGCGATCTACAGGCTTCCGGTGTTGAATCTGGCCTGGGGCGGCGCCACCACGGGCGCCATTCCCGGGCCGGTTCCGAGTTTCGCCCTGCAGACGACGGGCTTCCTGGGCCTGGGCGGCGCCGTCCCGCCGAGTTCCCTGCTGCTCGTCAATATCGGCGGCAACGACGCGGATTATTACGCGCATGGCGGCGGATCGCTCGCTGGCGCGCCAACCGCAGCCGCCGGCAGCGCGGCGCTCGCCACAACCAGCCTCAAGGCTTTGGTCGCCTCCGGCGCCCGCACCCTGGTCTGGACGGCCGGCGACACCGGCGGCCTGCCCTATAACATCGCCTCCGGACCGACCATCGCCGGCGTCGCCTCCGCATACAGCCAGACATACAACAATCTGATGCAGGCCCAGCTGGCGCGGATCGCCGCCGCCGGCGTGCGGGTGGAGTATGTCGACCTGTCCCTGCTCCAGAAGGAGATCTACGCCGATCCCGCGCGCTATGGCGTCGCCAATCCCGGCGTCTGCCCCGCGAGCTGCATCGGCAATCCGGCGCTGCAAAGCGAATATCTGTTCTATGTCGATGGCGTCCACCTCACCTCGCTTGGCTTCGCCATTCTCGGCGAATATATCGCCAATCGCCTGAACGCGCCCGAAACCATCGCGCCGGCCTCCGATCTCAGCCTCTATCCGATCAGCGCCTTCGCCGGCGCCATGATGGCGCGAATGGATCTGTTCAACGCGCCCGGGCTTTCCGCCTCCTCGGGCTTCCTGGCCTATGCCGGGCCCGGCGGCGTCGACTCCGCTTCAGGGAGCCCATGGCAGGTCTATATCCAGCCGCGTGGGGGCCTCGGCTCACGGTCGAGCGCGGGCAACGCCGCCGGCTATGACTGGTCGGCGCTTGGCGGCTCGATCGGCCTCGAATACAGGCTCGCCCCGAACTGGCTCGTCGGCGGCGCGCTGGACATGACCGGCCAGTATCAGACTCTGAACGGGGGCGCCGGCTCCTCCCAGCTGCAATCGACCCAACTCGGCCTTTACAGCGCATGGAGCGGCAGGAGCCTTTTCGCCCAGGGCGTGGTCTCCTTTGGCTGGCTCGACTACAGCAATTCCCGCCCCGGCGTGGTCAGCACGATCACATCAAGCCCGACCGGCGAGACCTTCGGCCTGGCCGCCAAGACCGGCTATCTCTTCGACATCAATCCTTCTACCCGGCTCGGCCCGATCCTGGGCGTCATCTACGCCCAGTCCAATATCGGCGCCTATGCCGAAAGCGGCGACCCTTTGCTGAATCTGAACGTCGCCAAACAAAATCTCGAAGCGACCCTTGGCTCCGCAGGAGCGCAATTGCGCCACGCTTTCGAAATCGGCGGCGACGCGGTGGACACATTCCTCAATGTCACCGCAGAAAACAATTTCCAGGGCTATGGGCGCGTCATCCAGTTCTCGG
Source organism: Pseudomonadota bacterium (assembly GCA_021813805.1). Lineage (GTDB taxonomy): Bacteria > Pseudomonadota > Alphaproteobacteria > Rhizobiales > Beijerinckiaceae > Rhodoblastus. The sequence goes on along the minus strand of JAKAJL010000012.1, from coordinate 35,147 downwards.
CGCTCTCGGCGCCGCTGATCGTCAACACTTATGACGCGCAGCAACTGCCCAACCACGCCTTCGCGCGCGTCGCGCTGGGCGCGGAGGTCAAGCTGACCTCCAGCATGTCCTCGACGCTGTATCTTTCGCAGACGGTCGGCCAACCCGGCGGCCAGGACTTCGCCGCCTCCGGCGCCCTCAACTGGTCGTTCTGAGTCTTTTTCGCCGCCGCCTGCCAAGGCGACAGCGACAGACCCGCGCCCAGGGGGCGCGGGTCTGTCGCTGATTGACTTCGCCGGGTCATGCGCTCAATAGAGAACCGGTCCAGGCAGAGTGTTCCATGACGTCCGTCACGCTGATTGACAATTACGATTCCTTCACCTTCAATCTGGTGCATTACCTCGGCGAACTCGGCGCCAAGGTCAAGGTTCTGCGCAACGATGCGGCGACCGCCGAAGAGGTCGCGGACGAGGAGCCGGACTGCATCGTGCTCTCGCCAGGTCCCTGCACGCCGCACGAAGCTGGAATCTGCCTCGATCTGATCCGGGTGGCGAGCCCGCGCATCCCGATCTTCGGCGTCTGCCTCGGCCATCAGGCCATCGGCGAGGCCTTCGGCGGCGAGGTGGTGCGCGCGCCCCAGCCGATCCACGGCAAGATCGCCGAAATCTTCCACACCGGGGAAATGGTGTTCCGCGGCCTGCCCAGCCCCTTCAAAGCCACGCGCTACCACTCCCTGGTGGTGCGCCGCGACACGCTGCCGACCGAACTCGCGGTCACCGCCAACACCGGGGACGGCCTGATCATGGGCCTGAGCCATATCACCCGCCCGACCCATGGCGTGCAGTTCCATCCTGAAAGCATCGCTTCGGAACACGGCCACGCCCTGCTGCGCAATTTCCTCGATCTGGCGAAAGCCTGGAACGCCGCCAAAAGGCATTGACTCATTTGCCATTGCTTCCTGCGGAAGCATCGGCGTCCGACGTCGTCAACCGGCGCGGCAACGAATCCGGTAGAGATTTATGGAAGCCTTCAAGCCCTTTCTCGCCAAGATCGCCGACCGCAAGTCCTTGAGCCGCCCAGAGGCCGAGGAAGCCTTCGGCCTGATCCTTTCCGGCGAGGCCTCGCCCGCGCAGATCGGCGCCTTCCTCATGGGCCTTCGCGTGCGCGGAGAGACGCTGGACGAGTTGACCGGCGCGGTTTCCGCCATGCGCGCGCGCATGTTGCGGGTGACGGCGCCGGAGGGCGCCATCGACGTCGTCGGCACGGGCGGCGACGGAGCGCAAACCTACAATATCTCGACCCTCACGGCGATTATCGTCGCCGCCTGCGGCGCGCCGGTCGCCAAGCATGGCAATCGCGCCGCCAGCTCCTTTTCCGGCGCCTCCGACGTGCTGACCGGCCTGGGCGTGCGGATCGGCGCTCCGGTCGAAAATGTCGAAACATGCCTGCGCGAGGCCAATATCGGCTTCATGACCGCCCAAGCCCATCATCCCGCCATGGCGCTCGTCGCGCCCACTCGCAAGGAGCTTGGCGTCCGCACCCTGTTCAACCTGCTCGGCCCGCTCTCCAACCCGGCGGGCGTGAAACGGGCGTTGATCGGCGTCGCCGACGCGCGCTGGATGGACCACATCGCCCAGACGCTGGACCGGCTGGGCGCCGAAAAGGTCTGGATCGCCCATGGATCGGACGGTCTCGATGAGATCACCACCACCGGCCCGACGGAAATCATCGAACTCGACTCCGGCCGCACCCGCCGCTTCTCGATCACGCCGGAAGACGCCGGCCTGCCCCGCGCCACGCTCGCCGAACTGCGCGGCGGCGACCCAGCCCATAACGCCGCCGCCCTGCGCGCCGTTCTTGGCGGGAAGAAGAACGCCTATCGCGACATAGCGGCGCTCAACGCCGCCGCCGCCCTGATCGTGGCCGGCAAGGCCGCAGACCTCAAGACGGGGCGCCGCCTTGCCGAAGAGGCGCTCGACAGCGGCCGGGCGCGCGCGACGCTCGAAAAACTGATAAAAATTTCCAATCAGGCGGAAAGCCGAAGTACACAGGCGGCGAAATAGGCGCTAAGGTCAGGTCATGTCGGACATATTGAGAAAGATCGAAGCCTATAAGCGCACCGAAATCTCGGATGCGAAGGTGCGCGTGCCTTTCGCCACCCTGGAGCGCAGGGCCCATGACCGCGACCCGCCGCGCGGTTTTCTGCGCGCCATCGAGTCCCGGGTCCGCGCAGGCCTGCCGGCCCTGATCGCCGAGGTGAAGAAGGCCAGCCCGTCCAAGGGCCTGATCCGGGAGAAATTCGACCCGCCGGCGCTCGCCCGCGCCTATGAGGCGGGCGGCGCCACCTGCCTTTCGGTCCTTACCGACGGCCCTTCCTTCCAGGGCAAGCTCGACGATCTCACCGCCGCCCGCGCCGCAACTCATCTGCCGGCGCTGCGCAAGGATTTCCTGTTCGACCCCTATCAGGTTTACGAGGCGCGCGCGGCCGGGGCCGATTGCATTCTCATTATCCTGGCCTGCGTCAACGACCGCGAGGCCAAGGCGCTCAACACCGCCGCCCACGACCTGCACATGGACGTGCTGGTCGAAGCCCATGACGAAGCCGAACTCGACCGGGCGCTGGCTTTGGAGACACGGCTGGTCGGGATCAACAACCGAAACCTGCGCGATTTTTCTGTCTCGCTCGAAACCACCGAGCGCCTCGCCGCCCGCGCGCCCAAGGACCGGCTGATCGTCGCCGAAAGCGGCATTTCTTCACATGACGACATCGCGCGGCTGCGCAAGGCCGGCGTCAACGCCTTCCTCGTCGGCGAATCCCTGATGCGTCAGCCCGATGTGAAGGAAGCGACCCACCGCCTCCTCACCGGCGCGCCAGCCGCCCAGCCGGCATGAGCCCGAAAAGGCCAGCCCTGACCCACATCAACGCGGCGGGCGAGGCATTCATGGTCGATGTCTCGGACAAGCCGCGCTCGGCGCGCGAGGCTGTCGCGCGCGGCGCCGTGGTGATGAAGGCGGAAACGCTGGCCTTGTGCCTTTCAGGCCAGGCGAAGAAAGGTGACGTTTTCGCCGCCGCGCGCATCGCCGGGATCATGGCGGCGAAGAAGACCCATGAGCTCATCCCGCTGTGCCACCCGATCAACCTGACCAAGGTCGAGGTCGAGATTGCGCCGGACGAGTCGCTCCCCGGCCTCCGGGTCGTTGCGCGAGCAAAAGTTTTGGGCGAAACGGGCGTGGAAATGGAGGCGCTGACCGCCGTCTCGGTCGCCTGCCTGACGATCTACGACATGCTGAAAGCCGCCGATCGCGCCATGCGGATCGAGGGAATCGCGCTGGTTCAAAAGACTGGCGGCAAATCGGGCGATTATTTCAGAAGCGGGTGACATGAGGTCCGCATGACTCATGCGGACCTCCCGTCGATGGCTCTTCGCCCCAATAAGAGGCGACTCGCGACCGCGTTTGCCGAAGGCAATCGTCCGGCGCCGGTCGTTGGGCCCTCGGGCGGGGACAAGCCCCCGTTTTCGGCAAGCGGAAATTATTCGGCCGGATTTCCCGAACCATGGCCGCGAAAAGCGACGGCGGCGATGCCCAGACGTTTCAGGCGCATGTGCAGGGCGCGCGGCGTAACGCCCATCCGGCGGGCGGCGGCGCGGACATTGCCGCCGCTTTGCCGCAGCGCATCGGCGATGGCTTTGCCTTCGGCCTCTCTGGCGGCGTCATCGCGCAGCAACCGCAAGGGCGCCGTCGCCAACGGCGATTTCGCATCCGGGACGAGATCGGCTCCGACGTCGATGCGATCGATGATCGGACCGCGGCTGAACAGAAACGCCCGCTCCATGACGTTTTCCAGTTCCCGCAAATTGCCGGGCCAGGAATAACTGCGAATGCGGCGCCACACCCCTTCGTCCAGAGTTTTGGCGACGCCGCCGTATTTTTGCGCCAGTCGGTCGAGGAAATGACGCACGAGCGGCCCAAGATCGTCGGGACGGTCGCGCAGCGGCGGAATATGGATCGGGATGACCTTCAAGCGATAATAAAGGTCGCTGCGGAACCGGCCTCGGCGCACCGCGTCTTCCAAATCCTGGTTCGACGCGGCGATAATGCGCACATCCGTCCGCAATGTCCGACGCCCGCCGACCCGCTCGAACTCGCCCTCCTGAAGGACACGCAGCAGGCGGGACTGCGCAGCGACCGGCAGGCTGTCGATTTCGTCAAGCAGGAGCGTCCCGCGGTCGGCCCGTTCGAAAAAGCCCTGGTGGACAGTAAAGGCGCCGGTGAATGCGCCCTTCTCGTGGCCGAACAGCGTGCTTTCGATCAGGGATTCGGGAATCGCGCCGCAATTTATGGCGAGAAAGTTGCGGTCGGCCCGCTCGCTCATGGCGTGGATGGATCGAGCGACGACCTCCTTGCCTACACCCGTTTCCCCGGTGATGAGGATGGTCGCCGGAGTCGGCGCAATGGTTTCGATGACCTCGAGAACCGCGCGCAGGCTCGCCGACTCGGCGACGATGGCGGGCGGCGGCCGCGTCCGGCCGGTATGATCGGCGGCGGGCGGACGCCACACCTGTCGCAACCGCGCCTCGACGCGCGCCCGGGCTTCGGACGATCCTGAGCGCGAGACAATCTCGTCGCCCTCGCGGTGGTATTCGTCGCCGGGCCGGTCGCCGACCGTCGCCGGATCAAGATGGACGCAAACCTCGCAGCATTCGTGCCCGAGCGCGATCCGCTGCTTCAATTCGACCTTGGCATAGCCGAAATTGCGCGCCGCGATGCCTCCGAACACGCTGGCCGTCATCCGGCACAATTCGGGCGCCTGCTTGACGTGGTCGCCAAACGGACAGATGCGATTGACGATCCGGACCGCGCCTGCTTCGGCCGAAGCGCGTGAGAAATGGCCGCCGATCTCATTCTTGAGGGCGATGATGATCTCGGCATAGGCGTCGGGGGTGATCGCGCCGGCGCAGCCCAAGTCGTCACGGGCGTTCATTTCGAGGGAAAAGCTGGCGGCCAGCCCCACCCCTTCGATGAAACGCTCCAAGCCGCTGCTTCCGCCCTGGCGTTCGAGCGTTCGAGCGCTTTGGCAAATGAACGACTGCAGGAACGAAATCGGCGTGAGCGACTTCGCAGGGAACTGCGCCATGAATTCACCTCGTCGATCGTCGCGAAAGGAGAACGGGCGCGGCCGGAGCGGAGCGCCGTCTCCGGCCGGCCACGTCACCACATTAGGCGATCGGCGGCGGGGAATCCAACTGGGTGACCGCAGAAGACGTCCGCCGTCTGCGGGCGGATGCTTCCGTCAATGGCAACAGGGGCATTTGGGGCCGTGTCCACTGTCGGCCGCGGTTGCGGTGAGCGAGCGAATCGCGGCTTCGCGGCCGCGCGCGGCGCCGCCGTGAATGGCCGGGGCCGTGAGGAAAGCCCGTTCGACCAAGCCGCCGCATTGGGGGCAGGAAGGGCGCGGTTCGGACATTTTGTGGTGAGCGGCAAAGGAATGCCGGCAACTGGGGCAAAAATAATCATAGGTCGGCATGGACGTTCCCCCGCCTGGTTTCGGATGACCTCGTCTTGATCGGAGCCCCCGCCGGCGGAGTCGCCGGCGGGGGCGGCGCGGAGTTTTACGACCAACGCGGAGGCTGGCCTTCCTTGACGCCGAATTGTGCGGACGTCACGTCGGTTCTGCCGGTGCGGGAGGCGTCGAGGCTGGGCGCCCGCAGACGCCGGGTCTCGACCTCCCAGATCCATCCGCTGACCACGACGTCGCGGGGGATGAGCGGATGATTGCGGAAGGTTTCCACCGTCCGCATACAGGCTTGATCGACGTCGTCCATCATGCCGATCCATTTCGCGAAGCCGCCTTTGGCAAGGCTCAACTCGGGAAGGGTAGGATCGAGGGTCAGGCTGTCGATGTCCACGCCGCGCTTGCGCAGGGCGGCTTCAAGGTCGTTGGCGTTGGCCGACAGCATGCCGCACTGGGTATGCTGGACGATGACGATCTCCTTGGTCCCGAAAAAGTTGCAGGTCAGCATCGCCGAGCGGATGGCGTCGTCGGTGACAATTCCCCCCGCGTTGCGGAAGCAATGGGCGTCGCCGCCGCCCGCGGGCGAATCGACGCGGATACCGAGGGCTTCGTCCACCGGCAGGCGCTCATCCATGCAGGCGAGAACCCAGAGCCTGCGGTTGTTGGGGCCGTCGGCGCCGTAACGCCGCCTAGTCGCCCAGTGATCGTATTCCTTGACCCGTGCGGCAAGCTGCTCTTTCAGAGTGGACATCGCGTTTCCTCCATGTTGTTTCCGCGCGCTTTCGGTCGATTCGCGCGATCCGCCATCGGACAGATGGTCCGCCGCCGGACGACGAGTGAAACAGCATGCGCCGTGCCAACCGCGCGCCACCGCGGTCAATGCGCCAATTCCGCGCCTTTCGGGCCAGACTCAGAGCGGAAACAGGGAAACTTCGCTTCCCGCCAGCGTAGCGTCGATTCCCTGGCTGGACGGGCAAGTTCGCGGCGCCATGACGCGCCGCCATGTCGCGGCAAAGTGGCCTGCTCGACGCCCGCCTCGCGGCGGCAGGGCGCGCCTTCGACCCGTTTCCTCTTTAAGAAACTGGATTAGATCCGGCCGCCTGGCGTCATGCCTCCGGCAACCCGCGCCCCCAGACGATATGGCGCAGCCGTAGACGGGCGACCAGCCGGAAGGCCGGTTGGTCGTCGGCGGCCGGATTCGTCCGGAGGTCGGTGTCGCCTGCGAGCGGCAGACCGCGGCAAGACGCCGCGATCGGCGAAGGGGCGGGTTGGGAAAGCGGGTTTCCGCCGCCAGCTGCCGGGCAACCGGTCGAGGTCACAGCGGCGGCAACGCGGCGAGCCGGTTGCGCACGAGGATCGGCCCCTGCGTCTGGATTCGGGTTAAACGCTCATTGTCCCCGACCACGCCTTCGCCGCACGGGAAGAGGGCTGGAATGCGCCGCGCTAAAACGCGGCGCCCTCGCCTTCAAACGCCCGCACCCACATGGCGCAGACGCCTGAGCGCACGATGTCGTCGATCTCGAATTCGACCACCGGCACCGGGAGGCCGTGGGCGCGGATCAGGTCGATCATCTTGCGCAGGCCTGAAGCCTGATGGATGTCGGACTGGTTGACGTCGCCATTGACCACGCTGACGCAGTTCTCGCCGACGCGGGTCAAAAAGGTCTTGATCTCGGAGACCGTGGTGTTCTGCGCCTCGTCGAGCAGGATAAAGGCGTTTTTCCATGAGCGCCCGCGCATGACCTCGAAGGGCGCCATTTCGATATTGCCGCGCTTCAGCGCGATGTCGAAGGCCGCGTCGCCGATGCGCTCCTTGATCGCGTCCACGATCGGAACCGCCCAGGGCGCGAATTTTTCCTGGAGCGAGCCGGGGAAAAAGCCGAGCGAGCGGCCGCAGGGAACATTGGGGCGGGTGAGGATGATTTTTTCGATGCGCCCGGCGCGGAAGAGATCGGCGGCGTGTGTGGCGGCGATCCAGGTCTTTCCGGTTCCGGCGGGGCCGAGGACGACGACTTGCTGGCTGGATTTCAAAGCGGCGAGATATTGCGCCTGCGTGGGATTGAGGGCCTTGATGGGAGGAAGCACGCGATCTTTCTGGAACTTGCTTCCCTTGAACTCGATGATTTCGGCGTCTCCATGCTGACGGGAATTGCGGCTCTTTCTTCGGTCCAGTTGCTTGCCCACGCGCAGACTCCTCGGATGTGAATCGACGGGCGCGCTGTCAGCTCAAGGCGAACAGCACGGTGGAGGGATATGCGGATTTACTGGAGACAAAGCGGGAGCGGCTTTTGCGCGCTTTCCTTTGAGTGACGCCATCGGCCTGCTCCTCGCTGAGATCAGGATAGGCGATTCGCTCCGAATACAAAGTAAATTATTTCTTCTTGCTTTGCTTATGCGTTGGGCAGATTGCGCGCCAAAGCCTCCAGCACCGCCATGCGCACGGCGACGCCCATTTCGACCTGTTCGCGGATCAGGCTCTGCTCGCCGTCGGCGACGCTGGAATCGATTTCCACGCCCCGGTTCATCGGCCCCGGATGCATCACCAGAGCGTCGGGCCTGGCATAAGCCAGCTTGTCGGAATCGAGCCCGAAAAAGCGGAAATATTCGCGGGTCGAGGGAATGAAGGAACCGGACATGCGCTCGCGCTGCAGGCGCAGCATCATCACGATGTCGGCGTCGCGCAGGCCATCGCGCATGTTGTGATGAACCTCGACGCCCATTCGGCCGATGCCGGTGGGCATCAGGGTGGACGGCCCGACCACGCGCACCCGCGCGCCGAGCGCCGACAGCAGGATGATGTTGGAGCGCGCCACGCGCGAATGGAGCACGTCGCCGCAGATCGCCACCACCAGCCCCTCGACCCGGCCCTTGGCGCGGCGCATGGTCAAAGCGTCGAGCAGGGCTTGCGTCGGATGCTCATGGGCGCCGTCGCCGGCGTTGACCACGGCGCAATCGACCTTTCGCGCCAGAAGATGGGCGGCGCCGGCCTGATGATGGCGCACCACGATAATGTCGGGCCGCATCGCGTTGAGCGTGATCGCGGTGTCGATCAGCGTCTCGCCCTTTTTGACCGAGCTGGTCGCCACCGACATGTTCATCACATCGGCGCCGAGTCGCTTGCCGGCGAGTTCGAAGGACGACTGGGTGCGGGTCGAGGCCTCGAAGAACAGGTTGATCAGGGTGCGGCCGGAGAGCGTGTCCTTTTTCTTCTCCACCTGGCGCGACACGAGAATCGCCTTTTCGGCGAGATCGAGCAGATGGAGGATGTCGAGCCGGTTGAGGCCCTCTATGCCCAACAGGTGCTTATGGGGGAAGGAAAAGCCGGGAAAGGACATTTTCGGGCTCGATCCGGGAAAGCGGCGGCGGCGCGAGATGCATGCGCAAATTTCATGCGCTACGCAAGGACCATTTGACATCAGCGCCCCGCTCGCCCATTTTCCCCCGCCGTTCGGGGCCGGGGGGCCCGGAAGTTTGCGGGCCGGTCGCACGGCCCTCGGGGTTGCCGCATGGATGTCGTCATCGTCGAATCGCCCGCCAAGGCCAAGACGATCAACAAATATCTGGGCCGGAATTTCGATGTCGTGGCCTCCTTCGGCCATGTGCGCGACCTGCCCGCCAAGGACGGCTCGGTCGATCCCGCCGCCGATTTCAAAATGCTGTGGGAAGTGGACGGCAAGGCGGGCAAGCGCCTGTCCGACATCGCCGCCAAGGTCAAGAACGCCGACAGAATCGTTCTCGCCACCGACCCGGACCGCGAGGGCGAGGCCATTTCCTGGCATGTGCTGGAGGTCTTGCGCGCCAAGCGCGTCCTGAAAGACAAGCCGGTCGAGCGGGTGGTGTTCAACGCGATCACCAAGGACGCGATCCTGGAGGCGATGAAACATCCCCGCCGGATCGACGAAAGCCTTGTCGAGGCCTATCTCGCCCGCCGCGCGCTGGATTATCTGGTCGGCTTCAATCTCTCGCCGGTGCTGTGGCGCAAGCTGCCCGGCGCGCGTTCGGCGGGACGCGTCCAATCGGTGGCTTTGCGCCTGGTCTGCGACCGCGAGCTTGAAATCGAGAAATTCGTCGCGCGCGAATATTGGTCGCTGATCGCGCATCTGCGCAGCCAGGCCGGCGCGCCTTTTTCCGCGCGCCTGGTGGGAGCCGACGGCAAAAAAATCTCGCGGCTGGACATCGGCGCCGGCGCGGAAGCCGAGGCCTTCAAGCGCGACCTCGAAAACGCGGCGTTCAAGGTCGTCTCGGTCGAGTCCAAGCCGGCCAAGCGCCACCCCTATGCGCCCTTCACCACCTCGACCCTGCAGCAGGAAGCCTCGCGCAAACTCGGCATGGCGCCGGAAATGACGATGCGGGTGGCGCAAAAACTTTATGAGGGCGTGGATATCGGCGGCGAGACTGTCGGACTCATCACCTATATGCGCACCGACGGCGTGGACGTCGCGCCCGAGGCCATTTCCGCCGCCCGATCGGTGATCGGCCGCGAATTCGGCGACAAATATGTCCCGCATGCGCCACGCAAATATCAGGTCAAGGCCAAGAACGCCCAGGAAGCGCACGAGGCGATCCGCCCCACCGATGTGTCCCGCCTGCCGAGGGACATGGCGCGCCATGTCCAGCCCGATCAGGCGAAGCTCTATGAGCTGATCTGGACCCGCATGGTGGCAAGCCAGATGGAATCCGCGCTTCTGGAGCGCACGACGGCCGAAATCGAAGCGAAAGTTGGAAGCCGCGCGCTCGACCTGCGCGCCACCGGACAGGTTGTGCGTTTCGACGGTTTCCTGAAACTCTATCAGGAAGGCAAGGACGACGAGGAGGACGAGGAGTCCGGCCGCCTGCCGCCTCTGGCCAGGGACGAGGTCCTGCAAAAGGACAAGATCGACGCCACCCAGCATTTCACCGAGCCGCCGCCGCGCTATACCGAGGCGACGCTGGTCAAGCGCATGGAAGAACTGGGCATCGGCCGCCCCTCGACCTATGCCGCGACTCTCGCGGTGCTGCGCGACCGCGATTACGTCAAACTCGAAAAGAAGCGCCTCGTCCCCGAGGACAAGGGCCGGCTGGTCATCGCTTTTCTCGAAAGCTTCTTCGGCCGTTATGTCGAATATGGCTTCACAGCCGGGCTGGAAGAACAGCTCGACCGGATTTCCAACGCCGAAATCGACTGGAAGCAGGTTTTGCGCGATTTCTGGCGCGATTTCTCCGCCGCCATCGACGGCACGAAGGATCTGCGCACCGCGCAGGTGCTCGACAGCCTCAACGATCTGCTGGGGCCGCATATTTTCCCGGCCAAGGAAGACGGCTCCAACGCCAGGGCCTGCCCCGTTTGCGGCAACGGACAATTGTCGCTGAAACTCGGCAAGTTCGGCGCCTTCATCGGCTGTTCGAATTATCCGGAGTGCAAATATACCCGCACTCTGTCCGACCGCGGCGAAATGTCGGCGGGCGCCGAGGGCGAGCGCCCGGGCGTGAAGGTTTTGGGCGAGGACCCCAAGACCGGACAGGAAATCACTCTGCGCGACGGGCGCTTCGGCGCCTATGTTCAGCAAGGCGAAGGCGACAAGCCGCCGCGCTCCTCCCTGCCCTCCACGCTCAAGCCGGAGGACGTCACGCTGGACAAGGCGCTGGCGCTGCTGGCGCTGCCGCGCGAGGTGGCGAGACATCCTGAGACCGGCGAGCCGATTCTGGCCGGCATCGGCCGCTACGGCTCTTATGTCCAGCACGGAAAAACCTACGCCAATCTCACCAAGGACGACAATGTCCTGGAGATCGGGGCCAATCGCGCCATCGACCTGATCATCACCAAGGAAGCGGGCGGCGCGCGGGGCGCGGGCGGTGAAATCCGCGTGATCGGCGACCATCCCGAAGGCGGCGCCATCGCCCTCAAGGCCGGCCGTTTCGGGCCTTATCTCGCCTGGGGCAAGGTCAACGCCACCCTGCCGCGGGGAACCGACATGACCGGCCTGACGCTGGAAAAGGCGGTGGAGCTGGTCAACGCCAAGGCCTCCGGCGCGCCGGGCGGCGGGCGTATCCTTGGCGAACATCCCGACGGCGGCCAGATCGTCGCCCGCGCGGGACGCTTCGGCCCCTATGTGTCATGGGAAAAGATCAACGCCACATTGCCCAAGTCGATGACGCTCGACGACATCGGGCTGGAACAGGCGATCCGTCTCATCCAGGACCGGATCGCGGCCGGCGGGGTCAAGGCGCCCAAAAAGCCCGCGGCGAAAAAGGCGGCGGCGAAAAAGCCCGCGGCCAAGGCCGCGAAAACGGCCAAGGCGAGGAAAGCCATCGTCGAGTCCGACGAGCCGCCTTTCGAGCCCGACGCGCCCACGAAAAAGCCGGCCAGGAAGAAGGCCGCCGGCAGGGGCTGAATTCCGTCCCCCGCGTTTTGTCCGCTGGCGAAGGACTCACGCCCGCGCAGCGATCTTCTCGCGTTTGCGCAGCCAGGCGGCGTCGAGCAGCATTTGCGCCGCCCAGCGATAGACATTGCGGTCGCTGATTTGCTCCCCCATCACCCGCATGCGGTCGGCCTGCTCCTCCGCGCTCATGCGTAAAGCCCGGTCATAGGCCTTGGCCATTCCGTGGGAATCATAGGGATTGACGATCAGGGCCTCCGGCAGTTCGAAGGCGGCGCCAGCGAAGCTCGACAGGATCAGCACGCCGCGCCGGTCGTCGCGGGCGGCGACGAATTCCTTGGCGACGAGATTCATGCCGTCGTGCAGGCTCGACACCACGCAAGCGTCGGCGGCGCGGAACAATTCGAACACCTCGTCCGGCTCATGATGACGCACGACCAGATGGATCGGCTTCCATCCTTCCCGCGCATATCGCGCATTGATCTCGTTGGCCAGCGCTTCAGCTTCGCGCTGCAGGGCGGCGTAGGCGTCGAGCTTCGAGCGCGTCGGCGCCGCGACCTGGATCAGCACGAATTTCCCAATCCATTCCGACGACTGGGTCAAGAGATCGTCCACCGCGCGCATCCGGTCGAGAATGCCTTTGGTGTAGTCGAAGCGTTCGACGCCTACAGCGATGCGGACATCCTCGCCGAGGCCGAAGCGGGCGCGGACATTGGCGCGGCATTGCGCGGCCGGCGGCTGGCCGGCGAGCGCGCGCGGCGGCCATTCGATCGAGATCGGATAGGGCCGCACCAAAGTCTCGGCGCAGCGCAGCCAGATCGAGGAATTCTCGCGGTCGATCCGGCTTTCGATGCAGCGGTCGGCGGCGTCAAAGAAATTGTTGCAGTGGTACTGGGTGTGGAAGCCGAGGATCGACGAGCCGAGCAGGCCGTCGAGGATTTCCTCGCGCCACGGACAGATCGAGAAAGTCTCGGCGTTGGGCCAGGGAATATGCCAGAAGGTCACGATTGTCGCTTTGGGCAGGCGTTTGCGGACCATGCGCGGCAGCAGCGCGAAATGATAATCTTGAACCAGCACGACCGGGTTTTCGCAGGTCGCCTCCTCCACGACGATGTCGGCGAAACGCTGATTGACGGCCTTGTACATCGCCCAGTCCTGCTCGCGGAAGGTCGGACGGATGAAGGCGATGTGGCAGAGCGGCCAAAGCCCCTCGTTGGCGGCGCCGTAATAATAGCCGTCCTGCTCCTCATCGCTGAGCCAGACGCGGCGCAGGCTATAAGCCGGATCGGCTGGCGGGACCGGCAGCCGGTCGTCACGATCGACCGTGTCGCGATCCGCGGAGCCCCCCCCATGGGCGATCCAGACGCCGCGGCAGGCCCGCATCACCGGCTCCAGCGCCGAGACCAGCCCGCTCGCCGGGATTTGCAGCCGGATTTCGCCATCGATCCGATTATGGATATAGGGCTCGCGATTGGAGACGATGATCACCTGGGCGCCGGGCAATTCGTCATGCAGCAGATCGCGCAGACTCTCGGGCGACCATTTGGCCGAAACGCCATGGGTGAACCTCCTTCGGACGCGGATATCCGCGAGCAGCGCATCGATCTGGCGGTCACGGTTCGCCAGGACTCCCGGCCCCGCCGCGTCGGACGCCGGACGAGCGCTTTCTTCCAGGGCCCGCCGCAGGGATTGCATCCAGCTTCGTCGCAAGGCAAGGGCCAGGACCATGGCGAGAATGGCGAAGGCCGCGGCCACCGTCGCCATCGTCACCGTCACAAAAAGGCGCGCGTCGCGTTCGCGTTGATCGACAATGTCGAGATCATGGACGACCAAGAGCTTTCCCGAAGTCTCGCCCACGGTTAGCGGGAAGAAATTGATTCGGATGTGCTCGCCCTTTGGAGTGATGAACGTCGCTCCCTCCGCCGTCTGATGCGCGAATTCGGCGCAATCGAGGTTGGCCGGCATTTCAGACGTCGAGATCGCGAGCTTGCCGTCCCGGGTGCAGAATCCGAGGCCGAGAATCCTCTCATCCTCGGAAATCTGCTGCATGACCTTGCTCAGCACGCTTTTCTCGCTGACGCCAGACGCTGCGGCCTGGTCGCGGATCGAGCGGTAGATCAGTTCGGCGCGCATGTCCATATCGTGCCTGATCCAGCCATTGACGATCAGCGACGACAGCGACGCAAGGGAGGCGATCAGGATAACGCCGGCGGCGACGCCGAGCAGGGAGTAGAGGACGCCGGGCCTGCCAATGAAATCCCTGAATTTCTGCCGCGCGCTGGTCATCGCGCCTCCTCCCAGTTCTTCGACAGGCGCCAGGCGCAGAGGATGATGCCAACCAGCGAATAGGTCTGCGGAAAATTGCCCCAGAGCTCGCCGGTTTCCGGATCGATGTCCTCCGACAGAAGCCCGACGTGATTGCGGCGGGCGAGAATTTTCTCGAACAGGCTCCGCGCCTCGTCGGCGCGGCCGATCGCGGCGAGAGCCTCGACATACCAGAAGCTGCAGATGGTGAAGGCGGTCGAGGGCGCGCCGAAATCGTCGGGCTCGGCGTAACGGAAGAGATAGCCCTTGCGCCCGAGGGCATGGCCGATGACCTCGACGGTCGAGACAAATTTCGGATCGTCGGCCCTCACCAGGCCGAGTTCGGCGAGCAGCAGCGCGCTGGCGTCGATATGGTCGGAATCGAGGCTGCCGGTGAACGCCTTCAAGCCGGGGTTCCAGGCGCGCGCGAGAATCGTCTCGCGCAAGCCGTCGGCCGATTTGCGCCATTGCTGCGCGCGTTCGTGCAGGCCGAGCCGCGTCGCGATGCGCGCCAGCCGGTCGCAGGCGACCCAGCACATGGCGGCCGAATAGGTGTGAATCGAGGGCTTGTCGCGATATTCCCAGATGCCGGAATCCACCGTCAGCGCCACGGCGAGCGCCCGCATGCCGAGCGGCTCCAACATGGCGAACAAGGCTTCGTCGCCCTTTTTCGGCAAACGATCGTCGAAGAACATCTGCGAGGCGGCAAGGATCACGCTGCCATAGACGTCGTGCTGGATCTGATTGACCGCGTCATTGCCGATCCGCACCGGACCTTGGCCACGATAGCCAGAAAAATCCGGCGCGGTCCGCTCCTCCAGATTTTTCTCCGGCAGGACGGCGTAAACCGGCCGCAGGTTCGCGCCGCCCTCCATCGAAATCACATTGGTCACGTAATCGATGAAATGCTCCATGGTCACCGAGGCGCCGACGCGATTGAGGGCGAGCACGGTGAAATAGGCGTCGCGAATCCAGCAATAGCGGTAATCCCAGTTGCGCTGCGAGCCCGGCGCCTCGGGGATCGAGGTGGTGAGCGCCGCGACAATGGCCCCGGTCTGCTCGAAACTGCACAACTGCAGGGTGATGGCGGCGCGGATCACGGTTTCCTGCCATTCGAACGGCAGATTGAGATGGCGCACCCAGCCTTGCCAGCCCTCCAGGGTCTTGTCCTGGAATTCGCGGCCGACGCGCGCGATCGAATCCGCCAGGGGCTCGTCGGCGTGGAGAATCAGAGTCAGACGCCGCGACAGGACAAAGGCGCCTTCGGTCACGACGTAAGAGATCGGCGCGTCCGTGGTGAGCCGGATCGAGCCGCCGTCCGTCGCGTAACGCACATGGTTGCTGCCGATCGCCGGACGCGGACGCAGGCTGCCAGAGCACATGCGCGGACGCATCCGGATGCGGATGCGGCACAGGCCCGACAAGGGCTCGAGAATGCGCACGATGGTGGGCGGATTGTAGAGCCGGCCATGAAAGTCGAAACGCGGCGCAAAATCGGTGATCGAGAAGGCGGCCCCGCCGCCCGAGCGCACGACGGTGCGGACGATGGCCGAATTGCGCAGATAGCTCTGTTCGGTCTCGCCCTTGTCGTCGTCGAAGGCGACGGAAAAGAAGCCGTCCTCGGGGCTTTCGCCGTCGATCAGGGCGCAGAACACCGGGTCGCCGTCCACCCGCGGCCAGCACATCCAGACAATGGCGCCCGAGCGGTCCACGAGGGCCGACAGATTGCCGTTGCCGATCACGGCGACATCCAGCGAAGGTTGGATCGTCATGGCGCTCGCCCTCCCGCGTCTCCCATGAGCGCCGCCAGCTCCCGGAGCCAGGCGCGCACCGCTTCCGGCCCCGCGAAATCGGCCTGGTCGGCGCGAAAAAGATCGCCCGCGACAGCGAAACCGAAACCGCCCAGCGCAATACAGGCCTGCATCGCCAGTTGGTCCGTAAGGTCGTCGCCGATCATCACCGGCGTCCGGCCGGCGAAGGGCTGCGCCGCCATGAAACGCGCGACCGCCTCGCCCTTGGAAAAGCCGCCGCCGAGGACTTCGAACACCTTGCGGCCCCGCAACAGGCGCAGGCCGCCGCGCGACCCGGCGACATAATCCGTCAGTTTGCGTTCGAGAAACGGCTCAGCCGTCTCGGCGGCGCGGAAATGAACCGCGATCGAAGCGCCCTTGTCCTCGATCAGGAAGCGCGGCTCGAAACCGGCGAGCCGTCTGATGTCTTCCAGCACCGCGGGATCAAGCGCCTCGGCTTTAAGGGTGGCTTGGCGCTCTGGATCGAAGCGGATTTCCGCGCCATGAACTCCCGCCGCCGCCCCTCGATAGGGCGCAAGCCGGAGATCGAGATCGGCGATCTCGCGTCCGGTCACCAAAGCGAGCGCGCCACCCAGTGCGGCTGAAAGCTCGCCCAATAGATCTGGCAGACCCTCCGGCGCGACCGCGGCGCCGGGGGTCGGCGCCACTTCGAGCAATGTGCCGTCGAAATCGAGGAAGAGCGCCAGTTTGGCGCCGTCGCGCCGCCGAAGGTCGAGCAGTTCCGCCGGTCCTGGTCCTGGCGCCCCAAATTTCAACAGTTTTCGCCTTTCTGCGTATCCGCGTCCGCGCGGTTTCCAGCGCCGCGCCATCAATCAGGCAACGCCGCGCGGGGGCGTTTGTTCCCCAATCTGAAGCGCAAAAGCCGCGGCCGTGAGGCAAGGGCGCGGCTGAAAAGTGACGCTCAGGCTTGGGTCAGTAGATGGGGAAACGGTCGGTCAGGGCCTCAACGCGCATTTTCACCGCCGCCTCGACCCCGCCGTTGCCCGCTTCGCCGTTCTCGGCGAGGCCGTCCAGAGTCTCGACGATCAGCTCGCCGACCTGTCTGAATTCGGCGGTTCCGAAGCCACGCGAAGTCGCCGCGGGGGCGCCGAGGCGGATGCCAGAAGTGATCCACGGCTTTTCCGGATCGAACGGCACGCCGTTCTTGTTGCAGGTGATTTCAGCGCGGCCAAGCGCGGTTTCCGCCGCCTTGCCCGTGATTTTCTTGGGCCGCAGATCGACCAGCATCAGGTGGTTGTCGGTGCCGCCCGTTACGAGGTCGAGCCCACCCGCAAGCAAGGTTTCCGCCAGCGCCCTGGCGTTGTCCACGACCTGACGCGCATAAGCCTTGAATTCTGGGCGCAAGGCCTCGCCGAAGGCGACCGCCTTGCCGGCGATGACATGCATCAGCGGGCCGCCCTGCAGGCCGGGGAAGATCGCCGAATTGATCTTCTTGGCGATCTCCTCGTCGTCCGTCAGCACCAGGCCGCCGCGCGGGCCGCGCAAGGTCTTGTGGGTGGTGGAGGTCACGACATGGGCGTGGGGAAAGGGCGAGGGATGGGCGCCGCCCGCGACCAGACCGGCGAAATGCGCCATGTCCACGAAGAGATAAGCGCCGACCGCGTCGGCGATCGCGCGGAAGCGCGCGAAATCCCAGAAGCGGGCATAGGCCGAGCCACCGGCGATGATCAGTTTCGGATGGTGCTCATGGGCCAGTCTTTCGACCTCGTCCATGTCGATGCGCCCGGTTCCGTGGCTCACGCCATAGGACACCGGCCGGAACCAGCGGCCCGACATATTGACCGGCGATCCATGGGTAAGATGGCCGCCCGCCGCGAGGTCGAGGCCCATGAAAACGTCGCCCGGCTGCAGCAGCGCCAGAAAGACCGCCTGATTGGCCTGGCTGCCGGAATTGGGCTGCACATTGGCGAAGCGGCAGCCGAAAAGTTTGGTCACGCGCTCGATGGCGAGATTTTCGGCGATGTCCACGAACTGGCAGCCGCCGTAATAGCGCTTGCCGGGATAGCCCTCGGCATATTTGTTTGTGAGCACCGACCCCTGGGCCTCCAGCACCGCGCGCGAAACAATGTTTTCGGAGGCGATCAATTCGATCTCCCTGCGCTGGCGGCCAAGCTCCAGCCCGATGGCGCGGGCGATCTCCGGATCGGACTCCGCGAGCGACGCGCCGAAAAAGCTGTTGGAGAGTTTTTGGGCCGTCGCGGCGTTGGTGGGGCTCATGGCGCGCTCCTTGGTGAGAGGGACTCCGGGGCCAATTATCACGCGGCAAGCCACGAAGAAAGGCCGCGCGCGAAAAAGCGGCGCCCCGGAGGCCAGGCCGCCGGGGCGCGTGAAAAGGCGAAGGACCGATTACCGGTCGTCCGGTCCGGGATCGAGACCAGGGCCGCGATCGATGTTGGGATTGACGCCGTCCTGCGCGATCGGCTGGACCAGGGGGCCGGCGCCGGCGCTCGCGGTCGAGAAGCCGTCGCGCTGATAGATGTCCTCGCGGAACTGCGCCACGCCCTCAGGCGTGCCCCAGGCGGTGATATAGACCCAATAGACATTGACCGGGGGATCGATCTTCACGTCGAGCCTCTCGCCGGAAGCGATGACCTGATCGATATGGTCGCGGTCCCAGCCCGGCTGGTTCTTGAGCAGCCAGGCGACATAGTCGCGCACGTTCTGGAGGCGCATGCAGCCCGAGGAGACGAAGCGGAAGTCGTCGCCGAACACGCCCTTCTCCGGCGTGTCGTGCATATAGACCCCGTAAGGGTTGTTGATGTTGATGCGCACCACGCCGAGCGAATTGGCGGTGCTCGGATCCTCGCGGAAGCGGTAGTTGACGGCTTCCATCGAGTGCCAGTTGATCTGACTTGGCTGGATTTCGTTGTTGTTCTTGTCGTAGATGCGGATGTGGTTTTCGGTCAGGTAGTTCGGATTGGCCTGCATGCGCGGGATCAGATCCTTGCGGATGAGCGAGGCCGGCACCGTCCAGTAGGGATTGAAATCCACGTCGAGCGCGCGGGTCTGCATCACCGGGGACTGGCGGTCGATGCGGCCGACGCCAGCGCGGTGCCGGGTGACGATCGTGTCGTTCTCGACAGTATCGACCATCGCGGCGGGAATATTGGCCTCGACGAAACGATCGCCGAGATTGGCGGCGAAGGAGCGAAGCCGAATGAGATTGACTTGCAATTGATGCAGGCGGTAATCCGCAGGAACATTCATCACCGCGAGGGTTTCCCGGCTGGCGACGCCGGTCGGGATGAGGCCGTGGCGCGCCTGAAACCTTTTGACCCCCGCCTCGACATAGGAATCGAAAATCCCCGATTCCGAAGCCGCCGGATTGAGATCGCCGGTGATGGCGAGGCGCTTGCGCAGAGCCAGCACCGCCGGCCCGCTCGCTCCCAGCTTGAGCGCGGCGGCGGCGGGAACCTTGTTCCAGCCGCCATTCGCCACGATCGCCTGATATTTCTGGACCGCCAGTTCGGTCGCGGCGAGCGTGCGCGGCGACAGCAGCGGCGTGCTGGAGCGCTCCACCGACACGCTGGCGTCGGCGTCATAATGCTGCGCCCATTCAGCCTGGCCGAAACCGTCAATGGCGAAGGCCGGGACGGCGCAGGCCAAGGCGCCCGCGGCGGCGCCCAAGGCAAAAAGGGACACGAAACGGGTGGCGAAACGAGTCGCGGCGCCAGGAATTCGCTGCGAAAAAGGAGGAAAGCGCGACAAGTCGGCGAGTTTCAAGAGTGAGGCTCCAATTAACCCAAGGGTCCAGGCTGATCGTTCCGGCGCGGAGGCGCGCTCACGGGAGCGGAAGGGCTTAGGCGGAACAGTCGGCGACGATGGTTAAAAAGGCGCGAATAGAGCGGCGATTTTAAGGCGATCGACGGCGCTTCTTTAGGCCGGAAGCCGCTTTTCCGCAAGGTTTTGCGGGAGCCAAATGAAAACGCCGGGCCAAATGGGCCCGGCGCGTCGTTCCGAGATCGAGGTGGGAAACGCGGCGCGCGGAGATTACAGGCGATATTTGATCTGGTCGGTCCAGAAGCGCTCCAGACGGCTCAGGGCGTTGTTGACCGTCCTGAATTCATCGACCGACACGCCGCCGATCTGCTCGACCGTGAGGACGTGCTTTTCGTAAAGCCCAGCGACGATGTCGCGGATTTCCTTGCCCTGAGGGGTGAGGCTGATGCGGACCGAGCGGCGGTCGACGCGGGAGCGGGAATGGTGGAGATAATCCATCTCAACCATCTTCTTGACGTTATAGGAAACGTTGGAGCCGAGGTAATAGCCGCGAGTGCGCAATTCGCCGGCGGTGAGTTCGGAATCCCCGATGTTATAGAGCAACAGCGCCTGCACGGCGTTGATGTCGGAGCGGCCGCGGCGGTCGAATTCGTCCTTGATGACGTCGAGCAGCCGGCGGTGCAGGCGCTCGACCAAAGTCAGGGCTTCAAGGTAAACCGGGCGAACCTCGGCGCAACGTTCCGCCCGGGCGGCGGCTTGGCTGTTTTTCGTCATCGTGTTCATCGTGATCGTCCCTGCGGTTTGATTGCGCCGAAATCATCCGGCCGCCTCGATAGGACGCAATTTAAACAGCGCGAATGAAAACCAGTTTAAACAACAGGCTGAATCCCTCGTTACCGCGTTTTGCGGGATTCGCGGTGAATCTTCAGTGAATTAAAACAAGTTTTTACGCTGATGTTTATTCAACTTTGTCGTTGTTCCGGCGCGCCAGTTCACGCAGGCCCACGATGAAATGTTCGATGGCGGAAGGCTCGTGGCGAAGGCTGCCGGCGCGCCAGGACAGGAAGAGATAAAGCGCGAACAGCAGAGCGTCGACGAATTTGAGCGCGGGACCGAAGAGGAAGAAGGACGGCTTGAACGAGGCCACGAAAACCTGCGCCACCAGGGTCAGGAGCCAGACGACCCCGCCCCAGGGCGCGAGCAGCCACAGGCCCACCGCCGCGACGGGATTGAGCACGGCGAAAAAAATGATCGCCGTCATCGTCGCGGGCGTCAGATCGGCGAAGGAGCCTTGCGCCGGAGCGACGATGCGCAGCCATTGCTCCAGCGCCTGAACGATCCACCACAGCGCGACGACGCGGGCGAACAGGGTCAGGGCGAACAGACGGCGCGCCTCCTCGGCCTCGGGCCCCGGACGCGCGCCGACCCTGATAGCGCCCGTCTCTTCCGCATCAGCCTCCCCGCGCGCGGGGGAGAGCCTGTTTATCGACTTGTCCATCGTCTCGTCCTGCTCCCGCCCCCTTCCGCGATAGCGCATTTGACCATGCCCGGCAAAATTTTTCGCCGCCTTCCCGCGATATGCTATGGGAAGCCAGTTTCACGGAAACGAGATCATGACCGACGCCAAAAGCCCCGCCCTCAGCCCTTCCCTCGCCCTTTCGCACCGCCCCCGCCGCAACCGCAAGGCCGACTGGGCGCGACGGCTGGTGCGCGAGAACGTCCTGACCGCCGACGACCTGATCTGGCCGATCTTTCTCGTCGAGGGCGAGAATGTCCGCACCGAGGTCGGCTCGATGCCGGGGGTCGAACGCCTTTCGGTCGACCAAGCGGTCGCGGCCGCGCGGCGCGCGGCCGACCTTTCGATTCCGGCGATCGCGCTCTTTCCCTATACCGATCCCGACCTGCGCGACCTCCATGGCTCGGAGGCGCTCAATCCCGAAAATCTGGTCTGCCGCGCCTGCCGCGCGATCAAGGGGCAAGTTCCCCATATCGGCGTGGTCACCGACGTCGCGCTCGATCCCTACACGAGTCACGGCCATGACGGCGTGTTGGAGGGCGAAACCATCCTCAACGACGAATCCGTCGCCATCCTGGTCGAACAGGCGCTCAACCAGGCCCGCGCCGGCGCCGATGTGATCGCGCCCTCGGACATGATGGACGGAAGGATCGGCGCGATCCGAGCCGCGCTCGACGCCGAGGGTTTCATCGATGTCCAGATCATGGCTTACGCCGCCAAATACGCCTCGGCCTTTTATGGCCCGTTCCGCGACGCCATCGGCACCAAGGCCGTGCTGAAGGGCGACAAGCGCACCTATCAGATGGACCCGGCCAATTCCGACGAGGCCCTGCGCGAAGTCGCGCTCGATCTCGACCAAGGCGCCGACATGGTGATGGTCAAGCCCGGCCTCCCCTATCTCGACATTATCCATCGGGTCAAGCTACGGTTTGCCGCGCCAACCTTCGCCTATCAAGTTTCCGGAGAATATGCGATGATCATGGCCGCAGCGCGGAACGGGTGGCTCGACGGCGACAAGGCCATGCTGGAAAGTCTCCTCGCGTTCAAGCGCGCGGGAGCTGATGGCATCCTCACCTATTTCGCGCCGAAAGTGGCGGAATTGCTCAAAAAGAGCGCGTAACGGCCTGGACTGATCGCCAAGCCGGACTCCACGCGCCGGGCGCTTCCGCCGGAATGCGGGGAAACGTCCTCTGTGCGGAGGCTTGGGCATGGGCGGCAGGCGTGGCGCGAGTTCGGCGCGGATTGAGCATATCCAGCAAAAATTGTTCCCCGACGAGGGATTGAACACGCGCCGCCTGTTCTTCCGGCCGCTTCAGGCCGCGGACGCCTTTCAACTCGTCGTGCTCACCAACGATCCCCTGGTGGCCGCAGGCGTCTCCTTCCTGCGCCAACCCTTCTCGCTCGCCGACGCCCAAGCCCTGATCGCCATGCCCCGCGACCAGAAGGGCTGTTTCGCCGCCGTTCGCGCGGGCAAGGACGGGCCCATGATCGGCTGCGCCGGCGCCCTCTCGCGCAACGCCTTCGATATCGAGATCGGCTTCTGGCTCGGCGCGCCTTACCATGGCAGGCGTTACGGCGCGGAAATGGCGGCGGGCATGCTCGACCGTCTACTCGAAGTCTTCCCCGAGCGCCGCATCGTCGCCGAGTGCCCACGCGAAAATTCCGCCTCCTGGCGGCTTCTGAAAAAGCTCGGCTTCGCGCCGAGCGAGGACGCCGCGACGCGCAAAGGCGCCAGTCTGCTGATTTTCGACGCGCCGGCCATCGTGGATTGATCGGCTTCCCCCGCGCCGCCTCTTGCGCCGCGCATCGCGCGCCGCCAGATTAAGCTTCCGCAGCAAGCGTGGAGCGCGCGACCATGAGCAACGCCAACAGCTGGAACGCAGGCCGTCCCGCGGTCTATCCCCTGGCCCCCCTGCCGGCCAGCGCCCTGGAGGGCGTGCGGCGGCGTCGCGTCTTCGCGATCCTGCTCGACCTGATCCTGGTTTCGCTGCTCTCTTTCGCGCTCTGGTTCTTGCTCGGCCTGCTGACCCTGGGGCTCGGCTGGCTGCTGCTGCCGTCGCTCTTTCCGCTCGTCGCCTTTTTCTACAACGGCCTGGCCGTCTCCGGCGCGAACATGGCGACGCCGGGCATGAAGGCGATGGATCTCGAAATGCGGCTGACCGACGGCGCGCGGGTCCCCTTCGTCAACGCATCCGTCCATGCCGTCCTGTTCTACTTGAGCCTCTATCTTTTCCCGCCTATCCTGCTGTTTTCGCTCTTCGCTTCGGACAAAAGATGTCTGCACGACATTCTGGCTGGGGTCATCGTGCTACGCCGCGCATGACCTGTTCGGGATTGCCCGCCGATCTCGCGGGAACCGTTTGAGGGGGAAAGGCCTTGACCAGCGAGCCGCGCGACCCGCCGCAGTTTTACCTGACCTCGCCCGCGCCCTGCCCCTACCTGCCCGGCAAGGAGGAACGCAAGGTCTTCACCCATCTGGTCGGCCGGCGCGCGGCCAGTCTCAATGACGCATTGACCCATTCCGGGTTCCGCCGCTCCCAGACCATCGCCTACCGCCCCGCCTGCGATCATTGCAAGGCCTGCGTTTCGGTCCGCATCCTGTGCGACGAATTCAACCCGGGCCGCACCCAGCGCCGCATTCTCGCCCGCAACGCCGACCTCTCCGCGACCATGAACGCGGCGCAGGCCGACGCCGAGCAATTCGCGCTGTTCCGCGCCTATCTCGACTCCCGCCACAGCGACGGCGGCATGGCCGACATGGCGATGCTCGATTATTCCATGATGATCGAGGACAGCCATGTGGACACGAGGCTGGTGTCCTACCGCCGGCCCACCGCAAACGGCCGGGGCGCGCTGGTCGCGACCTGCCTCACCGACGTGCTCGAGGACGGCCTTTCGATGGTCTATTCCTTCTACGACCCGAGCGAACCGCAACGCTCGCTCGGCGCCTACATGATCCTCGAACACATCGCCCGAGCCTGCGCCCTCGGCCTCCCCCACCTCTACCTCGGCTATTGGGTCGAGGGCTCGAAAAAGATGGGCTACAAGGCCCAATACCTGCCGCAGGAGCGGCTGGGGTCGGACGGGTGGAAACGGGTGGGATAGGCAGGAGACGAGATCGCGTCCCAACTTGTGGTCTGGTTGACGGTGAGCGCCCTCGTTTTCGGTCGTGGAGCGCCGGGGTCGTGCCCCAGCGCATGGTGCAGCACGGCGGGAGAAAGCCGCTCGCGAAGCGCGCTCCCCGTAGCGCCATAGCGAAGCGAGCGGCTTTCGGCGGCCACCGAGGATTCTCCGGTTAGGTTCGGGTCGCGAGACGCCAACGCAACCGAGGAACCACCGATGACCGATGAGATGATGAGCCTTCGCGCGCTTCTGAAAAAGGCGTCAGGCGCCTTTTCCTCGCGGATCACCGCGCGCCCCGCCGCCTCGAGCTTTCCGATTTCGCTTTCCGTCGATTGATCCTGTGCGCGGTCGCGTCAATCGAAGGTCCAGGATCTGGGCGCGTCGCTCCCGCCTTCGTTCAACCGGCGCTCCAACAGGATCAGCGCATCGGCGGTCATATCGGCGTCCAACAAGGCGCCATGTTTTTCGTCTCGCTCGCTGGCGTCGAGCGCCAGTCGATCGCACATCGACGTCAGCGATTTGCTGGCGCCGGGGAAAAGCTGCGCGAACAATCTTTGCGTGCAGATGTAGCGCTCTTCGTCATAGGCGTTTTGGCCCCAGTTGATCGCCTTGGCCCGAGCGAATTCGTAATTGAGGAAGTCGCGCTCGTTCTTATAGGCATGAGCGACAATGGACGCTTCGCCGATAAAGTCCTTTAGTTCTTGCATGATCGCGGCGAAGCGTGGCGCCTTTTTCAAATCACCCGGGCGAATCTTGTGAATTGCAATGGCCGCCGGATCGATCGGACCCTCCGGGTTGACGAGCGACCGCCAGGTTCTTGCCTTGCGCCAGCCGGTATCGCCGCGGAGCATTTCGACAAAGCCGACCTCGATCACGACGCCCGGCGGCTTCCAGGCGAAAGGCTGCTTCTTGATGAAATCGGCGTCCGGCGTCCTCTTGCCGGTCGTCTCCGCGTCAAAAGCGACCAGGCGGTCATGACCGTCGAGGAAATCCGGCGTGAACAGCCTTTCGTCTCTAACAAGACCGCCCATTTTTGCTCGCCTTACCCGGCTGCGCCGTCTGTGAAGTTGCTCGGTTATGAATTTACCCGAAAAGACGTTTCGGTCTCTGAGGTGAGTTATGGCCGATCCCTGTTTCGCCGTCATTTCAATTCCCGTCAATCCGCTTGAAAAACAGCTAGCAGAGGCGGCGGTTCGGCGAGGGCGCGCACCTCATGATCGAGCGCTCCGGGCAGGCGCTCGCGTGCTTGGCCATGGCGGTCGCACCACATCGCACGTATTCCGAAGGCCGATGCGGCGAAGGCGTCCCAGGCGTGGGATGAGCGGAACGACACCTGCCGCGCGCCCCCGCCAATATCTTGCCGAGCGTATTCTCGGAGGCGCGGATGGGTTTTGGGGACCTGCGCCCCTTCGGCCGAAAGCACGGCGTCGAAGAGGTTTTTTTCAGCCCCGCCATGGTCCAAGGCGTGGGGATCAAGGGATTTCCGACCTTGATCGCGGGGAAGGGACAGGACAATCGCTATTCCCTGCTCACCTACGGCTATCAATCCACGAAAGCGATTCTGGGCGCGCTGAAAAGTGGGCAAGGGCGGACTTTCTGATCCGAGGCCGCCGAAGCGGCATGTTCCCACCGCTGTCGTCAGAATGATTAATGGCCGGCGTGGCTGCGTTCAATTATGGTGTGCTTTCATATCCTCGGCGCGATCGCCGGCGCTGGGCGGGCCGCCGGGCGCCAGATGAGCGGAGCAAGCCATGATCAAAGTGAGCGTTATGTATCCCAATACGCCCGGGGCTCGTTTCGATCACGAGTACTATCGGGATCAGCATATGCCGCTTGTGAAAGCCCGGATGGGCGACAGCTGCCAATACTACACAATTGACAAGGGCCTCGCGGGCGGCGCGCCCGACGCTCCCGCGACCTATGTCGCGATGTGCCATATCTTCTGCGATTCGGTCGAGGCCTTTCAGGCTGGCTTCGGACCTCACGCAGAAGAAATCATGGCCGACATCCCGAACTACACGGACCTGACCCCGATCATCCAGATCAGCGAAGCGGTCGTGCGAAAATAGTTTTTCTCTTATTCCAGGATCGGCCACTCCTGAGTTTCGGATTATCGGCACGCGACGAGGGATTTTCTTGTACGTGCGCGCGTTCGGAGCAGCCGTTGTCTGGCGCGTTTCTTCGCTCGGATTTGCGGCCGCTTGCCGCCCATCGGCTAACGGGTTCAATCGGTGAAAACGGAATTGCGTCGGTGAACTGAAGGAAGCCGCCTAGCGCTTTCCGCCCCCTCCATCCGCCCGCAGCGTCTCGAAATAGCGGCGCATTTCGCTCTGCGCCGAAGTGAGCGCCTTTGCGTTCTTGGCGGATTTGGCGAGGCCAATGGCGCCTTCAAAGGCGGCGAAGATGAAGGTCGCGGCGTTTTCACAGTCGACGTCGGGGCGGATCAGACCCCGTTCCTTTCCGCCTTCGAGCGCCGTTGCGATATGACGCACGATCCCAACGAACAGGGCGTCGAGCCTCGCGCGGAATCGCTCGTCCAGCGCGCTCATTTCCTGGGCGAGATTGTTCATCGGGCAGCCCAGCGTCGTCAGACGTGGCCCGAGCAAGCCCATGGCGAAGGAAAAACTCGCCTCGATCCCCTCCAGCGGGTCCGCGAACTGCTGAAGATGCTGGCCCCAGATCAGATCGGCATAACCCGCCAGGAGCTCGTCGATCACCGCGAGCCCCAGATCGGTCTTGCTGGCGAAGTAATGATAAAAAGCGCCCTTGGTCAGTTGCGCCTTGGCAAGCAAAACATCGATCCGCAGCCCCTGGAAGCCATGTTCGTGCATCTCGGCGAAGGCGACGTCGAGCAGATGCGCGCGGGTCTCGCTCGACCGCGCCTCGCCCGCCCTTGACGCCGCGCGCGCCGATGCCCCGCTCTCGTCCATATCTCTCATCCGATTCGCCTGTTCCGGCATCATATCCTCAATCCGCGTCGCGTCGTCCGATTTCAGCCAAACGCCCGAAATCACGATGATTTCGCATATTCGACGGCTTTCATATGCGATGATCGAAATATGTCTAGACAAACCAGTTGGTTTGTAATATCTTCAATTTACAGACGAACTGGTTTGTTTCAAACGAAAACCGAAATCCAGCCAATTTCAAGGGAGAATTCGCCATGCGCGCTACAGCCGAAACGGTCCAGGTCACCCAGACGCTCGACGCCAAGGGGCTCAATTGCCCGCTGCCGATATTGAAGGCCAAAAAGGCCATTTCCGGCCTCGGCGCCGGCGACGTCCTTCAGGTCGTCTCGACCGACCCTGGCTCGGTCGCCGATTTCGCCTCGTTCTGCCGCCAGACCGGCAACGAACTGGCGGCGTCGAACGCCGCCGACGGCGTCTTCGAATTCCTGATCCGCAAGGCGTGAGGGACGGCCATGACCAATGTGACCAGCCTGAAAACATCCAGCGAGCCCACGACGTCGCCGGGAGAGTTTTCGCCGGCAGAGCGACAGAAGTTCGACGGATGGTTCGACGCGCGTTTCGAGCAGAAAATGAGGGAGCGCGAGGCGGCCCGCACCCCCTCCATGGCGATCATCGCCACCAAGGGCACGATCGACTGGGCCTATCCGCCGTTCATCCTCGCCTCGACGGCGGCGGCGCTCGGCTATGACGTGTCGATCTTTTTCACCTTCTACGGGCTGAAACTGCTCAAGAAAGACCTCGATCTGGAAGTGACGCCGTTGGGTAATCCCGCCATGCCGATGAAAATGCCGATCGGTCCCGACTGGTTTCGCCAGATCGACTGGCCGATCCCTAATTTCGTGAAATCCAACCTGCCCGGCTTCGAGCGCATGGCGACGGCCTTGATGAAGCGCACGTTCCGGCAGAAGGGCGTCGCGTCAATCGAGGAATTGCGCGAATTATCGGTCGAAGCGGGGGTGAAACTTTACGCCTGCCAGATGACGGTGGACGCCTTCGGCTTCGACAAGCCCGACTTCATTTCCGATATAGCGGGCTGGGTCGGCGCGGCGAGCTTTCTGCCGATGGCGCAGAAATCCGACATCACCTTGTTCATCTGAAACCGGGAGGAGTCCTCGGGCATCACGCCTGTTCGTCCTCGCGCGTCCCGCCCTCTTCCAATACGGGGACGGGAAGAATTTTCCTCCGGTCCTGGGGCAATCTGCGCAATTTGCGGAGCATCGTCCGGAGGCCGATGATCAGGCTCGCCTGATAGGCCTGAAGCTCCACGGCGAGCGCCGCCGCATCCGGAGCGGCGCAATAGAGGCCGATGGAGGCGTCGGACGGCGCCGCGCCGTTCAGAAGCTC
This sequence comes from Pseudomonadota bacterium, assembly GCA_021813805.1. Taxonomy (GTDB): domain Bacteria; phylum Pseudomonadota; class Alphaproteobacteria; order Rhizobiales; family Beijerinckiaceae; genus Rhodoblastus. The sequence goes on along the minus strand of JAKAJL010000012.1, from coordinate 6,510 downwards.
GTTGAGCGCGTGCCGGGCGGCCTTGTCTTCAGGCGGGTCGGCGCGTGGGGAAACGGCGCCGTTGCTCGCCCGCGGCGCCGCGGGCGCGGCGTTTTGCGCCAGACGGATCGCTGCCGCAATGTCCGGGCCAACACCGTTCAAGCCCGGAACCGACATCAGCGCCTCCTCAGCCGCATGGGATGAAAGTGGTCGAATCTTGCGCGAAGGTTATCGCGCGAGCGGGTTTCCCTTCTATGGCGTCTGCCCCTTTCCACCTAAACCGGAGGAGAGAGCAGGCGCGTCGCCTTCTGACGCCGGCGGCTTCGTCTGCTTGATCCGTTTGCGCGTTTGCGGCTTTTCACGCGGGCCCTCGACCAGTCTCACGATGGCGCCCCAGAGGGTGCGCACGTCCTGTTGGGTCAGGTTCATGCGGTGGAACATGTTGCGCAGGTTGCGCTGCATCACCGGGCGTTTCGATTCGGGGCGGAAGAAACCGGCCGCGTCGAGCTTGCCCTCGACGAATTCGAAGAAGGACAGGACCATTTCGCGCTGGGCGGGGGGCGAACGTTCTTCGCGCGCGAAAGGCAGGACGCCCCCTTCTCGCGCGCGAAAATATTCATAGCCGCACAGCAGCACCGCCTGGGCGAGATTGAGCGAGCCGTAGGCCGGATTGACCGGAAAAGTCAGGATGGCGCTGGCGAGCGCGATGTCGTCATTGTCGAGTCCGGTTCGTTCGGGGCCGAACAATATGCCGTGCTTTTCTCCCGCCAGCGTCGCGGCGGCGCATTCCGGCATGGCCCGCGCCGGAGTCTCGACCCGCTTGAACTGGCCGCGTTCGCGCGCCGTCGTCGCCCAGACGAAATTCAGGTCCGCCGTCGCGGCTTCGGTTGACTCGTAAACCTTGGCGCGCTCCAGCAGATGGACGGCGCCGGCGGCCGCCGCATAGGCGCCCTTACGCCGCGCGCCGGTGCGCGGCCAGCCTTCACGCGGAGAAACGAGCCGCAGGTCGGACAGGCCGAAATTGGCCATGGCCCGCGCGCACATGCCGATATTCACCGCGAGCTGCGGCCGCACCAGAATGATCGCCGGGCCGCCCTCGAAAAGCGGTTTTGTCCGATCCGTCCCTGCCCCGACCACTGCACGCCCTCCGAAAACGGAGCGCAAACTAATGCAGGATCACGGAAAGGGAAATCCGGCCTGGGCGAAAGACTCGCATCATCCGGCGACTGGGCCGAATTCGAGAATCCGCCGGGCGATGGCGACCAGCTCGCGAAATTCGCTCGGCTTCGAGAAAACCATATCGGCGCCATTGGCGCGGGCCTCGTCATGGACATGCTTCTCGGTCGAGGTGGTCAGCACAACGGCCCTCAGGTCGGGAAGGTCCATTTCGGAACGCAGCAGCTTTAGAAAACGCCCGCCGTCCATCACCGGCATGTTGAGATCGACCACCACCACCTTGGGGAGGCGGTTGAGCAGATCCTTGCGCGCGACGTCGCCCATGGCGTCCAGGCCGTTGACCACATGCCGAATGTCCAGATTGAGCCCGCGCTCCCCGGCGACCTCGGTCAGGGCGCGAGTCAGCAGATAAGCGTCGTCGCGATCGTCCTCGATGATCAGGATCTCGACGTCGCGGTCCAGGCCCTGTTTGTCAGCCGTCATCCGCGAATCCTCTCGATTGCGCCGGACTATTGTGCACGACGGCCGGTCGAGAACAATATCGTTCGCCCCCCGGCGGAACCGTTCTAATTTTCACGCGCCGCATGAAACCAGCGCGTGAAATGATAGGACGCTCACGTTAGACTTGCAATTGGAACAGAGGCGCGAACAGGGAAGACTCACGCTTCGCCGATCGGGTTCCACGAGGCGTGGACATGATGCGCGACGAAAACGAAATGCTGCGGCTGGCTTTCGAAGCCTGCCCCGCCGGAATGTTGCTGGTCGACGGCGCGGGGCGCATCGAACTCGTCAATGGCGAATGCGAGCGCATGTTCGGCTATGGTCCAGGGGATCTGGCCGGCAAATGCGTCGAAAGCCTGATGCCGGCGAGCTTGCGCCGGGCGCATCGCGGACATCGCGCCGGCTTCGCCGCCGCGCCGGCCAAACGCCAGATGGGAACCGGCCGCGATCTGGTGGCCCGGCGCCGCGACGGCTCCGAATTTTTCATCGAAGTCGGCCTGACGCCGATCGATTCGGCCATGGGCCCCAAGGTCGTGGCCTTCGTCATCGACGTCAGCGCGCGACGCGATTCCGAATATGCCCTGCGCCGCGCCCTGGGCGAACTGGAAATGGCCAATGAGAATCTGGCCCGCTTCGCCTATGTCGCCTCCCATGACATCCAGGAGCCATTGCGCAAGATTTCCGCCTTCGCCGATATTCTTACCGCGGCCATGGCCAAGGACGACCGCAACGAGGCGCTCTACGCCGCCGACGTCATGGCGTCGTCGGCCCTCCACGCCCGCCGGCTGGTCGCCGACCTGCTAGCTTACGCCCGCGCGGCGAACCAATCCCACTCGGTCGAGCCGATCTCGATCAAGGCGGCGCTGGCGCGCGCGCTGGACGCGCTGTCGCTCACCGTCGCCGAGACGAAGGCGGAAATTGCATGGACTGGAGACGATTTTCCGGTTGAGGCCGACCGCCTTCAACTTCATCAACTGCTTCAGAATATTCTCTCCAACGCCTTGAAATATCATAAGCCAAATCTCCCGCCGCAGGTGAGTATCCATCTCGAGCCCGGCGACTCCGAGAGCCGTCTCACGATCGCGGATCGCGGCATCGGATTCGCCTCCGCCGACGCCGAAACGATCTTCGAGCCCTTCAGGCGCCTGCACGGTCGCGGGGATTATCCGGGAACCGGGATCGGTCTCGCGATCTGCAAGACCGTGGCGCAGCGGCATGGCTGGCGACTGACCGCGACCTCCATGCCAACCGTCGGTTCGGCCTTCGCGATCGACTTTCCCGCCGCCGCCGACGCCGGACGCGGCGCGGAGCTTTGATAGGCGCAGAAATTTTGCGCGGAACCCGCCAAAAGCCTTACTAGGCGACCGGGACTGCCGATGCTATAGGCGCGACGGAAACGCGCCCCGTCGGGCGCGGCGCAGGCAAGCCGAGCGAAAGGTCAGCGTATGAGCAAGATCAAGGTCGCCAATCCTGTCGTCGAGATGGACGGCGACGAGATGACCCGTATCATCTGGCAGTTGATCAAGGACAAGCTGATCCACCCCTATCTCGACCTCGACATCAAATATTACGACCTCTCAGTCGAGAACCGCGACGCCACCAACGACCAGGTGACCGTCGATTCGGCGGAGGCGACCAAGAAATACGGCGTCGCGGTGAAATGCGCGACCATCACCCCGGACGAAGCCCGGGTGAAGGAATTCAATCTCAAGGAAATGTGGAAGTCGCCCAACGGCACCATCCGCAATATCCTCGGCGGGGTCATCTTCCGCGAGCCGATCATCTGCAGGAACGTGCCGCGCCTCGTGCCCGGCTGGACACAGCCCTTCGTCATCGGCCGTCACGCTTTCGGCGACCAATATCGCGCCACTGACTTCAAGGTTCCCGGCAAGGGCCGTCTGACCGTCAAGTTCGAGGGCGAGGACGGAACGATCATCGAGAAGGAAGTGTTCAAGTTCCCCGGCGCCGGCGTCGCAATGTCGATGTACAATCTCGACGAATCGATCCGCGATTTTGCCCGCGCCTCGTTCAATTACGGGCTAGCGCGCAAATATCCTGTCTATCTCTCGACCAAGAACACCATTCTGAAAGCCTATGACGGCCGCTTCAAGGACCTGTTCCAGGAAATTTACGACGCTGAGTTCGCGGAAAAGTTCAAGGCGGCCGGCATTCATTACGAGCATCGCCTGATCGACGACATGGTCGCCTCCTGCCTGAAATGGTCGGGCGGCTATGTCTGGGCCTGCAAGAACTATGACGGCGACGTGCAATCTGACACGGCGGCCCAGGGTTTCGGGTCGCTCGGCCTGATGACCTCCGTGCTGATGACCCCGGACGGCAAGACGGTGGAGGCGGAAGCCGCCCACGGCACCGTCACCCGTCATTATCGCGAGCATCAGAAGGGCAAGGAAACCTCGACCAATTCCATCGCCTCGATCTTCGCCTGGACCCGCGGCCTCGCCCATCGCGCCAAGCTCGACAACAACGCCGAACTGGCGAAGTTTTCCGCAACGCTGGAAAAGGTCTGTGTGGACACGGTCGAATCCGGCTTCATGACCAAGGACCTCGCCTTGCTGGTCGGCCCGGAGCAGAAATGGCTCTCGACCACGGGCTTTTTGGACAAGATCGACGAGAACCTGAAAAAGGCCATGTCGGCGTAGGCTGACGACCTAAGCGACGCCCGGCGTGAGCCGCCACTTAGGCGACGCCCGGCGAGATCCGCATCGGCGACGGGAGGGCCTTCGTTGCCCGCCCTTTTGTTTCACCCCGCCTGACGCCGCGCCCGCTCCATGGTCGAGAGCGCATAGAAGCCGCGCGCGGTCGAGATCAGCCGGCCGGCCTTGAGCATTCTGTGTAATTTTACAGACAGATTGCCCTTCGTAATTTCAAAACCCGTCTCGGTGAGCAACTCGAAAATCGCGTCGACATGCAGGCCGCCGGTCTCGCCTTCGAGCATTTCGACGATCATCGGTTCGACTTCGCTGGCCCGTTCGCTTTGAGGCCGCCCGACCACCGACAGGAAGGACTCGCCGCGCCGGGCGCCGTCGCCCGCGGCCGCGAGAAATTCGACAGTGGAACGGCGCAGGTCGAGACCGGCAGCGGGATCCTTGGCGGCAAGACCGGCGATGACGATTTCGAGGCGCGCCAGCAGACGGTGCGTCTCGTCGCGCGCCTCGCGCGCCGCCAGCGCCAGAAATTCGGCATTCTGTTCGAAACCCGCGCCCATTCAGCCCTCCCCTTCGCGGCGCCGGCAAAACGGAACATACACAAAACGTCCACCGGCGCCCGAAAATTTTAGCGAAAGAGCGGCAGATTTACGAATGAAAACTTTACATTTCCTTTGCGATGATTAACATTGTAAATCGTAAATTAACTTACCTTATTGAAAACTTTACAAGTCCTGCGGATCGACCAAGGGGAGGGGCGAGAATGACAAGAAAGAACCGGTTCGCCGGCAAAACCGCGTCGCATCACCAAATCGCGCTCTTTCGATCCTTCCTGCGCTTCATCGCACGCTCCCGCCGCGTCCCGGAGCCGCAGGCGGGCAAGACCGGCGACGCGCCGACGACCGATTCGGGAACTGAATCCTGCTGGACCGCCGCGCTCCATCGCGGCGACAGCCTGCCGCTTTTCCGCCTTTCGATTCTCAGCGCCGAGGATTCGCCTTCGGGCATGCGACTCGAACCCTGCAGCCGCGACCGCGGCCCATCCCGCTCCGCCGAACTGTGAACGGCCGCGCCTTCGACCCACGATCTGTACGTCGACGACCAGTTCCGATTGTGGAGTTGGACGGCGCGATATATACAGGCCGCGAAATTCGTTGGGGAGACTGGGACTCATGGCTCCGGCCGATGACATAGAAACCTACCGCCCATCCGAGGATGAGCCGTTCATGAACGAACGGCAGCGCGACTATTTCCGCCGCAAGTTATTGAAGTGGAAAGACGAAATACTTCAGGAGGCGCGCGAGACGCTTGCCGCGCTCCAGGCCGAAAGCGAAAACCACGCCGACATCGCCGACCGCGCCTCCTCGGAAACCGACCGCGCGATCGAATTGCGCGCGCGCGACCGCCAGCGCAAGCTGATCTCCAAGATCGACGCCGCCATCGGACGAATCGATGACGGAACCTATGGCTATTGCGAAGAAACCGGCGACCCGATCTCGCTGAAGCGCCTCGACGCCCGGCCGATCGCCACCCTGTCGATCGAAGCCCAGGAACGGCACGAACGCCGCGAACGCGTCTATCGCGACGATTGAGGCGGTCCGCCGCCTCGGCCCGATCGGCGAACGCTAGAGGAAAACAAGGGCGCGAAAGGACCATGCCTTTCGCGCCCGTGCGGTTTCACGCCGGGCTTATTTATTCAGCGGCCGTCCCAGCAGCTTGGCCATCTCCTCTTCGAGCGATTCGAGCGGTTCGAAATCCAGATCGCGCTTGGGCTCTGGCGCAGGTTGGGGCGCCGGCTCCGGCTTGGCTTCAGGAACATTCTTCGGCTCTGGAGCGGGCTCAGGCTCGGTCGCGGGCTCAGGCTTGATGTCCTGCGTGGCCTCCGGCATGGGCTCAAGCGCCGGGAAAGGCGGCAACTCCGATAGCGGCGGCAAAGCCGCGAGAGGCGTCGGAGGCGCTTCGGACGGCGCTTGTTGGGAAGGCGCCTCGGGAGGTGGAGCGGCAGGCGGCTCGGAGGGCGGCGGGCTCACGCGCCGGGCGAAGCTCGGCGCGACGAAGCGAGGTCTCGGCGGCTGGTCGCCGGCGGCAGGGGCGGCCGGCGGCGTGAAGCGCGGCGGCGGCGTGAAAGCCGGCTTGGCCGGCCCGACGCGCGGCGGAAGCGGGAAACGCGGCGCCGGCGGAGGCTGCA
>JAKAJL010000081.1 GCA_021813805.1 Pseudomonadota bacterium | reverse complement strand
TTGACCATGTGGACCTTGACCGTCTGCGAATCGACGTAGGCGTGGCTCAGGCAGTCACTGACGATCCGTGCGGCGTCGAGCGGCGCCGGCGCTCCGTCGATCAGCGCCGCGACAATCCGCGCCTCGGTTTTGGTGAGGCCGAGAATGGCGGCGTAGCTCATACGTCCTTCGCCGCGTCTTCGAGCATGGCCGCAATATCGCTGTCTAGCTTGACGCGCCAGCCAAAGGCCGCCGCCGCAGCGCCGATCGCCGCTCCCGCCGCGAACAGCGGCACGGATGAAACGCCGGCGCCAGTCGCGGCGGATGCGACCGCCGTGGTCGCAGCCCCGGACATCTTGAGAAATGCCGCGCGCGCCGCGCCGTGATGCTGGTCAGCCAGCGTGAGCAACGCGCCCTTGAGATCGGCCAGCGCATGAAGCGCGCGCTCGGTGTAAAGTTCGCGCTCGGAAAGCCCCCGCTCGCCGCCGTTGACGCGCAAGGTCACGGCGCGCCAGTCGCGGACGTCGGCCCAGCGGTTGAGGCCGCGCGATTTCCAGTACCAGGCCGCGATCAGCGCGGCGTCCGGGAAGGCCGCCGCCGTTTCGGGGTCGCCTTCCAGCGGCAGCCCAAGGTCTTTTCCGGCCTGCCGGTAATTGGCGCGGCCCGTCAATTGAATCAGGCCGCGCCCCTTGAAGCGCGGGCCGTCGCCCGGGTAGATGTTGCCGAGATCGATGCGCCCGTTATAGGCGCGGCCGGAGGCATATTCGACCGTGGTGCGAAAACTTGCCGATTCCTCGGCGCATTGGCCGATGAAGCCGGCGAGCCGGTTCGGCGTCGAGAGGTCGGCGTAAGCAATGCACCGTTCCATGCTGGCCGCGAAGCCGTCGATCACGTCGCGCCGCCCGGACGGCACAACGGCGAGCAGGACTTTGGCGAAATCGATCATGGCGGCTCCCTGCGGCTAGACAGGCTCCCTGAAGGCGACGATCCGGCGCCGCGAATAGACGCCGAGGGCGACGCGGCGCCCGTGGTTTCCAGACAGCAGAACGACGCTGCGGCCCGTCACCGCCGCGACGATCCCGACATGATGGCGCAGCACCGCTACCGCCCCAACATGGGGCGACGTCGGGCGCCCATAGCGGGCGAAGGAAATGGCGCGGTGATCGGTGCCGGCGATGGAATGGCCGCTCTGGCGCAGCCACGCCCTGAGCGCGTCGGCGCACCACGCCTCGCGATAGCCGGTGAAATTGCCGCGCCCGAGATAGGCCCGCGCCACGCTCAGGAGCCGCGACGAGCCGAAACCGTCGGCGCGCGCCAGCCGCGAGGCGTAAGCACAGCGCATTGCGATCCGAACATGATGGTGACGCGGACGGGACGCCCAGTCGCAGCGCCAGGTTTCCGCTTTCTGAACAGGTCGAGAATCCACATTTTCGAATCCGAAAATTCTGGCGGCTTGTGCTTGTGGCGCCAAGAGAGCGGCGAGAAGGGACAGGCCGAGGAAGGCCGCGAATCGGGTCGTTCTGGTCATGAATCGATGGCTCCAAAAGCACGGCTTGCTTGGCCGCGTGGGTTTTCTCCGGTCGGGAGTGTGAGGAAGCGTTTATCTGTGGCGCTGCGCCGGATGATGCGCCGGGCCATAGGGCGTCCGAGGACGCCCGTCCCTCGGGCAATGCGGCCCGTGCGCGTCTTTGCAGCAGCCGTTAGGGCAGACCTGCGCCGACCCGAAGGCCAGCGCGAGCCCGAGGAGGAAGCCGGCGAGCGCGGTCACGGAGCCGTCGTCCCGTCTGAATAAATCCAGTTCGTCCCGTTGCATTTCGCGGCCCATTTGCCGGAGGTCGAGCCGGTGATGGTGATCCGGGAGTTGTTGTCGATCCCCGAGCAGGACGGCAGAGACGTGGACGGTAAATTTGGCGTCTGGTACCGCGCGTTCCAATACTGGCCGTTAAATTCCGCCGTCAGGTACACAACGCTGCCGTTCACGGCGATTACGGCGGGCCCTGGATTTAGGCCGCCGAGATAGCCAGCCCCGATAGCCAATATCTGCGGATTGCCGCCGTTGGAGTAGGTGATCTTCGCATAGAAAGGCAGAACCGGCTTGTTCAGCGTGGTGAAGACGGCGCCGGAACCGGGGACGCTTCCGGTATCCGTTGCGGTGATCGTCGCGCCGGAGCAGCCGGTCCCGACGTTGGTGGTGTGAACGCCGACAATGACGCCCTGGTAAATGCGCGGAACGCCCATCCATGTGCAGCCGGACGACGCCGAGAGCGTGGTCATCCCGACATTATAGCCGGAGCCTCCGCTGGTCGGCCATGCCGACAGGATCGAGCCGCCGCCCGAATAGGCGCTTTGGTCGGTGGTGATGATCCCATTGATCGTCGTTGACAAGTAGTTGCCGCTGATCTGGCCGCCGAGATAGGCGAGATCGAAGACCGTATATCCCGACCCGTTGGGCGATATTGCAACAGTGTTCGATCCATTGATGTCATTGCCGTCGATGACGAGGCTTGTGTTCGATGCCCCAAGCGCCGTGAGGGCGTTGTAGGTCGTCGCCCCATTCGTGAGGACGAGGTGGTTTTTCCTCACGATGTTCGCTTTGGAGCCGACCAGGCCGCCTGCGTTGTCCTGAACGCGAATCCCCACCGTCCCGCTGCCGGAAATCTCGAACGTGTTGTTCTCGATGACCGTATTCGACGTCTGATAGGGCCATGTGTTCCCCGAATTGTCGCCATCGTTCGCGACCATCTGGATCGCTGTCCCGCCCGTCATGATGACGTGATTGCCGATGTAGCGCGCGTTCTGCGCGCTGCTGGCGTTCATGCCAAGACCGCCGTTCATCGAGACATAGTTGTCGCTGACCAGAACGTCGGTTCCTCCGCCACAATCAATGCCATAGGACGTGTTGACGACGCTTATGTAGTTGCCGGAGATTTTTGAATAATTGACGTTGCAGTCAATCGCCTCGAACATTGTCGGGACAGCCGAGGACTGCGTGATGATGTTGTTCGTCGCGGTGATGTTATTGGATTGAAGCTCCAGCGCATCCGTCGTGCTGTCGATCAGCTTGTTGTGGTTGACCGCGATGTTGATCGCGGTTGGCGTCGTGAAGACCCACGGCGGCCCGTTCCATCCCCCGACCGTTATCCCATAGACGTTGCTGATGAGGGTGTTGTCGGAGATGTTGATGTCGGAGGCGTAATTGGTTGCCGAGGCCGTTCCGAAGCCAGTGACGTGAAAGCCCCAGTTGGCGCTGTTGTGGACGTAATTGTTCTGCACGATCCCGTTGGTCGCGCCAAGAAAGGCGCCGCTGCCGCAGGATGCGAACTCATTGCCTCTGACGATGAACGAGCCACCTGTCGAGGGACTTGCTGTCGATCCGATCACGAGGCACCATTCGTTCGAGTTGCCATTCTCGAACTTGCTGTTCTCGATGTCGATGGTCTGGCCGCCGGCGGTGAGGCGCAGGCCGTAATCGGTGTTGGCGGTGGAGACAACGGCGGAATTGAGATCGAAGGTGACGCCGGAAATCGCGATGTTCGCGCCTTTGAGAGAGAAGAAGTTGTCGTAGGCTCCTGAAACAGACGACCGCTGGATCACCGACCCGTTGCCGCCATGCAGCCGATAGGGCGAGAGAGCGCACGAGAAATTATGCACCTCGTAGGTCGTGTTGGGCGTCAGATAGAGATCGTGCGCGCCGGCAGCGCAGGCGGCGGCGAAGGCCGGCGTGTCGTCGGTCGCCCCGTCGCCCCTGGCGCCGAAATCCTGCGGCGTGAGGCGCCACCCCATACGTCGCGCGAGCGAGATATAGGCGCTTCCGCCAATCGCCGCGAAGGGGATCGACCATGCGGGCGCCAGCGTTCCAGTGGGCACAGCCCGCGCGGGAGAATACGCCGCCAGAAACGCCGCGCCAAAAACGGCAAGGAGCTTTTTCATTTTGGCCCTCACTTGAGATTGAAATAGGTCGCGGTCGCGGTCGTGCCCGCGGGAACGATCTGCGTGCAGGCATAGGGGTGGTAACTGTCACCCGGCGTGACTGGCTTTGTGATCGTGGAGCCGTCCGGGAACTGAAATTCGACATTGCCCGCGACGGTGCAAATCACTTCGACTGTTCGCTGCGCCGCATAGGTCGTCCCAACCATCATGGCGACGGCGCCGGCGAAGGGCGCGCTTTGGGCGTCGGACATCAGCGGATAGCCGTTGCCATCATAGGATGGGGCGTTGATCGGAATTTGGTTGCCGTTGGCGTCTTTGGCGAAATAGGCGGTCATGGCTCACCATGCTTGCGAGAGGTCAGGGAAGGACGGGAGAGAGCGCGGGAAGAAGGAGATATTGGCTGTCATTGACATGGGAGAAATCGAGGGCCGGGACATAGGCCGCCTGAGCGTCGGCAAGCGTGGCCGCAAGGCTTTGCAGTTGGGACGATGACAAGGCGCCAAGGAGCGAAAGCAGTTGCGCCCCCGACATGCTGGACAGGGCCGAGGCAGCGCCTGCGCTCGCCAACGCTGAGACCGAGAACGCCGCTGGCGCGCCGACGGTCAGCGTCGAATTGGCGAAGATGTCGCGAGTATAGGTCCCGTCGCTGGCTTGCAGCATGAACGGATAGCGCCCGGTCGCCCATGCCTTCGACGCCGCCGGGACAAAGAAGGTGATGGCGTTGCCCGAAACCGTGATCGCCCCTCCCGCGCTGGTCAGCGCGGGGTAGCTCCCGACTGAAGCTGTGAAGGAAATCCCGGAAAGGGCGATCTGCGTCACGCCATCGGCTTCGAAGAAGGAGATCGTCCACGGGCCGAAATCCTCGTCCGCTTCGACGGAGGCGATGACCTGCTGGCGCGTCAGGAGGAGGATATTCGACATCGGGCGCGCCCCTCAATGGCCGATGAAATAAAGCGTGTCCGTCGTGTTCTGGCAGACGAACCA
>JAKAJL010000011.1 GCA_021813805.1 Pseudomonadota bacterium | reverse complement strand
GGAATTCGTTGATCACCTCGCGATGCGCCTTGACCTCGTCATAGCAGGACATTTCGCAGCGCGCATGGCCGACGCAGGACATCGAGGTGCGCAGCGCCGGGCCGGCGCCGCCGAGGTCGAAGCCCATTTCGTTGAGCGCGTCGAAAGCCGGCTGGACGTTCTCGCTGGAGCAGCCCTGGAACATGATGTCGCCGGACTGGCCATGGAAAGCGATCAGGCCCGAACCATATTCCTCCCACACGTCGCACATCTTGCGCAGCACGTCGGTGTCGTAATGCATCCCCGCCGGCGGCTGAACGCGGAGGGTGTGGAATTCCTTGGAGGCCGGGTACTTGGAGCCCACTTCCGAGAAGCGCGGAATGACGCCGCCGCCATAACCGACGACTGAAACCGTGCCGCCCTTCCAGAAGCCCATCCGCTCTTCATAGGAATGCTCGAGCTGGCCGAGAAGGTCGTTCATCATCGGCGCATATTTCGCGTCGGCGTTGTCGCGCAGACGCTTCAAACCCGTGACGAAGCTCGGCCACGGACCGCCTTCGAGCTGGTCCAGCATCGGCGTGGGGTGTTTGGATTTGGCTTCTTCCTGTGACATTCGTCCTCCTTCGCGACGCGTCAAGATGCGCCGCCGGCTGGCTCATGCGTGATTGGCAGGCTCTCCCCTGCCGAGAGATCGCAACCTGTCCCTGGTCATTATTATTTTTTGTCATGATAACATGGATTATGAATATGAGAATGGGGCTGAGCAACAAATTTGGAATTTTTCTCAAAACCAGACAACGAGGTTGTAAATCAGTTTGTTAGGCCTATATGAGCGAAGATTTCTTTAACCCAACAGATAGGAGTCAAGGCAATGACGGATGCGAAATGGCCGAGCGAGATTCGCCTCGCCGACAAGGGCAAAACGCTCAAGGTGACCTTCGAAAGCGGCGAATCCTTCGCGCTTCCCGCCGAACTCCTCCGGGTCGAGAGCCCGAGCGCCGAGGTCCAGGGCCATTCGCCCGCCGAACGCAAAACGGTGGCGGGCAAGCGCGACGTCGCCATCCTCGCCGTCGAGCCGGTCGGCAATTATGCGGTGAAGCTGCAATTCGACGACATGCATGACACCGGACTCTATACCTGGGTCTATCTCCACGATCTTGGCGTCCGCCAGGACGCGATCTGGCGGAATTATCTCAATGAGCTGGCGGAAAAGGGCCTGTCGCGCTGAATCGGACGCGACGGCTTTTTTTTTGCGCGCCGCCCCTTGCGAAACATTTGATCTGGATCAATCTCGAGTCGGAGATGAAGCGCGTGGGCGAGCCAGCGCTCGCGCCAAAAGCGCATGGGGGCGCAGCTATGGAGGACAGCGTCCGACAGGTCGAGTCTGTCGGCGCGCCGCGCGTCCGGCGCGCGGTCGTCATTCGCAGATTGCGCATCGCTGAAATCGCCAGGGCCCTGGCCGTGGGGTGGAACGATTTTTTGACCGCGCCCCAGTATGGTTTGGCCGTGGGCGGCCTTCACGCGGCCGTCGGCTGGGTGACGATCTTTCTGGTTCGGCTCTCCGGCCTGCATTCTTTCGCTTATCCCCTGCTCACGGGCGTCGCGCTGGTGACGCCCTTTTCGGCGGCGGCGCTTTATGAAGTGAGCCGGCGGCTGGAGAAAGGGGAAAGGCTCTCCTGGCCCGGCGTGATTCGTTCGGTCAAGGCGAGTGGGGGCCGCGATCTCGGCTGGATGTGCCTGGTGTCGCTTTTCGCCTTCATCATCTGGGTCGATTTCGCCACATTCCTCTATTTAATGTTTTATGGCCTCCAGACGCCGGATCTGATGGCCTTCGTCCGGCAGGCGCTGACGACGTCGAAGGGACTCCTTTTCCTCCTCGCCGGCAATCTTTTTGGCGGAGTGATCGCCTTCGCCATCTTTTCGATCACGGTCGTCTCCTACCCGCTGCTGCTCGACCGCGACGTCGATTTCGCCACCGCCATGATTTCATCGGTCAAAGCGGTTAAGGCCAGCCCCGCGCCCATGCTCGCCTGGGCCGCCGTCATCGCCTTGCTGCTGGCGCTCGGCCTGCTGACGGCTCTGCTGGGCCTGCTGGTCGTCCTGCCGTTGCTCGGCCACGCCACCTGGCACGTCTACCGCGCCGTCGTTGAACCGGAGCCCGAGGCGGCAAGCGCCGCCGTCTGAAACCGCATCCCCCGATCGACGCCAGCGCCGGCGCTCTTGCGCCGCGCCCGGTTTGGGCTAAATCTGGTGATCAATCGCTATCGAGGCGGGAGCACCGCCGCATCAGGACGCAATCGCTCAATGACTTTCATCGAAGCCGACTCGTCTCCGAGCCGCAAGTCCGGCCATATCCGCATCCACGGGCCCGAGGGCTTCGAAGGCATGCGCAAGGCCGGGCGGATCGCGGCCGAAGCCCTCGACCTCATGGTCGAGGCCGCCCGGCCCGGCGTCACCACCGATGCACTCGACAAGCTGGCCTATGAATTCGGCATGGACCACGGCGCCCTTCCCGCGCCGCTCGATTATCGCGGCTATCGCAAGTCGATCTGCACCTCGATCAACCATGTCGTCTGCCACGGCATCCCGGACGCCAAGCCGCTGCGCGAGGGCGACATCGTCAATATCGACGTGACTTATATCGTCGATGGCTGGCACGGCGATTCGAGCCGCATGTATTTCATCGGCGAGGTTCCGCGCCGGGCGCAGCGCCTGTGCGAAGTGACATACGAGGCCCTGATGCGCGGGATCGCCGCGGTCAAGCCGGGCGCCACCACCGGCGACATCGGCCACGCCATTCAATCTTTCGCCGAATCCGAGCGCTGTTCGGTGGTGCGCGAATTTTGCGGCCACGGGCTCGGGCGGCTGTTCCACGACGAACCCAATATCCTGCATTACGGGCAGAAGGGCCAGGGCGCGCCGCTGCGCGAGGGCATGTTTTTCACCATCGAGCCGATGATCAATCTCGGCAAGCCGCAGGTGAAAATCCTGTCCGACGGCTGGACCGCCGTGACCCGCGACCGCTCGCTGTCCGCCCAATTCGAACATGCGGTCGGCGTCACCGCGGACGGCTGCGAAATCTTCACGCTGTCGCCGCGCGGACTGAATTGCCCGCCCTATGCGTCCGCGCCCTGACCGGGAGCCGCCGTGGACCAGCCGCTGACCCGGGATTCGCTCAACGCCGGCCATCGCGAACGGCTGCGCGAGCGCTTCCTGAAAGGCGGGGCCGCCGGGCTGCATGATTACGAACTGTTGGAGTTGCTGCTCTTTCGCGCCATCCCGCGCCGCGACGTCAAGCCCATCGCCAAAATGCTGCTCCAGCGTTTCGGCTCCTTCGCCGAAGTGGTTTCCGCGCGGCCGGAGCGCCTGAAGGAAATGGACTATGTCGGCGACGCGGTGGTGACGGAGCTGAAGATCGTCGAAGCGGCCGCCGTGCTGCTGGCGAAACAGTCGATGACGAAGCGGCTGGAGCTTGGCTCCTTCGCCCAGGTGCTGGACTATTGCCGGGGCGCCATGGCCTACCGGGAAACCGAAGAATTCCGCGTGCTTTTCCTCGACAAGAAGAACGGCCTGATCGCCGACGAGGTCATGGGTCAGGGCACCGTCGATCATACGCCGGTCTATCCGCGCGAAGTGGTGCGCCGCGCTCTGGCGTTGAACGCCTGCGCGATGATTCTCGTCCATAACCATCCCTCCGGCGACCCGACGCCCTCCACCGCCGACGTGACCATGACCGAAACCATCGCCTCGCTCGCCAGGCCGCTGGGGGTCAGGCTGCACGACCATCTCATCGTCGGGCGCAACGGCCACGCCTCGATGCGCGCAATGAAATTGATTTGAGGACGAAGCCGATGAGCAGAATGAAGGCCGGCGCGCTGACCCTGAATGTCGTCGCCGACGGCCCGCGCGAAGCGCCGGCCCTGATCCTCGGCCATCCGCTCGGCGCCGACCTCTCCGTCTGGGACGCGGTCGCGCCCGCGATGGCGCAAAAATTCTTCGTCGTGCGTTTCGACGCGCGCGGCCACGGCGGCTCGGACGTCCCGCCCGGCCCCTATTCACTGGCCGACATCGGCGGCGACGTCGTCGCCCTGATGGACGCGCTCGGCCTCGCCCGCGCCCATTACGTCGGCCTGTCGATGAGCGGCGCGGTCGGGCAATGGCTGATGGTCCACGCGCCGGAGCGGCTCGATCGAATCGTCCTCGCCAACACCGCCGCTCATTTCCCCGGCCCCGATGGCTGGAACGCCCGCATCCGCGCGGCGCGCGGCGGTAAGATGGCCGACCTCGCGGCCACGGTGGTCCAACGCTGGCTCACCCCGGCCTTCCGCGCCGCAAATCCCGAAAAATACGCTCAGGTGGAAGGCCTGCTGCGCGCTTCGCCGCCGCTCGGCTATGCCGCCTGCTGCGCGGCGCTGCGCGACGCCGACTTCCGCGACGCGCTGCGCGCCGCCCCGGCGCGTCCGGCCCTGGTGATCGTCGGCGAGTCCGACGCCTCGACGCCGCCCGCGCTCGGCGAGGCTTTGGCTGGCGCCTTACCCCAAGCGCGGCTCTCGCGGCTGCCCGCGGCGCATCTTTCCTGCGTCGAGGCGGCCGAGGCCTTCGTGGCTGAACTCAAGGAATTTCTCGGCTAGGCTTTAAATTCGCGCAGAAAAGCGCGAACCGCCTCGGTCGCGGCGACGAGGCGGTCGGCGTCGATCTGGCTGACCACGCCGGCGCGGGCCGCATGTTCATAATGGTCGGCGGCGATGGCGACGGCGTTCGCGCCGACTGCGCGGGCCGAGCCTTTGAGCTTGTGGGCGAGATCGGCCGAGGCGGCGCCCGCGGCGGGAGTTTTCAGCTGGTCGGCGATCCGGGCGGCCTGCCGGTCGAACAAAGCGAGCAATTCGGCTTCCAGTTCGCGGTCGCCCAGGGTCTGGCGGGCGAGGTGGACGAGATCGATGGGCGTGTCGGCGCGCGCCGGAGCGCCGGAAAGGGCTGAGACGCCGAGGGGACGATGTGCGGCAAAGTTCATTTCACCCCCATTTGGCGGGGCGGCGGCGCGAATGGAGGCTGTCTCCGCCGCGCGGAGCCGCGATCCAGAGCTGCGCTCCGCGGGAATTCACAACTTTCTGTTGCATCCAGTCTAGACCGCGCCTCTTCACGTAACCCTTATTTCTCAGGCCATTCGGGGTTTTTTGGCGAATATGGCTAATCGTCCGTTAACGACGTTCGCAAAAGCCTGAGGCGGGCCCGTTTTCTTCGCATCGGCGCGAGCGTAAAGTGAGACTTGGTTAATTGCCGGAAATCCGGCCGTTAACCAGTCGCGGGCGTCTGCCCCGCGCGCGGTCGTGTCAGTTGTAAAGGCGATTTCGATATGTCCACACCGAGCAAGGCTCAGGATCCCGCCGCCGCCGCATTGTCGGCGATCGAGGACGCGCTCCGGCTCAATCTCGACCCGGAGGCCTCGGCGACGCCCGCGCCCGCACAGCAATCGCCGGAGCAACCCGCCAAGCTGGACTTTCATCTTCCGACCCCGCGCTCGGAAGCGCGCCTCGACGATCTGGCGTCCCCCCCGCGCATGCCCGAAGTCGCTCCGGACGAACTGGCGCCGGTTTCCAGACAGCCCGAGGCGGCGCGCGCCCCGTCGAGCCCCCGCGCGGCCAACGACGACTTGCCGTCGGTCGGCCAGATCCTGCAGACGCTGCAAAGCCGACCGGACTCCAGCGCCATGACCTTGGCGATCATCGGCTCGGCGCCTGGATCGGCCTCTGGGTCGGCCATTTCATCTTCACCCATGGCGCGGCCTTCTCCGGCCCGCTGTTCGCCCCGCGCGCGGCGCTCTCCGCTTTCGCCCTGATTGGGCCGGTGATTTTCTTCCTCGCCATGGGCGCGGTTCTGCGCCGCACCCAGGAAATGCGCCACACCGCCCGCTCGATGGCTCAGGTGGCGATCCGTCTCGCCGAGCCCGAAACCATCGCCACCGAACAAGTCGTGACCTTGAGCCAGGCGATCCGCCGCGAGGTCGCCTCGATGGGCGACGGGATCGAACGGGCGCTGGCCCGCGCCGGCGAACTCGAAACCATGGTCCGCGCCGAGGTCGCCCAGCTTGAGCGCACCTACGGCGACAACGAGCGCCGCATCCGCGTCCTGCTCAATGAGCTGACCAGCGAGCGCGAATCCATCGTCGCCAACGCCGACCAGATTTCGGAAGCCCTGTCCAGCGCCCATTCCGCCGTCGCCAGCGAACTCGATTCGGCGACCCGCCAGATGACGGAAATGCTGGAACAGACCGGCGACCGAATCGCCTCCGCGCTGGAGGCCAAGGGCGCCGCGATCGAGGAGGCCTTTTCGCAATCGGGCGAGGCCTTGCTGCGTCAGGTCGACGAGCGCAGCCGGAGCCTGCTCCAGCGGTTTCACGAATCGGGCCTCCAGACCACGCAGCGGCTTGAAGAACGCGCGGGGGATCTGGCCGCCAGCCTCGCCAGCCAGACGGAGCGCTTCGACGAACTGATCGGCGTCAAGGGGCCGGAGCTCCAGCAGTCTCTCGCCGTGACCGGCGACCAGATCGCCGCCAGGCTCGGCCAGCAGTCCGAAGAGGCGCGCAGCCAGCTCGCCGCGCTGGGCGAAGCCTTTTCCGGGACTCTGGCCACCCATCGCCAACGCGCCGTCGAGGAGTTCTCCGCCGCCGCCGCCGCCGCGATCGAGCAGATGACGCTGCGGGCCGAGGCGTTCCGGCGCCATGTCGGCGAAACGACGCAAAGGACCATCGAGGACTTCGGCGCCAATGTCGAGGCGATCGGCGAGGCCTACGCCACGGTCAGCGCCAGGACCGCCGAGGAGGTGGCCGGCCACGCGGCCGCCCTGCACGAAAACTTCGGCCAGGCGGCGAACGAGACGCTGGCCGCCTTCGCCGGCCATGCCGCGGCGTTCAACGCCCAGTTCGCCCAGGTCGCTGGCGAGGCCGTCGAATCGGTCGCCGGCCAGACCGTCAACCTGCGCGACATCATGGATGAGGCGACCCGGACGAACCTCGCCGCCGTCGGCGAAAAGGTCGATGACATCAAGCGGCGGCTGGAACAGCTGGCCAGCGCCACGCTCGAGCGTTTCGAATCCGAATCGGGCCGGATCGAAAACGCGCTCACCCATAACATCCAGGCTCTCGAAAACAATGTCGGCGGCGCCATGCGCGAGACGCTCGTCGCGCTGGCCGGACAGACCGAGGCCTTCCAGGAGAATTTCGCGCAGACCGCGCAAAGCGCGCTCGAAAGCGTCGCCGCCCAGGGCGAACGGCTCGAACATCTGGTCGCGGCCGCGACGCAGGACCAGCTCTCCGCCCTGGTCGGCCACACCGACTCCTTCCAGCGCCTGTTCGGGGCGACGGCGCAGCAGACTGTGGACTCTATCGTCGCTCAGGCTGATCGGCTCGAGCGCGACGTGGCTCTGGCGACCGAAACCCGGCTCGCAGCCCTCGCCAGCCACACTGACGGCTTCGAGCAGCGATTCGGCGAAACAGCCCGGCAGGCGACCGAGGCCATCGTCGCCCATAGCGAGCGGCTGGAGCGCGGCGTCATTTCCGCGACCGAAACCCATATCGCCGCCCTCGCCAGCCAGACGGACGCGCTCGAACAGCGCCTCGGCGAAGCAACCCAGACGGCTATTGACGCCATCGGAGCCCATGTCGAGCGCCTGGACCAGGGCGTCGTCGCGGCGGTCGAGACGCCGGTCGCGCAATTGATCGCCCAGGCCGAAACGCTCGCGCAGCGCTTCGGCGAAACCGCGCGCGAGGCCGAGCAGGCCATCGCCGCCCAGGGCGCGCGCCTCGAAAAAAGCGTCGCCGCGGCGACCGAGGCGCCAGTCGCCCAGTTGATCGCCCAGACCGAAACGCTCGCGCAGCGCTTCAGCGAAACGGCGCGCGAGGCCGAACAGGCCATCGCCGCCCAGGGCGCGCGTCTCGAAAAAAGCGTCGCCGCGGCGACCGAGGCGCCAGTCGCCGCCTTCACCAGCCAGACGCAGGACTTCGAGCAGCGCTTCGGCGAAACGGCGCGACAGGCGTCCGAGGCCATCGCAGCGCATAGCGAACGCCTGGAGCGCGGCGTGATCGCGGCGACCGAAACCCATATTGCCGCGCTCGCCAGCCACGCCGACGCCGTGGAGCAGCGTTTGGGCGAAGCGACGCAATCGGCGCTCGAGGCCATCGGAGCCCATGTCGAGCGCCTCGACCGCAGCGTCGCCGCCGTCGCCGACGCTCCGCTCGCCGCGCTCGCCGCGCAAGTCGAGACCTTCCAGCAGCGCGTCGGCGAGAGCGCGCAGGCGGCGGTCGACGCCGTCGCGGCGCAAAGCGGCCGCCTCGAAAAGAGCATCGACGACGCCTCAGGAAGCCAGATCGCCGCCCTTGCGCGGCACGCCGAAACGTTCCAGGCGCAATTCGGCCGGCTCCATGCGCAGAACGCGGAACAGGCGGAGCTTCTGCGCCGGTCGCTCGGCGAAATCGGCCAGTCGGTGGCCGACGTGCTAGGCGCGCATGTCGCGGCGACACAGACCCAGTTCCAGGAGGCGTCCGACGCCGCCGTCGCAGCCCTGGTCGCGCAGACCGCGTCTCTCGACCACAATTTCGCCGAGACCGCGGGCAAGGCCGCAGAAACCATCGCCGCGCGGGTCTCCGCGGCTCAGACGCGCTTCGCCCAGGTCGCATCGGAAGCGGTCGCGGCGATCGGCGTGCATGGCGACCGGGTCACCGAAACCCTGTCCGAACGTTTCGACGCCTTCGAACGGACGATGCTGCGCGGCGGCGAGGAGGCCTCGGGAAGCATCGGCCAGCACGCGGCTTTCCTGGCGCAGGAGATCTCGTCGCAGCTCGACGCCTTCGAGAACCGCATGGCGGCCGGCGTGGCCGAAACCCAGGCGCGCCTCAGCGACCACGCCGAGCGCCTCAAGGCCGATTTCATCGGCCAGTTCGCTGCGCTCGACCAGCTGCTGCGCTCGGGCGGCGAAGGCTCGGCCGAGCATATCCGCTTGGAGACCGAGGCTTTGCGCGTCATGCTCGCCGACACGTTGGCGGGCTTCGACAAGACCATCACCGAACTCGGCGGCGCCGCCGCCGATCGGATCGGCGCGCAATCGGAAACGCTCGCCGCCGCGGTCTCGTCGCGCCTCGCGGCGATCGAAATGGCGATCAACATCCATGGCGCGCAGCTTGAAACGCGCCTCGGCCGCCGCGCCGAGGAGACGGCGCGCCTGTTGGAGCAGCAGATCGACCGCTTCGAAAGCAGCACCGCCGGCAAGGCCCAGGATGTGGCGCAAGTGATGGACGAGTTGATCGCCAAAGCAGAGACCAGCCTTTCGGCCCGGACCAGCCATCTCAACGACGCCCTGGCGGGACGCGCCATCGACATCGCCAAGGTGCTCGGCGAAGGCGGGCGCGAAGTCGGCCGGGCGCTCGACGCCAAGGCGCGGGAGCTGGACGCCGTCATTCTCTCCCGTTCGACAGCGCTCACTGAAGAACTGGCCGCCAAGGCGATGGAAATCGACGCCACGCTCGGCGGGCGCGCCCATCAAATCGCCGCCCATCTCGGCGACCATATCGACTTGTTCGAAAACAAGGTCGTCGCCCGCCTCGCGGAAGCCGGCGAAAAGCTGGACGCCAAGGGCCATGAACTCGACGCCGCCCTCGGCGGACGCGCCCGCGAGATCGCCACCCATCTCGATGGCCATATCGACCTGTTCGAGAACAAGGTCGTCGCACGCCTCGCGGAAGCCGGCGAAAAGCTGGACGCCAAGGGCCATGAACTCGACGCCGCCCTCGGCGGACGCGCCCGCGAGATCGCCGCCCAACTGGATGGCCATATCGGCGTGTTCGAAAACAAGGTTGTCGCACGCCTCGCGGAAACCGGCGACAAGCTCGAGGCCAAGGGCCAAGAACTCGACGCCGCCCTCGGCGGACGCGTCCGCGAGATCGCCGCCCATCTCGACGATCGCATCGAACGGTTCGAAAACAAGGTCGTCGCCCGTCTTGCCGCGGCCGGCGAGGAAATGGACGACCGGATCGCCCATTTCGAGCAAACCATCGATGGCCGCGGCCGCGCGCTGACCGAGGACCTCGGCGTCCGCGCCGCCGAACTGCGCGATTGGTATGAAACGCAGGGAACCAAACTGGTCGAGACGCTCACCGAGCGGGGCGGCGAGGTGGTCTCGCAGATCGTGGCCTTCAGCGAGAGCGCGGTCGGCGCGCTCGCATCGCGCTCGAACGATCTGATCACGCATCTTGGCCGCCGCCAGGCCGAACTGACCGGCGCCCTCGACGAAGCGAACCGGCGCGTGAAACAGGGACTCGAAGGGCTGGCCGCCAATCTGGCGCAAACCCACGGCGCCCTGCTGACGACGATCGAAAACGCCGAAACCGGCCTGGCCCAGGTTGACGGCGCCCTCGCGCCGAGAATCGACGCGCTCGCGGCAGTGGTTACCACCCTCAAAGGCGAGGCGGATCGCCTCGACGCGACGTCCCGGCAAGTCGAAAGCAGCGTCGGCGGGGCCGCCGAGGCGGTGCAGGGCCAGGCGCAGACGCTGCAGGAGGCGCTCCGCGACCTGAACGTGGCGCATTCGATGATCGGCCGCGCCTTCGACGCCCGCCTGCGCGAATTGAGCGCCGCCCAGGCCAAGGTGGACGAAGCCCTGCAGGCCCGGCTGAGCGACGCGGCGAGCGCCCAGGAAGCGATCGACGCCGCGCTCGAAGCGCGTCTGCAGAGCCTTCAGTCTCTGCATGACGAGGCAGCGAAGCAGCAGAACGAATATGAGATGCGCCTCGACGGCTTCGCGGCGATGATCGCGCGCACCCTGTCCCAGGCCGACGCGCGCGCCCGCGAAGTCGGAGCCTTCCTCGCCTCGGCGGCGGCGGGCACGGCGGGCGTGCTGACCAAACAGCACGACGAATTGCGCGACCAGACGGCGCGTCAGCGCGAAAAGACCGCCGCCGCGATGACCGCCGCCTACGAGCAGACGCTGGCGCAGATGAACCAGCTGTTCAAGCAGGCCTCCGAACGCTATCAGGGCGTGTCGCAGGAGCTGCGCGCCATGACTGGCGAGATCCAGCGCGAGCTGGAAGCGACCCGCCAGGAGCTGAAACGCGGCATGGTCGACCTCCCGCGCGAGACTGGCGAACAGGCGGCGACCATGCGCAAGATCGTCGCCGACGAAATGAAAGCCCTCAACGAATTGACCGAACTGGTCGCACGTTCGGGCCGGACTTTCGATGTGGTCGAGCCCGCCGAACCGCCGCGTCCGGAGCCGGCGCCGCGCCGGGAGCCGGCAGCCGAGCCAGCGGCGCGGGAGACGCCGCGCTTCGACTTGCGGCCGCAACAACCCCGGCCGGCGGCCCCCGCCGCCGCGCCCGCCCCCACACCCGTTGCTGTCCCCGCGCCGTCCGCTCCGGCGGAGCGCGGCGGCTGGATGAGCGAACTGCTGGCGCGAGCCTCGGCCGACGAGCCGGCCCCGCGCCGCGCGGCCACGCCCGCCGAGTCGCTAGACAGCCTGTCGGCGGAGATCGCCCGGGCGGTAGACGAAAGCGCGCTGATCGACGCCTGGAATCGCTTCCGCCGCGGCGACAAGTCGGCGTTCAGCCGCCGCGTCTATACGGCCCAGGGCCAAAAGACCTTCGAGGACGTGCGTCATCGCTACAACGAGGACCGCGACTTCCGCGTGACGGTCGATCGCTATGTGCAGGAATTCGAACGCCTGCTCGGCGACGTCGGCCGGCAGGACCGCGACGGCATGATGACTCGGTCCTATCTCACCTCGGAAACCGGCAAGGTTTACAGCCTGCTCGCCCACGCCGCGGGCCGGCTGGGCTGACAGACCCAAGCCCTTTCGGAAATGCGAACGCCCGGAGCGATCCGGGCGTTTTCCTTTGCGCGCGAGCGATTTCACCTTCCCAGGGAAGCGGCCCAGGGGATCATGCGGGCGAGGACGTCGGCAAGCGCGCGATTGAGCGCCATCGGGGGCGCCGCGCCGGCGATTTCGTCGACGGGCTCGGAGGCCGAAAAGATTTTCGCGGCGACGGTGCGTCCGCCATTTTCCGCAACCAGCCGCGCGGTCATTTCGACCATGGCGCTATGGCTCGCGGCGTCGATGTCGAAGCGGCGCAGATCGACCCGCAGGGCATATTGCGCCGAGCCGCCCCCAACCGCGACCTGACGGGCGAGCCCGGCGTTCTCGAAGGTCTGGATAATGCGCGCCTGCAGCAGCGCGGGCGGGCGATCGGCCCATTCCACGCCTGGAACCCGGCTCAGCGACTCGTCGGCGCCGCGCACCACGATCAGCTCGCTGTCCAGCGGCTGATAGGCGGTCGGCGTCGGCACGACGAAGGTCGCCGCGGAGGGACGCGCCCGCGCGGGAGCGGCGCGTAGATCGAAGCGCTCGGGCGAGGAGAGATTGGCGCAGCCGGAAAGGCCAAGGGCGACCACGGCGGCCAACGCCGAAAGGGAGGCTTGCTTTCGCCTCCCCTGCTTCGCGCGCGCGCCGCTTGCTTTTTTCGCCACGTTCCCGGTTTCTCTCTTTGACCGACCCGGATCAGACGCCGGCTCAACGCCCGTTATAATCGGGCAACGCCGGCTTCCGGCCGAAAATTATGCTTTGCGGATCCCGCTCGATGGTCTTGACCGCGTGATCGACGTCCTGAAGCGTCTTGCGGCCATCGACCGCCAGCCCCTCATATTGCCGCAACCCGGTGTCGGCGAAGCGATTCAGGCTCTCCGCGAGTTTCTTGATCGACCGCGCGGCGCTGGAAATATCCGCGATCAACGCCTTTCCGGAATCGCCGCCGAGCAGGTTGTTGATCTTGGCCATCGCCTCGTCGGCGTTGCGCATGATGTTGCGCACCTTGCCCGGCTCGATACTGTCGAGCGCCTGACGGAAATTGCCGTCCTTGTCCGCGAGGGCCGAGGTCAGCTGCTGGATGTTGCTCACCGACGACTCGATTCCCGGACCGGATTTCTTCAGCAAGGCGTTCACATTGGTCAGGGCCGCATCCAACTGGTCGAACGCCTTGTCGGCCTTGACGGACAGCTTCTGCGCGGTCTGCAACAGGGCCTGAAGGTCCGAACCCGTGGCGCTGATCACGCCGCCCGGCGGCAGGGGTGGCGCGCCCGCGCTGCCGCCCTCGAGCGCCACCCAGGCGACGCCGGTGATCCCGCCCGTCTTGAGCGAAGCCTTGGTGTCGGTCTTGACCGGCGTATTGGCGCCTATCGAGATCCGCGCCTCCACCTGCCTCGGATCGTTGGGATTGAGTCTGAGTTCGGTCACGGAGCCGACCTTGAGCCCGTTGAACTCCACCTCCGCGCCGTTCATCAGGCCTGACACCGGCGACTCGAAGCGGACGAAATAGGTCTTCTGGGCGGTCTCCACGCCGAAGGTCTTGAACCAGTAGATGAAGCCGAAAATGCCGATAATCACGACCAGGGTGAACAGGCCGACCAGCGCATAATTGGCGCGCGTCTCCATGTTTCGGCTCCTTAACTCTGCGCGCTCATGGCGGCGTGGTCCGGCGCGACGATCGACCGCGCGCGCTTGCCATGGAAATAGGTGCGCAACCAGGGATGATCGGAAGCGAGCATGGTCGAAAGCGAACCGACAGCGATCACCTTGCCGTCCGCGAGCGCCGCAATGGTGTCGCATATCGAATAGAGCGAGTCGAGATCGTGGGTCACCATGAAGACGCTCAGCCCCAAGGTCGCGCGCAGGGTCGCGATCAGATCGTCGAAATCGGCGGCGCCGATCGGGTCGAGCCCGGAGGTCGGCTCATCGAGGAACAGAAGCTCGGGATCGAGCGCCAGCGCGCGGGCGAGCGCCGCGCGCTTGACCATGCCGCCAGAGAGTTCCGATGGAAATTTTTCGGCCGCGTCCGCCGGCAGGCCGACCAGCTTGATTTTCAGCAGCGCCAGTTCGTCCATCACCGGCTGGCTGAGCTTGAGATATTCCCGCATCGGGGCCTGGATGTTCTGCTTGACGGTGAGGGCGGAAAACAGCGCCCCGCCCTGAAACATCACGCCCCAGCGCCGCTCCAGCGCGCGACGGTCGGCGGGCGACAGCCGGTCGATATTCTCGCCGAGGACTTCGATGGTCCCGGACTGTTTGGGCAGCAAGCCGAGGATGGCGCGGGTCAGGACGGATTTTCCCTGCCCGGAGCCGCCGACGAAACCGGTGACCTGTCCCGGCGGAACGTCGAGATCAAGGTCCATGAGAACCCTTTTGCTCCCGAAGCCGACGTTCAGCCCCCGCACCCTGATGATCGGCTCTTGCGCGCTCGGCCCCATCTGTTCCCTCAATAATGGATGCCGGCGAAAAAGATCGCGAACAGGCCATCGACGAAAATCACCATGAAAATGCCGTTGACCACCGAAATCGTGACCTGACGGCCCAGAGATTCGGCGGAGCCCTGGACCCGGAACCCCTCGACGCAGGCGATCAGCCCGACGACCAGCGCCATGAAGGGCGCCTTGATCAGGCCGACCAGGAACGTGTTGAGGCCGATATAATCCTGCACCCGCGTGATGAAGGACTGGAAACTGATCCCTTCGTAGACGTAAGCCGTGATCATGCCGCCGCCGAGCCCCGCCATGTCGGCGATGAAGGTGAGCATCGGCATGGCGAAAATCAGCGCCAGGATGCGCGGCAAAACCAGCACCTCGATTGGCGCCATGCCCATTACCCGCAGGGCGTCGACCTCCTCGCGCATCTTCATCGAGCCGAGTTCGGCGGTGATGGCGGAGCCCGAACGGCCGGAGACCATGATCGAGCTCAGCAGCACGCCCAATTCGCGCAGGACGAGAAGGGCGATCAATTCGATCGCATAGGTCGAGGCGCCGAAGCGCCGCAATTGATAAAGCCCCTGCTGCTCGACAATGCAGCCGACCAGGAAATTGATGGTCACGATGATCGGCACCGCGCGCAAGGCGAAGTTTTCCATATGGTAGATCATCGACGTCGGGCGGGAAAGCGCGGGATTGAACATCACCCGCAAGGTCGCGGTGGACATTTCCCCGAAAAAGGACACGCCGGTCGCCACATTGCCGGCGACCATCGCGCTCCATTTGCCGAGTCGGACAAGAAGGTCGACGACCGGCCTGCGCCCGCGCTTCGCCTCGGACGCCGGCGGCGCATAGGCCGCTTCGCGCAACAGAAGGCTTTGATCCGAATCGAGGCTTCGATATTCGGTCGCGGCGCCGCCCGCCGCCATTTGCGCGCGGGCCTTGTCGATCAGCCAGGCGCCGGCGGTGTCGAGCCGCGCCACCCCGGCGAAGTCGATCGCCACCCGCGCGGCCCCCCGCCCGGCCGCGCCGAGCGCATCGGCCGCGCTTTCCAGCGCCCGCGAGGCCGAAATCGTCCACGCCCCGCGCAGGACGAGGCGAAGCGTCTCGCCGTCGCTTTCGACCGAAAAGGCCGGCTCGGCGGGCATGGAGTTCGACATTTAAGCGCGCATCCGCTGTCTGACGGCCAAGGCCGGGGATCGAGGAGAGCCTCGGCTCTTGAATACAATCGGCGGGCCGTTTAGGCAAAAGCGAATTGCGGGCGGCCCGCTCGTCCAAAACAAAGCTTGCATGAGCGCAACGCCATGGCCATGTCCGAACCTCGCCAGCTCTCGATCGAGATCGCGCGCTTCCCGCTGAAAAACCCTTTCGTCATCTCGCGCGGGGCCAAGACCGAGGCCGTGACATTGGTCGCGACCATTACGCAAGGACAGGCGTCCGGGCGCGGCGAATGCACGCCCTATGCGCGCTATGGCGAGAGCGTCGAGAGCGTGGCGTCGGCGATCGAATCAGCGCGCGCGGCGATCGAATTCGGCGCCGGCCGCGCCGAATTGCAAGAGCTTCTGCCCGCCGGCGCCGCGCGCAACGCGCTCGACTGCGCGCTCTGGGATCTCGACGCCAAAATGTCCGGCGTCCCAGCGTTCCGGCTTGCCGGCCTCCGAGAAATCGCGCCCTGCGTCACCGCCTATACTTTGTCGGTCGGGACGCCGGAAGAAATGGCGTTCGCGGCCAGCGCCGCCGCCGGCCGCCAGGTGCTGAAAGTCAAGCTCGCGGGCGCGGGCGACGCCGAACGCCTCGCCGCCGTGCGCGCCGCCGCGCCGCGGGCCGAACTGATCGTGGACGCCAACGAAGCCTGGAGGCCGGAGAATCTCGACGAGAATTTTTCCGCCTGCGCGGCGACCGGGGTCGCGCTGGTCGAGCAGCCCCTGCCGGCGGGCGATGATTCGGCGCTGGCGAAAAAAAAATGGCCGGTCGCGACTTGCGCCGACGAAAGCGTCCATGACCGCAAGGGGCTCGCCGCCCTGCGCGGCCGCTATGAATTCGTCAATATCAAGCTCGACAAGACCGGCGGCCTGACCGAGGCCCTGGCGCTCGCGGACGAGGCGCAAAGGCTCGGATTCGGCCTTTTCGTCGGCTGCATGGTGGCCTCCTCGCTGGCCATGGCCCCCGCTCTGCTGCTCGCTGGGCGCGCCCGCTTCGTCGATCTCGACGGACCGCTGCTGCTGGCCCGGGACCGCGCCCATGGCCTGCGCTACGACGGCTCGACCGTTTTTCCGCCCGAAACGGCGCTTTGGGGGTGATGCGGGCCTCTCCAGCGTCGGAACGCCGTTGCGTCATTTCGCCGGCGCCGGCGCCGCGCGCACCTCGCATTGGATAGTGATGGGCGGCTGGCCGCAGCCATTGATCCAGAACAGCGTATATTGTCCGTCAAGATAGACGCCCTTGAAATTCTGACCGTTGCAGACAGCCAGCTGGCTCGCGTGCACGCAGCTCGCCGTCTGCGTGGCGTAGGGACCCGCCCACCAGCTCCCGCCGACTTGTCTCCAGATCATGACATAACGTCTTGGCTGGGGTTTCGTCGGGGGAGCCGCGGAGGTTTCCGGCGCCTGCGCCCAAGCGGCGCCCGTCGTCCCGCCAAGCGGGGCGAAGCCCGAAAATCCCGAAACAAGAAAGATCGAAAGCGCGGCGCGGCAAGGGAGCTTCATCTGGCTTTCCTTTATTTTCGCGATGAGGGGCGATTGCGGCGCCAAAACTTCCTCACGCGGATGAGCGGCCTATAATAAGCTGGATTTTTCAATCTTCCCATTGCCCACGAAATCGAAAGCGAGGCCAGCAATGACAAAGATCGATCAGTCGGATCCGACAGCCGGAAAATCGGGATGGGCGCGGCGCTTTCTCGCCTCCAACTGGCCATATTTGCTCATGTTGCTTCTGGCGCTGAGCGGGGTCGCCACTTCGAGCCTGGCGCGCAGACTGACCATTCCCTATTGGGAAGTCGTCGTGCCGATTTTCGCCGTCGCCAGCTTTTTCGCGCGCGGCGAATATCGCGATCGCGCCGAGCGGATCAAGGCCATCCGGCAGGACGCACTGCATTGGGTCGCGGTGTTCGCGGCCATGCGCTTGCTCATGCTGCCGCAAATCTTCGATCTGCTCGGCGCCGACGCGGCGCCGCTGGTCCTGCTGACGGTCCTTGCGCTCGGGCTGTTCACCTCGGGAAATTTGATCGGCTCCTGGCGAGTCGGGCTGCTCGGGGTCCTGCTCGCCGCCGCCGTCCCGGCGACGGCCTGGATGGAGCGATCCACACTGCTCATCCTTCTGGCCGCCGTCGGCGCGGCCAGCCTTTTCCTTTTCATCTGGCCGCCGCATAGCTGGCGCCAGCGGACGAATAACTGACCAGGCGCACCGGCTCCGGCGCGGAATCGGTGGCCTGGCCCTCTCCGTGAAAGCGCAAATTCGGGCCGGCGTGACAAAAAGGCGTAAAATTTATAATTTATGCCGGCTTCCGGCCGCGCCACGATTCCGACGGGATTTTGGCCGAGAAGGTAGGGTGGAGCTTTGCGACGAGCCCTTCCCGGCTTCGGCAGAGAGATTTTGACGGCTTGGATTTCCTCCAGACCGGGCGGCTCGCCCGGAAAGGCGAACGGGATGAGGATGGAAGCTCACGCGGGTTCACCCGGGCGGAAGCTGGAGGCTTTCGCCGCGGGAGGCCCGTTGTCCGGCGAGCAGCCCCCGGCCGTCGCCACGGCCAACCCCTTGCGCGCCAGATGCGCCGCGGCGGTCTCCCGCGTTCTCTCGCGGTTCGAAACGGCGGAAATGCGCGCGGTCCGCGCGGCCTCGCGCAGCGCTCGTCCGGCGCCGTTGAAAATACTGGCGATCATCCTGTCCAAGCTCGGCAACGGCTGGATCTACCCCCTGCTCGCCGCCGCGATTCTGGTGAAATGGCGGCTGCCCGGCCTGCGCATCATTGCCCCGGCGGCGGTCAGCGCGATCCTTCTCCACAGCGTCTACCCCTATCTCAAGAACTGGTGCGGCCGGCGTCGCCCGTTCCAGACCGCCCCGGAACTGCCCAAGCTGCTCGACACGCTGGACGCGCATTCCTTCCCCAGCGGCCATACGATGACCATGGTCGGCGTGCTGACGCCGGTGGTCATGCTCTGGCCGGCGGCGACCGCGTCCGCGGTGCTGATGGGGCTCGGCATGGCCTGGTCGCGGGTGGCGACCGCCCACCATTACCCGAGCGATGTGCTGGCTGGCGCGGCGTTGGGTTTTGGCGTCGGCTATCCGATGACCGAGTGGACCGTGCGCCTTTTCGGCTAAGCGCCTGAGCAGCGTTGCGCTGGCGCGCAAACGGAATGCGGCTCGGGTTGCTTTGATTCAGCAGGATTTCTGTCCGAAGGCCGGCGGCCACTTTTCGGAAACCCTGCGCAGCGCGCCGCCCGGCTCGCAAGTCTTGCGTTCCGCCGGGCGCCGCCGCCTCCCCTTCCAAGGAGGCCGGAAAGGGGTTAATGAGCCGCCATGAGAAGCGGATGGGCCGCTCGATCAGGCGAATTCGGTTCAAGAATATATCCGGTTCCGCGGTTGGCCACACGGTCGAACCGCCACGCCGGAGGGGGAGAGCGAGGGAATGACGGTCAAGACGGAACAGGCGGGCGGGAGCGGCTGGCTCAAGCCATTGTCGGGAATTAAATCGCCCATCGAACTGGCGCGTCAGTTCACGCCCAACTGGTTCGCCACCACAATGGGCACCGGCATCCTCTATATCATCATGCTGATGTCGCCCGTGCAGCTGCCCTACCAGCGCCAAGTCGCCGAGCTTCTGTGGATGTCCGACACCGGCTTCTACCTGCTGTTCGCCGGCTTGCTGATCGCCCGCCTCGTCATGTTCCCGGAAACGATCGAGCCGCTTCTGCGTCATCCGGTGCAGTCGATGTTTCTCGGCGCGATTCCGATGGGCCTGATCCCGATCGTCAACGCCAATCTGACTTTCGGCCCGGACCTGTTCGGCCCGGAGCGGGCGGTTCTCCTGTCCCATGTCCTGTGGTGGTTCGACGCCGCTCTGGCGGTCGGCGTGGCCTGGCTGGTGCCGTTCTATATGTTCACCCACCAGATTCACGCCGCCGAACAGATCACGCCGGTCTGGCTGCTGCCGATCGTCGGGCCCGAGGTCACCGCGGCCGCGGGCGGATTGCTGGCCCCCCATCTCGGCGGCGGCGCGGCGCAGCTCATCATCGCGACGGGTTACGTTCTATGGGCCATTTCGGTGCCGCTCGCCTTCAGCATCATCACCATCGTGTTCCTGCGGCTGGCGCTGCACAAGCTGCCGCAGAAGGGGATGGCCGCCTCGATGTGGCTGCTGCTCGGGCCGATCGGCACCGGCAGCCTCGGCCTGCTCACCCTGGGCCAGGCGGCGCCGGCGGCCTTCGCCGGCGCCCCGCTGGCCGCGACCGCTTTGGTCGCCCGCGACTTAGGCGTCATCGGCGGGCTGATCCTGTGGGGCGTGGGCTTCTGGTGGCTGGTGATGGCGCTCGTGCTGACCGTGCGTTACCTGCTTCAGGGCCTGACGTTCAGCCTGGGTTGGTGGGGCTTCACCTTCCCGCTCGGCGTCTATACGGCGGCGACGCTCATTCTTTACCGGCTGACCGGATTTTCCTTCTTCGCGGTCGTCGGGACGACCGAGGCCCTGCTTCTGCTGGGGATCTGGCTGACGGTCGCCAGCCACACCATGCGCGGCATGTGGACCGGCGAGCTGTTTCACGCTCCCTGCCTGTGCGAGGAAATGCTCGAACCGGAGGTCGAAGCCGAAGTGGTCAAGGAGAGGGATGAGTTTTTCGCGCGAACCGCGCGATAGAGCGCGCCGGGAAATCCGAACCGCGCGATACAGCGCGCCGGGAAATCAAGGAGTCCAACGCGCCCTATTATGCCATTGTTTTTACGCATATTATTGCCAGAAAGGTCAATCGACCTTTCGCGAATATGCTCCCGCGGAAAGCCGGGCCTCGCGCCCGGCCGCCTTTTCCTTCAGGGATCGTCGATCCGGATCGCTTCCGGCGCGTAGAGCAGCGTCACGCGGTCGCCGTATTTTACGCCGTCGATTTTTTGGGCGATGACTTCGATGGTGGTCGGCGGATGGAAATGCGCGGGCTTGGTGTCCGGCGAGGGAATGTAGATCAGCGCCCTGAAACTTTTGCCGTCGAACCGGATCGCGGCTTCGCTGAGATAGAAATCCTCGGTGAAGCCGGGACGCCCGCTATCGAATTTGTCGGTCCAGCGCACTGACTTCAAATGATATTCCGGCCGCAGGATCGTCATTCTTCGCGGGCTGATGTCGCAGCCCAGCGTTCCGGCGACAAAAGCCTCGTCCACCCTGCCGCCGAAATAGGCCTCCATGTCGAGGCCGAGCGCCCTGAATTTCGGAATTTGCAGCCGGATCGTCCCGCCATCCTCGTTGAATCGCTGGTCGTGGCCGTCGAGGGCGCGGCCCGAGGCGACCCTATAGCCCTGTTTGATGACGGCGGCGACTTCTTTCATTTTGCCCGGCCCTGCCTCATGCGAAGCGGGCCAGAGCCGCGCCAAGCCAGACGGCGCCGGCCATCAGCAAGGCGCAGAACACCGCCGCCGAGCCGAGGTCCTTGACGATCTTGATGGCGGGATCGATCCGCGGCGTCGTGTGGTCGCATAATTTTTCGACGCTGGTGTTGAGCAGTTCGATCGCCAGCACAGCGAGCAGGGAGGCGATCAGCTCGCCGCGGCGAAAGAAATCCGATGTCAGAACGAAGGAAACGGGAATGGCGACGGCGAGGACCGCGACCTCCGTGCGGAAGGCGGCTTCGGTCCTGATGGCGTTGGCCAGGCCCGCGACGGAAGCGGCGAAGGCCCGAATGATGTGCGGCTTGCCCAAATCGGACGCCATTTCCTGCGCGCGAAGCGCCTCTCGATCGAACTGGCCGGACGGTCGCATGAATTGGTTTCCATTTTCTGAGAGTTAGGACGGGCGGGACCATCGTCGGAGACGGGGCCACGCCTGCCCATCCTTGACAATTTCCGCTCCGGCGACAACGGGTCGTGATCGCCCGGCTTCGCCGATTGCGGCCACCCGGCCCAGGTCATTTCCGCTCCTCCGTGACGCGGCGTGATGACTCTCGCACTCTCCGCCGGCCGAAAAATTCGGCGTGGGCGCCGCAAATTCGAGCAAATTTGGGTCATAGTTCGGCCTTAAAAGCATCGGCGCCCCAACCCCGACGCGAGTTCGCCCGGCCCAACGACCAAAAATCAGGGCGAGGCGCCGGCCCCTAAGACCGAGAGATGAATTTTGACCAGGTTATACCAGCCGATCGGCATTCTCGCCGCCGGAAGCGTTCTGCTGCTGATCCTCGGCCATGACCTCGCGTCGGTCGATTACCACGCCATGGTGCGGATCTTGTTCCACACGCGCCCGTCGATTCTCGTTCTGGCGGGCGCGGGAACGCTTATGAGCTTCCTCGCGCTGGTCGCCCGCGACGCCTTCGCCATCGGCTATATCCGCGAGCGCGTGCCTTTGTCCGCAAGCGTTCTGTCCGGCTTTTGCGCCAACGCCGTCGGCCAGTCCGTCGGCTTTGGGCCGCTGACCAAGGCGACCATACGTTATCGAATCTACCGCGGCTTCGGCGTTCCCGCCGAAAAGATCGCGCGGCTGCTGCTGTTCATCAGCGGCGGTTTCGCCCTTGGACTGGTCGGCGTCGCCGCCGTCGCCGGATTGGTCGAGGCGCCGAGCGTCGGCGAACTGGCCAATCTTCCGCCCGATTGGGTGCGGGCCATTTCGCTCGCCATTCTTTCCCTGATCCTCGCCCTGATCCTGGCCGGCTCCAATCGAACCTTGCGCGTCCTGGAATTCGAGATCGTCTCGCCCAGACTTTCGGTGACGAGCGCGCAGGTGCTTCTCGCCGCTATCCGACTCACCGGGGCGGCGCTCGCGCTCTGGGTTCTGCTGCCCACGACATCGGTGGAATTTTTCGGCTTCGTCGCCGTATTCTCGGCCGCCTCCGCCATCGGCGCCTTCAGCATGATTCCTGGCGGCCTCGGCGTGTTCGACGCCATCGTGATCTGGGTTCTGGGCCGGCACGCCCCGACCGCCGAGATGGCGGCGGCCCTTGTGGCCTATCGCTTCATCTATTTCATCATCCCGCTGTTCCTTGCGGTGGTTCTGCTCGCCGGATTCGAACTTGGCCTGCCTTTTTTCAGGCGGCGGATCGAGCAGGATCCCGTGGTTCAGGCGATTCAGCGCCTTGCGCCCCTGCTGCTCGGCGCCTTCGCCTTCGCCATCGGCGTCATGCTGCTGATTTCTGGGGCGACGCCCGCCTTCGAAGGGCGGTTGCTCCAGTTGGAGCGACTCGCGCCGCTGTGGCTGGTCGAGGCCGCGAATTTTTCCGGCGGCCTGGTCGGTGTCTCGATGCTGTTTCTGGCCCCGGGGCTGCTGCAACGCCGAAAGGCGGCGTGGTGGCTCGCCCTCGTGCTCGCGACGATCGAAATCGCGATGTCTTTCGCCAAGGGCCTCGCTTATAGCGAGGCAGGCGCGCTCTTCATTTTCGCCCTGCTGCTGCTGGGCGCGAAGGGCCGGTTCCGGGCGGGGGCGCTCATGTTCGACGGCCCGTTTAGCCCGAAATGGCTGGCGGCGATCGGCGTCGTCCTGATGGGCGCCTTCGGCATCTATTTCTTCGCCTTCCGGGAAGCCCTGAGCAGCGGCCAGGACGCCTGGCTCGATTTCGGCTTCTTCGCTCAGGCGCCGCGCGCCCTACGCGCCTTGAGCGGGGCGAGCGTTCTGGCTTTAGGATGGGGACTGTGGGCGCTGCTTCGTCCGCCGCAAGGCCGTTTCGTCGCGCCGGACGCCGAAGCGCTGGCGCGCGCCGAGCGCATTCTCACCGATCAAAGCCAGAGCGCAGCCTATCTCGCCCTGATGGGCGACAAGGGCCTGCTGTTCTCGCGCTCCGGCCGATCGTTCCTGATGTATGGCAAGAAGGGGCGCAGCTGGATCGCCTTGTTCGACCCGGTCGGTCCGGAAAGCGAACGGAAGGAGCTGATTGACGCCTTCATCGCCCTGGCGAGCAGGCACGGCGGCCGCGCCGCCTTCTATCAGGTGCCCCCCGAAAGCCTGCGCGCCTATCTCGACGCCGGCCTGTCCGTGGTCAAGCTCGGTGAAGAGGCGATGGTCGATCTCGACGGCTTCGATCTCTCCGCCAGCCGCTTCAAGAGTCTGCGCTATTCGGCCAAGCGCGGCGCTCGCGACGGCCTGTCCTTCGAACTCTTCCGGCCTGACGGCAACGCCGCCGCGCTGGCGAATGTCGAAAGGATTTCGGCGCAATGGATGGCCGAAAAGAAGGTCGCCGAAAAAGGCTTTTCCGTCGCCGCCTATGACCAGGATTACGTCCGGCGGCAATGGATCGGGCTGGTGTCCCAGGCGGGGATCCCGGTCGCCTTCGTGACGGTGATGGCTTCGGCCGATGGGGCGACTGCGACGGCGGGCCTGATGCGCCATGTCGGCGAGAAGTCGCCCTATACGATGGAATTCATGTTCATCAACCTGTTGCAGGCCTTCAGGCAACGGGGATTTCACACTTTCAGCATGGGCGTCGCGCCCCTCAGCGGCGTCGAGGCCGGCCCCCTTTCATCGTTCTGGCACAGGATCGGCTCGCTGGCCTGGCGCCATGGCAAGCAGTTTTACAATTTCGAGGGCCTGCGCCTGTTCAAGGACAAGTTCGGCCCGGAATGGGCCCCTCGCTACCTCGCGGTCAGCGGCGCGCTCGGACCCTATGCGGCCATCGCCGATATTCTGGGCCTGATCTCGTCGAACCAGCGCACCCGGGACAGCCGGGCATGAGATTGCGCCTGATCCTCGCCAGCCTCGCCCTCCTCGTCCTTGTCGGAGCCCTGTTCTTCCCTAAACGCGTCGCCGTCGTCGAGCGCGACGGCGGCCCCTATGGCCGCGTCCTCGTCGCTGAGCCCCACGGCGAGGCGAAAGCCTATGTGCAAATCTATTTCACGCCGAAAGATTGGGACGGCCAGGGCCGCGCCATGCTGCGCAAGCTCGCCGGACGCGGGGCGATCGCGATCGGCGTCGACACCAAGAACTATCTCGACCGTATCGCGCGCGGCGCGCCGAAATGCCTGGACCTGCTTGGCGACGCGGAAACCCTGAGCAAGCTGATCCAGCGCGAACGCGTCGGCGAGGATTATCGCCTGCCGCTGCTCGCGGGCGCCGGCCCCGGCGGGACCGCCGCCCTGCTCGCTCTGTCGCAGGCCATGCCCAACACGATCGCGAGCGCCGTGACCATCGATCCGGCCGCCGAACTCGACACCGCCGCGCCGGTCTGCGCCAAGGTCCAGCCGACGCCGAATGGCAAAGGTTTCGTCTATGCGGCGCCGCCCGTCCTCAATGGCCTGTGGATGCTTGCCGAAACGCCCGGCTACGCGCCGGAAAACAAGGCGCATTTCCAAGAATGGACTGGCGCCGGCCTCACCGCGACGCAAGTGGCTTTGGCCTCTGGCGACACCGACGCCGAACTGCTTGGCCTGATCTCGCGCGCGACAAAACCGTCCGGCAAGACGCTGGACAATCTGCCGATCGTCGAACTGCCGTCGGAAAAGCCGTCCCGCACTCTGGCGATCGTCCTCTCCGGCGACGGCGGCTGGCGCGATCTCGACAAGACCATCGCCGAACGGCTGCGCCAGAAAGGCGTGAATGTCGTCGGCCTGGACAGCCTGCGCTATTTCTGGGCGCGCAAGAGCCCCATGCGCACGACCGAGGATGTGGCGGCGATCATCGAGGCTTATTCCCGCAAATGGGGCGCGGAGGATGTCGCCCTGATCGGCTATTCCTTCGGCGCGGACGTGGCGCCCTTCGTCTATAACGGCCTGCCCCAGGCCTTGCGCGACAAGGTCAGGCTGGTTTCGCTGCTCGGTCCCGAAAGGGCGGCCGACTGGCGCATTCGCGTCGTCGGCTGGCTGGGCGCCGAGCCAAGCAAGGACGCGCTTCCCACTGGGCCGCAACTCGCGGCCATTCCCGGCAAACTCATCCAGTGCTTTTATGGCGAGGATGACAAAGCCGCGTCCTGCGCGACCCTGAAAAATCCCGAAGCGGAAATCGTCAAGACCCGCGGCAGCCATCATTTCGATGGCGATTACAATGCGCTGGCGGAAAAAATTCTCGCCCGGCTCAAAGGGGAGTCGCCATCGGGGGCGAGGCTCTAGGCGTCATCGACGCCCTCATTCCATCGCCGCCGCCTTCAGAATGCAGATCATTTCCGCCCGCGCCGGCATCTTTCCGAGATTGCGGATGACATGGCGCCGGTCGGCGCGGTAGCGCAGGGTTTCGCCGGCGCGCACGTTCTCCATTTCGCCGCCGACTTCGACCTGCAATTCGCCCTGAATCACCGAAAGGCTCTCGACCGCGCCGCGCTGATGGGCCTCGGATTCCAGGGCACCGCCGGATTCGGCGAAGAAATCATAGCATTGCAGCCAATCCACGGTCTTGATCCATCCGGTGACCGCCAGCCGGCACTTGCCGTCGTCCGACACCAGGATCGGGGTGTCGCCGCGCGAAACCTTTTCGATGAAGGCGGAATCGTCGCGGTCCTGCAGCACCCGCTCGATCGGCACGTCGAGCGCCTGGGCCAGACGCCAGATGGTGGCGAGCGTCGGATTGGTCTCGTTGCGCTCGATCTGGCTGATGATCGACTTGGCGACGCCCGAGTGCTCGGAAAGTTCCGAAAGAGAAAGACTATAGGCTTTTCTGAGCCGTTGGACCGTCCGGCCGAGCTGGCCCGAGAGCGCGATCGCCCCCGCTTCCAGCGCCTTCTGCTTGTCCCTGCCCTCGACGCCCATCTCGTCTGTCCGGCCTTTTGCGCGGTCGCGTGATCGCGTTTGGCATATTATCCGAAATCGTTTGAAATATCGAACGTATTGTTCATGCCGTGTGAATCGGGGTCTTGCCTCAATAACGACATCGAGCGCCCAGGACCGGATATTTGAGCACGGCCAGCGCCGCCCGATAACAGCCGAGATCGGCTTGTTGCCGACCTTCCCGACGAGGCCCGCGACCGTCCCGTGTTGACCCAAAGCAGCAGTTGGCGGTGCTCGCAAAGAGGTGAGCGCACGGAGTAATTCTGCCGTTCGCGAGTTCACCGCGGTACTTCATTTCAGAGCTTACGCCTCGCGCCCTGGGCCCATCTGGGCCTGCGCCGCAAGCCAGGCTCTTGTCTCGTTCAGGATGTCGTCGGACAGTTCGGAGTCGTTGCTCATGCGCGCCAGGATCAAGGCGCCTACCATCGCCGCCCAACTGCCGACCGCCGCGCGGCGCTTGCTCGCCGCATCCGGGCCAGGAGCGACTCGGCTAAGGCGCTCGATCTGACGCTTGAGCCCCGCTGTCATTTCGGCGCGGGCGCCGCCGGGTTGACGGACGGCCTCCGATGCGAGCGCGGCAAGCGGACAGCCCGCCGCGCAATTGTCTCGGTGCTCGGCGGACAGATATTGTTCTGCAAGCGACCCCAGATCGCCGGGCGGCGCCTCGGAGCGCCCCATGACCTCCGCCAATGCCTGGGCAATCAGGTCATCCTTGGATTTGAAATAGCCATAGAACCCGCCATGCGTGAGCCCCGCTGACTTCATGACGTCGGTCACCGTGACGGACTCGAAGCCATGTTGCCGGAACAGCCTGCTCGCCGCCGCCAGAATTGTTCGCTTGTTCTCCAGGACCTGCTCCCGGCTCACTCGCATTTCTGTCTCCCTCACATTCCGATTGACATCATACATGATCACTATCATAAATACCAATCATGACGATCATCATGAATAAATTACCGGTTGATCGTCACGAAAATCTGAGCCGGCGATCCGCCCGTGCGATTGGAGGAACAATGAAAAAGCACTCGGGAAAAGTCGCGGTCGTGACCGGCACCTCGTCGGGCATCGGCAAGGCCACGGCCGAAGCGCTGGC
This sequence comes from Pseudomonadota bacterium, assembly GCA_021813805.1. GTDB lineage: Bacteria > Pseudomonadota > Alphaproteobacteria > Rhizobiales > Beijerinckiaceae > Rhodoblastus. Next base: position 62,549 of record JAKAJL010000011.1, on the reverse strand, counting down.
GCGCGAGGGATTTATCGTCTTCGGCACAAGTCGTCGGGTGATTGTGGATAGGCCGAAGCAGGTCACCATGCTGACATGCGATGTGACTGACGATTCATCAGTAACTCAGCTCGTTTCTGACGTTCTGGCGCGGACTGGCCGGATCGACCTTCTGGTGAACAACGCCGGTCTCGGCATCATCGGCGGGGCCGAGGAATTCTCTATCGCACAGGCAAAGTCGCTGTTCGAGGTCAATTTCTTCGGCGTTTTGCGAATGACCAACGCCGTACTGCCGTCGATGCGGAACGCGGGCGGCGGACGGATCATCAATATCAGCTCGGTGCTGGGGTTCATCCCCTCGCCCTATGCCGCCTACTACAGCGCAACCAAGCATGCGGTCGAAGGATATTCGGAGTCGCTTGACCACGAGACCCGCGACTTCAATGTACGCGTGACCCTGATCGAGCCAGCGTTTACCCGGACTTCCTTCGATCAGGGGGCGCTCAAGCCGGACGTCGAGATGAAGGAATATGACGAAGCTCGTATTGCCGCGGCCAAACTCATGCGCGAGGCGGTGGCTATCGGCGACCCCCCCGAAGTGGTGGCCGACGCCGTGGTCATGGCTGCGACCGCAGCGAGCTTGAAGCGCCGCTATCCCGCCGGCAAGGCCGCGAAGCAGCTCACCTTCGCGCGCCGGTTCGCGCCCGCAGGCATGTTCGAAAAGAGCCTGCGCAAGCAGTTCGGGTTGCCCAGCTAATTTGGTTGCAAGCGGCGCGGATGAACAAGTCCGCGCCTAACCTTCCTTGGCGCCTGACGCCGTTGCTAGCTTCAGAGTGGAGAAGACCGATGAGGGCATTCGTCGTCGACAAATACGAAAAGAAGGGCGCCCTTCGCCTAGCCAATGTGCCGGAGCCGGAATTGCAGGACAATGACGTCCTGGTTCAGATACACGCCACCGCCGTCAATCTTCTCGATTCCAAACTCAGAGACGGCGAGTTCAAGCTTCTTCTTCCCTATCGTCCACCCTTCGTGCTGGGGCATGACGTCGCCGGAACGATTGTCAGGATTGGCCCCAAGGTCGGGCGGTTCAAAGTGGGCGACGAAATCTACGCGCGGCCGCGCGACCATCGCGTCGGCACATTCGCCGAATTCATCCCCATCGACGAAGCCGACGTCGCGCTGAAGCCCAAAAACCTCAACATGACGGAAGCGGCGTCCATCCCGCTGGTTGGGCTGACCGCGTGGCAGGCGCTGGTTGAAGTGGGCAAAGTGAAGCCCGGCGAGAAGGTATTCATTCAGGCCGGTTCCGGCGGCGTCGGGACTTTTGCCATCCAGCTCGCCAAGCATCTCGGCGCTACAGTTGCGACGACAATCAGCGCCAAGAATGCCGATCTGGTCAAAGGTCTCGGGGCGGATGTGGTCGTCGACTACAAGACGCAGGATTTCGAGAGGGTCCTGTCTGGCTACGATCTCGTGCTGAACAGTCAGGACTCAACGACGCTTCTGAAATCTGCGGGGGTGCTCAAGCCGGGCGGCCGGCTCATTTCGATTTCCGGGCCGCCCGACCCTGCATTCGCCAAAACATTCGGTCTGAACCCGTTCCTGAAACTGGTCATGCGCCTGCTCAGCCGAGGGATCCGGAAAAAGGCCGCGGATCTTGGGATAAATTATTCGTTCCTGTTCATGCGGGCCAATGGGGAGCAATTGAGCGAGATCACGTCGCTGATTGAATCCGGCGCGATCCGACCGGTCGTCGACAAGGTGTTCCCGTTCGGGGCGACGGGGGATGCGCTGTCCTATGTCGAGTCCGGGCGCGCAAAAGGCAAGGTCGTCATCAATATGGAGCAATAATGAACTCGAAATCGGACGAGCGTTTGCGAGGTGGGTGAAAGCAGTCTGATCCAACGAAAACACAGGAGAAAACACATGCCCCTGGTTCGTATCGACATGCCGAAGGGAAAGTCCCCCGATCATCGGCGCGCCGTCGCCGATGTCGTCTATGATGCAATGATTTCAACGCTTAACGTCCCGCAAAATGACCGCTTCCAGATCATTTCCGAGCGCGACAAGGGAGACCTGATCGTCGACCCGACTTACCTCGATATTCAGTGCTCTCCGGAAGCCATCATCATCCAGATAACGCTCAACGCGGGCCGTTCCGTCGAATTAAAGCAGTCCTTTTACATGGCCGTCGCCGACGGGTTGCACGAAAGGGCTGGCATGCGCCGCGAGGATGTCTTCATCGGCCTGGTCGAGGTGATGAAGGAGAACTGGTCGTTCGGCAACGGCGTAGCCCAGTATGCAACCTGATCGCCAACGGTTCCCCGTCGTGGCCCGTCGCGCGGAGAACAAGCACCGATTCCAAACGCATCAAGCGCAGCGAGACTCCCGCGCACGCTGTCGAGCACCTCGTATGCGCAAGCACGATAAGCATCATGAATGAGGAGTTGGTCATGAAGGTCGAAGGATCCACCGCACTCGTCACCGGCGCCAATCGCGGCCTGGGGCTCTCTTTCGCCAAGGCGCTTCTGGCGCTTGGGGCCAAAAAGGTCTACGCCGCCGCGCGCAACCCTGAAAATGTCGCACTGAAGGGCGTGACGGCCTTGAAGCTCGACGTCACCAGCGACGAGGACGCGGTCGAAGCTGCGCGTGTCGCCAGCGACGTCGATCTGCTGATCAACAATGCCGGAATCGCCCTTCCAGGCGCTTTTCTCGCCGAAGACGCAATGGACGCGGCGCGCCGCCAGTTCGAGGTCAATTTCTTCGGACCCTTGCGCTTGGCGCGGGCTTTTGCGCCGATCCTCGCCTGCAACGGCGGCGGCGCCATCGTCAATGTGCTTTCCGTCGCCAGCTGGATGAACGGTCCAATGCTCGCGACCTATGGCGCTTCGAAATCCGCCGCCTGGGCGCTGACAAACGGACTGCGAATCGAGCTGGCGGGTCAGGGCACGCAGCTTGTGGGGCTTCATGCCGGGTTCATCGACACCGACCTGACGCGCGGGATCGATGCGCCGAAAAGCGCGGCTGAGGACATCGTGCGCGCCACGCTCGCTGCTCTGGAGCGGGGCGACGGACAGGTCCTCGCGGATGATGTTTCCCGCCTCGTGCATCAGGGCCTTTCGGCCGACAACCCGGTCTATTTCCACAGCGCCGCCGAGCTGCGGTCGCAAGCCGCGCAGCCTGCGGCCTGACGCCAGAGCCGAATGCCTGCTCCTGGCGCTCGGCCGCCGTTCCCGGCACCGCCCGCGAATGCCCGCAATCCGCCGAACCCGACCATTGCCGGCGTCCGTGTTGGTCGGTCGCCGACCGGATCGGCGCTTTTCATTCGACGGAGGCGACGGAGACGGACATGCGTTCGCCGACAATCGCCAGCAGGCCGGAGCCGGCGATCGCCGCCGCGCCGCAAAGCACCAGGGTCGAGGGCCATTGGCCGAAAAAGATCACGCTGGCCAGCACCGCCCAGACAAGAGCGAAATAATCGTAAGACGCCAGCAGCGAGGCGTCGGCGTAGCGATAGGACGCCGTGACGAAAATCTGGGCGCAGCCGCCCATCAGCCCGGCGCCGATCAGCGCGGCGAGATCGCGCGGCTGCGGCGCGACAAAGGCCTGCGAGGGCAGGAGCGACGGCGCGGCCTGCGCGAGAGCGAGCACGACGGCGCCGGCGAACGTGGTGAGCAGGGTGAAATAGAAGACGATGGCCGCCGTATGTTCCGACAGCGCCAGCCGCCGGGTCTGGATCATCGACAGAGCGGCGAAAGCCGCGCCGGCCAGCGCCACGCCGGCTCCAAATCCCTGGGCGCCGAGGGTTCTGGTGAAATTTCCCAGGCCAACGTGTTCGGCGAGCATGGCGAGCACGCCGGAAAAACCGATCAGCACCGCCAGCCAGCGGCTGACATGAACTTTCTCCCGCAGGCCCAAGGCCGCGATAAGAGTGACGAAAATCGGCGAGGCGTAGAAATAGGCGGTGGCGTCGGCGAGCGGCAGCAGGGCGAGGCTGGCGAAATTGGCGAACATGCCCGCCGCGCCGGTCAGGCCCCGCCCCAGATGCCCAAAGGGGCGACGGGTCGCCAGCGCGCCGGGAAACTCGCCGGTCGCCGCCAGCCAGACCAACAGCAAGACGAGCGCCACGGCCGAGCGGAAAAACACGATTTCCGCCAGCGGGATGCGCGGCGCGGCCGCGCGCACGCCCACCGCCATCACGGTGAAGGCGAGCGTCGAAAGAATCTTGAGCAGAATTCCGGGCGTCATCGCCCAACTAAAAGCAATATTGTCATCCTGCCGCAACAATAAGATGGCAGCACATGGGGCATGATCGCATCAGCAGGCATGACCATGAACGCCAGGGCCGACGTTGGCAGCGATGTACTGACCGAGCCCCACGCGACGCATCAATACCGAACCCTGTTCATCTCCGACGTTCACCTGGGCACGCGCGGCTGCCAGGCCGACCTGTTGCTGGATTTTCTGAAATACAACGAATCCGAGGCCCTGTTCCTGGTCGGCGACATCATTGACGGTTGGCGGCTCAAACAGACGTGGCACTGGCCGCAGGCCCACAATGACGTGGTCCAGAAGCTGCTGCGCAAGGTGCGCAAAGGGGCGCGCGTCGTGTTCGTGCCTGGCAATCACGACGAATTCGCCCGTGATTTTCTCGGCCTCGAATTCGGCGGCGTCGAAGTGATCGACCACGCCGTCCACCAGACCGCCGACGGCCGGAAATTGCTGGTGATTCACGGCGACCAGTTCGACATTGTCGTCAGTCACGCGCGCTGGCTCGCCCATCTCGGCGACTGGGCCTATGATTTCGCGATTCTGGTCAACGCCTGGTTCAATCGCGCCCGCCGCAAGCTCGGCCTGCCCTATTGGTCCTTTTCGAAATGGGCCAAGCTCAAGGTGAAGAAAGCGGTGAATTTCATCGGGGACTTCGAGCGGACCCTGGCCGCCGAAGCGCGCAAGCGCGGCGTGGACGGCGTGATCTGCGGCCATATCCATCATGCGACGATCCGCGACATCGACGGCGTGACATATGTGAACACCGGCGATTTCGTCGAATCCTGCACCGCGATCGCCGAACATTTCGACGGCAGGCTCGAACTGATCCACTGGAGCCTGCTCGAACACGAGCGCGCGCCGCTTCTCCTGTCGGCCGCCGTGGACCCGCCCGAGCCCGCCCTCCCCGAAAAAGCCGCGACCGAGGCTTGATTCAATATTCCAGCGGCTCGCCGGCGCCGGCCCAGTCCAGCAGCGAGCCGGCGTAATGGGCGGAAGCGTCGCTGCGGCCGAAACGCCGCGACATTTCGATCGCCATCAGCGTGCGCCGGCCGGAGCGGCAGACGAAAACGACGCGTTTGCCTTCCGGCAATTTCGAAGGGTCGAAGCGCGACAGCGGCAGGCTCACCGAGCCTGGAATATGTCCGGCGGCAAATTCGTGAGGCTCGCGCACATCGACCAGCGCGATCGAATCGTCCGCCAGACCCGCCTTCACCTCCTCGCGTGTGAGCACATCCACCATCCAACAGCTCCAACATTTCGATTCGGCGACTAAAATAATGACCGGCGCCGCGATTTCCAACTTCTTGCCAGACATTCGACACGCGGCGCGCCTAAAGAGCGGATGGATGGCGGCGGCGCGTCGAACCGCCAGACGAACCGCCGGCGCCTTGGCAAACCCGCCGAATCCGCCGAAACTGCACGGATGAGACACGACATGCCGCTACGCCTTCGCGCTGCTTTCCTCGTCATGGGACTGAGCTTCGCCTCGGGTTTGCCCGCCATTCCGGCGCAGGCCGCCGACCTCGCCATTCCCCAGGCCACGCTCGACAAGGGCAAGGGCGGAAAGGTCACCTTCAAGAACGTCACGCTTAAGGATTGCAACCTTAGCCAGGACGAAGCGGCCAAGTTGTTCTCGGGCGCCCTGCCCCCCGAAGACGCGGCCGCGATGGTCCAGCACATGACGGCGGTCGAGGCGCGGATCGCCGAGATCGACATGGAGACTGGCGCGGGCGACCGGCTCACGGTCAAGGACGTCGTCGCCGAGAAAATCGCGGGCGGCGGCGCGCAGACCCTGACCGTCGCCTCTACCGACGGCGTGGTTCCCGACGACGCCGGCGACTCCACCCTTCATTTCGGGACATTGCGCATCGACCGCGTGTCGCTGCTCGATCTCGCCGGCGCCTTGCGCGCGGGCGATCCCGCGCGCGCCGCGCTGCGCTTTTCCCATCTGTCGTGGGATGGCGGCGATCTCACCGCCGTGGACAAGGGCACGCCCGCCGGCGCGCCCGGCGGCAATCGCATCGCGATTCACGTGGGCCCGGCCAAGGTCGACCAGAATTTCGACTCCCGGGGCGCGCCGCTCGACGCCGCCGCCTCCCTGACCGGCTTGTCGCTGAAAATGCCGCCGGAATCGCGTCTGGGCGCTGTCCTCAACGCCTATGGCTATCCGCAAATCGACGCCGATTTGACGATCGGCGGCGCCTATGACCCCGCGACCAAGACCTACCAGCTCAAGAATTATGCGATCGACCTGAAGAAAATCGGCCGCGTCGCGATCAGCGCCCAGTTTTCGGCCCTGAACGAAACGGCCTTCCTCGGCGACAAGGAGGCGCGGGAAAAGGCCATCCTCGACGCCACGCTCGACTGGGCGCGGATCGAAGTGGACAACGCCGGCCTGTTCGACAAAGTGGTCGCCTTCGCCTCGCTCAGCCAGGGCAAGACCCCCGCCTCGGTCAAGGAGGATTGGCGCGCCATCATCGCCCAGGCGCCGCTGCTGTTTTCCGGCCCGCCGGCCATCGCCATCCTCGCTAAGGAACTGGAGCGATTCGTCGCCGATCCCAAAGTGCTGACCCTCACCATCAAGGGCAAGGGTTCGCCGCTGAAGGTGAGCGAATTCGTCCATATCGAAGACCCGACGGATTTCCTCAACCGGCTGGACATCACCGGCTCGCCCGCGCCCGCCAAGCCGGCGAAACCGGCGGCCGGAACCAAGCTCTGAGCGCATACCCGAAAAGTCGATGGAGTCTTCGGATCGGAATATGCGCTAAAACAATCCGGTAACAGAGCGCTTGCAACTCGATGATCCGCGAACGCGATTCAGGCCGCGCGCGTTTCGCCGACCTACCGGAGGAGTCCCGATGACAGAACGCCCAACGTCCGATCTGCGATCGGACGCGCTGCGCTACCATGCCCGTCCACGGCCGGGCAAAATGGAGATCCGGGCCACCAAGCCGCTCGGCAACCAGCGTGACCTCGCGCTGGCCTATTCGCCCGGCGTCGCCGCGCCCTGCCTCGAAATCGCCGCCGATCCCGGCAAGGCCGCCGATTTCACCATCCGCCAGAACCTCGTCGCCGTCGTCACCAACGGCACCGCCGTGCTGGGGCTCGGCGACATCGGTCCGCTCGCCGCCAAACCGGTGATGGAGGGCAAGGCGGTCCTGTTCAAGAAATTCGCCGGCATCGATGTTTTCGACATTGAAGTCACCGAACGCGACGTGGAAAGGCTGGTGAGCGCCATCGCGGCCCTGGAGCCGACCTTCGGCGGGATCAATCTCGAAGACATCAAGGCGCCCGAGTGCTTCGAGGTCGAACGGCGCTTGCGCGAAAAACTGTCGATCCCGGTCTTCCACGACGATCAGCACGGCACCGCGATCATCGTCGGCGCCGCTGTGCGCAACGGCCTCGCTCTCGCGGGGAAGGACATCTCGCGGGCGCGAATCGTCGCCTCGGGGGCCGGCGCGGCGGCGCTCGCCTGCCTTGAACTGCTGGTGGCGCTCGGCGCCCGGCGCGAGAACATCTACGTCTCGGACATCGAGGGCGTGGTCTACAAGGGCCGCGAAAAGCTGATGGATCCGATCAAGGCGACGTTCGCGCAGGACACGTCCGCGCGCACGCTCGCCGAAATCATCCCCGGCGCCGATGTTTTCCTCGGTCTCTCGGCCGGCGGCGTGCTCAAGCCGGAGATGGTGAAGACCATGGCGGCGACGCCGCTGATCCTGGCGCTCGCCAATCCCAATCCTGAAATCCTGCCCGAGGAGGCGCTCGCCGTCCGCCCCGACGCCATGCTCTGCACCGGCCGCTCGGATTATCCCAACCAGGTCAATAACGTCCTCTGCTTTCCCTATATCTTCCGCGGCGCGCTCGACGTTCACGCCAAGGCCATCAACGAGGCGATGAAACTTGCGGCGGTGGAGGCCATTTCCGCGCTGGCGCGCGAGACGCCCTCCGAGGTCGTGGCGCGCGCCTATGGCGGGGTCGCGCCGGTCTATGGCAAGGAGTCGCTGATCCCCTCGCCCTTCGACCCGCGCCTGATCCTGCGCATCGCCCCCGCCGTCGCGCGCGCCGCGATGGAGAGCGGCGTCGCCAGGAAACCGATCGCGGATTTCGACGCTTACCGGGACGGCCTGGCGCGCACCGTCTATCGCTCCGGATTCATCATGAAGCCGCTGATGCAGGCGGCCAAGGCGAACCCGAAACGCGTGGTCTACAGCGAGGGCGAGGACGAGCGCGTGCTGCGCGCGGTGCAAACCGTGATCGAAGAGGGCGTCGCCAGGCCGATCCTCATCGGCCGGCGCGCCGTGGTCGAAAAAAGGCTGAAAACCTTTGGCCTGTCCATCGCCGCCGACCGCGATTTCGAACTGATCGATCCGCAAAGCGACCCGCGCTACAACGATTACGTCGCCACCTTGCTAAGCGTCGCCGGGCGTCGCGGAATCAACCCGAGCGCCGCGCGCACCCTGGTGCGCACCAACGCCACGGTCATCGGCGCCCTGGCGCTCGTCCGTGGCGAAGCCGACGCTCTTTTATGTGGCCTCGAAGGCCGCTTCGGCGCCCGCCTCTCCAATCTCAAGGACATCATCGGCGTCGCGCCGGGGGTGAGCGATTTTTCCTCGATGAGCCTTCTCATCAGCTCCAAGGGCGCATTTTTCATGGCCGACACCCATGTACGGCGCGACCCGACCGCGGCCGAGATCGCCGAAACCGCGCTGCTCTGCGCCGTTCACGTCCGCCGGTTCGGCGTCACGCCGAAAATCGCCCTGCTCTCCCATTCGGACTTCGGATCAGACCTTTTTTCGCCCGTGGCCGCCAAAATGCGGGACGCTCTGGAGATCATCCGCGAAAAGGCGCCCGATCTCGAAGTCGACGGCGAAATGGCCGCCGACACCGCGCTGTCGCAGGACGTGCGCAACCTCGTCCTGCCCGGTTCGCGCCTTAAAGGCGAGGCGAATGTGCTGATCATGCCGGACCTCGCCTCGGCCAACATCGCTTATCAGATGACTAAGACGATGACCGACGCCCTGCCGGTCGGCCCAATTTTGCTTGGCGCCGCCCGGCCCGCTCATGTGCTGACGCCCTCGATCACCGCACGCGGCGTCGTCAATATGACCGCGGTGGCCGTCGCCGAAGCGCAACGCACGGATCAAGACGGCGTGGCGTGAACCGATGCAAGACGCTCCAGGACAAAGAGCTTCAAACCCATCAGAGCGAAACCCGTTCTCGCCGAATCGGGGATTTCGCTCTAATATTTTGTTTTTACAACATAATCTTATTCAAAAAGTCTGCAACTTTTTGGGATTATGCTTTAGGTTCGCCTCATGCCCGTTTCCGCTCTGTCTCTTGCGCTGTCCCGCCGAATCTTCGGCTACGCCAGGCTCGACGCCTCCTTGCGCGTGATCGAGCGCGCCGGCCCGCTGATGGATTGGGTCCCCTCGCCCGGCGCGCCGATCACCGACTCTCCGGTGTTCTTCGCCATGGAGCCGGAATTCGACACTCTACGCGAAGGCCGCAGCGCCGTGCTCGACCTGCCCGGCCTGCGCCTGTCGCCCGACGACGCCGCGCCGTTCTCGGTTTCGGTTCTGCATGACGCCGCCGCGGACCGCTTCCTCCTTCTGGCCAGTTCCGACCGTGGCGCGCGCGACTTCGAGCGCCAATTCGCCCGCGAAAGGCGCGAAGCGCGGCTGATCGCCGAACAGGCCGCCGCCGCCGGACGCCTGATCCGGGAGCAGGCGGCGCTTTACTGCGACATTGTCGAGAGCGCCAACGATCTGGTGTTCCGTCTCTCGGCCGATCTGCGGATCACTTTCGTCAATGCCTTCGCCTGCGCCGTGCTGCGCGCGGACGAAGGCCAGCTTCTCGGCCGCGTGATCGACGACGTGCTCGCGGCCCCGGCCGCCGAGGCCTGCTGGCGCGCGCAGCTGGCGGCGCGCGCCGACGCCTCCTTCGAGCAGGAGGTAAAGCTTCCCGACCGTGAGCCCGTGTGGATCTGGTGGAGCGTGCATTGGGTCGGCGACAGGGCCGGCCCCGGCGAGTTCCAGGCGCTGGGCAGGGACGTCACCGATCTGCGCCGGCTGCGCGCCGAGGCGGCGCGCGGCGCCGACGAGGCCCGCCGCGCCGCCGTCATGCGCGAGCGCCTACGCATCGCCCACGACCTGCATGACACGCTTGTCCAGTCGCTGGTGGCGCTCGCGCCGCAGTTGCGCCTGATCCGCAAGGTCGCCGGGCCGGGCGCCTCGCCGCGCCTGATCGAGGAACTGACCCACGCTGATTCGGCCGTGCGCGAGGGCCTGGCGCGCGCCCGCGCCGCGCTCGGCGATCTGCGAGGACAAACCATCGAAACCCAGGGTCTCGGCGCGGCGCTCGAAGCGCTTGCGGCGCGTTTTTCGGAGCGCACCGGCGTCCATGCGCTGGCCGAAATCGACGAGCGCGCCCGCCCCGCGAGCGGCGCTGAGGCCGCGACGCTCTATCGGATCGCCGAGGAAGCTTTGCGCAATGTCGAGTTGCACGCCAACGCGCGAAGCGTGAGCCTGCGGCTTTCGGCCGACCTTTCGGGCGCGTTGACCATGACCATCATCGACGACGGGCAGGGTTTCGACGCCGCCGACGTCGCGGCGGGCCATTTCGGATTGATGGGCATGCGCGAACAGGCCGAATTGATCGGCGCGTCCTTCGAGCTGCGCGCCGGAAAAAGCGGCGGCGTCCGGATCGACGTGGTCGCCCTCTCAGGATCTCAGTCTCATATTCGCGCCAAGCCTTGATGAATAGGGGCGCATTTGGCGATGATGGCGGCGAACCGGACTCCTGGCGCACTTGACCGGTGACAAGCAAAGAAAAGGCTCTCTGCGATCAAGGTGTTGTTTTCGACGAAAATTGCAATTTCCAAGAAAAGCCTTTACAACCTGCCGGGGAAATCAACAAATCGCCTGGCAGGCGTTTTGGCGGTCGAGGCGAGTTTGCCCCGTTTCAGCCTTCCGATCATGGCGAAAGCCTTCGGGTAGAGCTTGTTGCGCCCGCGCGCCGCCCGATTTGAGGTTTTCGCCAGGAACGCCAGCGTCTCGCCCCGGCGTCTTGTCGCGGAATTCCAGCGGCGCCGTCAAAGCGAGCGGCCATGATTATTACGCAAAGCCGGTTTCGCCGTCTGGAATTGAACGATCATGCGTCGCGCTCTGTCGCGGCGGAGGAAATGCATTGCCCCCCGAAAAACCCATCCGCATCCTTATCGCCGAAGATCAGCCGCTAATCCGGCGGGCTTTCGCGTCGATGCTTGCGCTGGAGCCCGATTTCGAAATCGTCGCCCAGGCCGCCGACGGGATCGAGGCGGTGCAGGCGGCGCGCCGCTATCTACCCGATGTCGTGCTGCTCGATATCCAGATGCCCCGCCTCAACGGCATAGCCGCGACCCGGCAGATCGTGCGCGACTGCCCCGGCGCGCAGGTGATCATTCTCACCACCTATGACACCGACGATCTGATCTTCGATTCGATCTGCGCGGGCGCCCAGGCCTATCTGCTCAAGGACGCGGAGGAGAGCGAAATCCTCGACACGATCCGCGCGGTTTCGTGCGGCCAATCGCGCCTCGCCCCCAATGTCGCGCGCAAATTGCTCGACGAGTTCCGCCGCGTCCGCCGCGCGCCGCGGCTCGACGACGCCGGCGCCCTGGAAGAGCCGCTGACCGATCGCGAAAGCGAAATTCTCCATCTGATCGTCGAGGGCAAGGGCAACAGGGAAATCGCCGCCCAGCTTCGTCTCGCCGAAGGCACGGTGAAGAATTACGTCAGCCGCATCCTCGAAAAACTCAACGCCCGCACCCGGACGGAACTTGCGGTCAAGGCGCTGAACCGGCGGATGGATTGACGGCGACCGCCTCGATGATCACCTGCGCCTGGGCGAGCGGATATTCGTCGGTCAGCGTGAGATGAACCCGGGCTTCGTGGCCGGAAGGCGTGAGGCGGGCGAGGCGGGCGGCGGCCGCGCCCTTCAACTCCAGCATTGGTCGGCCATGGGCGTCGTTGACCACGCCCATGTCAAGCCAGGCGACGCCCTGCCCCAATCCCGTGCCGAGCGCCTTGGCGCAGGCCTCCTTGGCGGCGAATCTCTTGGCGTAGGTGGCGGCGCGGGCCTGTCTGCCGTCGGCCTTGGCGCGTTCGACCGGGGTGAAACAGCGGCGGGTGAAACGCTCGCCATATTTCTCCAGCACTTTCTCCACGCGGCGAATGTCGCAGAGATCGACGCCGAGGCCGATGATCATGCGCGCTCTCCGTCGTCCGACAGCGGCGAAGTCTCGCCGCGTCCCAGCGACATCGCCTGGATCATCCGCCTGACCGACGCCTCCAGCCCGATGAAGACCGCCTCGGCGACAAGAAAATGGCCGATGTTCAGCTCCACGATTTGGGGAAGGGCCGCGATCTGGCGCGCCGTGTCGAAATCGAGCCCGTGGCCGGCGTGACATTCGATGCCGAGCCTTTCCGTTTCGGCCGCCGCCGCGCGCAGCCGCGCGAATTCGGCCGCCGCTTTCACGGTCTCGTCCGTTTCGAGAGCATGACACCATGCGCCCGTGTGCAGTTCGACCACCGGCGCTTTGATCTCCTTGGCCGCGGCGAGCGCTTCCGGCGAAGGCTCGATGAACAGGGACACGCGAATGCCGGCATTGGAAAGTTCGGAGACGAAGGGCTTGAGCCGGTCGAGGCCGCCGATCACGTCGAGGCCGCCTTCGGTGGTGCGCTCGGTGCGCTTTTCCGGCACCAGGCAGCAGGCGTGCGGCCTGATCTTCAGCGCGATGTCGAGCATCTGTTCGGTGGCGGCCATTTCGAAATTGAGCGGCGCCGGCAGGTCGCGCAGGCGCTTCATGTCCTCGTCCTGGATATGGCGGCGGTCCTCGCGGAGATGGGCGGTGATCCCATCCGCCCCCGCCGCCAGCGCCATCTGCGCCGCGCGCACGGGATCGGGCAACAGCCCGCCGCGCGCGTTTCGCAAGGTGGCGACATGATCGACATTGACGCCGAGGCGGATTTTTCTGGCGGGAGTCATTCTGGGCCTTTCACGGAAATTCAGCCGATCACGCGCTCGACGCTGTGGACCATCGGCAGGACCCGCAGGCGGGAGAGAATATCGTTAAGATGTTTCAGGTCGAAAACCTGGATGTCGAGGATCATTTCGCGGAAATCCGGGGATTTCTTGTTGAAGGTCACGTCGTCGATATTGGCGCCCTGCTCGCCGACGAGCGTCGCCACCGCGCCAAGACTTCCCGGCTCGTTGATCGCCGCGACGATGATCCGGGCCGGGAACAGGGCCTGAGAATCTTCCACGTCCCAGCGCACGTCGAGCCAGCGCTCCGGCTGGTCGTCGAAGGCCGCGAGCGCCGGCGACTGGATCGGATAGACCGTGATCCCCTCGCCCGGCGTCATGATGCCGACGATGCGGTCGCCCGGCACGGCGCCATTGGGCGCGAAGCTCACCGGCAGGTCGCCCTGGAGGCCGCGGATCGGCACAGCGGCGCCCGCCGCGCCCGGCGACTTGAACTCCACCCCTTGCGCCTTCTGCATCCGGAACCAGCCGGGATCGGAGCGGTCCGGGGCGGGCGCCTTCCGCTCCTCCTTGAATTCGGGATAGACCGCCTTGACCACGTCGCCCGAAAACATTTCCCCACGCCCGACCGCCGCAAGAACGTCCTCGATGCTGGAGCGCGCGAGACGCGGCAGCGCCGGCCGCAATTTCTCCTCGGAGAATTTCTTGCCGGCGCGCTCGAAAGCGCGCAGCACGATCTGGCGCCCGAGGCCAGCGTATTGGGCGCGCACCGCGTCGCGCGTGGCGCGCCGGATCGCGGCGCGAGCCTTGCCGGTCACCGCGATGGATTCCCAGGCGGCGGGCGGGGTCTGCCCCTCGGCGCGCACGATCTCGACCTCGTCGCCATTGACCAGGGGGGCGAGCAAAGGCGCGAGCCGCCCGTTGATCTTGGCGCCCACCGCCGAATTGCCGACATTGGTGTGGACGGCGTAAGCGAAATCGATCGGCGTCGCGCCGCGCGGCAAGGCGATCAGCCGGCCCTTGGGGGTGAAGCAGAACACCTGGTCGTGGAACAGCTCCAGCCTGGTGTGCTCCAAGAATTCCTCGGGGCTCGACCCTTCGGCCAGCATGTCGATGGTGCGCTTGAGCCAGCTATAGGCGTTGCTCTCGTGCGACAGCGTCGGCGCGGGGGCTTCATGGCCGTCCTTGTAGAGTGCGTGGGCGGCGATTCCGAAACAGGCGATGTCGTGCATGTCGCGGGTGCGCACCTGAAGCTCGACGCGCTGGCGTCCCGGCCCCACCACCGTGGTGTGGATCGAGCGGTAATCGTTCTGCTTGGGGGTCGAGATGTAATCCTTGAACCGTCCCGGCACCATCGGCCATTTGGTATGGACCACGCCGATCACCCTGTAGCATTCATCCGTATCGCCGACGACGACGCGGAAGCCGAAAATATCCGACAATTGCTCGAAGGCGAGCGACTTGCGCTCCATTTTCGACCACACTGAATAAGGCTGTTTCTGGCGACCGCGCACTTCCGCCTCGATGCCGCGCAGCGCCAGTTCCTCGGTCAACTCCTTTTCGATGGTCTTGATCAGCTCGCGATTGGTCTCGCGCAGATCCTCCAGCCGGGTCGAGACCATGGCGAAGGCCTCGGGCATCAGATATTTGAACGAGAGATTCTCCAGCTCGTCGCGCAGATTCTGCATGCCCATGCGCCCGGCGAGCGGCGCATAGATGTCGAGCGTCTCCTCGGCGATGCGGGCGCGCTTTTCCGGCGAGACGTAATGGAGCGTGCGCATGTTGTGCAGCCGGTCGGCGAGCTTGACCAGCAGCACCCGCACATCCTCGGAAATGGCGAGGAGCAATTTCCGGAAATTCTCGGCCTGGGCCGCGCGCTTGGAGACGAGATCGAGCTTTTTCAGCTTGGTCAGGCCATCGACCAAGCTGCCGATCTCCGGCCCGAACAGATGGTCGATCTCCGCCCTCGTGGCGCCGGTGTCCTCGATCGTGTCATGCAGGACGGCGGCGACGATGGTCGCGTCGTCGAGCCGCAATTCGGTGAGGATCGCCGCGACTTCGAGCGGATGGGTGAAATAGGGATCGCCGGAGGCCCGCTTCTGCTGGCCATGCGCCCGCATGGCGTAAACATAGGCGCGGTTGAGCAGGTCTTCGTCGGTATGCGGGTTATATCTGCGAACGCGATCGACGAGTTCGTATTGCCGCATCATGCCGCCGAAAACCTCCTTGCCCCCGGATTGGGCTTCCAATATCGGCCGGGCGAAGCTTCGGGGCAAGCACGGTTTTTCATCCGCGGCGAAAAAGACGTTTGAATGAAAAAGCCTCCCGCGCGGTCGGCGCGGGAGGCTTTTCGCGGCTTGCGCCGATCCTATTCGGAATCGTCGTCGGTCTCGGCCGGCGGCACCAGGCCTTCCAGCCCGCGCAGCAGGTCTTCCTCGGTCATGCGGTCGAACTGGACGTCGCCATCCGTTTCACCGGCCGGCGTGGCGAGCGTCGGCACGACTTCGGCCTCGGGCTCGTCCACTTCGACATGCTTCTGCAGCGAATGGATGAAATCTTCCTTCAGGTCCTCGGGCGCGACGGTTCCGTCAGCGATTTCGCGCAGGGCGACGACAGGATTCTTGTCGTTGTCGCGCGACACGGTGATCGGCGCGCCGGACGAAATCATCCGCGCGCGATGGCTGGCGAGCAGCACGAGGTCGAAGCGGTTGTCGACCTTTTCAATACAGTCTTCGACGGTGACGCGAGCCATTCGGCGACACTCCTGAAATGCGGACGCTTTTGAGGTTCCCGATCAATTACAGAAAAAACCGCGCCAAGGCAAGAACGGATCGTTGGGGATGATCGACGAGCTAAGGCGAAATCCGTTCACGCTGAATCGGGGATTTCTCTCTGACGGTGTGTTTTAACGCATAATCTTGTCCAAAAAGTCTGCAACTTTTGGGATTATGCTCTAACCCGCCCAGGCCAGCACGCCGCCGCTGACCGGCTCGCGCACGCCGGTGGTGGTCGGGAAGGTCAGCGGCAGGCCCTTGACCGAGCGAACGGCGAGATAAGCGAAAGCCTGGGCCTCGATCGCCTGCGACTCCCAGCCGAAATCTTCCGCGCGGCGCACCGGACAGGGGGCCCGGCGCGCCAAGGCCTCGACAAGGGCCGGGTTGCGCGCGCCGCCGCCGCACAGAACGATCATGCGCGGCGCCTCGGGCAAAAAATCCAGATGGGCGAGAATGGCGGAAGCTGTGAAGGCGGCGAGCGTCGCGGCGGCGTCGGGCGTCGAGAGCTTTGACACTGCTTCAGATGAAAATTCATTTCTATCCAAAGACTTGGGTAGCTTTTTCTTAAAAAATGGATGAGACATGAATGCCGCCAGCGCCGCCTCGTCCACGACCCCGGAAAGAGCGCAGGCGCCATCCACGTCCATCGCCGCGCCGGTGCGGAAAAACATCAGATCGTCGAGAAGAGCGTTGCCGGGGCCGGCGTCGCAGGCGATTGGATCCGCACCCTCGGCGACATAGGTGAAATTGGCGACCCCGCCGACATTGACCAGCAGCAGGGGCAGAGCCGCTCCCGAGCCTTCAGCGAGCGCGCGGTGATAGCTGGGCACCAGCGGCGCCCCCTGCCCGCCCGCCGCCATGTCGGCGGCGCGCAGATCGTAGACCACGTCGATGCCGACGCCGCGGGCAAGCGCCACGCCGTCGCCGAGCTGGACGGTCAGGCCGCGCTCGGGCCGATGCAGCACGGTCTGGCCATGGAAACCGATGACATCGACCGTTTCCGGCCTGATATGTTCGCTGGCGAGGAAATCGCCGATCGCCTCGACATGGCGGCGGGTGATCATCTCCTCGGCCGCCTTGAGCGCGCCGGGCCGCTCGTCGCGCCGGCCCAGATAGCGCGCGGCGTCCATGGCGGCGCGCAGCAGCGCGCGCTCCGTATCGGAAAATGCAAAGGAGGCGGTCGGACCGAATTTGAGCGCCTGCCGGCCGTCGGTTTCCAGATAAGCGAGATCGACGCCGTCCATAGACGTGCCGGTCATGGCGCCGAGGGCGCGAAAGATTTTCGGCATTGCCAAGCCCGCCGGGATTTCCAACAATGTTCGTTAAAGCAGGCTAACGCCAAACAGCGGGAAAGGCGACCATGATCGAACTCTTTTACTGGCCGACGCCCAATGGCCACAAGATCACGATCTTCCTTGAGGAATCCGGGCTGCCCTACGAGGTCCGGCCGGTCAATATCGGCGCGGGCGACCAGTTTAAGCCGGATTTCCTGAAAATAGCGCCCAACAACCGCATGCCGGCGATCATCGACCATGCGCCAGCCGATGGCGGGGCGGCGATCTCCCTGTTCGAATCCGGCGCCATTCTCGAATATCTGGCGGAGAAGACCGGCAAATTCCTGCCAAAGCCGACGCGCGAAAGATTCAACGTGCTGCAATGGCTGCACTGGCAGATGGGAGGACTCGGTCCGATGGCCGGGCAGAATTCCCATTTCGCGGTCTATGCGACGGAGAAAATTCCCTACGCCATCGACCGCTACCGCAAGGAAACCAACCGCCTTTTCGGGGTGCTCGACCGCCAGCTGGCGAAAACCCGCGCGAGCGGCGGCTTCATCGCCGGCGACTATTCCATCGCCGACATGGCCTCCTATCCCTGGATCGCGCCGTGGAAGAACCTCGGCCAGAATCTCGACGATTTCCCCGATCTGCGCCGCTGGTTCGACGGCATGCGCGCCCGCCCGGCGGTTCAGCGCGCCTATGAGGTCGGCGACCGCGTCCGCCCGCCCCAGCCGATGGATGACCACGAAAAAAAGGTGCTGTTCGGCCAGACCGCCGACAGCACCAGGCCGAAAGGCTGATCGCGGGCTCCTTCAGTCGGAGCGAGCGACACGCCGGCTCGGGAGCAGTTCGCCCGCCTTTTCGAGCAGGGGATAGGCGGCGGCGGCCACGACATGGCTGTTGACCTGCTTGAGGTCGCGAATCAAGGCGAGGCGGAACACGCTGTTCCGCGCCGCGCCCCCGTTGCCGGTACCGACGGCGTTGAGATGGTCGAGCGCGGCTTTGGCCTCGGCGTCGCGGAAAACGACTTTTTCGTCGGACAGCAGATGCGCCGCGCCCGGATCGCCGGTCATGAACAACGAGCCGGCGACGCGAAAGTTTTTATCCAGTCGCGCAATAAGCGCCAGCACCTCATCGCGCCCGGGAAAGTCGAGACTCGCGGTTTCCTTCAGTTCGCGGGCGAGCGCGGAAAGGAAACCACGCGCAAGCGCGTCCGCCGCCTGTTCGATCTCGGATACGAAAGTCGCGATCTCGGTGAAACGGCGCTGGTCGTCCTCACTGAGGGACTCCGCGTCGAGACCGCCGAGATAGGCCTTGATCGCCTGTCCAAGCCGACTGGTGAGGTCGTCGCGTTTTTTCGCTTCGATCGCCATGCGCCGGTCGGACTTTTCGAGCGCCTGCCGCGCGGAGCCGATCATCTCGGCCACAAGGTCCGACAGGCGTAGCGCCTCCCGCGCCGCCCCGCCGAGCGCGACGATCGGCGTCTCGCGCGCGCCGGCGTCGAGATAAATCGGCGCTGCCGGGTCGGCGGGATCGGCGCGGCGCGGCAGGACCCTGGCCAGCATTTTCGCGAAGGCGGGCAGAAACGGGAAAAAGATCGCAGCGACCGCGAGATTGAACAGGCTGTGGAAATTCGCGACCACGCGGGCGTTGTCGGGAAAGGCCGTGACCATGAAGCGGCCGATAGGATCGAGCAAAGAGAGCGCGACGAGGCCGCCAAAAAGACGCGTGATCAGATTGCCGACGGGGAGGCGTTTCGCCACCGGATCGTCGCCGGCGGGCCCTTCCAGAACCGGATTGACGGCGGCGCCGATATTGGCGCCGATAACCAGAGCAAAGGCGGCGTCGGGCGACACGACATCGCGCGCGGCCAGCGACATGATGAACAGCACCACCGCGACGCTCGAATGGGCGGCCCAGGTCAAAGCCATGGCGACCAGCACATCGACCAGGGGCTGGGTGGCGATCGCGCCGAGCAACATGCGCAGGCTCGGCGTGTCTTCATAGGCGGTCATGACGTCGAGCAACTGGCTCAGCGCCAGGAACATCAGGCCGAGGCCGATCAGCGCGCGCCCGAGATCGCGGGCGACCTGGCCGGAATTGCGCCGGAACAGAATGACGCCGACGAGGATGAAGGTCGGCGCGAAAGCGGTGACGTTGAAGGACAGGAATTGTGCGACCAGCGTCGTCCCGACGTTGGCGCCGAGCATGACGGCGAGCGCGGGAACGAGATCGACCATGCCGGCAGCTGCGAAACCCGTCGTCATCAGGCCGGTCGCGGTGCTGCTCTGCAGGAGGGCGGTGACGCCGAGCCCGGCGAGGAAGGCCCTGGGTCGGCTGCGCAAGGCCGACAGGAGAAAAGAGCGCAGGCGCGGCCCGAAGGCGCGCTGCACACCCGTCTGGACCATGTGCGAGCCCCACAGCAGCAGCGCGACGCCGCCGCACAGGCTCAGAAGATTGGTGGGGAAATCCATGGCCGTCGTTCCCTGGCGCGCGCCCGCTCCTCCCTCGATCGGCATGGGTTCGCGCGGGGCGCCGCGACGAGCCCGGCCACATGGCCTTCGCTTCGGCTCACCCTCCGATCACGCTGGAGATCACCTGGCCGCCACGATTGATCTGGAGCCGCCAGACATAGGGGCTTCCCGCGGCCGCGCGCTGGAGGTCGCGGGT
Organism: Pseudomonadota bacterium; assembly: GCA_021813805.1. Taxonomy (GTDB): domain Bacteria; phylum Pseudomonadota; class Alphaproteobacteria; order Rhizobiales; family Beijerinckiaceae; genus Rhodoblastus. Next base: position 42,556 of record JAKAJL010000011.1, on the reverse strand, counting down.
GGTCTGGATTTTCTCGCCATTCAGTGAAAGCACGACATCGCCGTTCTGCACGCCGACCATGGCGGCGGGGCTTCCGTCCTGGACCCCGATCACCGCGACGCCTTGGCTGACGTGAGGAAGAGAATATTGCTCGGTCGTCGCGGGCGAAATATTGACCACGGTCGCCCCCGCGAAAGGCGAGGAGCCGGCGATGGTGAGCTGATCGCGCGGCGGGCGCTCCGGCGCGGCCTCCAGCTTCAACGGCACGACGGCGGCTTTGCCGTTGCGCAGGACCGAAAGGGAGGCGACGCCGCCGATCGGCTTGGCGGCAAGCCGATAGCCGACGCCGCCTGAATCATAGACGTCCTTGCCGTCCACGGCGATGATGACGTCGCCCTGCTTCAACCCGCCTTCCGCCGCCGGTCCGCGCGGATCGACATCCGCCACCAGCGCGCCGGCCTGCCGATCGAGGCCAAGCGAATCGGCGATGTCTCGATTGAGATTCTGCAAGGTCGCGCCAAGCCAGGGCCGGTGAACCTCCTTGCCGCCGGCCATGGCGGTCTCCAGCACGTCCTTGACCATATTGACCGGAATCGCGAAGCCGATGCCGACAGACCCGCCCGATTGCGACACGATGGCCGCATTGATCCCGATCAGCCGCCCGCTCATGTCAACCAGGGCGCCGCCCGAATTGCCCGGGTTGATCGCGGCGTCGGTCTGGATGAAGAAGCCATAGTCGGAAATGCCCGTCTCGGTGCGCGCGAGAGCTGAAATGATGCCCTGGGTCACGGTCTGGCCGACGCCGAAGGGATCGCCGATCGCCAAGGCGAGGTCGCCGACCTGGAGTGCGTCCGAGTCGCCCATCTGCAGCACCGGAAAAGTCGCGCCCTTGGGGCCCTTGATGCGCAATATGGCGAGATCGCTGCGCGTATCGCGCAACAAGATGTCGGCGGGGAATTCGCGCCGGTCGGCCAGCGCCACCTTCACCTCGTTCATGTCGGCGATGACGTGGTTGTTGGTCACGACGAGGCCGGAAGGATCGACGATCACACCCGAGCCCAGCGACCGCGCGGTCGCCCCACCCGGACCTCGGCCCCCGCCGAAAAAGCGCTGGAAAATCGGATCGTCGAACAGTGGATTGCGGCGCAGCGTCCGCTCGATGCGCTGGGCATAGACATTGACGACCGCCGGCGCAGCCTTCTTGACCACCGGCGCGAAACTCAAGGTGACCTGCGTTTCCGAAGCGGGCGGCTGCCGCGTCGCCTCGGCGTGAAGCGGCGTGGCGAAGGAGGCCAGAACGACGGCGGCGAAAATTTTTCGAAACATGCGACTCCTCACGGCTTGCGCCCAATATAGGCGGCGCCGTAGCTGGGAAAAAGGGAGCGCAACCGTCGTCACGCGGACTAAACCCGCTCCAGCCATAACATCGGCGCGCGGCTTGGGCCGATCGGCGACGCGCCGGCCGGCGGGACCGGCTTGGCGTCCGCGCGCGCGATTCGGCCTTGTCGCGGCTTCGGCCGGCGGCGACAATGGGCCATGAGCCCGCCGCCGCCCAAGCCTGAACCGATCACGCCGCGTATACTGCTGCGCGCTTATGCCGCCGGGCTGTTCCCGATGGCCGAGGACGCGCAGGCCGAATATCTGCACTGGTTCGACCCCCGCGAGCGCGGAATTTTCCCGCTCGATCGCCTGATCGTCTCGAAAAGCCTCGCCAAGGCGATCAAGGCGCGGAAATTCGAGATTCGCGTCGACAGCGATTTCGACGCCGTGTTGGCGGGTTGCGCCGAAAGCCGGCCCGGTCGGGAAAAGACCTGGATCAACGGAACCATCGCCGCCTTGTTCCGCGAATTGTTCGACATGGGCTTCGTCCATACGGTCGAGGCCTGGCGCGACGGCGAACTGGTCGGCGGGCTCTATGGCTTGGCGCTGGGCGCCGCCTTTTTCGGCGAGAGCATGTTCCACCGCGCCGCCGACGCGTCAAAGGTCTGCCTGACCTATCTCGTGGCGCGGCTGCGCTTCGGCGGCTTTTCCCTGCTCGATACGCAGTTCGTCACGCCGCATCTCGAAAGCCTCGGCGCCGTCGAGATCACCCGCGCCGAATACCGCCGCAGGCTCGATGCGGCGCTGGCGATCGAAGGGGATTTTCGCGCCCTGGACGCCAGGACCGCGCCCGAGAAGATTCTGGACCTCGCGCGCGGGCGCTGACCTGTCGAGCGCGTTCGAAACGCCTGAATCGAACGCGCTCTGTCATCACATTGTTTTGGCGCATATTCTCATCTGGAAAGTCGATCGACTTTCCGGGACCATGCGCTGGCTCAATGCATGAAGGGCAGGTTTTTCAGCAGGTTCTGCGGACCGGAGGGCTGCGGCGCGGGCTGCGGGATGTCGGCCGGCGGGATGGGCGCTTCGGGGTTCGGCGGCTGGCGCTTGTGCTTCGAGCGCCGCGCAGGCTTGGGCGGCGCGACCGGCGCGCCTTCCGGCCCCATGCCCGGCGCCGGCCCGACCTCGACCGGCGCGCCGAGGCCGTTGTCCGGGTTTTCGAGCCCGTCCGACGGCAGGGGCCGACGTTTTCCGCGCGGTTCGCGCGCGGGAACTTGCGGCGCGGGGGCCGGCGGAGCCGGTTGAAACTCGGGCGCCTGCGTCTCAGGCGACTGGGCCTCGGGATTTTGCATGTCGGGCGAATCGACATCAGCCGGGCTTGGCGGCAAGCTGTCCATCGACGGCTCGACCGGCTCCTCCGGCTTGATGGTGCGGCTCGCCCTGCGGGCGGGCGCGCCATCCGCCGGCGGCGGCGCGGCGTTGGGCGGCGGCGCGCGATTGGTTTCCGCGCCGGCGTTGGCCGGCGAGGGCGTGACCTCCTTGCCGCCGACGCAGTCCTTCAGCCAGACGTCGAAGACCGGATGCTCGACGCCGTGGAGGCCGGGGCTCGCCGCGAACATCCAGCCGGAAAAAATCCGCTTCATCGTGCCGTTTTCGGCATCGTCGACCTGAACGAAACCTTCGGTCAGCGGCGTCTCGGTCTGGGGACGGGTAAGGCAGACCCTGGGCGTGACCTGGAGCGTGCCGAATTGCACGGTCTCATCGATGGCGACGTCGAAAGTGGTGATGCGACCGGTGATCTTGTCGATGCCGGCGAAAACCGCTTTCGGATTGCGGATCTCGTCGGCGCGCGCCGGCGCGCACAGGCCCGCGCAAACCGGAAGGACGGCCAGAACCGGGATGACGGAACGGAAAAACCTCATATCGCGATCGAACCCCGGCGCCGGCGCGTCACAACCCGCGTCTCACGCTTCGGGCGACCAGGCCTGATAGTCCCCCGTGGCCCGCGGCCGGGTCCCGGAGGCGAGGGTCGAGCCTTGCGGACGCCAGGCGTTGGGCGTGCCGGTCTGGTTGGGGATATAGGGCTTTTCCCAGTCGCGCGGCTTGTAATCCGTCTCGGTGGGCAGTTCGTCGGTCATGTGGTGGAGCCAGCCATACCAGCCGGGCGGCACCTTCGAGCCCTCGCTCTCGCCGTTGAAGATAACCCAGCGGCGGTTGAAGCCCAGCGCCTTGTCGATCTCGCCATTGCGGAAGCGATAATAGATATTGCCGAATTGGTCCTCGCCGACGCGTTCGCCATAAAGCCAGGTGTAGAGCCGGGTGTTGAGCGTCTGCCCGTTCCACCAGGTGAGGAATTGGACGAGCCATTTCATTGCGCTTGATCCCATTTTCGCCCCGCCGACGACAAGTCGCGCGGACTATGGCCGCGTCGCGACCTTCTGTCCAGTCGTTCCTTATTCTATCGTGGCGCAGCGTCGGAGCCGAAAGCTCCGCCCGCCCCAATGGAGGAACGCATGATCGCCGCTTTCGCCGGCATACTGGCCTGCCAACTGGCCGGAGAGTTCGTCGTCCACGCCTTCGCCCTGCCGCTGCCCGGGCCGGTGCTCGGCATGTTCCTTCTATTCGCCTTTCTGGTTCTACGTGGCGGCGGCGGCGCGGTTCCGCACAAACTCGGCGACGCCGCCGACGGCCTGCTCGGCCATCTCTCTCTCTTGTTCGTGCCGGCCTCTGTAGGGTTGATGCGCTATCTGGACGCGCTCGCCGCCAACGCCCTGACCGTGATCCTCGCGGTCGCGCTCTCCACCGCCCTCGCCCAGGCGGCGACCGCCCTCACCTTCCGCCTGCTCGCCAGGAGCGAACCTATGAGCAAGCCATGATCCCCACGCTGCTCAAGCCCCACCCGGAAGTCTGGGTCTATCTCGCCGCCAGCCCCCTGTCCTGGCTGACGCTGACCCTCGCGGCCTATCTCGTCGCCGACCGGGTTTCGATCGCCTGCAAGCGCCACCCGGCGGCCAATCTCGTCGCGCTGGCGGCGATTTTCATCATCCTGGCGCTGAAAGCCTCCGGGACCAGCTATGAGACCTATTTCGCGGGCGCCCAGTTCATCCATTTCCTGCTCGGCCCGGCGACCGTCGCTCTGGCCGTGCCGCTTTATCGCAATCTCGAACGGGTGCGCGCCACGGCGCTCCCGATCGCCGCTGCGCTTGGCGTCGGCTCGCTGGTCGCCATCGTGAGCGCCGTCGCGATCGCCAGACTTCTCGGCGCGCCGCATGAAATCGTGGCGTCTCTGGCGCCAAAATCGGTCACCTCGCCCATCGCCATGGGCCTCGCCGAAAAACTCGGCGGCGCGCCTTTCCTCACCGCCGCCCTGGTGATCGCGACCGGCGTGTTCGGCGGCGTCATCCTCACGCCCCTGATGCGCGCGCTGCGAATCACCGATCCGGCCGCCGTCGGCATGGCGGCGGGGCTCGCCTCGCATGGCATCGGCGCCGCCCGCGCCTTCCAGATTGATTCGACCGCCGGGGCTTTCGCCGGAATCGCCATGGGGCTCAATGGCGCCTTCACCAGCGTGATTCTGCCGCTTATCAGGCCTTTGCTCGGAATGTGAATGCGGCGAGATTGTGGCTGCGCCAAGACACGGGCGATTGCAAATTCTTTCTTAAGATTCCGTTGAAATTGTCCCCAATATCCTCAAATTGTAGTGGCTGACGGGAAAACCGACGCAATATCTTGACGTTTCCCGCAAGCTGGATTTAATTAAAAACATCCCGGCGCCGCCGCCGGCGACCCCGAAGTTGCAGGGCGTTGGCCCGATCTCGACCAGGGGCGCGCGCGGCCCAACGGCCTGCCGGGGAGTGAAGAACGCGCGCCGCAAAGCCGCGTTCGCGCGCAGCTTTCATATCATGACGCGTGACCAAGGCGTTCGTTTCGTCCGGCTGGGGGCCTCTCCCGGGACGGCGATCCCTGCGCCGTCGGTTTCGACGCGGGCTCACGAATTGGGGCAAGAATTTGGCGACGCGTCGGGCCAGACGCGAGATGGGGGGAAATGATGCGGATCGAGCGGCTCTACACCAAGACGGGACAATCTCCTTATCAAGCGATCGAATTCCGGGAGACAAGGAGCGAAATCCGCAATCCCGACGGATCGACCGTCTTCTCCCAGAACGGGATCGAAGTCCCCGCCGCCTGGAGCCAGGTCGCCTGCGACGTGCTGGCGCAGAAATATTTCCGCAAGGCCGGGGTCCCCGCCCGGCTCAAGCGGGTCGAGGAAAGCGCCGTCCCCTCCTTCCTGTGGCGGTCGGTCCCCGACGAGAACGCCCTGGCCCAGCTGCCCGAAAAAGAGCGCTTCGGCGGCGAGACCTCGGCCAAGGAGGTGTTCGACCGCCTCGCCGGCGCCTGGACCTATTGGGGCTGGAAGGGCGGCTATTTCGATGCGGAAGAAGACGCCCAGGCTTTCTTCGACGAAATGCGCTTCATGCTGGCGCGCCAGATCGCCGCGCCCAACTCGCCGCAATGGTTCAACACCGGCCTGCACTGGGCCTATGGCATCGACGGCCCCGGCCAGGGCCATTTCTTCGTCGAACACGACACCGGCGTGCTCAAGGCCTCTGAATCCGCCTACGAGCACCCGCAGCCCCACGCCTGTTTCATCCAGTCGGTCAAGGACGACCTCGTCAACGAGGGCGGCATCATGGACCTTTGGGTGCGCGAGGCGCGGCTGTTCAAATATGGCTCCGGCACGGGCGCCAATTTCTCGTCGCTGCGCTCGGAAAACGAAAAGCTCTCCGGCGGCGGCAAGTCCTCCGGCCTGATGTCCTTCCTCAAGATCGGCGACCGCGCCGCCGGCGCGATCAAGTCCGGCGGCACCACCCGCCGCGCCGCCAAGATGGTGGTGGTGGACGTCGATCACCCCGACATCGAATCCTTCATCGACTGGAAGGTGCGCGAAGAGGAAAAGGTCGCGGCGCTCGTCGCCGGCTCGAAAACCCTGCGCAAGCACATGAAGGCGGTCTTCAAGGCGGCGGTGAACTGCGAAGGCTCGGGCGACGATTGCTTCAACCCGGAAAAGAATCCCGCCCTGAAGCGCGAGATCAAGCTCGCCCGCCGCGCCCAGTGCCCGGACAGCTTTATTAAACGCGTGATCCAGTACGCCAAACAGGGTTTCAGGGAATTCGACCTGCCCGAATATGACACCGACTGGCAGTCGGAGGCCTATCTGACCGTCTCCGGCCAGAACTCCAACAATTCGGTGCGGGTCACGGATTCCTTCCTGCGCGCGGTCGAGCAGGATGGGCCATGGCCGCTGACCCGCCGCATCGACGGCAAGATCGCCAAGACGGTTCAGGCCCGCGATCTTTGGGAAAAGATCGGCTATGCCGCCTGGGCCTCCGCCGATCCCGGCCTGCAGTTCCACACCACGATCAACGACTGGCACACCTGCCCGGCGGGCGGCGAAATCCGCGCCTCCAATCCGTGCTCGGAATATATGTTCCTGGACGACACGGCCTGCAATCTCGCCTCGCTGAACCTGTTGCAGTTCCGCGATCCCGCGACGAAAAAGTTCGACGTCGCGGCTTATGAGCACGCGGTGCGGCTGTGGACCGTCGTGCTGGAAATCTCGGTGCTGATGGCGCAATTCCCTTCGCGCGCCATCGCCCAGCTTTCATACGACTACCGCACGCTCGGCCTCGGCTTCGCCAATATCGGCGGCCTGCTGATGTCCTCCGGTCTGGCTTATGACTCGCCCGAAGGCCGGTCGCTTTGCGGCGCGCTGTCGGCGATCATGACCGGCGTCTGCTACGCCACCTCCGCCGAAATGGCGAAAGAGCGCGGCGCCTTCGCCCGCTATGCGGAAAATTCCGGCGCCATGCTGCGGGTGATCCGCAACCATCGCCGCGCCGCTTACGGCCTGACCGAGGATTATGAGGGCCTCGCGGTGACGCCGGTTGCGCTCGACGCCGCCTCCTGCCCCGATCAGGACCTGATCGTCCACGCCCGCGCGGCCTGGGACAAGGCCCTGGAGCTCGGCGAAAAGCACGGCTATCGCAACGCCCAGGTCAGCGTGGTCGCCCCGACCGGCACCATCGGCCTCGTCATGGACTGCGACACGACGGGAATCGAGCCGGACTTCGCCCTGGTGAAGTTCAAGAAACTCGCGGGCGGCGGCTATTTCAAGATCATCAACCGCGCCGTGCCGGAGGGTTTACGGGCGCTCGGCTATGGCGAAGCCCAGATCGGAGAGATCGAGGCTTTCGCCGTCGGCCACGGCAGTTTGAAACAGGCGCCGGGGATCAACGAGACGATGCTGGCCGCAAAAGGCTTTTCACCTGAAAAACTGGCCGAGATCGCCGAGGCCCTGCCCGGGACTTTCGACATCAAATTCGTCTTTAACAAATTCGGCCTCGGCTCGGATTATCTGGTCAACGAACTGAAAGTCCCGCCGGAAAAGCTCGACGACCCGAGTTTTGATCTGCTCGCCTTCCTCGGCTTCACCAAGGCCGAGATCGACGCCGCCAATGTCCATGTCTGCGGCGCGATGACGCTTGAGGGCGCGCCTCATCTCAAAGCCGAACATCTGCCGGTGTTCGACTGCGCCAATCCCTGCGGGCGCACCGGAAAACGCTATCTCTCCGTCGAGAGCCACATCCGCATGATGGCGGCGTCGCAGCCCTTCATTTCGGGCGCGATCTCGAAAACCATCAACATGCCGAATGACGCGACCGTCGAGGATTGCAAAGCGGCCTATCTTCTGTCGTGGCGCCTGGCGATCAAGGCCAATGCGCTCTATCGCGACGGCTCGAAACTGTCGCAGCCGCTCAACGCCCAGCTCATCGCCGATGACGAGGAGGAGGACGAGGACGCTTTCGAGGCCTTCATGGCCCAGAACCATTCCGCGCGCACCGCACAGGTCGCCGAACGCATCGTGGAAAGGGTGATCGAGCGGGTCGAACGGCGCCGCGAGCGCGAAAAACTGCCCGACCGCCGCAAGGGCTATACCCAGAAAGCCGTGGTCGGCGGGCACAAGGTTTACTTGCGCACCGGCGAATATGCCGACGGGCGGATCGGCGAGATTTTCATCGACATGCACAAGGAAGGCGCCGCCTTCCGGAGTCTCATGAACAATTTCGCCATCGCCATTTCGGTCGGCCTGCAATATGGCGTGCCGCTGGAGGAATATGTCGACGCCTTCACTTTTACCCGCTTCGAGCCGGCGGGCTTTGTGCAGGGCAATGACGCGATCAAGAACGCGACGTCCATTCTGGACTATGTGTTCCGCGAACTGGCGATTTCCTATCTCGGCCGCAACGACCTCGCCCATGTCGATCCAAGCGACATCGGACACGCGGCGATGGGCAAGGGCGACGACCAGGGCCGCGCCCCGCAAAACCAGCCCTCGGCCACGTCGCGCTTCGTCTCGCGCGGCCTCGTGCGCGGCAAGACCGACAAGCTGATGCTGGTCCAGACCACGCCCGAACCGGCCAAAACCCCGACGGTCGCGGCGGTCACCGTCGGCGCCACGGCGCTGAAACCCGGCGCGATCACCGAACCGACCGGCCCCAGCGTGATGGAAACCCTGACCTGGACCCCGCCGACCAAACTCCCCGACGAGGCCCTCGACCGCAGGGCCGAAGCGCGGATGAAAGGCTATATCGGCGAGGCCTGCCCGGAATGCGCGAATTTTACGCTGGTGCGCAATGGGACGTGCTTGAAATGCGATACGTGCGGGGCGACCACGGGGTGTAGCTAAGAGTTACCGAAACGCTGCGCACGATTTTCGTGCGCAGCGCCTACTGTCAACATTTCCGTCTAAGGCGCAAATCATGGCCCGTGATTTTGATGTTCTTCCTCGATCCGATGATGAGATACATGTTAGCGCGATGAACCTGCGCAATTTTCTTGGCATAACGACGCGTTTTCAATTCGACCTGCCTTCTTTAATTAAGCAAAAGCTTGTCGGTCAAAAGCTGCGTGGGATTGGCACCTTAGAACTAGTCATCCATGAATACTATCCAGCTAAAGCCTCCGTGAGCTTCAAGCATGATTCGTGTGTTCTCGTGGTCGAAGAGGACACCTGGATTTTCGCGGGCCAAGGGGACAGCGAATCCATTTTTCGCTTAGCCCACGAACTTGGACACTTGATGTTACATAATAAACATGAGCAGAGGTTTTCTAAGCCTAGAGAATATAAATTGAATTACATCAATGAGGATAGAAGCGCCGAGGCCCAAGCAAATAAATTTGCGGCATATTTCTTAGCGCCACGACAATATATTTATTGTTGTGAAACACCCCATGATCTTAGTCAGGCGTTTAACTTTCCGACCGCGTTTGCTGCCTTTCGTTTTGGACTCCACAATCGAGACAGAGATAAGCGGCCAAAAACCCGGTGCAAGAATTGCTCAACCGAATTTAGCATCTACGACTCCTCCGATTCACAATGCCCATTTTGCTGTAGCTAAGCATTTACGGTGATGGGGTGGACGGCGCCCTGGATCGGCATCGATGTGCCAAGATGGTCGTCGTTGCAAACATCCATCGAATGGAGCGCCGTCCATGGGCAAGTCTATCGACAATTTGAATTACGGTGACATGATACTAAATCCACAATTCAAAAGCCCGATGGGTGGCGCAATGGCGATGGCGCCGCTCGCCGCCGCGCGCCCTCGCGCCGCCTGCGGGAAGATGCGGAATGTCGCTACAACAGCCGTGACCGCCGGCTCTTAGTTCGTTTCAACGAAGGAACCCGAGGCCGATGAGACCCGACAGGATCAGGTAAGCGGCGACGATGTAATTCAGCAGCCGAGGCCGCGCGAGAATCAGGACTCCGGCCGCCAGCGCGACGATCGGCTGGAGATGGGCGCCGCCGAGATGCAAATGCAAGACAGAATTCTCCTCGTGGCGCTGTGGCGCGGAGTGCGCCGCGCGTTGATTTTCGCGCACGGTTTCATGCACTGCCGCCGGAAAAAAGGGCGGCCGCGATTTCGACGCCTGCTCGTTGCCGGCGCGGCATGTCGCCCCTATCCGCAAATCCAGACGTAGCCGATGGGGCTCGACCGCCAGCAGGCGCCGACGCCATAGGGCCACCATCTTCCGCCGTACCAGCGGCGTCCCGTGCCGTACCATACGCCGCCATAATAACGTCCGCCGACCCGATAGGCCCCTCGGTATCCGGCGCGGTATCCGCCTCGGTATCCGCCGCGATAGGCCCCCCGGTATCCGCCGCGATATCCGCCGCGATAGGCGCCGCGATGGACGCCGCCGCCCCGGTGCGCGGCGCCTCCTCGTCTGCCGCCCCGCACCAGTTCCAGTTGCGGCGCCGGGGTCGAGGCGCCCATGTCATGAGCCGAGACCGGAACGGCCACGGCCGGATCGAAGTTGGCGAAGGCCAAGGCGAATGCGAAAGCGTAAGACGCGAGCCGATTCATGAGCATGTTGAGCCTCCCGATATTGTCGAAAGAACCGAAAACGACGACCTTTAGTTCCGTTGGTCATTTTTGAGGCCGCTCGGACGGTGACAACGCGTTCTATCGGCGCCGAGGGCGGCGTGGTTTGACCTTCGCGCACGGTTTCGCAGACTGTCGCCGAAATCCCGGCTTCTTCAAACGCCTTTTCCGGGCGCTCGCGGAACCGGCGGCAGTTCAGGGGGTTAATTAACAGCGCGGGGCCGATCCGATCGTCATCTGAACCGATTGGATCGGGGACCGGACAGAGAACGGAGTTTGCTCATGAAAACCCGCTTGATCAAAGCCGCTGTCGTTTTCGCCGCTCTTGCGCTGCCGCTCGCCGCGCAGGCGCAGGGCGTTGTTGGCGGAGCGCAGCAAGGCGCGGCCACGGGCGGGCGCGCGGCCGGCCCGGTGGGCGCGGCGGTTGGCGGCGTTGTCGGTGGAGTCACCGGGGGCGTTGTTGGCGGCGTCAAGGGCGTGGTGGGCGCCCCTCAGCGCCAGCGCCATCACCATCGCCACCGTCATCACTGATCGGCGCTCACAGGTCCGACCGGATGGACAAGGCAAGGGCCGGATCACGGTCAATCGTTCTTATTAGAATTTGCGCCGATGCATTTGTTCGCCGCCCCGATCGGCGCTTCCGCCTGCTCGTGAGCCCGGCCGCGATTTTCAGCCCATGGCTGACGCCGGAGCCGTTCAACGCCTGAATTGCCTGGGCGGAGCCGGCGGCGCCTCAGAGGGTCAGCGACAAATGCGGGGGACGATCCGATGGTAGTCATTCATGACCTGGTCGAGGACTGGATACAAATCCGCTCGACGCTGCAGCGGCAAGTCAAAATGCTCCAGTCCGCCGATCCGCCTGCCGAAGCGGACATTTCCGAAAACCCAAAGAAGGCGACCATCGCCCGGATCAAGGGCTGCATCGACGAGATGAACGCGCTCTTGAAGGAATATGCGCGGGTCCATCGCCTTTGAAGGCCCGCTTTTGCGGCGGCATGATCGGAATGACACGGAATCGACAGCTGCGCGTCTCGCGTTGTTCGAGACGCGCGCTTTGGTCGCGGCCCGTCATCGCCAGGGGGGCGGCGCGGACCTCCGTCCGGCCCCAAGGCGGGCTCGGCGAAGCGATCCACCCTGCGGCGCGATGACGAGGCGGCGCGAACCGCCCCGCTCTGGAGAGCTTAACGATGGAAGCGGCCGCGCGTATAACCGCCGCGCACGCCAACGGCGCGCCCGCCATAGCCTCTGTGATACCAGCCGCGGCGCGCCCAACCGCCACGATACCAGCCGCGACGGCCCCAGCCGTAGCCGCCATAATAATAACCGGGTCCGTAATAGTAGCCGGGATAGACGCCATAGCTATAGCCGTAACCATAGCCGGGGCCATAGCCATAACCGCAACCAAGGACCGGATCGCAATAACCGCCCGATGCGCAGCCGGACAGGCCGAGGCCCGCGGCGACGACAAGCGCGATCGCAAAAATTCTCGCTTTCATCGGTTCCTCCCTCTTCGACGGCCAAGAGCATAGTCCAAATTCTCGAGAAGGCGAAACCTCCGGCCTCGATAGGAGTTTTCGTCGCTAGGCCGCGACCAGACGGCGGCGAGGAGCGAATCGGCGTGACGCCAAGTCCCCAAATCATTCAGCTCCGGACAAGCCACGATACAAGCGCGCCCGACATTCTCGATTGCAAGTTCCGCCGATGCGGGAACGATCTGCATTCCACAGTTCGCACCGGGGTTTCGCATCATCTCGCCCTAAGCCGCATCGCTCGATTCGGTCCGGATGGACAGGCGCCCCCTGCAAGCTCATGGCTGCCGATGACGTTACAAATAGCGCCATCCATCCGGAATATTATTGATTTCCGGCACTCTCGACGCGAGGTCCCCATCGACCCAGTGAGGTGACTGCGGGCACCGTTTGACAAATGAACTGAACTTCCTTGCATGGGTAGTCAGCATGCCAAAATAATCATTCATCGCATGGCCGTAATATACGGATGCAATATGAAACTCCTGATGAACCGTCGTGACAAGAGGGATTCCATAAGCGCCGCACGAAGCAAGGAAGACCGTCGCGTTGGTTTCCTTGATGCTATCCCGACACGCTGCCGCCAATTTGTTGAATGTGTGCGACCATGAGTCATCTGGATAGAGCGGAAATATCGACATCGGCGCCGGCAACGCCCGCAACGAGTTGATCCGCGCCTTAAAGCCGAGATCTTTCCATAATAAATTCAACCTCCCGGAGTCGTAATTCTCTTGAACTTGCTTGGCAAAGGCCGTCACAAAGACCACGTTCACGCCGTCGAGCAGCGTCTCGAACACATCGTCGTTCCAATGTGCGATTGCGTGGCGGCAGATGTCCTCCGACATCGTCTTCACCGTCAGCATTTCGCTCATGCAGGTCGATATGATATTTCCACGAGACAAACCACGTTCATAGAGAAGCGCCCAATGGGCGAAGGAAGCCGCGGCGAATTGTGGCTTCGCGTACCAGCCCGCATTCCGATTAAGAATGAGAATGTTGTTTTCAGCGGAGGTCATAGGCCACCAGGAGTCATCGCGCGCGAATTTTTTTGCGTCTCCGGAAGCTTCGATGGCGCGTTTTGCAACCCTTTCAGCCGCCTCGACCGCCTCGGCGCTGTTATCAAGAAAACTCCATAGCGCCCATAGCTCGGTGACTCCCGCCCGGACCCAAAGTTCGCCCGCCTGCAACGGCAAGCGCGAGGGATAGACGAGCCTGTGCTCATATTGAACGGCAGGTCCGAAATTTGCCATCAGAGCCTGTAGAAGCTTCCAAACCTTTGCCGTCAGTTTGTCTTGGTATGACGTCCTCTCCAACGACGAAACGCCCTCGTCGTCCCAATAGCCAGAGCCGTATAGCCTGGCCGCGACGCTCGCAATAAAGGCGCGAGCCAGTGAATAATCCCATTCAGCGAGGTCGACAAACTGCAACAACGATATATTGACATGAAAACAATCGTCTATATACTCGTGAGTCTGATCTTTTCCCAGCAATGAGAAGCGCCAATAGTCTATATCGCCGAACTCTTTGCGACGCACATCCAAGGCCGATTTGAGATCCTTCAGGAGCGCGACCAAGGCAGTAATCGTTTTTACTTTCGATTTTTTTGCTTCGCCTCCAGCCAGGAAACGATCGATCACAGCTTGGTCATCGTTGGGCAAGACTGAAAAGATGACCTCGATGAAGGTCCTGTCAGCATCCGGATAGGGCAATTCGGCCAGCTGAATGATCTCGTCGTAAATGCGCTCACACGCCTGCCGATAGCGCTCTGTAAACCGATGCAGATCAAGTTCGAACCACCATATCTGCGCGCAATGTGGGTCGAGAGCTATGATTTCGTCAACTATTGCTATGGCCTTATCCCGTAATTGGGCGCGATGGAATAAACGCGCCAGGAGAAATGCGCCGTCAGGGAAAAATTCAGTTTGGCGATCATGATCTTCATGGACAGAAGAAAGCAGAACTATCGCGCCATTTAAATCGCTCTCTGCCAATTCTCTCGCGCGCTGTATCGCATCAAAGGTCATGATCATACCTTTTCCCCGGATGACGCCGGCCAAACTCTTTGTGGTCATTTTCCATGAACGGCCTTTAGTGTCAAACAGAGCGGAATCCTTGGATTTTGGCCAGAGTCGCAACAATTTGTCGAAACGGATTTGGATGCTTTGTCCGAATTCGCCAGGGAGCGGCTGAAGGTGGATTTTGACGGCTGTGCGATTTCGCGGCGCGTGATCTGCGGCGCCAGGATTTTCTCCGTTTCGGCCGCCGCAGCGGCTGCCCTCAAACCACTTCCCGCCCGCGACATTCGCCATGCCGACGAGGGCTCCTGGCTCCAACTTGAAGGCGGCGGGGCGCCGTCATTGCGAGCGAAGCGAAGCAATCCATTTTTGTTGCTCTCCCGTTATGACGAGATTTTATCGATCGATTTGTCCGTAATTGCTCACGCGGCCATTGTGGGGCCTGTGGCCGATTTAAATCTATTCATAATTTAGAATTTAAAGATGCAATAATCTTTATCATATGTACGTTGCAACTGTGCACGGATTTCGCTCGTGACCGAGCCATGGTACGTCGTAGACTTATTTTCACGCGTCAGTTCATGTTCACTCCGAATCAAGCCTGCGTCTTGAAGAGGACGTGTAGATTGAGCTAGAGAGTCGAGCGTGAAATATAAGAACCTACCATTTACTGCCTCTTCTGCATCCCAATAGATTGATTGCGGCATAAACCAACGTCTGATTTCATGCGCGTGGATCGGGTCCGTCGCAAACGCGTCACGTAAATATTTGCTAGCATAGAATTGCTCAGGACTTTCTAGTCGGTCCATAGCCTTGTATTCAAGGCTCCTTAAAAACCATTCAGCCCTTGAATCTATAAGCGTTCTAACGAAATTAAACGCTGATAAAAATCTATCGACAGGATCACGGACGACTACAAATTTCGTGTATGTCGTATATAAGTCTTTGCTTATGACTGTTTCGATCTCGGACGGCAGAGAATGCTTGTCAATCCGGAAACGGGGCGCCCATACGTCCTTGAAGACCTCGCCAACTTTCGTCCCGCCGAGCACGATGTCGTTCCATTCCAGTTCTCTGTCGAGAAGTCTGGTTATGCTTGTCCCGCCGGATTTCGGGATATGCACAAAAATGAATCTTTTCGAATTAGATATCAGCATAAATTATCTCGTACTCCCCCTCAGACACAATCTCGCATTATAACAAGGCCGACGCCGGAGCCCGCAAAGATTGCATGTACACCCGTTGGTGAGAAAGGCAATCGCGAATTTAAAGTTGGCCGCCTCGAAAAACCCTTGCCGAAAGGCACTGACCCGATGCGGTTGAGCCGTGGCATGGATGGGCGGTCCCGGCGGGGCGAGCGGGGCGTTTTCGACATTGCCAGCGGCGCAAGGACTTGTCGGTCAAGGGCGACGATCTGAAGCCGGGGTCGCAGGAATTGATTTTGGTCCAGATGTTCCGAGGGCCACCCGAAGCCTCGATCGCGCGCAAGGACGGCCAAAGGGCGGCTGGCCGCCGTTCACTGTCGCGCTGATGTCCACCTCGAAAGCCCTCATGTTTGGACGGCACAGCTCGAGGTTTTTTTTTGGGAGGTTTCCTGCGGGCTTTCGCACCCATTTTCGATTGGCGCCTGGAAAGGCGTTGGCGCCGTTCCGGTCCCGGATCCTGGACGGTCACTCTCCACGCCATCGGGGCGGACGTTTGGCGAGGAAGGCTTCCATGCCCTCCTGAAAATCGGCGCTGCGATAGCACATGACGACAAGGTCCTCGCCCATCTCCATCGGCGGGCGCAGGCGCAGCAGCGCTTCCTTGGTCGCGCGCAGGGTCAAGGGCGCATGGCTCGCCACCGTCCGCGCCAACTCGTCGGCGCGGACGGAAAGAGCCTCCGGCGCGACGATCTCACCGACCAGGCCGAAAATCCTGGCCTCTTCGGCGTCGATCAGACGCGCGGTGAACAGCAGGTCCGTGACCCGCGCCGCCCCCATGATCGCGGCGAGGCGTCCATAATTCGGCACTGAAAGGCAGTTTCCCAAGGTGCGCGCGATGGGGAAGCCAAAACGCGCGCTGCTCGCGGCGAGCCGCAGGTCGCAACAGGCGGCGATCGCCGCGCCGCCCCCCGTGCAGGCGCCGGCGATCGCGGCGATGGTGGGAACGCGGCATTTTTCCAGCGTCGACAGCACGCGCTCGATCTTGATCTCGTAATCGACGGCGTCCTGCGCCGATTGCAGCGCGCGGAATTCGGCAATGTCGGTGCCCGACGCAAAAGCCTTGTCGCCGGCGCCATAGATCAGCAGCGCCCTGATCGAACGGTCGGCGTCCGCCTGTACACAGGCCTCGCGCAAATGTTCGTACATCTCGAAAGTCAGCGCGTTGCGCGCCTGCGGCCGGTTGAAGACGAAATGCGCGATCCCATCGCGAGTCTCGAACAAAGTAACGTCACTCATTGCCGTCTCCCGGGCTGCAACATGACCTTCCCCGGCAGGCGCTCACCCGCCAAAACCTTCGTTCCTCGGCTTGACGCGCGCACGCGGAATGCGGATGTCGCGCGCCACGAAATCCTTGAGATTCACATAGATCATCGCGGTCATCAGCGCGTCGGAAAAGGCGTCGTGCTGGTTGAACAACGGCAGGTTCAGGTCGCGCAATATATTGGCGAAGGTCAGGTCGATCTGCGTGCCGGGCGGGGCGTCGCCATATTTGCGCTCGTAATAGATGCTCGACACTTCAACGCGCGGATTGGGCAGCTGGATGCCGAGCATTTCAGTGACGTGATTGTCGAGCATGGCGATGTCGAAATCGATGTAATAGCCAACCAGCGGCCGGCCGCCGATGAAACGCAGCAGATCGGGCAATATTTCGCTCATCGGCCGGGCGTCGGCGACATCGACCTCGCGCAGGCCGTGGACCTTGATCGCCTCGGCCGCTATGGCGACGCGCGGGCGGACCACCGATTGAAAGGCCTCGCTCGCCAGAATCCGGTCGCCGCGAATCCTGATCGCCGCGACAGAAATGATTTCGTCGCGGCGGGGATCTAGCCCGGTGGTTTCGCAATCGATCGAGACCACCTCGCCGGGCGGGCCGGGCTCGAACAGGAAGGCGTAACGCTTGTCGGCGAGGGTCGCCTTGTCCATGAGACGCGAGAGCCAGCGCAGAGCCATGGCGCGCTCTTTCAGAACATGGCGAGGTTGAAACGGCGGCGCACCAGTTCGCGCAACTGCTTCACCACCTGGAAGGAATCGCGCAAGAGCTCGCGGTCCAGTCCAGTAAGCGTGGCCGGCTTGAGCAGGCTCGCGCTTTTCGCGGCGTCGATCTGGGCGTCAAGGCGGAGCGTCATGAGATAGTCGAGCGCGCGAGCGAGATCGCGGGCGAAATTTTCCTTCAGCAGATCGAGTTCCGCCAGTTTCGCCAGCCGGTCGAAGGTGTTGGTTTCCTCCAGCCCCTGTTCGATTGCGAGCGAGCGCACGCCATGGACGATTGGGAAAATCCCGCCCTTCTTCAGGTCGAGCGCGTCGCCCTCGCCTTCCGAGGTCTTCAGCGTGTTGAACAGGCCGATCGGCGGCTCGAAGGCCTCGATGGCCTTGGCGAAGCGACCGAGGAACACCCGTTCGCCCGCGACTTTTTCGACCAGCGCCTTTTTGGCGCGCGCCAGCAGCGAAGCGTCGCCGGCGACCGATATAGAGTCATAGAAGATCGCGACCTTCATCGCGGATTCGTCGTCCGGCGACGTCGTCCATGTGCTGAAATCGGCGATATAGTCGTCGATTCCTCGTGACCACAGCGGATTATTGACCATCACATGGCCGGGACAGGGTGGAAAGCCGAATTCCGCCAGCGCGCCGGAGAATTCTTTGCGGAAGCGGTTCAAGACCGCTTCGTCCACCGGCCCGGCGAGGATCAGGCCATTGTCCTGGTCGGTGCGGATCGTCTGCTCGCCGCGCCCTTCGCTGCCCATCACGATCAGGCAGCACTGGTCGTGCAGCGGCTCCGGGCACAGCAGCTCGAACAATTTGGCGAACAGGCGCCGGTTCAGGTCGGAGATGATTTCCGCGACAATTGTGAATTTCACCCCCTGCTTGCGCAACAGGCGGACCTGTTCGGCGATCTGCCGCGCCGCGGCGCCCAGTTCGTCGACGGTCGCGGCGCGGTCGATGCGCCCGACCACGAGTTGCGAATTGCCGGCGAAAAAGCTGAGCAGATTGATGTCTTCGAGAATGCCGACGAAATTCTCGCCCTCCTTGACCACGACGCGGCGCTTGTTGTGCTTGGTCATCAGCAGCAGCGCCTGCGACACGAATTCGTCGGGCGCAATGGTGACCAGATCATATTGCGCGATGGCGCCGACCGGATCCTCGACGGTCATGCCCTTGAGCACCACGCCCTTCCCCAGGTTCATGCCGGTGATGATGCCGGTGCGCTCGCCATCGCGCACCAGCAGCGCATTGCAGTCGATGTCGCGCATGATCCGGCCTGCCGAGACGATCGGCTGCGTGGCGTCGATGATGGCGGCGGGCATGAGGTAAAGGTCCTTCACCCGCGCCCGCATCATCGATTCGATCTGGCTCGATTCGTCGCGCTCCGCCAGGGCTTCGAGCTTGTGTGAAATGTCGGTATAGAAGAATGCGCCGAAGCGCGGATTGGAATTGATCAGCCGCAGAACGTCGGGGCGCGGCGCCAGGGCGCACAGCGTCTCCTCGCGGGCGACGAAACTGCTGACGCCCGCGCCCTGCACCAGCGCCCGGCTGTCGAAAAAATCCTTCGGCCCCAGCAGGCCGACCAGTTCGCCCTGTTCGCGCTCCTCCACCGCTCCCTTGATGATGACATAAAGACCCTCCGGCGCCGCGCCTTCGGCGATGATGGTCTCATCGGGGCGGAAATAGGCGATGTCGAGAACGCCGCGAAGCGTGTCCGCCTCGTCTGAAGAGAGGCGGTCGAAGGGCGCCGTCGCGGTGTCGAGTAGGACGGACATGAGAAACCGTCGACAGAAAGGCGGCGCAGGAGTCGGTGGGAAAGAAGAACTCGGCGAAAGGGCGCGGCCCGAAGGCCGCGCCCAGTCTTCTTAGTGCGACGAGGCGCCGACGGCCCCGATTCCGGTTTCGGCGCGCACAAACTGCGGGTCGAAGCCTTCCTTGTCCTTCTGGCCGCGCGCGCTGCCGTCGAGCTTCGAGAACAGCCAGATGCCGACGAAGGCGATGGTCATCGAGAACAGGGCCGGATTGCCATAAGGGAACGGCGCCGAACCTTTGGGATGCCCCATGACCAGTTCCCAGACCGTCGGCGACAACACCACGCCGGCGACCGCCGAAGCGAGGCCAAGGAAACCGCCGACCACCGCGCCCCGGGTCGTCATGCCGCGCCAGATCAGCGACATCAGCAGAACCGGGAAGTTGCACGACGCCGCGATCGCGAACGCGAGACCCACCATGAAGGCGACATTCGCTTTCTCGAAGGCGATGCCGAGATAGATCGCGATGATGCCGAGAACGACGGTGGCGATCCTCGAGGCCCGGATTTCATCCTGCTCGTTGGCCTTGCCGCCCTTCAGAACGGTGGCGTAGAGGTCGTGGCTGATCGCCGACGCGCCAGCCAGGGTCAGTCCGGACACGACCGCCAGGATCGTGGCGAAGGCGACCGCCGAGATGAAGCCGAGGAAGGCCTCGCCGCCGACCGCGGCCGACAGATGGATCGCCGCCATATTGTCGCCGCCGCGAATCGCCTCGATCGCGTTCTTGCCCTTGGCGAGCAAAGCCGAATTGAGGAACTCGGGGTTGGTCGAGACCAGGGCGATGGCGCCGAAGCCGATGATGAAGGTCAGGATATAGAAATATCCGATGAAACCGGTGGCGTAGAACACCGACTTGCGCGCGTTCTGCGCGTTGGCGACGGTGAAAAAGCGCATCAAGATATGCGGCAGGCCGGCGGTGCCGAACATCAGCGCCAGACCGAGCGAGACCGCGCCGACCGGATTGCTGACGAGTTGGCCCGGCTCCATGATCGCCTGATGTTTCGGATGAGCCTCGACCGCACTGGCGAATAAGGACTCCAGGCTGAAGCCGAAATGCGCAAGGACCATGAAGGCCATGAAGGTCGCGCCCGCAAGGAGCAAGCCGGCCTTGATGATCTGCACCCAGGTCGTGGCCACCATGCCGCCGAAGGTCACGTAGACGATCATCAGCGCGCCGACGATCACCACCGCCATCCAGTAGTCGAGACCGAACAGAATCTGGATCAGCTTGCCCGCGCCGACCATCTGGGCGATCAGGTAGAAGGCCACGACAGTGAGCGTGCCGCACGCCGCGAGCACGCGGATGGGCGCCTGCTGGAAGCGGAAGGACGCCACGTCGGCGAAGGTAAACTTGCCGAGGTTGCGCAGAGGCTCCGCGATCAGGAACATCACGATCGGCCAGCCGACCAGAAAGCCCACCGAATAGATCAGGCCGTCATAACCTTTCGTATAAACCAGGCCGGAAATGCCCAGGAAGGAGGCGGCGGACATATAGTCGCCGGCGATGGCAAGGCCGTTCTGCAGGCCGGTGATGCCGCCGCCCGCAGCATAAAATTGCGCCGCGGAGCGCGTGCGCTTGGCCGCCCAATAGGTAATGCCGAGGGTGATCAAGACGAAGCCGACGAACATGACGATCGCCGCCACATTGACTTCCTGCTTCTGCACGGCGCCGGTCACGGCGTCGGCGAAGGCGGAACTGCTCAGCGCGGAAAGGGCAAGGCCCGAGAAGGCCGCCGGGACGAGGGATTTCAGTCGCGACATCACTTGCTCTCCTCGACGATCTGCTTGGTCAGGACGTCGAAGGTCGCATTGGCGCGAACGACGTAAAAACCGACGATAAGGAAGGTGGCGACGATCACCGCGAGGCCGATCGGCATGCCGATGGTCATCACGCCTTCGCCCATTTTCTCACCGAGGAATTTCGGGTCGAAGGCGATCAGCAGAATGAAGCCGAAATAAATGATGAGCGTCAGGACGGTCAGCGACCAGTTGAGCGAGCGCCGCTTGGCGACGAGTTCCATGAATTTTGGATTTTGTTCTATTTGCTGGGCTGTTAAGGGCATCTGGGCTCCTCCCGGTTATGCGGCGTTTTGCGGCTGTTTTTTATCGCCTGGCCGGCGTTTCCGACGCGACGCGAGGGAAATAACCGAAAAACGCACACTACGCATTGTCTAGCCCAGCGGCGCCGCCAAGCAGAGTTAGCACTTTGTCGAACATATGCCGCAATTTAGCCAAAGAAACGCTGCGCTGCACAAAAATGCGGCGCAGAATACCCTAAAATTTTTTTTTATTTGTGGAGTCCGGCTCAGGGCGTGACCCGCACCGCGCCCTTGGCGGCGCTGGTGGTCATCGCCGCATAGGCGCGAAGCGCCGCGCTGACCTTGCGGTCGCGGTTTTCCGGCTTCCACGCGGCCTTGCCCCTGGCCTCCATCGCGGCGCGGCGACGCGTCAATTCCTCCTCCGGAACATCGAGGCGAAGGATGCGCGCGGGAATGTCGATCTCGATTCGGTCGCCGGTCTGCACCAGGCCGATCGCCCCGCCCTCTTCCGCCTCCGGAGAGACATGGCCGATGGACAGGCCCGCCGTGCCGCCCGAGAAGCGTCCGTCGGTGATCAGGGCGCAGACCTTGCCGAGGCCCATGCTCTTCAGATAGGACGTCGGATAGAGCATTTCCTGCATGCCGGGCCCGCCGCGCGGCCCCTCGTAGCGAATCACCACCGCGTCGCCGGCCTTGACCTTGCCCGAGAGAATCCCCTGCACCGCGTCGTCCTGGCTTTCGAAAACCAGGGCGGGGCCGGCGAATTTGAGGCTATTCTCGTCCACCCCTGCCGTCTTCACGATGGCGCCGTCCTCGGCGAGATTGCCGAACAGGACGGCGAGGCCGCCATCTCGGGAAAAAGCGTGTTCGGCGTCGCGAATCACACCCTTCGCGCGGTCATCGTCGAGCGATTCGTAACGGCGCGACTGGCTGAAGGCGACTTGCGTCGGAACGCCGCCAGGCGAGGCGCGGAAAAATGTTTTCAGCTCATCAGAGGCGTTGCGCTTGATGTCCCATTTCGCCAGAGCGGCTTCGAGGCTTGGCGCATGGACCGAATGGACGTCGCGGTTCAGCAGCCCGGCGCGATCGAGTTCGCCCAGGATTCCGATGATCCCGCCAGCGCGGTGCACGTCCTCGATATGGACGTCCGGCGCGGAAGGCGCGACCTTGCAAAGCACCGGCACGCGGCGCGACAGCCGGTCGATGTCGGACATTTTGAAATCGACCCCGGCCTCATAGGCCGCCGCCAGCAGGTGCAAAACCGTATTGGTCGAGCCGCCCATGGCGATGTCGAGCGTCATGGCGTTCTCGAAGGCCTTGAAGGTGGCGATACTGCGCGGCAGCACGCTCTCGTCGTCCTGCTCGTAATAACGGCGGCAGAGTTCGACCGCGAGCCGGCCCGCCCGCAGGAACAGCTCCTTGCGGTCGGCATGAGTGGCGACGATGGTGCCATTGCCGGGGAGAGACAGGCCGAGCGCCTCGGTCAGGCAGTTCATGGAATTGGCGGTGAACATGCCGGAGCAGGAGCCGCAGGTCGGACAGGCCGAGCGCTCCATCGCCGCGACATCCTCGTCGCTGTTTTTGGAATCGGCCGCCGCGACCATGGCGTCGATCAGGTCGATCGCCTTGGTCTTGCCGCCAATCAAAACCTTGCCGGCCTCCATCGGTCCGCCAGACACGAAAACCGCCGGAATGTTGAGGCGCAGCGCCGCCATCAGCATGCCGGGGGTGATCTTGTCGCAATTGGAGATGCAGACCAGAGCGTCGGCGCAATGGGCGTTGGCCATATATTCGACGCTGTCGGCGATGATCTCGCGCGAGGGCAGGCTGTAAAGCATGCCCGAATGGCCCATGGCGATGCCGTCGTCGATGGCGATGGTGTTGAATTCCTTGGCGACCCCGCCCGCCGCCTCGATTTCGCGGGCGACCATCTGGCCGAGGTCCTTGAGATGGACATGGCCGGGCACGAACTGGGTGAAGGAATTGACCACGGCGATGATCGGCTTGCCGAAATCGCCATCCTTCATGCCGGTGGCGCGCCACAGGCCGCGCGCGCCGGCCATGTTGCGGCCATGGGTGGAAGTGCGGGAGCGATAGGCAGGCATTTTTCTCATCCTGGATCGACGTTTGGCCCTCTCCTACATCTTTGCGCCGGGCGCGTCCATGGGCCGTGCGGCCAAGAGCCCGCCGACGCCGTCGCGCCAAAAAAAGACCCCCCGCGTCATCGCGGGGGGCCGGGCTCCAGTCTGGCGTTCACGCGCCCGCTCTCTCAGGCGCGAAATCCCCTCTCGATAAGCTGTGCCGGATTTTGTTCTGGCCGACACAGGGCGGGCGATTCTCGCCTCACCCGTTCTCGCAACCGTCCTGCAAGCAGCGGTTCACGAGCCACGCCGCGCCGAGAGTCAGCACCGCGGCGAATATTCCAGCATCCATTCCTGATCCTCTTGTCTTGCCGGGCAAGCGAACCCGCCCGAATCGATGCTCTTGCATCGTGGCTGACGCGCCCGCCGAAACATGAATGGCGACCGCATCGACAGCCGGAATCCTTCAGGGAGCATTCCAGCTTGTTCGAATATAAGATTATATCGTTCAAATTGCAAATCGCGGTGTTTCTCTTGATGCGTTTCCTGCTCCTAAAGGCCTGAAAAACAAATTATTAATAGATTATTAAAACGCACATGCAAGCGCCGCGCATGAGGCCTGGGCAAGTGAAGCGCGGCTCCAAAAAACATTCACCCATCATAGAACTTAAAGCCCCGGAACATTGGGACCGCTGCATGGCTCCGTTCGACGCCCGATCGCGCGGGGCAGAAAGAGCATGACTTGGCGCCGTCCTGCCGGCGCTTTAAGTAAGCGCGGAAATTCAATTCCCAGGTGGGACAAGATTTCATGACAGCCATTGACATGGAGGCGCGCCCCCCGGTCGGTCCGACCAATTTCGCCGCCGCGCTGCGCGCATCTGTCGCAGCCGCGACCGATTGGCTGCTGGCCCGCCAGAAGCCCGACGGCCATTGGGTTGGCCGCGCCGAATCCAACGCCTGCATGGAAGCGCAGTGGCGGCTGTGCCTGTGGTTTCTCGGCCTCGACGACCATCCGCTCTGCGCCCGCCTCGCCCAATCCCTCATCGACAGGCAGCGCGAGGACGGCGCCTGGGAAATCTATTTCGGCGCCCCCAACGGCGACATCAACACCACGGTCGAGGCCTATGCCGCCCTGCGCTGCTCCGGCTATGCCGCCGATCACCCGGCTCTGATCAAGGCGCAACGCTGGATCGAGTCCAAGGGCGGCCTGAGAAATGTCCGCGTCTTCACCCGCTACTGGCTGGCCCTGATCGGTGAATGGCCGTGGGCGAAGACGCCCAATCTGCCGCCGGAAGTGATCTGGCTGCCTTTATGGTTCCCATTCAACATTTACCATTTCGCGCAATGGGCGCGCGCGACCCTGATGCCGATCGCGATCCTGTCGGCGCGCCGGCCGAGCCGGCCGCTGCCTCCCCAACGCCGCCTCGACGCGCTTTTCCCGGACGGGCGCGAAAAATTCGATTACGACCTGCCCGAAAAGAAGAACGCCGGCGGCTGGGACGTTTTTTTCCGCAAGGCCGACAAGGTCCTGCACGCACTGCAGGATTTCGGCCATCGCTTTCGCCTGAACCTCTGGCGCGACGCCGCCGTGCGCCACACGCTCGAATGGATCATCCGTCACCAGGATTCCGACGGCGGCTGGGGCGGCATCCAGCCGCCCTGGATCTACAGCCTGATGGCGCTTCATGTGGAGGGCTACCCCAGCGACCATCCGGTGATGGCCAAGGGCCTCGCCTGCCTCGACGATCCCGGCTGGCGGGTCGATGTCGGCGACGCGACTTTCATCCAGGCGACCAATTCCCCAGTCTGGGACACGATTTTGACCCTGCTCGCCTTCGACGATTCCGGCGCGCCCGGGCACGATTCGGAAGCTGTCGAAAAAGCGCTCGACTGGGTTTTGAAGCGGCAGGTTCTGGTCCCCGGCGACTGGTCGGTGAAACTCCCCGATGTCAAGCCGGGCGGCTGGGCCTTCGAATACGCCAACAATTCCTACCCTGATGTGGACGACACCGCCGTCGCCCTGATCGCGCTGGCGCCTTTCCGCAACGCGCCGAAATGGCGGGCGCGCGGAATCGAGGAGGCGATCGCGCGCGGCGTGGACTGGCTCGTCGCGATGCAGAGCGCGAGCGGCGGCTGGGGCGCCTTCGACAAGGACAACACCAACCAGCTCCTCACCAAGATCCCGTTCTGCGATTTCGGCGAGGCGCTCGACCCGCCCTCGGTGGACGTCACCGCGCATGTGATCGAAGCTTTTGCGAAACTCGGCGTTTCCCGCGACCATCCCGCCATGGTCCGGGCCCTGCGCTTCATATGGGAGCAGCAGGAGCCGGACGGCTCGTGGTTCGGGCGCTGGGGCGTCAATTACATCTACGGGATCGGCGCGGTTTTGCCCGCGCTGGCGGCCTATGGCGAGGATATGAGCGCGCCGGCCGTTTTGCGCGCCTGCGACTGGCTCAAATCGCGGCAGCAGGACAATGGCGGCTGGGGCGAGAGCTGCGCCTCGTATATGCAGGCGGAGAGCGCCGGGCGCGGAAATGCGACCGCCTCGCAGACCGCCTGGGCGCTGATGGGCCTTCTGGCCGCCAACCGTCCGCAGGACCGCGAGGCGATCGCGCGCGGCTGCCAGTTCCTGATCGAACGCCAGAGCGAGGGAACCTGGCCGGAGCCGGAATTCACCGGGACCGGTTTTCCCGGCTATGGCGTCGGCCAGACCATCAAGCTCAACGATCCGCTGCTGTCCGAACGTCTCCGACAAGGCCCGGAATTGTCGCGCGCCTTCATGCTTCGCTATGGCCTTTACAGCCATTATTTCCCGCTGATGGCGCTGGCGCGGGCGGCGAAGGCCGGGCGGGTCTGAGCCTGATCAGCCCTCGAAGCCGCGGGCGAATTTGCGGATCAGAGCGCCGAGCTCGCGGTCGGAGACCAGTCTGGCGGCCTCGCTGGCGACAAACCATTGGGTTTCGCGTTCATCCTTCTCCAGCCAATGGTCGCGCTGTCGGACGACGCGCAGCGGGAAAACCGCGACCCGGCACAGTTCCTCGCCGCGCGTGAATCTTTTCGTGTAATGGAAGACGCCGACGGGCTTTTCAGCGATCACGCCGAGCAGGCCCGCCTCCTCCAGCGCCTCGATCGCCGCCGCCGTGGCGGCGTCGCGCCCGGCCATCGGCCAGCCCTTGGGGATGATCCAGCGCCGCGTCTCCCGCGACGACACCAACATGATTTCGATCCCGGCGTCCGTTCGGCGCCATGGCAGAGCGGCGTATTGCATACGTTCGCGCGCTTCCGCTGCGACCGGCGGCGCCGGTGTTTCGGCCTGTTTCGCTTTCTTGCCGGTCTTGCGGGGCTTGGCGATCATGGCCTGAGCGCCCCTGCGCCCCAGAAAGCCAGAGCCGCGATCAGCCCCGCCGCCGGCATGGTGAGCACCCAGGCGACAACGATATTCTGCGCCACGTTCCAGCGCACGGCGGAAACGCGCCGCGCCGAGCCGACGCCGACGATCGCCCCGGTGATCGTGTGGGTGGTCGAAACCGGAACGCCAAGCGCCGTGGCGAGGAACAGGGTCATCGCCCCGCCGGTCTCGGCGCAAAAACCCTGCATCGGCGTCAGCCGGGTGATCTTCGATCCCATGGTGTGCACGATCCGCCACCCCCCCGCAAAGGTGCCGAGCGCCATGGCCGTCTGGCTGGAGAGGACCACCCAGAGCGGGATATGGAAAGTCCCTCCGCTCAGGCCATGCGCGAACAGCAGCACGGCGATGACGCCCATGGTCTTCTGCGCGTCATTGCCGCCATGTCCAAGAGAATAGAGCGAAGCCGAGAAGAATTGCAGCACGCGAAATGAGGAATCCACCGCAATCGGCGAGGTCCGGAAGCAGATCCAGGACACCAGGACCACCAGCGCAAGCGCCAGAACGAAGCCGAGCAGCGGCGAAAGCACGATGGCCGCGCTGGTCTTGATGATCCCGTTCCAGACGATGGCCGAAAGGCCCGCCTTGGCGAATCCCGCCCCGACCAGTCCGCCGATCAAGGCGTGCGAGCTGGACGAGGGCATGCCGACGATCCAGGTGAGGATGTTCCAGACGATCGCGCCGGTCAGAGCGGCGAAAATCAGGCGGTCGTCGACGATGTGGACGTCCACGATGCCGCCGCCCACCGTATTAGCGACATGGAGGCCGAAGACGGCGAAGGCGACGAAATTGAAAAAGGCCGCCCAGAACACCGCATATTGCGGCCGCAGAACACGGGTCGAGACGATGGTGGCGATGGAATTGGCGGCGTCATGCAGGCCGTTGAGAAAATCGAACACCAGCGCGACGGCGATCAGCGTCGCGAGGACCGGGGAGACGCCTGCCATGGCCGCCGCTCACAGATGTTCGAGCAGGATGCCGCTCATCCGGTGCGCGACATTCTCGAAATAATCGACGACCTTTTCCAGATGCGCAAACAGCTCCGAACCGACGATATAGTCCATTGGGCGGCTGTCCTTGTGTGCGCGGTAAAGTTCTTTCAGCCCATGCATATAGAGATGGTCGGATTCCTCTTCGAGCGCGATGATCTTGACCACCGCCTCGTTGATCTTCCCGGCGTTGGCGTTCATCGCGCGCAAGAGCGGCATGGTCTCGCGCGAAATCCGCGCCGCCTCGACAATCAGGTCGCCGACGCGCTTCATGTCGGCGTCGAACGTGACGACGTCGAACAGGAAAATATTTTTGACGGTCTGGCGCATCTGGTCGACGGCATCGTCCATGTCGTTGATCAGGCCATGAATGTCGCCGCGATCGAAGGGCGTGATGAAACTGCGTCGCAGGGCGATCAGAACCGCCGCCGAAATCGCGTCGGCCTCTTGCTCATAGCGGATCACCTCGTCGCAAAGCCGGGAAACCTGGTCGCCTCCATCGAGCACGGCGCGCAGGGTTTTGGCGCAATCGAAGCCGATCTGCGCATGGCGCTCGAACAAGTCGAAGAACTTGCCCTCCTTCGGCATCAAGGCCTGCAGCCAGCCGAGCATGAGCGCCCCCCCGGATTTGAAAGATGGACGAAGATTTTATGACAGGGCTTAGGCGGTCGGCTGCGTTAAGTAAAGTCCAAGCCCGCCGGAACGAGCCGGCGCTCGTTTTTCCGCCGCGTCCGGATGACTGGCCAGGAATAGATTTTCCCGCCGCCGGCCCTGTTCAGGCCGCAGCGCCGCTCCAAGCACTTGAAAAGACATGATGCTGAAATATATCATTTTTTGACGTGAAGCGCCGGCATGGCGCCGGTCGCAGAGGGAGGAGGCTGTCATGGCTGGCCTCATGGACTTCAATCGAAAAGGCGCGCGTTTCCAGGATTACGCCAATTTCGTCCTGGGCGTGTTGCTCTTCATTGCGCCTTGGGCGCTGAATTACACCCATGAAATGATGGCCGCGCGTGTGGCCTGGATTGGCGGACTTGTCGTCGCCATCCTTTCGCTCGCCGCGATCCTCAGATTCGCGGAATGGGAGGAATGGGTCAATCTCCTGATCGGGGCCGGGGTGTTCATCTCGCCCTATGTCTTCCACTTCATGCAAGTCACGCATGCGGTGGCGACCCATTATGTGCTCGGCGCGCTGATCGTCATCGCGGCCGCGACCGAGCTGTGGTCGGTGCATCACCCGCAAGGGCGTTTCATGTGAGGATCGGCCCGCGTTTCAATAGGCGCGGGCGATGATGATTTCCTCCACCGCCGGGCGTCCGGTGAAGACACAGGCGCCCTTCGTTCCGGCCTGGCCCGCGGGCACGTTGCGCAGGGTTAGTTTCCGGGCCTTGAGGCGGGTTTCGATCGCTTCCAGCTCCGGCCCTGTCGGACGCGCCCAGGGCGCGCGGACAAACCCCTTGAAGGCCGTTCTGGCGTCATCCTCGCCGGCTTCGCCGAAATAAGCGGCGATGTCGTCGAAGGTCTTGAAATCCGAACGGATATTGCCGTCGAGCCGCGCCTTGGCCTCGGCGAACAGGTTGGCCTGGATCTCGCCGAGCAGCGCCGGCGCCCGGGCGACGAATTCTTCGCGGGCGAGGCCCTGCGAAACGACCTTGTCGCCGTCCCGCAAGCGGTCGCGGCGGATCATCGTCACCTGGCTGTTGGCCATGTCGCGCGGTCCGATTTCGAGCAGGATCGGCGCGCCGCGCCGCAGCCAGTCCCAGCGTTTATTGGCCGAGCGAACCGGCTTCTTGTCGAGCTTTACGCGCAACCGCTCGCCAAAGGCGGAAAGTCCGCGCAATTCCGCCTCCAGCCTGTCGCAATAGGCCAGCAAATCCGCGTCCTCGGGCTTTTCACGCAACATCGGGACAATGATGATCTGCTGCGGCGCGATGCGCGGCGGCAGACGCAGGCCGTCGTCGTCGCCATGGGTCATGATGACGCCGCCGATCAGCCGGGTGGAGACACCCCAGGAGGTGGTGTGGCAAAATTCGAGGTCGCCGCTCGCCGACTGGTAGCGGATCGTCTGGGCGCGAGCGAAATTCTGGCCGAGATAGTGCGAGGTGCCAGCCTGGAGCGCCTTGCCGTCCTGCATCATCGCCTCGATCGAGAATGTCGAATCGGCGCCGGGAAAGCGCTCGTTCTCCGGCTTTTCGCCGACCACCACCGGCATGGCGAGCACGTCTTCGGCGAGTTCGCGATAGACTTCAAGCATTTTCAGCGTTTCTTCGAGCGCGTCTTCCTTCGTCGCGTGGGCGGTATGGCCTTCCTGCCATAAAAATTCGGCGGTGCGCAGGAACAGGCGGGTGCGCATTTCCCAGCGCACCACGTTGGCCCATTGATTCATCAGCACCGGCAGGTCGCGATACGAGCTGATCCAGCGGCGGAAGGCGTCGCCGATGATCGTCTCCGACGTCGGCCGCACCACCAGAGGCTCTTCCAGCTCGGAGGCGGGATCGACCACCAGTTTCCCGTCCTGCGCCTTCAGGCGATGATGCGTGACAACGGCCATTTCCTTGGCGAAGCCTTCGACATGACTCGCCTCCTGGGCGATGAAACTCATCGGGATGAACAAAGGAAAATAGCAATTGTCGTGGCCGGTCTCCTTGATGCGCCTGTCGAGCGCCGCCTGAATCAGCTCCCAGATTCCCCAACCCCAGGGTTTGACGATCATGCAGCCGCGCACCGGCGAGGTTTCCGCGAGACCGGCCTGATCGACCACGGCCTGATACCATTCGGGAAAATTCTCTTCGCGGGTGACGGGGAGCGCGCGTTTCATGAATTCGGGACCATTGCCGGGTTGCCTCCGCCCGAAACAGCCGGAACGCCCCTCGCTCCCCTCTTCCCGGCATAGGATGTCCGCACAGGCGCCCGTCGTGCGACGGGCTATGCGGGGAAAGGGTGCGCTCACGGCGGCCGCCCGTGCGAACGGACAAGGAGAAAGGTCACTTCTGGACTGAAATTGCATGCTTGGCAATGTCTCGCGGCCGATGGAACGGATTGCGTCCTGTGCGGGTTTGCCCGTCGTGGGCGGGCGCCGCGCTTTTCCGCGCCGCCCGCTGGATCGACAGAGAAAGGGAATCGGCATGCGTAAATCTGCCGCGGCGCCGACGCTTGGCGCCCTGATCGCCCTCCTTGCCGCGCCGGCTCTGGCCGCCGACGCCACCCAGGAAATCAAGACGGCCGCCCTCCACGCCGGAATGGCATCGGCCTCCGATACGCTGGAAATGGTGCGCGCGCATCTGCACCATGCCCTGAACTGCCTTGAAGGCCCCAAAGGCGCCCAGTTCGACGCCAAAGCGATAAACCCCTGCAAGGATCAGGGCATGGGCGCCATCCCGGATTCCCCGCCCGCCAAGCGCAAAGCGCTGGAGGCGGCCGCCAGTCAGGCCAACGCGGCGCTCGCCGAGCCGAACATGGCCAAAGCCAAGGCGATGGCGGAGCAGGTCCAGAAAAGCCTGCTCAAATGAGGAGGCGCCCGTCAGCGCCGGCTTTTCACGCCGGCCGCCGGCTTGCACCAGCGCAATTCGCGCGGATCGGCGACAATGCTTCCGGGCCGAAGGGCCTCGGGAGGCATGTTTCCTTTCACGCCGCTTTCCTGACACCAGGCAAAATGGATCCGGGTCGGCAGCTGGCAATAAGCGCAACGGGTCATCGGCATGGCACGCCCTCGGCAAAATGTTGACCAGACGTCCGGATCGTCTCCGATCCGGGCTTGCCCGCCTTGTCCGAGTCCCGCCCTTGCTTTCGGTCCCTTCGCCTGTCGCGGAGGGTTGCCCGAAACCACAAGCATGAATGATGCCAAAAACGAGCTTAACGGCGGATTAACGCTCCGCGTCGCGAAAGAGCTTCCGGTCACCGGGTAAAAGAGCTATGAGGCGACAGCGCGGGTCGCGCGGAAATGCGGAAAAGTTTCATGCTGTCAGGTCTGCTCGCTCTGGTTTTCGCCTCGGCTTTCGCCGGCGCGGCGCTTTATCTGGTTTTCGTCGAGCAGCCGGCCCGCCTCGCGCTCGACGACGCGTCGATGATGCGCGAATGGGCGCCGAGCGACAGCCGCGGCTTCGCCCTGCTCGGCGGGCTCGCCGTGCTCACCGCGCTCACCGGCCTCCTCGCCTTCGCCCAGAATTCGGACATCCGCTGGCTGGTCGGCGCGCTGATCGTGCTGGCGAGCTGGCCCTATACCTTTTTTGTCATCGTGCCGCTGAACAACCGGCTGCTGGCGACCTCCGCCGCCCGGCCGGACGCCGACGCCCGCGAAATGGTCACCTTCTGGGGCCAGCTCGAATGGGGCCTGTTCGCCCTCGGCGCCGCCGGGACGGCGGTATTCGCCTGGACTTTGGCGTGACCGTTTGACTTGACGCCCGCGCCGGGTCGAAACTGCGCGTCATGAGGAGGTCCCCTCATGCATGCGATGGTTCTCAAGAAAATCGGCGCGCCGCTCGAATGGACGGAACGGCCCGATCCGCTGCCCGGCGCGAATGAAATCCGCATAAGGATTTCGGCCTGCGGCGTCTGCCGCACCGATCTCCATGTGGTGGACGGCGAACTGCCCAATCCGCGCGTTCCGATCGTTCCCGGCCATGAAATCGTCGGCCGAGTGGACATGATCGGCCCGGGCGTCAGCGGATTCGACATCGGCGAGCGGGTCGGCGTTCCCTGGCTCGGCCATACCTGCCACGCCTGCGGGCCTTGCGCGAGCGGCCACGAGAATCTCTGCGACCATCCCGAATTCACCGGCTACACCCGCGACGGCGGCTATGCGACCATGGCGGTCGCCGACGCGCGTTTTGCGTTTCCGCTCGGCGAAAAGGGTGAGGACGCCGCGCTCGCGCCCCTGCTCTGCGCCGGGCTGATCGGCTGGCGCGCCTTCAAAATCGCCTTGCGCGCCGCAGGGCGCATCGAAAGGCTCGGCCTCTATGGCTTTGGCGCCGCCGCCCATATCCTCGCCCAGGTCGCGGCCAAACACGGCCACGACGTTTTCGCCTTCACCCGGCTCGGCGACGACGCCAGCCAGGATTTCGCCCGGACCTTAGGCGCCGTCTGGGCCGGCGGTTCGGACGAGGCGCCGCCG
The DNA here is from genome assembly GCA_021813805.1 of Pseudomonadota bacterium. GTDB lineage: Bacteria > Pseudomonadota > Alphaproteobacteria > Rhizobiales > Beijerinckiaceae > Rhodoblastus. The sequence continues at coordinate 9,649 of JAKAJL010000011.1, read as the reverse complement.
GAAAAGCTCGACGCCGCGATCATTTTCGCCCCGGTCGGCGCCCTAGTCCCAGTCGCCCTGCGCGCGGTGCGCAAGGGCGGCGCCGTGGTCTGCGCCGGCATCCACATGAGCGACATTCCGAGCTTCCCGTACGCCCTGCTGTGGGAGGAGCGCCAACTTGTCTCGGTGGCCAATCTCACCCGCCGCGACGGCGTCGAATTTCTCCGCCTCGCCCCGGAACTCGGGATCGAAACCACCACCAGAATATACGCCTTGAAAGACGCCAATGCGGCGCTCGCCGACTTGCGCTCCGGCGCCTTCGACGGCGCGGCCGTGCTGATTCCGTGACGCAGGTGACGCCATGGCTGGAAAGAACCAAGGAATCGACGCCGGAAAATTCCAGGTCGAAGAAGGCTCGAAGGTCGATCTCAATGATTGGCCGACGCGCATCGACCCGGTTTATAGCTCGAAGGCGGATTACCGCGCGATGCTCGCCGACCATGTCGGACGCCTCAGCGACCTTCAACACAAGCTTTATGCCCGCAATCGCGATGCGCTGCTGCTGATTTTTCAGGCGATGGACGCCGCCGGGAAGGACGGCACCATCCGCCACATCATGTCGGGGGTCAATCCGCAGGGCTGCCGCGTCACCCCCTTCAAACACCCGGGCGGCGTCGAACTGGAGCACGATTTCCTGTGGCGGACGACCCGCGAATTGCCGGAACGCGGCATGATCGGCATTTTCAACCGCTCCTATTACGAGAGCGTGCTGATCCTTCGCGTCCATCCCCGCTTGCTGGAGGCGGAGGGTTTCGATCCCGAAAAGGCCGACGGCGCTTTCTGGCGCGCGCGCTACCGCTCGATCTCCGATCTCGAACAGCACCTCGCCGCCAATAATGTGCATGTGCTGAAGTTCTTTCTCCACCTCTCGAAGGAGGAGCAGCGCCAGCGATTTCTCGCCCGCATCGACGAGCCGGAAAAAAACTGGAAATTTTCGCAGGCCGACATCGAGGAGCGCGGTTTCTGGGACGATTATCGCAAGGCTTACGAGAAATGCCTGTCGGCGACCAGCGCCAGGCGCGCCCCGTGGTTCGTCGTTCCCGCCGACGACAAACTATCGGCCCGGCTGATCGTCTCGCATCTCATCCTGAAAAAGCTGGAGTCGCTGAAACTCCGCCTTCCCGAAGTGAGCGAGGATCGGCGGAAGGAGTTGAAGGCCATCCGCGCGCAACTCAGCGTCTGAGCCTCAGCTCTTGAGCTTCCAGCCGCCGTCGGCCTTGCAGGCCGTGCCCTTCCCGACCTGAGGCCGGCCGTTGATATAGACCGTGTGGGTGAAGTCGCGGCAGTCGCCGTTGGCGGCGGAAGGGGCGACATAGCCATAGGTTCCGTCGTCGCCGCGCCAGGTTTTCCTGTCGCCGGAATTGAGCGCGGCGATTTCGGCATTATTGGCGGCGGTCCGGTCGGCGGCGTCGAGGCTGGCGCCGAGCACGCCGCTGGCCAGGCCCGCATAGGGCGGCGCCGGCCCCACTGCGGCCGGCGGAGGCGGCGGCGAACCGCCCAACTGGGCGCAGCCCGCAAGAGAAACCATCATCGCGCCGGCGACCCCGGCTCGAGCCAGATTCTTCACGGCATACCTCCAGATTGGGCCATCGTAACCTTGAGCGATATTAGCGGCGGATGGCCCGCCGGGAAAGGCGAAAGGTCGAGCGAAAGTTGCAGTCCCGGCGTAGGGACCTGGCGGCGGCTCGCGCGCGCCGCGAGGACTCTCCCGATTCGGGCGATCCGGACATTGCTCAAGCCGCTCAGGCGCCTCGCCCCGACGCCCGCCGTCTCCGTCCCAGGCCGACCGCGAACGATCGACCGAAGAGATATCGGCTGTTCTCCAGCCGTCCCAGCCGACGGCTCGCCATGCCGACGATCGCCTGCGCGCCGTCGAGAACCGCGGTCCCACGGACCTCGGCGCGCGCGGGCTCGACAAATCTTTCATTGAACCAGGCGGCCAGCGCTGAAAAAAGCACGATGACCGGCGTCGTCGCCGCGACGAGAATCCAACTGCGCCATTCCTGGACCGGCAGGAATTGCGCGGCGACGAAAGCCGCTGTCCATTGGAACAGAAAGACGGGATAGCTGAGCCTGCCGAGATTTCTGTCGAGCGAGTCGAGCAGCGGGCCGCCCATGCGGCGCGGCGTCGTCATCACGACCGCGGCGGCCAGGACGGTGTTGAGATAATAGCCGAGATGTTCGACATAGGTCTGCGGCGCCAGGGCGTTGGCGACGACGAGATGCCCGAACCAGACCAGGGCGATCGGGATGAAGGCGCGCGAAGTCCGCCAATCGACCTTTTTGCTGAGAAAATAGGTCAGGGCGCCGATCGAATAGCTCAGCAGCGCGCTGGGGATTGCGAAATATCGATACGCAAAACCCGTTCCCAAGCGCATGTGCAGCAGGTGGTAGGCGACGCCGCCGGCGAGGAAGATCGCGGCGTGTCGGGCCGAGCGCGCCATGCTGAGATAGAGCAAGCCGTACATGAACATTTCGACGGCGACCGACCAGGCAGGCTCGATGAGACGGAAATTCGGCTCGCTGAAGGCGAGCGGAAACAGCGCGAAATTCGCCAGGAGGTTTTCGCCATTCATCTGGAATCGCCAGCGCGGCAGGAACAGCCCGGCGTCGGGCAGGAAGCGGATGAACAGGAATGTCGCCCCGCACGCCAGGAAATAGAGCGGCGCGATGCGCATCACCCGGTTTCTGAAAAATCGCGCGCCGTCGAAACGATAGACTTCATTCAGCGCCGCCGTGACGGCGAAACCCGAGAGGACAAAAAAGGCGCGAACGGCGTAATCGCCGGCATGGGTGAGGCTGGCGACACCCGACAAATGCGAAACCAGCACAGTATAAGCCAGCAGGAAACGGAAAGTTCCGGACATCGACATCGCTCGGATCGCGAGCCGCGACAACACAGCTCCACGGTTTGTCGAGGTTAGGCCTGAGCTGCTTTCGGAATCATTGATTTAAATTGCGCAATTTGCTCTCGGCGAAGCCTGAACGCAGAGCGGTATTCCGCCGCCGGTCCTCTCAATCCCGAGGCAGGGCCGGCAGGATCAGCAGGGCGCGCAGGCCGCCGAGCGGCGACTCGTCGAGCGTCAGGCTTCCACCATAGGCCGCGGCGAGGTCGGCGACGATCGACAGGCCCAAACCCGAGCCCGGCTTGCTCTCGTCGAGCCGCCGCCCGCGCCGCAGCGCCTCGTGGCGCTGCTCGGGAGCGAGGCCAGGCCCGTCGTCGTCGATGGCGAGACGGAAGAACGGGCGGTCCGTGTCGCCCGAGGCCGCGGGCGCCGCCGTCACCCGCACGGCGCCGCGCGCCCATTTGCAAGCGTTGTCGATCAGATTGCCCGCCATATCGTCGAAATCCCGGCCTTCGCCGCGAAACCGCAGATCAGGCGGGCAGTCCACGGCGAGGTCGATCGCCGGATAGATTTTGGCGAAGGCGCGCGCCATCCCCGCCAGAGCGACAGCCGGATCGGCGGAGGCGCCGATCGCCCCGGCGCGGGTCGCGGCGCGGGCGCGGTCGAGATAGAATTTCACCTGATCGCGCATGATCTCGGCCTGTTCCGCCACCCTGCGCGCCAGAGCGGACTCCTCGGCGTCGGCCTCGTTGACGATGACGCTCAGCGGCGTTTTCAGGGCGTGAGCGAGATTGCCGACCTGAATCCGCGCACGCTCCACGATCTCACGATTTTGCGCGATCAGCAGGTTCAATTCCTCCGCGAGCGGAGCGACCTCGCTCGGGAACTGGCCGGAAACGGCCTCCGCCCGCCCTCGCCGCACCGCGACGACGTCGCGCCGCAACCGGCGCAACGGGCGCAAGCCGAAACGCACCTGGATCGCCACGGCCGCGACCAGGAGCAAGGCCAGGATGAAGAAAGTGACGCCGAGATCGATGGCGAACGTCGTCACCTCCTGGTCCACGCTCTGGGTGGTCGCCGCCACCTGTACGAGAAAACGTCCCTGGTCCCCGGCGTCGATCGTCTGTTCGAGCATGCGCAGGGGCTTTTTGCCCGGACCGAGAACATTGCCGCGCCGGGGGCCGTCCCCGACCGGCGCGCGGTCGGCGCCGTCCAGGCGCGGCAGACGCGAGGCGAATAGTGAGCGCGAGGCGCGAATGTCCGGCGGACTCACGTCGGTCCGGGTGATCTGCCAGTACCAGCCGGAAAAAGGCAGGTCGAATTGGGGATCGGCGAGCCTTTCCGCGTCCGGAGACTCGTCCCGCGACATGGCGATATCGGCGACGAGCGCCCGCAGATAGACGCCGAGCTGGTCGTCGAGCCCGGACTGGGCGTCGTCGCGGTAAAGCGCGGTCAGGACCAGGCCCGCGACAGTCAGCACCACCACGCTGGACAGCACGGAGGAGAGGAACAGGCGCCGGGCGATCGAGGGCGAGCCAAGGCGCGACAGCCGCTCCAGACCGCTACGCAGCCAGGCGGAGCGCCAAGCCGAAAGCGGAGAAAAAATCTTCATCCTATCGCGCTTGGCGGGCGGATTTTTCGCCGTCCGCCGGCTGCGGCTCCAGCACATAGCCGAGCCCGCGCACCGTATGCAGCACGTCCACGCCGAGCTTTTTGCGCAACCGGCCGATGAAAACCTCGATGGTGTTGGAATCGCGGTCGAAATCCTGATCGTACAGATGTTCGACGATCTCGCTGCGCGACACCAGACGCCCCGCATGGTGCATGAGATAGGCGAGCAGGCGATATTCGTGAGAAGTCAGCTTGACCGGCGCGCCGTCCACCTCGACCCGCCCGTTCCGGGTGTCGAGCGCCACCGGCCCGCAGGTCAATTCGCTCGAAGCGTGGCCGGCGGCGCGGCGCAGCAGCGCGCGGAGGCGGGCGAGAACCTCCTCGACATGAAAGGGCTTGGCGACATAATCGTCGGCGCCGGCGTCGAAGCCGCGCACCTTTTCGGTCCAGCCGTCGCGCGCGGTCAGGATTAAGACGGGCATGGCGCGTCCGGACTTGCGCCAGGCGGTGAGTACGGAAATCCCGTCCATCTTGGGCAGGCCGATGTCAAGCACCACCGCGTCATAAGGCTCGCTGTCGCCGAGGAAATGACCTTCCTCGCCATCAAACGCCGAATCGACGGCATAGCCCGCCGATTCCAGTGCGGCGACAAGCTGGCGGTTGAGGTTCTTGTCGTCCTCGATCACGAGAAGGCGCACTATCGTCTCCCATCAATGCAGATTCCGGGCGCCGACAACCCGGCCGGTCGCGGCGTTCATGAAAACGCGAACCAAGGCGCCGTTATGACGCAGCAGGCTGATCACATAGATATCGTCGTTGCCCCAGCGACACAATTTTCCGGCCAGAACCTCGGCGCCGGTGAGGGACGAGGCCTTGAGCATCATTTCGAACGCGGGACGCAGTTTCTGGCTGGCGACGCGTTCGCGGGTTTCCGCCGCCGAATAGCACTTGCTCGGATCCGGCGGCGGGCCGGCGGGCGCCGCCATGCGCTCGCCGGCCGGCGGCGGCGCGGCGACCACATAGGCGTTGGGCCCGAAAAGCCGCGGGCCGGCGAATCGCGGCGCGCCGAGCCCCCAGCCGCCGAAATGCGATCCGTCGGCGCGCGCGGCGTCCGCGCCCAGCGCGACCGCGCCGAGGAGACAGAACAGCAACGCGAGCGCGCGTGAACTTGACATGCCTTAGTTTGGACACGGCAATCTGAATGCGGCGTGAACCATTATGGCCTTTTTGCGGCTCGCCTTCGGCCACCCGAAAAACCAGATCCAGTCGAGCTTTGGCCGCAATTCCCGCCTTGAATGCGGTGATTGGAATGCGGTGATTGGAATGCGCTGATTGGCGCGCGCAACGCGAGGGCGGGCATGAAGGCGGATCTGGTCGCGGATATTCAATCCTTGCCGCCACAGCTGAAGTTCGCCGGCGCCCTCACCTTTGCGGCGCTGGCTCTCATGGCCCTCGACGCCGGCCTGACCGGCCTGTCTCCGTCCGAACCGCCGCGCACCGCGCCGACGCGAGTCGAAGCTCCTCCGCCGGCCGGCCTGCGCAATCTCGCTTATTATCCCGAACAGCTCGCGGCGCTGACCAGCATGGCCGATTTCGAGCCCCGGGCGGACAGCGGCGCCGCGGCCATTCCGGCCGCCAAACCGGCGGCGCCAGCCTTGCGCAAGCCGATCCGCCGCGTCGCGGCGACGGCGCCGGTTCGCGAGTCCGCGTCCCATCTGGGCGAAGCGGCGAGGGATCTGGGTGGCCGGATCGCGACTTTCTGGCGCGAGTGACAAGGCGATCGCCGCTTGTCAGCAGATCGGGCTTTGTGCGAGGAATGGGGGCGGAAGCCGTGTCTGGCGCGGCGCGTCCGAGGATCGAGCAGTGAGCGGTTTGAAAGCCTTGCCCCTTGCGACGATCGCCGCGCTGGCGCTCGGCTCGGCGGCGACGCTGGCCTCGCTGCAAGGTGGCCCCGGCTTCGGCGCCGTCCGCCTCGGCGCCTGGACGAGCTGGCCGCAGGTCGGCGATTCCGACATAGATCCCTATGCGCGCGCGAGCCTTGCAGTGGATGGCGCTCTGCCCCTCGGCTCACGGGAAGGCGTGGTCTTGATCGCCACGACCGACGATGAGGGTGCCCCGCTTGACGCGCGCTGCGACTATCGCATTTCCGGCGCCGCCCCCGCCGCCCGTTTCTGGACCTTGAGCGCCTATGACGTCGACGGGCGTCTGCGCCCCAACCTCGCCCACCGCCACGGGTTGACCTCCGCCACCCTGCTGCGGGATTCCGACGGTGATTTCGTCATCGAGGCGGCGCGCGGCGCGCGTCCCGGCAACTGGCTGCCTTTGGGAGAAAAAAGCCGCTTCGTCCTGATCCTCCGCGCTTATCAGGCGAAGACCAGCGCCATCGGCGACGCCTATCAGGGCATGAGCGTCCCGTCGATCGCCCGGAGCGAATGCTCATGACCGAAGCGCTCTCCGGCGCCCCGCGCGTCGCCTGGACGCGACGCCTGTCCTGGTCGCGCGCCCGGCGCGAAAGGCAGATCGACCGCACGATCCGCGCCATTCCCTGGGTCCTGGGCGCTCTGTTCGGCGCCGTCGCGGTCCACCTGCTGACAATCCTCGCCCTGCCGACATTGTGGCCCAGCGCTCCCTATCGCGCGCTGGCGGCGCCGCTCCCGCTCGGCAGGATCTCGATCCTGCCGCGCCCCGGACCGGACAGCGGAGGAGCGGCCTTTCCCGATCCTTTCGCGGTCATCGCGCTGTGCCGCTTCGATCTGTCCAAGGGCTCGGCGCGGATTCTCGCGCAGGCCGACGGCGTCCACCCTTTCTCGATCTCGATGCGCTTGACCGACGGCACGATCTTCTATTCGGGCAATGACCGCGACACGCCGTCCGGGCGGTTCAACATCAGGATCGTCACCCAGAAACAGGCCGACGCGGAAGACGTTTCGCAGAATTCCGGCGACGAGGCGGCGCCAACCCCCGGCCAAAGCGGCGCGACGGATGACGAATTGCGGCTGGCGTCGCCGAATCTGCGGGGATTTGTGGTTTTTCGCGTGCTCGCTTCGCGCGAGGAGGACTATGACGCCGCCAGATCGGCGCTGGCGACCGCGCGATGCGCGACGGAAAAGCCGTCGCCCTGAGCTGAGGGCAAGGGTGTCAGGCGCGTTTCCTGCGGCGCGTCTTGCGCAAGGCCCCGCCTTCGGAGGTTCGGCCCTTCGGTCCGTCGGCGCCGTCGTCGTGACGGATATAGCGAACCCCAAGGAAGAACAGGATGCGCGCCGAACTCTCCAGCGGAGCGGCGGCGGCGCGGGACCGCCTGGCGATGCGGAATGGCACGATTTCGCCCATGTCCCTGACCTCTGGCCCTATCTTCTGGCCCTCGTCGCCCGAATCGCGTCGTTCGGCGGGCCGCGGAAAGTGAACAGGCGCATCCGTTAAGAATTTACCCACGAATTTCGCCTGCCCCATTAATGGCTGTTGATGGTTAATGATGCGTCAATAAAACATGACTAGGGTTTGGCGATCCAAAGATTTTCGAAAGTCAGGCCGATGCCGACCGACATTTACGCCCGCCTGCGCGAGCTCGCCGCCTCATCCGACTCCAAGCCGGCGGAAATGCGCCCCGTTCTGCTGCGCGTCATTACCGATCTTTTCACCCTGCATCTGCTGCATACCAGCGATGAGCTCCGTCTTTACGAGGAAATGGCGGGCAAGCTGATCGCGGGCGCCGATGAATCGGCGCTGACCCATGTGGCGCGCAAATTGTCGCGCTGTCTCGACGCCCCGCCCGCCGTACTGGAGCGCATTCGCGCCCGCGGCGGCCAACCGGCGCGCGAACTCCTGCGCAACAGCCCATTGATCGAACGCCGCGACTTGCGGGAGATCGCGGCGAGCGGCGCCTGCGACCAGGCCTGCGCCGTGGCCGGCCGGGACGATCTGGACCACGAGACGGCCCGCATCCTCGCCGCCCGGCCGGAGCGCGAAATTTTACGCGCGCTGGCCGCCAATCCCAAAGCGCCGCTCGGATCGCAGGACATCCGCCTGCTCGCCGCGCGCGGCCGTTCCGACCCCGAACTGGCGGGCGCCCTGCTCGGGCGAGGCGAGCCCACCATCGACGCGCTGCCGCTCTTTTCCTTCGCCGGCCCGCCCGAACGCGCCGCGCTGCTGCTTCTGGCTCTGGAGGCCAATCTTATCCATGCGGGGCGGCCCGAACCCGAATCGCCGCTCGACGCCGAGACGGCGGAACGCGTCGAGGCGGCGGCTCTTGACGGCAAGCGAGGCGCCTTCGCGAAAATTCTGGCTGAAAGGCTGCCATGCGACCAGGTCCTGGCGCGGCGGATCGTCGACGACGAGCCGGGCGACACGCTCGCCCTTGCCTTCGTCGCCCTCGGCCTGCCCCGCGAGGCCTGCGCCCGCATCCTGTTGGGGGCTTTTCCTCGCATCGGCGAATCGCGTGAAGCGTTCGACCGCGTGATGCGGCTGGTCAGAACGGTTCCGCGGCGCGTCGCTTTGCGGATGATCGAAGCCATGGCCGGCCCCTCGGGCGCGCAAGCCCCCGGCGCCGCCCGCGCCCCTCTGCCCGGATCCGCGCCCGAACGGCGGAGCATTGGCGCGACGGCAGCCGCGCCAGCGGCGAAACCGGGCCGCGTCTGAAGCGGCCGCGCGAACATGGCGGTCCTGCGATCAACTTGAGCCGCCGCACTCAGGCCGCCACGACGGCCTTGATCTGGCGGCCGCCCAGGGACGCCCCGTCCGCCGAGCGCCGCAGTTCAACCTCATGCTCGCATGAAGAATTGAGCGGCGTGTCGAACAGAAAGTCGAAGCCCAGAAGCCCGTCCGGCCTTTCGGCCTGCGCATAGGCATAGCCCGCGAAGGCGCCATCGACGATCACATCGAGGCACACGGGGGCGTCGGGGTAGGCCTTGTTGAGCGCCCAGCCCGAGACGCCGTCGCAGTCGCAGCGTGCGACGGCGCCAATCAGCAAGCCGAAATCCGTCGCGGCGGGAAAAGCAAGGCCGGCCCGTTCGGCGAGGCGCCGGCGCACGCGGTCAAGCGTAAAGCCGTCCTCGACGCGTGGCGCGCAATAGATTGCCTCCTTCGCCCGCTCCTCCGGATAGAGTTTTCCGAACTCATGGGCGTTCTGGAACATCGCCCGGCTATCATCGTCCACA
>JAKAJL010000053.1 GCA_021813805.1 Pseudomonadota bacterium | reverse complement strand
AACCAACATTCCCCGTCTGCCCCGATTGCCATGCAATGCGGGCGGCTCTTCAGCCAAATGGTCGGGGGGTCAAATTTGTAAGCCGATCCCCCGCTCTACGGGGTGAAAATTGCACGCCGGTTCACACAAGGAGCGGCGCGAGAACTCCAGACCCGGCGGCGCCAAGCCTGGACACGAGGGACATTTCCGCGCGCTCAGCGACGACCCCGACGCCTTCGAGGACCACGTCCCTTCATGCTGCCCCTGCTGCGGGCTGTCTTTCGACGCGGACGCCGAGCGGGCGTTGATCGGTGAATACGACGAGATCGAGCTTCCACCGATCCGGCCGTTCGTTCGGCGCCATCGGCGGTTTTCGATCCACTGCGGGCGCTGCGGCGCGACGACCGAGGCGCCGCCGCCGGAAGCCGCCAAAGACTCGCCGTTCGGGCCGCGCATCCACGCGATGGCGGTTTATCTGAAGAGCATGCAGCTGTTTTCCTACGAGCGGCTGCGCCTCGCCCTGGACGATCTGTTCGGGCTGAAAATCAGCGAAGGCGCGCTGATGAACATGTTCAAGCGCATGCAGGCGGTGTTCGCGGCCAGGCGGACCGCGGCGCTGGCGCGACTGCGCCGGGCGCGCTTTGTCGCTTGCGATGAAACCGGCGCGCGCATCCAGGGCGTCAACGCATTCCAATGGGTGTTTTGCAGCAAGGACGCCGTAGTCCACAGCGTCGATTTCAGCCGCAGCGCAAAGGTCGTCCGCGACGCGCTCGACGGCCATCGCCCGACGGTGTGGACCTCCGACCGCTACAGCGCCCAGCAGGGTCACGCCGATCGGGCAGCAAACTTGCCTCGCCCATCTCGATCGCGCCGCCCGCTTCGCCGACGAGAACAGCGAGGACGATGCGCCGTTCCGATTGCGCCTGTGGTTCGACCGGGTTTTCGCTCTCGCTCGCGACATCACCACCATCGCCGCCTCGACGCTGCGCGCCAGACGGCGTGCGCTGGAGCGCGATCTCGACCTGATCCTCGCCGCCCCGACCGATTGTCAGCTGACCCGGGACCTGCTGGCGAGGGTCGGTCGCGCTCGCGATCAACTGCTGACGTTCTGCGACTTTCCCGGCGAGGTGGAGCCCACCAACAACGTCAGCGAACGCGGCCTGCGCCCAAGCGTCATCCAGCGGAAAGTCACCAACGGCTACCGCGCCAGATGGGCCGCCGACTTTGAAGCCGGCGTGCGCACCGCCGTCGATACCGCGCGCCTCGCGGGCGCAGGTCCGTTCCAGACCATCCTCGAAATCGTGACTCACTGACACCAAGGCCGGTCACCCCGAACCGACGCACCTGGACCAGTCAGATCGTTGGATTCGGACGTGGGTAATTGCGTGGTTGCCGACTTCCTGAGGCGCAGACGCGGTTCGACCTGGCGGCGAAATTTTGCTGATGCATAGCGCCGGATCTAAGGTGCAGCCATCGCTGCTCTCAACGGATGACCGGCCGGAGTCGGTCCATTGAAGACCTTGGGCCGCGACTTGGAACGACTTTTAATCGCCGTTAAGCGGTCGCCCATCCCACCATTTGCCGCAATCGTTTTCCGCAAGACAGAAAGGCCTGAAACAGATGTTCCTTCGCGCCGATCTCCATGTCGTCACACGGATCACGCGGTGATTCGCTCGTCGGCGTCCGACGGCTCGCGCAGGACATAGCCGCGGCCCCAGACGGTTTCGATGTAATTGCGGCCTTCGCTGGCGTTGGCGAGTTTCTTGCGCAGCTTGCAGATGAAAACGTCGATGATCTTCAATTCCGGCTCGTCCATGCCGCCATAGAGGTGGTTGAGGAACATTTCCTTGGTGAGCGTGGTGCCCTTGCGCAGCGAGAGCAGCTCCAGCATCTGATATTCCTTGCCGGTCAGATGCACGCGGACGCCCCCGACCTCGACGGTCTTCTGGTCGAGATTGACGACCAGGTCGCCGGTGGCGATCACCGATTGGGCGTGGCCCTTGGACCGGCGGACGATGGCGTGGATGCGGGCGACCAGTTCGTCCTTGTGGAAAGGCTTGGTGAGATAGTCGTCGGCGCCGAAGCCGAGGCCCTTCACCTTGTCCTCGATGCCGGCGAGACCCGACAGAATCAGGATCGGCGTCTTGACCTTGGCGACTCGGAGGTGGCGCAGGACTTCATAGCCCGACATGTCCGGCAGGTTCAGGTCGAGCAGGATGATGTCGTAGTCATAGAGCTTGCCGAGATCGACGCCCTCTTCCCCGAGGTCGGTGGCGTAGACGTTGAAATTCTCAAACTTGAGCATCAATTCGATGCTTTGCGCGATGGCGCTGTCGTCTTCGATCAATAATACGCGCATTTTGGAGTCGCCACCCTGCCAAAGAAAATTTGTCGTCCGTTAAGACCACCATCGAAACCTGCCTCGCCCTGGAACGCGATGGCCGTGAAAACAAGTTGTTACCGAAGATAGTTAATGTATGGTATTTATCGGGCGCAGGCCCACTGAAAGAGAACCCGGTTTTGAGGCCGTGGGTCGTAACTGGTGGCGTCCCCGATTTGGCGGGAACGAGGCGTGTGCGACGTTTTGACTCAGGTGCGGGGGCTGGCGGCATGGCGGTGAATGTGAGTCGATGTCTGGACTCCACCGCCTGATTTTCGATTTTTCGACCCCTCGCCGGAGATCGGCAACCTCATGTACGGTATGTATTACCGCTTATTCGCGCCGGATGAAGGTTTGATAAATTCGACGCCTATTTGCGATGTTTTCCGCCAGATGACTCGGCACATTACCGGCGGGAAGTCGGCGCGGATCAGTTCGAAATTGTCGGGAATGCCGACCGGACTTTCAACGCCAAGACGGGCGCCGCTGTCGGAATAATCGCGGATGACGCAGTCAATCGTCCCACGGAGGCCGCGAAAGCTGATTTTCGCACCTTTGTAAACCCGCCGACGGACGGCTTCTCGCCGTTCTTTTTCGTGACCCCAGTTCATCTCCTCGCCTCAAGGACGCACTATGTGAAACAATAGGTTATCCCAGAAGTCAAGCCGCGTCTGACACGCAATCACGCGGAGGCGGTGGGGATTCACCGCTAAACGCCGTCGGAGCGATGTCGATTTTTTGGTCAAAAGCGCAAATACGGTTTCGACCAAGTTCTTTCGCTCGATAGAGAGCTTGATCGGCGCTACGGATGATTGCGTCAGGCCGGGTGCCGGGCGAAGGCGCCACAACCGCGGCGCCGATCGACGCAGTGACGAAAGGGCTCGCCGTATTCTCTGGGTGACGAATTTCCCTCGCCTCAATGGATCGGCGCAGATTTTCCGCGACCGCCATTGTGCCGTCCAAGTCGGTTGAGGGAAGAACGATCGCGAATTCCTCGCCGCCATAGCGTGCGGGCAAATCGCCAGCGCGTCGGGCGGAATTGGCAATGACATTCGCAACCGTTGTAAGGCACTGATCCCCGCCGGCATGCCCGAAATTATCGTTGAACTTTTTGAAGTGATCGATATCGATCATAATCAACGCCAGCGGGACTCTCTGGCGAGCAGCCCGCCCCCATTCCTTCGTGATCGTGTCGTCGAATGTCCGCCGATTGGGAAGGCCGGTTAACCCATCGAGGCCTGCAAGATCGCGAAGCCGCGCTTCCGCGTCCTTCATAGCGGTCATGTCGCGGAGGGATTCCAGCACGCCGATCAGATTGCCATCTCCATCGAGGATCGGGCCGGCGTCCGCCGCCAGATAAATACGACGGCCGGTCTTGGGGAGATCGCACCATGTTTCGACCGAGAGCGCCCCTTTCGCGACCTTCGAATCCGAATAGGCGACGTAATACTCGGGAGCCCACTCGACCGTGTCGTTCAAAACGAGGTCCGCAACGCATGGGCGCTCGGAATTGTAAAACGCCTTCCAGTGGTTTTTTGTCCCGGTGACTTCACCGGACGGAATCCCGGTGAGAACCGCGCAGGCGCGATTCCATAAAACGACATTGCCACGCCGGTCGAGAACGAACGTGGGCGCGACATGCTGATCCAGCATCGCCAGAAACGTGTCAGAGATTTTTTTCATCGGTTCTCGCGCCGCTGCCCACAGATTAGGCACTACCATACGTTGTACCTGTAAATAAGTAGTAACATCCGCGGGATGTGCCCTATCGCGGTCATCAGGGCGCCCTCCGATTCACAGGACCTTAATCATTAACCAACAAATTCAACGATAGGTTGTATTGGTCAACCTTCCCGCTCGCCGGCGCGCCGCACGTCCCACAGCATCGAAATGCCCAAATTCCGCTATGTTATGGCTGTCACGCTCTCCGTAATGGCCGCGTTTCTGTGGGGCCTGGCCGAACCATTGGCCGCTCGGGCCGAGCCGGGGGTCGGACCCGACAGGATCGTGTTCGGTCAAGCAGCCGCGCTCACCGGACCGGCCGCGTCGCTTGGCCAGGATATGCGCGCAGGCCTGCTGGCGGCGTTCGGCGAGGTCAATCGCGTAGGCGGCGTGAACGGGCGCAAGCTGAAGCTTGTCTCGCTGGACGACGGCTACGACCCTGACCGATCCGTGCAAGCGACCAACAAGCTCATCCATGATGACAAAGTGTTTGCGCTGATCGGCGCGGTGGGAACGCCGACCTCGCTGGCGAGCCAGCCGATCGCGGCAGAGGCGGGCGTTCCCTTCATCGCCGCCTTTACCGGCGCGGAGTTTCTGCGCGCGCCATTCAAGCCGAACGTCGTCAATGTCCGGGCTTCCTATTTCCAGGAAACCGAGGCGATGGTTCAGCACCTGATCGCGGACCGCGGGGTCCGCCGCATCGCCATCCTTTATCAGGACGACGCTTTCGGCCGCGCGGGCCTGGAAGGCGTCCAGCGCGCTCTCGACAAAAGATCGATGCGCCTGGTCGCCGAAGGAACGTTCGAGCGCAACACGACGGCGATCAAATCGCCCTTGCTGGTCATCCGCGCCAGCAATCCCGGGGCGGTCATCCTGGTCGGCCCGTACGAGCCCTGCGCGGCCTTCATCAAGCTGGCGCGCTCGCTTGGAATGACAAGCCTGTTCCTCAATACCTCCTTCGTCGGCGCCGGCGCCCTGGCGCATGAACTTGGCGCCCTGGGCGACGGCGTGTTCGTCACCCAGGTGGCTCCGTCACCTTGGGATCGTTCGCTATCGCTCGTCGCGCGCTACCAGGGCGCTTTGAGCGCGCTCGCGGCCAATCCGGAATTCAGCTTCGTTAGTCTCGAAGGCTATATCGCCGGGCGGCTGGTGATCGCCGCTCTGGAAAGGACGCCCGGCCAACCGACGCGCCAAAAACTGCTTGGCGCGATTTTCGGCCAGCATTTCGATCTGGGCGGCGTGCGACTGGATTATGCGCCAGGCAGTAATCAAGGAACCGACGCCGTGTTCATGTCGATGCTTCACGGCGATGGACGGATTTCCGTCGTTCAGGATTTGCGCGTCGCGCCGGATTCTCGGCGCCAAGCGGTAATTTCTGGCTCCGCCAAGGCGACAAAAGAGACGCAACATTGACCAGCGCGACAGATTCCCTCGACCCTATCCGCAGCAAGCCGGATACGGGCGGGCTCAAGTTCGGCATACGCGGAAAATTGTTCGCCGCCTTCGCGGCGGTCGCGAGCCTCACTTTGGTCGCCGCCACGGTGGCCCTGTTGTCCTATGACGGCATCGGGGAGAGCTTCGAGCGGCTTGATTCGGAAGCGATTCCGGCCATCGACCACGCATTGACCCTGGCCCGCCAAGCGGCCGAGCTTTCGGCGATTTCGGCGACGCTGCCGCGTATCGACAATGCGCGGCGGCTCGCTGAAGTCTTGGATCAATTGCACGCAAAACGTCGGGACATGGCCGGCACGCTGGCGACGCTCGATCATGCCGCCGTTGGACGCAATGAAACGCCGCAGTTGAGGGCGCTCGTTAAAGATCTGGAAGTCAATTCCGACGCGCTCGCCGAGACCGTCGCCTGGCGCCTCCAACTGGGCGAAGCACGCAGGCGAATAACCAACCAATCGCAGGAAATGCATCGGCGAATCATCGAACAACTCGCGCCGCTGATCGACGACGCCCGCTTCAATTTAGCGATCGGGGTCGAGACCATGAGCAAGAGCCGCGATCTCGAATCCATCGTGGCCGGGCTGTCCTCCCTTTCGCGCTCCGAACTGCCCGGATTGCGCGCCTTCAATGATTTGCGGGCGGAGGCCCATCTGTCCGCGGGCCTGTTGGCGCAGGCGTCGCTGACGGCCTCGGCGGATTTGCTGCCGCCCTTGCGCGACATGTTCATCGCCTCCAGCCATCGGGCGAAGGTCGCGGCGGACAGCCTCGGCGAGACCCAAGGCGCAGTGGCTCTGCGCGCCTCGTTCAATTCATTGGCCAACCTTGGCGAAGGCGCGGACGGCCTGTTTTCGCTCCGCCGGCAGGAATTGTCGAACCTTGAGAACGGCGGACGGCTGGCGCAGGAAAGCCGTTCGAAATCGGTCCGACTTTCCGCTGCGGTGGAGCGCTTCATCGCCACGGCGCGTGCAAATTCCGCCGCGGCGGTGATCGCGTCGCGACATGCGATCTCAGTGAGCCAAACCGTTTTGGTCGGCCTTGCGGCGATCAGCCTCTTGGTCGCTTTCGTTATCGCTCGAACTTATATCGGCCAGGGCCTGCTGCGGCGCATCGAAACGCTCAATGCGGCCATCGAGGCGCTCGCTAACGGCGATCTGTCCGTCGGGATTGCGCGCGAGGGAAATGACGAACTGTCGCGGGTCGCTGCGGCGGTGGACGTGCTCAAGGCCAACGCCATACGGGCGCGCGAACTCGATGCCGATCGGGAGCGCTCCCGCATTGACGATCTGAAACGGCGCGAGGCGTCGTTCCGGCTGCTGTTCCTCGCCAATCCGATTCCGATGTGGGTGCGTGATCGAACGACCGGCGGCATGATCGCCGTGAATGATTCGGCCTTGAGTCACTATGGCTACAGCCGCGAGCAATTTCTGGCCATGGCCGCGGCCGATCTCGTCTCGCCCGAGGCGGGCGAGGCGGCGGCTGTGTCGGTCAATGGCGGCCAGCAGCAGCACCGCAAGGCCAACGGCGAAGAGATCGAGGTCGCCATCTATGAGCGTTCGCTCACCTATGACGGCCTTGACGCCGCCCTCGTCGCGGCGATCGACCTCACGGAACGGCGGCGGGCTGAGCAGCGCATCCGGCACCTCGCCCTTCACGACGCCCTGACCGATCTTCCAAACCGCGCGGCCTTCACCGACGAACTCGCCCGTGCGCTCCAGGCGGCGTCCATGGCCGACGCGCCTTTCGCGGTGCTTTGCCTCGATCTCGACCATTTCAAGGAAATCAATGATATCTACGGGCATGCTGTCGGAGATCAAGTGTTACGGCAATTGTCCAGCCGGCTGGCCGTTGCGGCGGAAGGAAATTTCATCGCGCGCATCGGCGGCGACGAATTTACCCTGATCTCGCGGGAAGCAGAGCAACCGGCGACGGCCGGCGCGCTCGCCGAGCGGCTCCTCGCCGCCAGCGCCGAGACGTTCGCCATTAATGGCGCGCGGCTTCACGTTGGGCTCAGCATTGGCGTGGCCGTCTTTCCGAGCGACGGTCTGGACGCCACCACACTCGTCGCCAACGCCGATGCCGCGCTTTATCGCGCAAAGGCGGATGGACGGGGCGGCGCGCGCTTCTTCGAACCTCACATGGACGCGCGCATCCATGAACGTCATGCGTTGCAGCATGACATTCGCGCGGCCATCGAGCGCAACGAATTGCAACTCTATTACCAGCCACAAGCCAAGGTCGCCGGCGAGGTTTTCGGATTCGAAGCCTTGTTGCGCTGGCGTCATCCGACGCGTGGCTTCGTGTCGCCGGCGACTTTCATTCCGATCGCCGAGGAAAGCGGCCTGATCGTCGAGTTGGGCGAATGGATTCTGCGCGAGGCCTGCCGCGAAGCCGCGTCCTGGCCGAAACCCCTGGGCGTCGCGGTCAATCTTTCGTCGATCCAGTTCCGCCGCGGAGATATCGTCCGTCTCGTACATGCGGTTCTGCTGGAAAGCGGCCTCGCGCCCGCACGGCTGGAGCTTGAAATCACCGAAGGCGTGCTGATGCAGGATTCGTCGCGCAGCCTGACGATCCTGCGTCATTTGAAAGCGATGGGCGTGACGATTTCGATGGACGATTTTGGCACCGGTTATTCGTCGCTTTCCTATTTGCAGTCCTTTCCTTTCGACAAGCTCAAGATCGACCAGTCGTTCATCGCGCAGGTCGAGGCCAGGGAGCAGTCGGCCGCCATTGTCCGCGCGGTCATTGGACTGGGGCGCGGCCTCAAGATGCCGGTCATCGCCGAAGGGGTCGAAACCGCCGGGCAGTTGGATTTCCTGGCGAAGGAAAAGTGCAGTGAGATTCAGGGCTACCTGTTCGGCCGTCCGGCGCCGATCGAGGATTACGCGCATCTCGTCGGTCGCGCCCCCGTCGCGAAAGAGGCTGCGCTCCAACTTTTTGGTTAGCGGGCTCCAAACGATTTCGCTCGCTTTGCGACCGGCAATCTGAAACCGGCCATCGTTCCAATCCGGGCGCCGCATACTGAGACGATTCAGTTGTAGTTAACCCGAAGGGAGTACTGTCCTATGATATTCTTGTTCTATTGCCCGGAGAGTTGGGATGTACGCTAGCGCTTTGGTCTGGGGGCCAAGCGGGGGCTGGAAGCCGGCAGATGCGACCACGGACGACGCCGATATTGTATTTTATTTCGGACTGCGCCGAAATCTGGCCGGAACGAGCGCGATCAAAGAGCTGCGCTCGCTTTATCCCTCAGCTCGCTTGGTCGGATGCAGCACCGGCGGGCATGTGCTGGGCGAGGATGTTGTCGATGACGAAGTCGCCGCGCTCGCCATGAAATTCGAAAGAACCCCAATCAAACTCGCTCATATAAAAGTTGACGATCACGGAGACTCGCACGCCTGTGGCGCCGCCTTGGGGGCGCAGATCGCCGATCCCGACCTTTCGGCCGCCTTTGTCCTGTCGGATGGTTTGCGCGTCAATGGCGCGCAGCTTGTCGCCGGGCTCGTCGACGCGGTCGGAGCGTCCGTGCGTATTGCGGGCGGCCTTGCCGGCGATGGCGCCGATTTCAGCGAGACCTTGGTCGGCCTCGACGACGATCTGTGCTCCGGACAGGTCGTCGCCATCGGCTTTTACGGCCCAGCCATCCAAGTGAGAACGGGAAGCGCGGGCGGCTGGGACGTTTTTGGCCCCAGGCGCCGCGTCACCCAAGCGAGCGGCAATGTGCTGCTGACGCTCGACGGCGAGCCGGCGCTCGATCTTTACGAGCGTTACCTCGGGCCGGAGGCCCCGGCGCTGCCCGGCAGCGGATTGTTGTTCCCGCTCAAAATATTCGATCCAGAAAATCCGGAGCACGACATTGTGCGGACCCTGCTGGCGATCGACCGGGCCGCGCGCTCCATGACGTTCGCCGGCGACATTCCGCAAGGCTGGACCGCGCAGTTGATGCGCGGCAGCCACCACAACCTCGTCAATGGAGCCGCCGACGCCAGCGCCCAGGCGCGCGCCAAGGCGCCTCTGGCCGCGCAAGCGGCTCTGCTTGTCAGTTGCATCGGACGGCGCCTCCTGATGGGACAGCGCACGGGCGACGAAATCGAGGCCGTAGCCTCCTTTCTGGGCGAGGAGACGCCGCGTGCTGGCTTTTATTCCTATGGCGAACTGGCCCCGCACGCCAGAACGGATCGCTGCGAATTACATAACCAGACCATGACGGTCACGACATTCGCAGAGGCCTTGTAATGCCGGACGGTTTCAAAATTATCGACAAGCAGTTCGCCAAGGCGACTGCGCCCGACGGCTCCGTCGACCTCCAACGTCTTAAAAAGATGGTCGCGGCGACTTACGAGGATTTCGAACGCGACGTGGAGCGCATCGACCGCTCCATGAGGCTGATGATCGAAGAGAACGATCGGCTGACCCGCGACCTCGAAGCCACCATTAGGGCGCTGGGATTAGAGAATGCGGGCTATGCTCCCGCGCTTGAGAACATGTCGCATGGCCTGTGCATATTCGACGCGGACAACAGATTGCTTGTCGCCAATTCCCGCTTCCAGGAAATCTACGACCTGCCGAAGGAATTGGTCCGCCCGGGCGTCGCCATGTCGCGCCTAATCGACGCCATCAAGGAGCACGAAAAGGGCCGGGGTTGCACAACGCAGGAAGGACTCGGCTGTATGACCTTGGGCAAGACCCCAGGCGATAGCTTGCGCAGCGAATGGGCGTTGGCGAATGGCGCGATCGTCGAGGTCGTGGCGACGCGCGTCAAGGATGGCGGCCTGGTCGCCGTCCATGAAGACGTGACCGAAAAACGAAAGGCGCAAGCGCACATCGAGCGCCTTGCGCGGCATGACGCCCTGACCGGGCTGCCAAATCGCGCGACCTTCCATGAAATCTTGAACTCGCGTCTTTCGGACGACAAGGCCGGAAACGGCATTGCCATCTATTATCTCGATCTCGATCGCTTCAAGGCGGTCAACGACACATTTGGCCACGCCGTCGGCGACGAATTGCTGCGCCAGGTCGCCAGACGCCTGCGACACGCCGTTCGCGACAAGGATGTGGTCGCGCGCTTCAGCGGCGATGAATTCGCCGTGATTCAGCAAGACGTGGCCGACCCCGAGGCGGTCGAAATGGTCGCACAGCGCGTGCTCGATGGGATCGGCAACCGATTCAAGATCAATGACCACCTTTTTCATATCGGCGCCAGCATAGGCGTCAGCCTCTTTCCTTCCGATAGCCGCGACGCCGACCGGTTGATCAAGAATGCGGACATCGCCCTCTATCGCGCCAAGGCTGATGGCGGGAACACGTTCCGCTTCTACGAGCCGACTATGGACGCGAATATGCGCGAGCGCCGTTCATTGGAGTTCGAATTGCAGGCGGCCGTGGAAAATGAAGATTTCGAGCTGTTCTATCAGCCGCTTTTCGACTTGAAACAAAACCGGATTTGCGCGTTCGAAGCCTTGTTGCGCTGGAACAGCCCCCTGCGCGGGCGCATGGCGCCGGCGGCCTTCATCGGTCTTGCCGAGGAAACAGGCCTGATCGCGCCGATCGGCAAATGGGTCTTGCGCCAAGCCTGCCGCGAGGCGATGAAATGGCCAAACGACTTGAAAGTCGCGGTGAATGTATCCGCCAAGCAGTTCAAGGCGGACCACCTGCCTTTGCTGGTCGCGGCCGCTCTGGCGGAGAGCGGCCTCGCCCCGTCCCGCCTCGAACTGGAAGTGACCGAATCCGTCCTGCTGCAAAATACCGAGCGCACGATCGACACCCTGCGTCAACTCAAGGACTTGGGCGTTTCGATCTCAATGGATGATTTCGGCGCCGGCTATTCGTCGTTGAGCTATCTGTATCGTTTTCCGTTCGACAAGCTCAAGATCGATCGTTCATACGTGTGCGAGTCCGATGCGGACGACAATGCGCGCTCCATCATTCGCGCCATGACCGGCCTCGGGCGCAGTTTCGGCATGAAAATAGTAGCCGAAGGCGTCGAAACGCGCGACGAGCTTCAGGTGGTCCGAAGCGAAGGGTGCGGCGAAATCCAGGGCTATCTCATCAGCAAGCCAGTCCCCGCGAACGAAATTGCAGGCTTGCTCGCCGCGCAAGCCGCCGCGGCGTGACCTCGGCCGGGAGATCCCCGCCGACAATACCCAGTAGCGTCCCAGAACGCCCGCGAACCGACTAGGACGCAAGAAAAGTTAGGGAAAAGCCAGCGTAAGCCACCGCCTTTGAGGCGGCTGCAACTCTTGGATGCCAACATCACAACAGAGCGCACCTGACGCCATGATGACAAAAACCATTCTTCGCAGCTTCGTCACCCGAAACTCCGGCGCAGTCGCCCTCGAATTCGCGCTCGTCGCCTTCCCCTTCCTCGCCACGATCGCCGTCATCTGCGAGGAAGGACTCGACCTCTACATGAGATCGGCGATCGAGCACGCGGCCACCGAAGCCGCCCGCGCCGTCTATACCGGCACCGCCCAGAACGCGACGGCCAACGGCGCGCCGCTCACCCGGCAGAACTTCATCAAGAATTACGTCTGCGCCAATCTTCCCGCCGCCCTCAGCTGCTCCAACGTCTTCGTCAACGTCAAAAGCTTCCAGGAAAGCGACAGCGGCGGCGCGACGCCGACGCCCTATTACAATTTTCTCAATACCGGGGGCACGGCGATCTCCCAGCCACAGCTCGACAACGCCAAGAACACCTTCTGCCTCGGCTCGACCAGCGCCTATGTCGTCCTTCAGGTGTCCTATCCGATGCCGCTGATCACCAATCTGCTCGGCACCGGCGCCATCGCCTCCTACAACGGTCAAAAAGTCCGCGTGCTCTCCACCACCGCGGCCTTCCGCAACGAGCCGTTCCCCACGCCGGCCAACACGCAATGCTGACCATGATCAAGCTCCCCGCCAGGCTCGCCGACTTCGCCCGCGACTGCAAGGCCGTCGCCGCTCTCGAATTCGCGCTCGTCGCCACCTTCCTTTTCACCTTGATGGTGGGCGGCGTCGAACTCTCCAACCGCATCGCCGCTTACCGCGGAATCAACCAGGCCGCCTATTCGATCGCCCAGATCATCTCCGAAGAGCCCAATCCGCCCGGAACCGCGAATTACCAGGATCTCCAGATGGCGCACGACTCCGCCCTGCTGGTCTTCCCCCAGGCGCTCCAGACGGCCGACGCTCAAGGAACCACTTGGAGCAAGACGGCCTCGATCACCATTTCCGAAGCCGTCATCACCCAGACCAAACCGAGCTGCAAATCCAAATGCGCCCTCCAGGCGCGGATCGCCTGGAGCTGGGGCGACAACAAGAGGCCTTGCGTCACCCCGATGACCCCGGGGGCCAGCGACGCCGGCCCATTCACCACGACGACGCTGCCACCGGACGCCTTTTCCGTTGGCGCGGCCGTCATCGCCGACGTCAGCTACACCTATACTCCGGTTTTCCTGACCAACCTGTTTGGTCCAGTCACCTTCGCCAAGACCATCGTGCTGCAGCCGCGCAACGTCCCGCCGACCAGCTACATCCAATATGACGCGATCAGCGGGGATCCTGGCGCGACCACCGTCTGCAATATCGCCTCGCCGTCCAACGGCAACGGCGGCAACTCCGGAAACGGCGGAAACAACGGCAATGGAAATGGAAATATAAATGGTAGTTACGATGGTAAAAGCCACGGCAACGGCAATGTAAATAACGACAAAAACAACAACTGGAACCAAGGCCATAATCATAACAATGGAAACTGGCTAAACCAATTCCGAAACTGATTCTAGATATCACAAAGAAAAAAAGACCAAATCGATGAACATCATCGCCTTCAGCCGCAACAAGCTCCGCGACTTCAATCAAGACACCCGCGGCAATATCCTCATCATCACCGCGCTCTCGCTGACCACGATCATCGGCGGCGTCGGCCTCGCGATCGACTATTCCAGAGCCATCACCGCGACAGATTCTCTCAACAATTCGCTCGACGCCGCGGTCATCGCCGCCATCGCCACCACCACTTCGGAAATCCAGCAAGGCATCGATCATTCGACCGCCGTCAACGACGGACAGGCCATAGGCGCAAAAGCCTTCAAGGCCAATGCCGGACGTTATGGAAGCCTCAGCGGGCTTACGTCGAACATCACCGTGACGCCGCCGGACAGCAACCTGAACATTACCGGAACCGGAAGCTATTCCGTCAACTTCCCGCTCAGTTTCGGTGGGCTGTTCCACATCGCGAACTGGCCGCTCGCCGCCTCGGCGACCTCGACTCTCAAAATGCCGCAATACATGAATTTTTACGTCATGGTCGACGTGTCGGCCTCGATGGGCGCAGCTGCCACCACCACCGACGAGACCAATCTCGCCAACATCAACCCCGACCAAAGGGCCGAATATCCGACCGGCTGCACGCTCGCCTGCCATTTCACCACCTACAAGGCCTGCGACGGCACGTACTGCCAAGGTTTCATCGACACGCGACCGAACAAGGACGTGAACGCGATCTGCACCATATCGGGTGGAAATTCATGCATCATGCTGAGGCTCGACGCCATCGGCATGGCGATGACCAATTTGCTCTCCACGGCGCAATCGACTGAGTCCGCCAACGGCAAACCCACCGAATTCCAGATCGGGATATACCCGTTCATCGTTCATGTAAATTCAACGTTCCAGCCACTTTCGACCAACCTCACCACGACGGTCACCCAGTCGGCGCAGCAAATTCCCAGCCTGCTCGACACCGGCGACTCCACCGGCATCTATACTTGGGATGGCGTCCATATGGGATCCGGCGGCACCAGCCTGAACAATGCCCTCACCGAGATGCAGAGCGTCCTGCCCCAAACGCCTGGAGACGGCACCTCCCAGACGAATCCGGCGCCATTCGTCATACTCATCACCGATGGAGCCGAGGACAATCAGATTATGTACAACTCGGATGGATCATGGGCCGGCTCCAACCACGCCACCGTCCTGACACAGAGCAACTGCACCGCCCTGAAAAAGAAGGCGACGGTGGCGGTCCTTTACGTACCCTACACGAAAATCACCCACCCCAACCCGAACTTCGCGGGGGATGAAGACGACTACGCCAACGCCAACATCCCGAACATCCCGCCATCCCTGCAATCCTGCGCGTCGCCGGGCTTCTATTACATGGCAGACTCGCCCACTGACATAAACCAAGCCCTCCAGCAGATATTCCTCAACGCTCTCCAGTCCGCGCCTCGTCTCGTTAATTAAAACCCCGATCCGTTCGGAGCAATTCAGAGCGCCATCGCAAAAGACTCTGGCGCTCCTAACCTGACACCTCACGTGATGTCCTCAATTCGTGGCCCATTCCGCCCGTCGCCGGTTCGATGTTAGGTAAGCATCACTTCAATGCCCGCTTCTTGCCCCTTTTTTGTCGTTCGGGCTACGACCGCAATCCGCCCCACCAGGGACCGCCGGGCTTGGCCCTCACGGTTTAACGTGAACTGTGCTTTAGCCGCACACATGCCGAGATCGACCCAGAGCAGCCGATCAGGATGGTGGCGCGGACGTCTCTTCATGTTGGGATGGCTGCCATTCAATCGACGGCGACCCATAGCCGAGGCGGCACAATTCCTCGAACAACCGGATGAAGGTCAGCCGCTCCCGAGCGGGCTTGCCGTCGTTCTCCAGCAAAGGCGCGTCGCGTCAGTCGCGCCAGAGCCAGATCTTGGGCAGGGGTTGCGTCTCGCGTTCGTAGCGAAACTCGGTCGCCTCCGAGCGGATCTCCGCTGCTGAATAGTGAAGGGATTCATGCACAGCGCGATGCAAGGCTAATTCATCGCAAGGGCCTCAGGTTCGAATGTGCGTTACATTGAATGCATCGTCGCAAAATGGATAGCTGACGCATGGTAAGCAAATGCTTAAATTTATGATGAATAAATGATGAAATTGTATTCATTGGATTGCTGTATATATCTGACTGAGGAACCTGAGCCAAAACGGTGCGCCATAGTGGCTGCATTGTTCCGAATGGCATAATCCAAGTACGCTTAAATGCGACAGGCTTATAAGCTGCAGGATGCGACCCAGCGAGCTATAAAATGAAAAAGACGAACGCAATCGACACATATATTGGACAAAAACTCTCTGCATTACGGAAACAGCGGCGTCTAAATGTCTCTGAGTTGGCCGCAGCTGTGAGCCTCGCCCCGGAAAAGCTTCGCAATTTTGAAGAGGGCTCCGAGCGTGTTCCTGCCGATATCCTAATGCGTTTGTCCAGGGTTCTTCGATTTGAGATCACAGAACTGTTCGGCGGCATCCCTTCGAATTTAAGCGCGAATCCACCCCTAGCGCCCCCAGACCCTCCCGGCGATCCTGAAATCGGCGCGCTGTCAAGCGATTTCCGCCAAATTCGCGACCCGCAAACCCGGACGCTGATTCTGTCATTGGTCAGGGCGTATTTAACGAGCGAAAAAGCCGGTAAAACGGACTAAAAAGGGGTCCACAACTAAACGTTGTCCGTGTGTTTGATTTAGCGCAAAGATTGTGTAACGTTTTCACACATAATCAACGATATCAAGCGATTCGGCCCGGGAGGGTAATGTGGACATGGATTGCGAGACGACGTCAATCGTTCAAACGGCTTTGATCAATCTCGCCTTCGCGAAAGCTGAATTGGCGCTTTGCGATCGGACTCCTGCCACCAATCGCGCACTTGAGCACGTCGACCTCGCGATCAACGATCTCTTACGTGTGGCCGTGAATTTTGGACGTTTGAATGACGAAGCGGCTTAAGGCTTAAGCCCCGTCTGATCCAGGTATGGCGCGAAATTCGCATTCCTGTCGTGCGGACGCAAAGAACGCGGCCTTGTGATGCGATGCAACTCGCCGGTGGGTGGCGATGACCGCGCTGACTGCCATATTGTCAAACGGGGGCGAGTAAGCAAGGTGGCGAAGATGGCCGAGAGCATGCAATCCCTCGTTGCACGGGCCGTCATCAACTTGAAGTTTGCGCGGGCGGAGCTAACGCTTGGCCCGACGACAGCGAGGCGGCGACAAACCATTAAGCATATCAACGAAGCCATTGCAGACCTGGTCAAGGTCACGCCATGGTTTGGCGAAACAGGCGGATCGGACGACGATTTCGTGACGGTAACGCCTAACGACCCGACAGGGTGTGAGCATTAGAAACGGCGTCGTTCTTGCCCGGACTATGCTGCTTGTGGAGAGCAATCTCCCATCCGTCAAAGAAATAGTGTGGGCGCACGTGGAGCCGCTTACATAGCTCCAGCATCGTTTTGGCCTCAATTCGTATCGATCCCGCTTCGATTCGAGCCAACTGAATTTCTGAAAGCCCAATTGCGTTGGCTAACGTGACCACATTGAGACCAAGAGCAATCCGTTTCTCGCGCACTTTTGCGCCAATGACGCGATCAATGCTTGATGTTGCTTTCATCCGGATTCCTCCTTTAGCACAAAGCTATCGTTACCCTTCGTAACCTTAGGTAGGTTAACGCCATATTAACACAACCCTGAGGAGGTGATCATTCCCGCGCGATTGGGGCTTTTTTAGGTTCAGCGGAGCCTTATGCCAACGGCCCTTACGAGCCGCCGACATGAGCCCAATCGCTCCTTCGGGACGTCGGATCGGCTGGTTCCAGCCCCGATGCGTCGCCTTGGTCACGTCGTCACCCATTTTCCGCCATAGCTCATCGGCGGACCGATCGTCCTTTCTGTTCGTCTTCATTAATTGCTTTTTAAAGGTACAACTATAAGTTGTGTTTTATCAGAGACTTAGGCGACACGAAAGGTCCCGGAGGCGTCGATACGCTTCTCCGGGCGTTTCAAGAAGAGGCTCCGGCACACGGAACTTGGCGCAGGACAAAGGCCAGCAGAACGATCGTTCATGCCCCCGAGTTGATATCCGTACATCCACGTGAGGCGCCGCAAGTTTCCGTTCAAAGCGGCGGAATGATTTTTCGATGGCCCGACTCATGCGTAAAGATAGCGCCCTGAAAGCTAGTCTCGGCTATGCGGCTTTTGGAACGGCGTGGATTTTCTTCTCCGACAAAATGCTGGCGCTGTTGCTCGGCCGTGACGCCTTTGTCGTTCTTTCCAGCTACAAGGGTTTCGCCTTTGTCGCCGTCACCGCGGTCCTGCTGTTCGTCACCTTGCGTCGCCTGGACGGGCGCGCCGAAGCGCCAGGATACGACAGCGTGGCCTTCGGCCGTTCGGGGATCGTCCCGGTCGCGGCGCTGCTGTCGTTGGGAATTATTGGCATTGCGGCCATTGCCTCACACGATGTCACGGCGTCGCTCGAACGGCGCACGCTAGATGAGGCGCGCTCCATCGTCAGACTGAAAGCGGACGATCTCGGGCGCTGGCTGGAGGCGAAGGAAGCTGCCGCCGCACTGCTGGCCGCCGATGTCCGGTCAAACCCCGCTCTCGATCAAATCGAATTGCGTGGGCTGAATCGCGACAGTCTCGAAAACCGTTTGCAGCATCAGGCCGCCGGATTCAATTTCGTCGCGGTCGATCTGATCGATTTCTCGGGGCGCTCCCTGCTTTCAAGGCAAGAATCGGCGTCGGCGATCGTCACAGCGGCAAGGACGAGCTTCAGAACCAATAAGCCCGCTTTGGTCGATCTTCACCGCGAACCCGGCGTCGCCAGCCCGCGCTTCGGCTTCACCGTTCCTCTTCGCGGCAGCGCCCAGGACCGGCCGTTGGCGGTCTACGCCGAATTGGCTGCGCGCGACTACCTCTATCCTTTCGTGCGGTTCTGGCCCCGCGACCATGCGAGCGGATCGGGCGTCCTCGCGCGCCGCGAAGGCGACGACGTTCTTTTTCTCAGCGACCTTTCCCATGATGAGGGGGCCGCCATGCGCTTGCGTTTGTCCTATCGGGGTTCCCAGGTTCCGATTGTGCGCTTCATTCGCGGTGAAACCGACGCGGCGCGCGGCGTCGACCCGTTCGGCGTCCGGATATTCGCGGCCGGAGCCAAAGTGCCAGGCACGGATTGGGAACTCACTGCGCGGATCGCCGAGGCGGACGTCTTCGCCGAGAAGGCTTGGAATTTGCGGACGATCGGACTGGTCGCCGCGCTCGCCATCGCCGCAGTTTGGGTCGTCGCGGGCTTTTACTGGCAGGGCCAGCAGCTGGCGCACGCGCGAGCTGAGCAGCGCCTGAATAGCCGGTTCCAGGTCACATTCGAACAAGCCGCCGTCGCCATGATGCATGTCGGGCTCGATGGCGCCATTTTGCGCGTCAACCGGCGCGCCTGCGAGATGTTCGGCTATCGCCGCGACGAACTTCTCGGGACCAACGCTATGCTTCTTTGCGCCCCGGCTTATCGGGCGGAAACCGCGGAGTATATGGCCGCCCTGCGATCAGGCGCGATGAAGGAATATCATACCGAGAGACAATGCCTGCGGAAAAACGGAACGGCTTTCGAGGTGGCGGCCTTCGCCAGCGTCGCGCCCGGTGAAAGAGGCGATTCCGATTACTTGATGGTGGTCATCGAGGATATCGGGCAGCGCAAGGCCGTGGAGGACGCCTTGCGCGCCAGCGAGGAGCGCCTGCGTTTCGCCCTGGAGGGCGCGAAGGAAGGGCTCTGGGATTGGCAGGTGGAGACCGATGAGGCCTATTTCGCGCCCGCCTGGAAGGCGATGCTGGGCTATGCCGACGAGGAAATCGAGAATCGGGGCAGCGCCTGGCGGTGCCTCGTCGAGCCTGAGGGCGCCAAAAATTTCCGACGACAGTTTCTGGAGGTCCGGTCGGGCGAACGCGAAACCATCGAGTTCGAGACCCGCTTGCGCCACAAGGATGGGTACTGGATCGACGTCTTGTCGCGCGCGCTGCCCCTGATCGGACCGAGCGGGCGTATTGTGCGCATTGTCGGCACCGATCTGGACATCACCACCCGCAAGACGGAGGAGGCGTCGGCGCGCCTCGCCGCGGCTTTTTTCGAAAGCACGCATGAGGGCATCGTCATCACCGATCACGACAAGAATATCGTCAGGGTCAACCCGGCATTTGAAGCGATCACCGGCTACAGCGAAAAGGAAATGCGCGGAAACAACATGCGCGTGCTGCAATCGGGGCGCCACGACCGCGCGTTTTATGCATCCCTGTGGAAATCCGTGAACGATCACGGATTCTGGCAGGGCGAGATCTGGAACCGGCGCAAGGGCGGCGAGATCTTTCCCGAGCGGCTGAGCATAGGCACGGTGCGCGATCCCTCCGGCGCGGTCGTCAATTATATCGGCGTCTTCAGCGACATAAAACGTCTCAAGCAATCCGAGTCGCGGCTCGAATTCCTGGCGCATCACGACCCGCTCACCTCATTGCCCAATCGCACTTTGCTTCGGCTGAGGATCGATCACGCCATCGCCCGCTCGCGGCGCGAAGGGAAAATGGGCGCCGTCCTCTTCCTCGATCTCGACCGTTTCAAGACCGTCAATGACAGTCTCGGCCATGTGGCGGGCGACCAGCTTCTGGTCCAGGCGGCGCAACGCTGGACGCGACGGCTGCGCACGGCGGATACGCTGGCGCGCATCGGCGGCGACGAATTCGTCGTTCTGCTGGAGGATGTCGCCGAGCCGCACGACGCGGCGGTTGTCGCCCAGAGCCTGATGGGGGAAATGGCCGCGCCGTTCTCGCTGCCCAGCCGACACGACGCCTTCGTCGGCCTGAGCGTCGGCGTCAGCCTGTTCCCCGCCAACGGCCAAAGCCCCGACGAACTGATCCAGCACGCCGATTCGGCGCTTTATCTGGCAAAAAACAGCGGCGGCTCGACCGTCCGCTTCTATTCGGATTCTCTTACGTCGGAAGCCAGCGAACGGCTGGAGATGGAGGCCGGGATCAGGCGGGGTCTGCACCGCGATGAATTCGTCCTCCATTTCCAGCCGCTGGTTTCAATCAAGGACCGCCGCATGGTTGGCGTCGAGGCCCTCGTCCGCTGGGGTTCGCCGGGCGGCCTCATTCCGCCCGACCAATTCATACCGCTGGCCGAAAAGACAGGGCTCATCGTGCCGCTTGGCGAATGGGTTCTGCGCGACGCCTGCGCCCGCATGAAGGCTTGGCGCGACAGCGGCGCCGACATCCAGTTCATCGCGGTGAACATGTCGCCTGTTCAACTGGGCCGCGCGGACATCTGCGCCACGGTCAAGGCGATCCTCGATGAAACGGGCCTTCCGCCGGACTGCCTGGAATTGGAAATCACGGAGAGCGCGCTCCTTAATCCGGCCGGCGGCGCGGAGGCCAAATTGAGAGACCTCCGGGCCTTTGGCGTCCGCGTGTCCCTCGACGATTTCGGCGCCGGGCATTCATCACTTTTCTTCTTGCAGCGCTTCCCGATTAACAAGCTCAAGCTCGACAGAAGCTTCATCCAGGACATTCCCGGGGACCCCACCAGCATGGAAATCGCGACCGCGATCATTCGCCTGGCGCGCGCCCTCAACATCAAAGCTCTGGCGGAAGGCGTCGAAACGGAGGCGCAGATCGATTTCCTCGCCGCAACCGGATGCGATCTGGCCCAAGGCTATTTTTTCGACAAACCTTTGTCGGAGCTGGAGCTGCTCGAAAGGATGCGCATTTCGGGTAAGGCGTCCAAGATCGCGGTTTAGGCGCCGCGTCGACACGCCACGATCGTCAAGACCGGCGCGACGTGGTGAGATTCTCCCACGCGCCGTTGGCTACCGATGAACCCGAATTATACCAACGGCCCTTATGAATGACCGATGTGGGCCCAGTCGCGCATGCCGATGGAGGCGATGACGGCGGGCAGAGCGGTGAGCTTGTTCCAGGCCTCGCAGGCGGCGTCGATGATGTCGTCATAGGTTTCGAACACCCTGTTCGAAAACCAGTTGGCGCGCAGATATTGCCAGACGTTCTCGACCGGGTTCAGCTCCGGCGAGCGAGACGGCAGGAAGATCAGCGTCATGTTTTTGGGGATGTCGAGCTTGGCGGTGGTGTGCCAGCCGGCGCGGTCAAGCAGCAGCACCGCGTGGGCGCCGCGAGCAACGCGGTGCGAAATCTCGTCAAGATGCATCTGCATGGCTTCAGTGTCGGCATAGGGCATGGCGAGCGCCGCGCCGACGCCGCGCGCCGGACAAACGGCGCCGAACAGATAGGCGTTTTCATAGCGCTGGTCTGCGGGCTGGCGGGGCCGCGTTCCGCGCTTGGCCCATTGGCGAACCTGACCGTTCTTCTGACCGATGCGCGCCTCGTCCTGGAACCAAATCTCGATGGGCTTGCTTTTCGGAACGTGGCCGAGATGGGCCTTCAGCGTCGCTTCGAAGTTTTTTTAAAGGCCTCGATCGTCTCGGCCTTCTGGCCGGGATGGCGCGGCCGCGCGCTGATGTGCGAGAAGCCGATCTGCGCCAGAATCTTGCCGATGGTGCGCTCGTGATAGACGACGCCAAAGCGTTCCTCGATGACGCGCTTCAAGTCAATCCGCCGCCAACGCACCACGCCGTCTTTCGCCCGGTCCGGCCCGGTTTCGACGATCTCGGAAAAGGCGGCGAGTTGCTCGGCAGAGAGCCGTTGAGGCTGGCCCTTCGAGCGGATGTCCTTCAACCCGTCCGGGCCTTGGGCGTTGAAACGGTGAACCCAGTCGCGCAGCGTCTGGCGATCCATGCCGCCAATCCGCGCGGCGTCCGCCCGGCCCATGCCATCCAAAACCGCCGCGAGCGACAACAGCCGACGGCTTTGATTGGCGTCCTTCGAACCAGCGGCGAGACGCCGAAGCTCCGAAGCCGAAAAATCCGTCCTGATCTTCACCGTCGCTGGCATGGCGCGAATCCTCCCCGAGCCAGGGAATCAGATCGCGCCTCGATTGGGAATCTGGAGGCTTCTGTGAGGTCCGCGCACGGATTTGGCCGGCCGAAACGGATGCGGACCTCATTGAAGCCGGATTGAACGAAGGCGCGGGGGCGTGGGGCTCGCTCTATGGGCTTTGATGCCGAGCGGAAGAATGGCTGTCGCTTCCGACGGCAGATTTTTCTGGCCGCCGGTGTCTGTTTGGTGGGGCTTCGCCGTGTTTTTGCTGCTGGCGCATGGTCAAGATTGGACCGACGGCCAGACGCATGCTCGATATTACGTCGAACTGGGGCAAGCGGAGACCTGCGCTGCGGTGAACAGCGGGTTGGCCTGAGCAACCGTCGATTGGAAGGCGCGGGATCGGCACTGTCCTCCTCAAGATGTATCGCATCGCGACGCCGACGGTCGGGGGCCTCGCGTGGCGAAGGCGGCGGCGAAGAGTTCGAAGATGCGCAAGCGTCCGCCACAATCGCGGCAGCAAAAATTGCTGGGTTCTGGCACCGGCGGCGTTTGGGCGCGGTGCGCCGGCTTTTCCGCGACCGCCAGCGCGCCGATCAGTTCGCGGCACAAGGCGATCTTCCCGGCGCGCTGGCCATTGGCCATGAAGCCGAAGTGACGAATGCGATGAAAGCCGTCGGGCAGCACGTGCAGGAGAAAACGGCGAATGAACTCGTCGGGCGCGAGGCGCATGATCTTGGCGGCGCCGTCGGAGCGGTAATCTTTCCAGGAAAAAGCGACGTGATCGTCCTCGACGG
>JAKAJL010000010.1 GCA_021813805.1 Pseudomonadota bacterium | reverse complement strand
GGAGTGAGATGCAATGTGCCTAGCGATCCCGGTACGGGTGACGGAATTGCTTGAGGGCGAGATGGCTCGTGTGACGCTTGACGGTGTGAGGAAGGAGATTTCGCTGGCTTTGGTGGATGACGTGAAGCCGGGGGATTATGTGATCCTTCATGTCGGCTATGCGCTCAACAAGATTGACCCTGCGGAAGCGGAAAGGACGCTGGCGCTTCTTGCGGAAGCCGGTCGGGTTGAAGGGCTGAGCCCATGAAATATGTTGAGGAATATCGCGACGGAAAGCTGGCCAAGAAGATCGCCGCGGCCATCCGCGCCGAGGCCAGGCCCGACAGGGACTATCGTTTCATGGAGTTCTGCGGCGGCCACACCCACGCCATCGCGCGTTACGGGCTGGAGGATCTGTTGCCGAAGAACGTGCGGATGATCCACGGCCCCGGCTGCCCGGTCTGCGTGTTGCCGGTGGGCCGGATGGACGACGCGATGAGGCTGGCGCGCCTCCCGGACGTCACGCTCTGCACCTATGCCGATCTGATGCGGGTGCCGTCGTCCGATGGCATGAGCCTGCTCAAGGCCAAGGCGGCGGGGGCGGACATCCGCATGGTCTATTCGACGCTCGACGCCCTGCGCGTCGCGCGCGAGAACCGCGAGCGCAAGGTTGTCTTCTTCGCGATCGGCTTCGAGACCACGACGCCGCCGACCGCGATGGCCGTTCTGAGCGCGCGGGCCGAGGGACTGAAGAACTTTTTCGTCTTCTGCAATCATGTGCTCACCCCCGCCGCGATCCAGAACATTCTGGAGAGCCCCGACGTGCGCGAGCTCGGCCTGGTGCGGATCGACGGCTTCATCGGTCCGGCCCATGTCTCGACGGTGATCGGGACCGAGCCTTACGAATTTTTCGCCGAGGAATTCCAGAAGCCGGTGGTGGTCGCCGGTTTCGAGCCGCTCGACGTCGCCCAGGCGATCCTGATGCTGGTGCGCCAGGTCAACGCGGGGCGCTGCGAGGTCGAGAACGAATATGTCCGGGCGGTGACCCGGGCAGGCAACCGCAAGGCGCAGGATCTGGTGGCCTCGGTGTTCGAGCTTCGCGCTTCCTTCGAATGGCGGGGCCTGGGGCAGGTCCCCTATAGCGCGCTGAAGCTGCGCGAGGAATTTTCGGCTTTCGACGCGGAAAAGGTTTTCGCCATCGAGACCGTTCCCGCGCAGGACAATCCGGCCTGCGAATGCGGGGCGATCCTGCGCGGCGTGAAGAAGCCCGCCGACTGCAAATTGTTTGGAACCCTGTGCACGCCGGAAACGCCGATGGGCTCGTGCATGGTGTCCTCCGAAGGCTCCTGCGCCGCCCACTGGACCTATGGGCGCTTTCGCGGCGCCGGCGCGGCGCGCGAAAAAGTGGACGCCGGTTATTCGCTTACGCGGACCTCCGGTTCGCCAAAGCGCCTCGCCCAACCAAAAGGGGAAAGGCAAGCCTCATGAACGCGCCGCGCCTGCGAACGCGCAAGCTCGACATCAAGACCGGGCGGGTCGATCTGTCCCATGGCTCGGGCGGACGGGCGATGGCGCAATTGATCGGCGAGATTTTCCACAAGGCTTTCGCCAACGACCTTCTGGCGCAGGGCAACGATCAGGCGGTGTTCGACATGCCGGCCGGGCGGCTCGCCATGACCACCGACGGCTATGTCGTCTCGCCCCTGTTTTTCCCTGGCGGCGACATCGGCTCGCTCGCCGTGCATGGCACGATCAACGATCTCGCCATGGCCGGCGCGCGGCCGCTGCATCTGTCCGCGAGTTTTATCCTGGAGGAAGGTTTTGCGCTTTCCGAACTGCAGCGCATCGCCCACAGCATGGGCGCCGCGGCGCAGGCGGCGGGAGTGAAGATTGTCGCCGGCGACACCAAAGTCGTGGAGCGCGGCAAGGCGGACGGCGTGTTCATCTCCACCGCCGGAATCGGGATCGTGCCGGAGGGGATCCATCTGTCGGGCGAACGGGCGCGGCCGGGCGACGCGATCCTGGTTTCCGGCTCGATCGGGGACCATGGCGTCGCCATCATGTCGAGCCGCGAGAACCTGCAGTTCGAGACCCAGATCCTGTCCGATTCCGCCGCGCTGCACGGTCTGGTCGCCGATATGGTCGCGGCCTGCGGGTCCTCCCTGCGGCTGATGCGCGACCCGACCCGCGGCGGCCTCGCGGCGACGCTGAACGAGATCGCGCATCAATCGGGCGTCGGCGTTCGCATCGAGGAGGACGCGCTGCCGGTCAAAAAGCAAGTCGCGGCGGCCTGCGAACTGCTCGGCCTCGACCCGCTGTTCGTCGCCAATGAAGGCAAGCTCGTCGCCTTCGTCGCGCCGGAGGCCGCGCAAAAACTCCTCGCCGCGATGCGCGCCCACGAACTTGGCCGCGACGCCGCGATCATCGGCCAGGTCGTCGAGGACGAACAGAACTTCGTCCAAATGGCAACAAGCTTCGGCGGCGACAGAATCGTCGACTGGCTCTCCGGCGAACAATTGCCACGAATCTGCTGAGGAAGCGGACCATGCGACCATTGTGGCAATGCGGCGCCATTTTTGCGGCGCATTAACTTGCAGATTTTAAAAAATAATTTCGTTTAGCTGCGGCCGCCTTCGAGCTAAAGAAAATACGGCCTCACGCACCGGGTTGAAGACTCCTGCGTGATTTTTCACGTCATCCTGTCGAGGTTAAGCGAATGATTTCGCGCGCCTGCAGCTCATCGTCATTTGATCGCTTGCGCGGTTGTGACGGAGACGAGGGGACTGAATCGGATTGCCGGCTTTGGCCGCAATATGTGGTCGAACGCTGCGCGCGAAGTCGCTTCCCGCTGAATCCGTCGTCTTCCGTCAACGAGATCGGTTGAATGTTTTTTCTTGTTCGTGTCGCGCTACGGCGTCCCTACACCTTTGTCGTGATGGGGATGCTGATCTGCATTTTCGGCGTCATGGCGTGGGTTCGCACGCCAACCGACATTTTTCCCTCTATCCGCATTCCTGTCGTCGCGGTGGTGTGGACTTATAACGGCCTTCCTCCCGACGACATGTCGGGGCGGGTCGTCTATTATTACGAACGCACGCTGAGCGCGCAGGTCAACGATATCGAACACATCGAATCTCAATCGCTGGCCGGCTATGGCGTGGTGAAGATCTTCTTCCAGCCGACGGTGAACATCAACGCGGCGCTCGCTCAGATCACAGCCGCGTCGCAAACCGTCCTGAAGTTGCTGCCGCCCGGCATCACGCCGCCCTATGTGCTGAGTTTCGACGCGTCGAGCGTGCCGATCCTGCAGCTGGCGCTGTCGAGCAAGGCCTTGTCGCAAGCCAAGATCTTCGACGCCGCGCAAAACACCATTCGCCCGGCGCTGGCGACGGTTCAAGGCGCCGCCGTGCCCTCGCCCTATGGCGGCAAGGTTCGCCAGGTCCAGATCGACATCGATCAGGCGAAGCTGCAATCCTATGGCCTTTCGGCGCAAGATGTCGTGAACGCGGTCGCAAATCAGAATCTGATCACGCCAGTCGGAACCGAAAAGATTGGCATGTTCGAGTATGTCGTCGATCTGAACGACTCGCCGCAGCGCCTGCAGGACCTCAACGGGCTGCCGGTTCGCACCGTTGGCGGCGCCACGGTGATGTTGCGCGACGTCGCCTATGTGCATGACAGCTATCCGCCGCAAACCAATATCGTGCGGGTGAACGGCTCCAACGCCGTGCTGATGACCATCGTGAAGGCGGGGTCGGCGTCAACCCTCGATGTGATTTCGGGCGTCAAGAAGCTCTTGCCGCAATTGCGGGAAACCATCCCGCAATCGCTGCATCTCAAAGCGGTTGGCGATCAGTCCGTCTTCGTCGAGGCGGCCGTGCGCTCGGTTATTCGCGAGGGCCTGATCGCGGCGGGCCTTACGGGTCTGATGATTCTGCTCTTCCTCGGCAGCGTGCGTTCGACCATGATCATCAGCGTGTCGATTCCGCTGGCGATTCTCGCGGCGATCGCAGCGCTCGCGGCCACCGGCGAAACCATCAACGTGATGACGCTTGGCGGTCTCGCGCTGGCGGTCGGCATATTGGTCGACGACGCGACCGTATGGATCGAGAACATCAATTCGCAACTCGAGCGCGACAAGGAGATCGAAACCGCGATCACCGACTGCGCCCGCCAGATCATCGCTCCGGTGACGATCTCGCTCATGTGCATGTCGATCGTCTTCGTCTCCATGTTCGGCCTCACCGGCGTCTCGGGCTATCTGTTCCGACCTTTGGCCAAGGCGGTGGTCTTTGCGCTGACGGCGTCCTACGTCCTCTCCCTGACGCTCGTTCCGACCATGGCCCATTATCTGCTCGCCGGTCAGGGCGGGCATATGGGTGAAGACGCGCCGCCGCCGCGCAATCCGCTGGTGCGCTTCCAGCGCGCCTTCGAGCATCGGTTCGAGGCATTCCGCCACGCCTATGCCGGACTGCTCGCCAAAGCGCTGAAATTGCGGCTGCGTTTCGTTTTCGCCTTCCTCGGATTCGTCATCGCGTCGTTCAGCCTTTTTCCGTTCCTTGGCAGGAATTTCTTTCCCGAGGTCGAGACCACGCAGATCAAGCTGCATTTCCGTGGCTCGGCCGGCTTGAGGATCGAAAGCACGGCGCGGCTGGGCGATCGGATCGAGGCCGAGGTTCGGCGTGTCGCCGGGCCGGAGAACGTGTCCTCGATCGTCGACAACATCGGCCTGCCGATCAGCGGCATCAATGCGGCTTACGGCAATTCCGGCACGATCAGCGCCGCCGACGCCGATGTGCTCATCACGCTCAAGGAAGGTCAGGAGAAACATACCGAGCGGGTGGTCGAACGCCTGCGCGAAGTCCTCCCTGAAAAATTTCCAGGCGTGCAATTCTCGTTCCTGCCCGCCGACATCGTGACCCAGATCCTCAATTTCGGATTGCCGGCGCCGATCGATGTCCAGATCGTCGGCAATAACATGGAGGCCAACAAGGCTTTCGCGCAAAAGATGCTCAGGCGCATCGCCCGTATCACCGGCGTGGCGGATGCGCGCATCCAGCAGGTCTTCGACGTCCCCACCATTCGCGTCGATGTCAACCGCACCCTCGCCGATCAGGTCGGCGTGACCGAAAGCGACGTCGTCACCTCACTCCAGGTGACGCTTGCGGGGTCGATCCAGACCGACCCGGTGTTCTGGCTCAATCCGAAAACCGGCATATCTTATCCGGTGGTGGCGCAAACCCCGCAATATTGGATGGATTCGCTCGATTCGCTCGCGCGCCTGCCGATATCGCAAACCGAGTCGAAACAGAGTTCCGGCGGCTTGGCGCGCGGCGATGGCCTCTCCCCCAACTCCACACCACGGCTTTGGCGTTCGACACAGATTCTCGGCGGCTTGGCGCGAATCAGCCGCACCGTCAGCGACGCCGTCGTCTCGCATTATTCGGTTCAACCCGTGATCGACATTTTCGCCTCGAACAACAAGCGGGACCTCGGCGGCGTCTCGAACGACGTCCAGAAGATCATCGCCGACATGGACAAGGAGCGCCCCCGCGGCACCCAGGTGATCCTTCGCGGACAGACCGCGACGATGAACGCCGCCTATACCCAGCTCTTCCTCGGTCTGGCCCTGGCGATCGTGCTGATCTATCTGCTGATCGTCGTCAATTTCCAGTCATGGCTCGATCCGTTCGTCATCGTCAGCGCCCTCCCATCGGCCCAGGCGGGCATTGTGTGGATGCTGTTTCTGTCGAAGACCACGCTGTCCGTGCCTGCGCTGACCGGCGCCATCATGTGCGTCGGCGTCGCCACCGCCAATTCGTTGCTGGTGATCGCCTTTGCGCGCGAAAAGCTCGCCGAGGGACTGGACTCGGTCAGCGCCGCGCTCGAAGCGGGATTCGGCCGGTTCCGACCGGTGCTGATGACGGCCTCCGCCATGATCATCGGCATGGCGCCGATGGCACTCAGCGCGGAACAGAATGCGCCGCTTGGCCGCGCGGTGATCGGCGGCCTCCTGTTCTCGACGGTTGCGACCCTGATCTTCGTTCCCGTCGTTTTCAGCATCGTTCATTCGCGGCGCAACGAATCCGAAGCCGCCGCTCCTGAAACCGCCAAATGAGGATCGCGACATGAACGAGCACCCGCGTGTCGCCGTCACGGAACCGTCGCGGCCGCGCAAACGCCTCGGCAGGTTCATTCTGCCTTTGGCTCTGATCGTCCTTGCCGGGCTCGCCGCGCAGGGCGTCGTGCAAAGGCGCAACGCGACGTCGAAGCTCGCGCGCTGGACGGACAAGCGCGCCATCGTCAGCGTGGCGCTGGTCTCGCCTCGTCTGGACTCCAGCCCGCGCAGTTTCATTCTGCCCGGTCAGGTCTGGCCTTTCTATGACGCCGCGATCGAGGCGCAGGTCTCCGGCTATGTCAAGGAATGGCGAACGGACTACGGCGCCTTCGTGAAAAAAGGCGAGGTTCTGGCGGTGATCGACACGCCGGATCTCGACCAGCGCATCGCGCGGGCGCGCCAATTGGTCGCGCGGGCCAAATCGGCGGAGGCTTTCGCCGACCTGACATCGCAGCGTTGGAATGCCCTGCGCGCCACCGGCGCCGTGTCGCAGCAGGCCAGCGATGCGACGGCGAGCCATGCGCGCGTCGAACAGGCCGATGTCGCCGCCGCCGTCGCCGACCTCAATCGACTGCTGGCATGGAAGGCTTTCGCGAATGTGGTCGCGCCTTTCGATGGCGTCGTCACGGCCCGCAATATCGACATCGGCTCCTATGTCACGGTTTCCGGCAAGCATCCGCCCCTGTTCAAGGTCGCCGATATCCACGCCGTGCGCATCTATGTCAGCGCGCCGGAGAACTACGCGTCAGATCTGCATGAGGGGGTTGCTGCGACAATGACTCTGACCCAGCAGCCAGGTCGTGTTTTTCATGCGGCCGTCGTGACGACATCGCATGCGATCGATGTCAAATCGCGCACTTTGCTGGTGGAGTTGAACGCTGCCAATTTCGACCGCGCCCTGACGCCCGGCGCGTATGTGAACGTAAGTTTCTCCTTGCCGAAAACGAGCGGCGCCGCGCTGCGCATTCCTTCCAGCGCATTGGCGATAGGCCCAAATGGGGTGAGCGTTGCGACGATCGTCAACGGACGCGCCCGGTTCAAGAAGATTGTCGTCGCCCATGATTATGGCGTCGAGGTCGAAGTCGCGTCAGGGGTTTCTCTTCACGACCGGCTCATCGACAATCCCGGCGATGGGCTTGTGGACGGCGACCCCGTCCGCATCGGCAAGCCCGATCGCGTGATGGCGTCGGCGGCCGGAATTTGAATCGCGGCCATGAGCTCGCGTCAGCCGAACGGCAATCGACGAGCGTCGCGAAATCATGGCGATATGGCGTCCTTCCTGTGAAAAATGAGAGCGTTGACACTAAAAAATAATTTTGTTTCGGTTCCGCGGCGGCTACGCTAATAAGCGCCGATCGAAATAGCGCGGAGCTGGAACGCTCAAGCGCAAGGTTTCATGTTGCCGATGAGGTGGGTCAATGGTATTGCTCGCCCGCAACGCATCGCCGTCGGGAGATCCGTGCGACCGCGAAGGCGGCGGGGCGGCATGACCGCCGCGCCGGATCGGGGCGCTGGTTGCGGCCCGAGGCGGCGAGCGAAACTGCATCCCGTCTGAATTTTCCACCGTTCTTGGGGTGTGGTGAATGCTTGCCCTTGTCCGTATCGCGTTACAGCGTCCTTACACCTTTGTCGTGATGGGGATGCTGATCTGCATTTTCGGCGTCATGTCCTGGGTGCGCACGCCGACCGATATTTTTCCGGCGATCCGCATTCCGGTGGTCGCGGTGGTCTGGACATACAACGGCCTGCCGCCGGAAGACATGTCCGGACGCGTTGTCTATTATTACGAGCGGGCAATCAGCGCGACCGTCAACGATATCGAACATATCGAATCCCAGTCGCTGTCGGGCTATGGCGTGGTGAAGATCTTCTTCCAGCCGACAGTGAACATCAATGCCGCGCTCGCCCAGATCACCGCCGCTTCGCAAACCGTCCTGAAGCTGCTGCCGCCCGGCATCACGCCGCCCTATGTGCTAAGTTTCAACGCCTCCAGCGTGCCGGTGATTCAGCTCGCCTTGTCGAGCGCTTCCTTGCCCCAGGCGAAGATTTTCGACTTCGGTCAGAATTTGATCCGACCACAGCTCGCCACCGTCGCGGGCGCCGCCGTGCCGTCGCCCTATGGCGGCGAAGTGCGGCAGGTGCAGATCGACGTCAATCAGGAAAAGCTGCTCTCTTACGGCCTGTCCGCGGATGACGTCGTCAAGGCGGTCGGCCGACAGGATCTGATCATCCCCGCCGGAACGGAGAAGATCGGGAACAAGGAATATGTCATCCAGCTGAACGACTCGCCACAGACGATCCCGAAGCTCAACCAGCTTCCGATCAAGACGGTCAAAGGCGCGACGGTGCGCATCGGCGATGTGGCTTACGCGCATGACAGTTTTCCGCCGCAGATCAATATGGTGCGCGTCGACGGCTCGCCCGCCGTGCTGATGACCATCCTCAAGGCAGGTTCGGCTTCAACGCTCGACGTCATCAATGGCGTGAAGAACCTTCTGCCGCTCGTGAAGGAAATGCTGCCGGAATCGCTCAAGCTCGTCGCGGTTGGCGACCAGTCGCCCTTCGTCGAGAACGCGGTGCGCTCGGTGATCCGCGAAGGCGTGCTGGCGGCGGCGCTGACCGGCCTGATGATCCTGGTCTTCCTGGGAAGCTGGCGCTCGACGGTCATCATCATCATTTCTATCCCGCTCGCCATTCTGTTCTCGGTCACCCTGCTCGCGGCGACCGGCGAGAACATCAATGTCATGACCCTGGGCGGCCTCGCCCTGGCGGTCGGCATCCTGGTGGACGACGCGACCGTGACGATCGAGAACATCAATTTCCAGCTCGAACAAAAGAAGGAGATCGAGGCGGCGATCATGGACGGCGCCCGCCAGATCGTGATTCCGGCGACGGTCTCGCTGCTTTGCATCTCTATCGTCTTCGTGCCGATGTTCAGTCTCGGCGGCATTTCCGGCTATCTGTTCCGGCCGATGGCGAAAGCCGTCGTCTTCGCGCTCGTGGGCTCCTATCTCCTGTCGCGCACTCTGGTGCCGACCATGGCGAATTATCTCCTGGCCGGCCACGCTCACGATCCGCATGCGGAGCCCCGCACCGTTTTCGGGCGTTTCCAGCATGGGTTCGAACGGCGTTTCTCGGCGGCGCGGAACGGCTATGAGCGCATCCTGATAACCGCGATGCGTCGGCGGAAAGTGTTCATCGCCGGTTTTATGGGCTTTGTCCTGTCCTCGCTGCTCCTTGTCCCGACGCTCGGCCAGAATTTCTTCCCGCCGGTGGAGTCGGTTCAACTGAAGCTCCATGTGCGCGGCCCGACGGGTCTGCGCATCGAGGAGACCGGCCGCTTGTTCACGCGCGTCCAGGACGCCATCAGGCAGATCGCCGGCCCGGACGCCATTTCTTCGATCGTCGACAATATCGGCCTGCCGATCAGCGGCATCAACATGGCCTACAGCAATTCCGGAACGATCGGCGCCATGGATGGCGATATCCTGATCACCCTGAAGGAGGGGCAGGAAAGGAAGAGCGAGGAACTCGTCCGCGCCCTGCGTGAAAAGCTCCCGCACCTCTTCCCTGAGGCGACCTTCTCCTTCCTGCCCGCCGACATCGTGACGCAGATCCTCAATTTCGGTCTGCCGGCCCCGATCGACGTCCAGATCATCGGCAACAATCGCGAGGCCAATCGCGAACTCGCCAACAAGCTGCTGAAACGCATCGCGCACGTCACGGGCGTCGCCGACGCTCGCATCCAGCAGCCGGGCGACCTCCCGACGATCAGAGTGGACGTCAACCGCATTCTCGCCGATCGTCTTGGCGTAACGGAAAGAGACATCGCCAGGTCCATGCTCACCACTTTGGCCGGCTCGATCCAGACGAATCCGGTGTTCTGGCTCAATCCGCAGAATGGCGTGTCCTATCCAGTCGTGGTCCAGACGCCGCAATATTGGATGCATTCGCTGCTGGACCTCGCCCGCATCCCGGTGTCGGTGGGTAATGCGCCGCAGATCCTCGGCGCTCTCGCCGAGATCAGCCGGACCGTCACCGACGCGGTGGTCTCGCATTATTCCGTCCAGCCGGTGCTCGACATTTTCGCGACCAATTCAGGGCGCGATCTCGGAGGCGTCGCCAGCGACATCAACAAAATTCTCGACGAATTCCAGTCGCAGCGCCCGCGCGGCACCCAGATCGTCCTGCGCGGCCAGACGGCGACGATGAACTCGGCCTATACCCAGCTTTATGAAGGATTGGCGCTGGCCGTCGTGCTGATCTATCTGTTGATCGTCGTCAATTTCCAGTCGTGGACCGACCCTTTCGTCATCGTCTCGGCGCTGCCGGCGGCGCTGGCGGGCGTGACCTGGATGCTGTTCGCGACCCACACGACGCTTTCCGTTCCCGCGCTGACCGGCGCGATCATGACCATGGGCGTGGCGACGGCCAATTCGATCCTGGTGGTGAGCTTCGCCCGCGAACAGCTCGCCGACGGGCTGCCGCCGTTCGAGGCGGCGCTCAACGCCGGCGTCGGGCGCTTCCGCCCAGTGCTGATGACGGCGCTCGCCATGATCATCGGCATGGCGCCGATGGCGCTGAGCGCCGAACAGAACGCGCCGCTCGGCCGCGCGGTGATCGGCGGCCTCCTTTTCGCGACCGTGGCGACGCTGGTCTTCGTTCCCGTGGTGTTCGGCATCGCCCATTCCTGGGGCGAGAAGAACGAGAAAGGCCCATCCGGAAGTCCCGCTGAACTCGTGACTTGAGCCGCCCCGGTCACGTCAGGGTGGAGCTGGCGGAGATTTGCGGAAGGAAACGATCAAGATGGCAGCCAATGAACCGGAATCGGCCAAATGCGCCACATGCGTTTACTGGGGCCTGGAGCCCCCGAGAAAAGACTTGTGCCAGCGTCATGCGCCTGTCGCCGGGAATCGCGAATTGGTCGCGCATTGGCCACACACCAAGGCTTGGCAATGGTGCGGGGAATATGTGCCGGACGTTGGCCAACGCCTCACCCATTGCCTCGATTGCCGGTTCTGGACCCGCTGGCCGAATGGTCTTGAGCCCAGGGATCGCGACGACCGGTTCTCGGCATGGTGGGCGCAGGCCGGCTATTGCCTCCGCTTCGCGCCGAAGCCCTCGCGCGAGCTCGGTCCGCGCGCCTACTGGCCCGCGACCAATGCGGCCGATTTGTGCGGCGACGCCACGCCGGCCTTGAGGGTCGTTTCGGAGGACGAAGACCGATCGCGACTTTCGGGGCGCTGAACTCCGCCACCGCGAGGGCGAATCATGAGGGGCCTGCCATGACGGATTCTCCTTCGCATTCGCCCGCATCCGACGCCCGGGATCGTGCTGGATTGGCGTCCGGCGAGGCGCGGCGCCTGCTCGCGAAATATGGCTTCAACGAGGTCGCCGAGCCGAAGCGCAATCCCTTGCTCGCCCTGCTCGCGCATTTCTGGGCGCCCGTGCCGTGGATGCT
Source organism: Pseudomonadota bacterium (assembly GCA_021813805.1). GTDB lineage: Bacteria > Pseudomonadota > Alphaproteobacteria > Rhizobiales > Beijerinckiaceae > Rhodoblastus. The sequence goes on along the minus strand of JAKAJL010000010.1, from coordinate 80,397 downwards.
GGAAGCCGCGGTCGTGTTGCAGGCCCTTCTCGGGGATTATCTCGAAGCCGGGGTCATCGCCGGCCTCCTGGTGTTTAACGCGCTGCTATCCTTCATCCAGGGCGCACGGGCGGAATCCGCGCTCGCCGCGCTCAAAGCCCAGCTTGCCCTGACCGCCTCGGCGCGACGCGACGGAGCCTGGATCGACCTGCCGGCGCGAGAGATCGTTCCCGGGGACCTGGTCAAACTCTCGCTGGGCGCCATAGTGCCTGCGGATGTGCGTCTGATGTCGGGCAATGTGCTGCTCGACCAGTCGATGATCACCGGCGAATCCTTGCCGGCGGAAGCGAGCGAAGGCGGGAAAACCTTTGCCGGCGCGCTGGTCAGGCGCGGCGAGGCGGAGGCGGTCGTGACGGCGACCGGCGCGCGCACTTATTCCGGCAGGGCCGCCGAACTGGTGCGCATCGCCCATGGTCCCAGCGCCGAACAGGCGACGATCCTGCGCGTGGTCCGCAATCTCGCCTTGTTCAATGGATTCGTGCTCCTGCTGATGATCGGCTACGCGATCACTCACGACATGCCCGCCGCGGATCTTGTCGCGCTTGCTTTGACCGTCATCCTCGCGTCGGTTCCCGTGGCCCTCCCGGCGACATTCACCCTGGCGAGCGCGCTTGGCGCGCAGCGCCTGATCGCCCGCGGCGTTCTGCCGACCCGGCTTTCGGCCGTGCATGACGCCGCCGCGATGGACGTTCTCTGTTCCGACAAGACCGGGACGTTGACGCAAAATGAACTCAAGGTCGATGTGGTTCGCGCTTTTCGGGGTTTCAGCGAAGCGGAAATCCTGGCCTTGGGCGCCGCCGCCAGCAGCGAAGGTGGCAAGGATCCCGTGGACGCCGCGGTGCGGGCGGCGGCGCGGGACGCCGGAGCGGAGCCCGAAAAGGCGCTTGATTTCACGCCGTTCGATCCCGGGACTAAATATTCCGAGGCGCGAATCGCGCGCGACGGAACGCCATGGCGCGTGGTCAAGGGCGCCTTCGCGGCGGTCGCGCGGCTCGCGGAGGCGCCGGAGACGGTGGCCGCCGCCGCCGACGATCTCGCCGCGCGCGGCGCGCGCGTTCTCGCGATCGCCTGCGGACCCGCGGAGAATTTTCGTATCGCCGGACTGATCGCCCTGAGCGATCCGCCACGCCCCGACGCCGCGCCTTTGATCGGCGAACTGGCCGCTCTGGGCGTCGCGACCGTCATGGTCACCGGCGACGCCGCGCCGACCGCCGGCGCCGTCGCCCATCGGATCGGCATCGATCGGCCGGTCTGTCCGCCCGGTTCTGTTCCGGACCGCATTTCGCCCGCGGATTACGGAGTCTTCGCCGGCGTGTTTCCCGAAGAGAAGTTCGGCCTGGTGAAGGCGTTCCAGAAGGCGGGCCACACCGTCGGCATGTGCGGCGACGGCGCCAATGACGCGCCGGCGCTGCGTCAGGCCCAGATCGGGATCGCAGTCTCCACCGCGACCGACGTCGCCAAATCGGCGGCCGGGCTGGTGCTTACCGCGCCGGGCCTCGGAGGAATCGTCGCCGCGATCAAGGAAGGCCGCGCCACATTCCAGCGCATCCTGACCTACACGATCAACGCGCTCCTGCGAAAGATCGAGATGGTGCTGTTTCTCGGCGCCGGTCTCCTCCTGACCGGACATGCGGTGTTGACGCCCATGCTGATGGTGCTTCTGCTGGTCGCAAACGATTTTCTGACCATGTCGCTCTCCGCCGATCAGGCTTCCCCTTCTCCGAAGCCCGATGTCTGGCGAATCGGGCCGGTCACTGTCGCGGCGGCGGCGTTGGGGCTGGTCAAGCTGGTCTTCTCGACCGCCGTGCTGGCGTTGGGTTATTTCAGCTTCGGTCTCGCGACTGGTCCGCTGCGGACGCTGGCGTTTTTCACGATGATTGTCGACGCCCAGACGACGGTCTATGTCGTGCGGGAAAGGCGACGGATGTGGGCGTCGCGGCCGGGCGCCTGGGTCATCGCGTCAAGCGCCGCCGATCTCGGCCTCGGCGCTTGGCTTTCACTCAATGGCTGGATGACGCCGCCGATTCCCATCGGCCTCGTCGCCGGCCTCCTGGCGGCGGCAGCGGTTTTCGCGCTGCTGCTCGACGCCATCAAGGTCCCGGTCTTCCGCCGGCTCGGCATCGTTTGACCCTATTTCGCCTGCGCCGTGACTGTGGCCGGATAGGCGCTTTCCCATCCCCCGCCGAGCGCCTTGAACAATTGCACCAGATCGAGGCCGAGATTGGTGGCGCTCTCGCTGAGCCTTTGCTCCGCGAGGAGCTGGGTGCGCTGGGCGTTCAGCACGTTGATAAATTCCTCGACGCCCTGCTTGTAGCGGGCGCGCGCTATGCCGAGGGCCACGCGGGCGTGATCGACCTGGGCTTTGAGCCGGGCGTGGCGCTCCTGCTCAAGTCTGTGCGCTGTCAGAGCATTTATGACATCGTGCCACGCTTGCAGCACGGCGCGGTGATAGGTCAGCGCCGCCTCGCGCTGCTGCGCGGTGCGTAATTCCACCATGCTCTGGAGCCGGCCGGCATTGAAAATCGGCAGTTGGATGCTCGGCCCGAAATTATATTGCAGCGAACTCGCCCACCACATTTTCGGCAGCGTGAGCGAATCGAAACCGGCCACGCCGTTCAGCTGAATGGTGGGATAAAAGGCCGCGACGGCAACGCCGATATTGGCGGTCGCCTCGTGCAATTGCGCTTCCGCCGCGCGAATGTCGGGACGACGCCGCGCGAGTTCCGAGGGCACGCCGACCGGGGCCGCCGGCGGCGTCACCGGCATGGCGCGCGGCGTGGCCAGTTTCGGGCGCAAGGCGCCCGGCGGCTCGTCGAGCAGGAAGGACAGAGCGTTGATCAGCTCCGATTCCCGCTGTTCCAGCCCTGGCAGTTCGGCCTTGATCGATTCGATCTGCGCTTGCGCGTTCTCGGTGTCGAGCGCGTTTTGCAGGCCGGAGCTCTGACGCTCGCGCGCCACTTCCAGCACGTCCTCGCTGATCTTGAGGTTGTTGCGGGCGATGGCGAGCTGGGCCTGCGCTCCGCGCAGCGAAATATAATCGCGCGCGACTTCGGCCAGCGCCGAGACCAGAGCCCCGCGCCGCTGCTCGGCGCTCGTCTCGACATTGGCGTTGGCCGCCTCGACCTGGCGCCGGACATGGCCCCACAGGTCCAGCTCCCATGAGGCGTCGAAGCCGGTGTAATAATCGGTGATCGGCTGAATGGTGAAATTCCGCCCTGCGGGGACGAGGGGCGCGAACAGGCTGACGAGGCCGTTCTGGCTGAAGAGCTCGCGATTGGCGTGAGCGTCGGCGTTGATCGTCGGCAGTTGCTGCGACGCCGCGACATTGCGCTCGAACCGGCTTTCCGCGAGGCGGATGGTCGCGGCGCGCACGTCGAGATTGGCGGAAGCGACCTGCCGCTCGAGGCCGGTCAGGATCGGGTCGCGGAAGATCGCCCACCAGTCCGGGTTCGGCGGTTCCGCCATGGGGCCGCTCGCGCCGGGCGCGGAAAACGGCTTCGACGGCAGGCCGGTCTCGGGCGGCGCGAAATTGGGGCCGACCGAACAACCCGGCAGCAGCGCGAGGCCGGCCAAAGCGGCGAGCCCGCGCAATCTCCGCTCGATGTCCCGGGCTTTGCTCAATGCGCCGCTCCCGGTCCGTCGGCGGATTTGCGCGCGGTCATGAGGAAGGCGAACGGCGCGACCATGAAGGCGACCACGGCGCAGGCGACATAGGTGTCGGCATAGGCCATGATCGCGGCCTGCGTGCGGATCATGAGATAGATCTTGCCCAGGGCCATCTGCTGCGCGGCGGCGGCGGAATGGCCCATCGCCATCAGCGAATGGGCGTAATCGGCGACCAGTTCTTTGAAGGGCTGGCGAAAAGGCGTCGCCAGATCGGCGAGGATGCTTTGATGGGCCTGGGCGCGACGGGCGACAAAGGAGGTCGAAAGCGCAATGCCGACCGAGCCGGCGACATTGCGGAACATGGAGAACAGGGCGACGGCGTCGGGGTTGAGGTCGCGCGGAAGGGTCATATAGGCGACGGTGCTGATCGGCACGAAGAGGAAGGCCAGCGCGGCGGTCTGGAAAAGGCGCATCGACACCAGCAGGCCGAAATTGACGTTCGCGGCCAGATGGCTCGAATAGAGCATGGCGAAGCCCATGATGACGAAGCCCGCGGCAATGAGATTGCGCGCCGGTGTGATTCTCAGCAGCCGCCCGACGATCGGGATGAGAACGATCACCATCAGGCCGCCGGGCGACAGGATCAGCCCCGACCAGGTGGCTGTGTAATTGAGATATTCCTGCGCCAGTTGCGGAATCATCACCGCGCTGGCGTAGAGGATGCCGCCGGTGGCCGCGATCATCAGCGAGCCGGTGGCGAAATTGCGGTCCTTGAAGACGGCGAGATGGACGATGGGTCGCCGCGCGACCGAAAGCCACATGATCGCCCCGACAATGCCGACAAAGGCCGCCACGGCCATGACGCGGATGAAAACCGATCCGAACCAGTCGGCCTCTTCGCCGCGGTCGAGCATGACTTCCAGCGAGCCTAGCCCGATGGCGATGAGGGAAAGGCCGATGAAATCCATGCCGCGGCTTTTGCGCTCGCGGACCCACGGCGGGTCCTCGACCAGAGCCGCGACCAGAAAGACCGCGATGATCCCGACTGGAATGTTGAGAAAGAAGATCCAGCGCCAGGACGACTGGTCGGTGATGAAGCCGCCGAGCGTCGGCCCCAGAACCGGCGCGACGATGGTCGCCATGGCCGCGACGCCGAAAGCCGCGCCGCGACGGGCCGGCGGGAACGTGTCGAGGATGATCGACTGCTGATTGGGCTGCATGCCGCCGCCGAAAAAGCCTTGGGCGAGGCGGAAGACGATCAGCTCGGCGAGGCTCTGCGCCGAGCCGCACAGGAAGGAGAAGAAGGTGAACATGGCGATGCAGATGACGAAATAGCGCTTGCGCCCGAGCAGGTCGCCAAGCCAGCCGGAAATCGTCAGCACGATGCCGTTGGCCACGAGATAGGACGTCAGGACCCAGGTCGCCTCGTCGGTGCTCGCCGAAAGGCTCCCGGCGATATGAGGCAAAGCGACATTGACGATGGTCGTGTCCAGCACTTCCATGAAGGTCGCGATCGTGACCGCCACCGCGATCAGCCAGGGATTGCCCGCCGGCTTCCAGTCCGCGTGAGGGTCGTCCGCGACGTCGCTCATTTCAGCGACACCGTGGGCACGACCGACAGGCCGAGCGGCAGCGGCTCGTCCTTGTTCAGGCCGCTGTCGATGGCGATTTTGACCGGCACGCGCTGGACGATCTTGACGAAATTGCCGGTGGCGTTTTCCGGCGGAAAGGCGGTGAATTTGGCGCCCGTGCCCTGCTGGATCGAGTCGACATGGCCCTGCAGCTTGAGATCGGGGTGGGCGTCGACCTCGATGCTGACCTTCTGGCCCGGGCGCATCCGCCGCAGCTGGGTTTCCTTGAAATTGGCGGTCACCCAGCGTTCGGACGCGACGATGGCGAACAATTGCTGGCCGGGGGCGACATAATCGCCCATTTCGACATTGCGCTTGGTGATCCAGCCGTCCTGCGGCGCCTTGACCTCGGTCCAGGACAGATTGAGCGCCGCCTGATCGAGCCGGGCCCTCGCCTGTTCGACCTGGCCCTCCAACTGGCCGACCTGCTTCGCGATTTCGCCGATTCTCTGAGGAACGGGCGAAGCTTGGAGAACCCGCGCTTCCGCGAGCGCGACCTGCGCCTTGGCGGTTTCCAGCGCGGCTTTCGCCGCGTCCACGTCCTGCGCCGAGGTGGCGATCTTGCTCAGGGAGCGCTGGCGGTCGTAGTCGGCCTGCGCCTTGTCGAGACCGGCCTTGGCGGAGGCGAGCTGCGCCTGAGCTTCGGCCAGCAGGGCGGGGAAATTCTTCTGCGCGACCTGGAAGCCATATTGCTGCGCCGCGAGCTGGGCTTTCGCGGTCGCCAGAGCGCCGTCGGCGAGGTCGCGCTCATATTGATATTGGCGCGGGTCGATCCTCAGAAGGATCTGGCCGGCGTGGACAAACTGGTTGTCGGTCACGTCGAGCGCAACCACATTTCCGGCGACGCGCGGGGAAATGATCACCGAACGGCCGTCGATGAAGGCGTCGTCGGTGTCCTCGATATTGCGGTTGGCAAACCAGTAATAAAATCCGCCGAGCGCCATCGCGACGAGGAGCAAACCGCCGACGGGCTTGATCCGCGCGGCGCGGCGCGCGCGCGCCTGCTCCTGGGAATCGGCCGCCGCGAGCGTCCGCTCCGCCACTTCCGATTCTGTCACGTCGTTTCTCCGGTCGGCTTGCGGCTCCCGCATAAACCAAAAGCGCAACTTTGTCTTGCGATCAAAAGCCGCAAGGTCGGTTTGCGTCGCCGCAACCTTAAGGCGGATCGCAAAGAGCGTGACCAGGCCTGGTTTCGGCTTTGGCCGCGGCCGGCCGGGCGCCCAGCGGCTCCTTGAGGCCCAGCAATTCGGCGGTGTGGGCGGCAATCATCCGCTCCTCGTCGGTTTTCAGGATCAGCGCCACCGTCGGCGAGCCCTTCTCCGAAATGACGCGCTCATTCCGCGAATTGGCGGCCTCGTCGATCTGGACGCCGAACCATTCCATGTCCTTGAGGATGGCGCGGCGGATATTGACCGCGTTTTCCCCGATGCCGCCGGTCAGAACAATGCAGTCGAGACCGCCGAGAACCGCGGCGAGGCCGCCGATCTCGCGGCGCACGCGCGAGACGAAATAATCGATCGCGTCCCTGGCCGACGGCTCGGCCGAGGCTTCGAGATCGCGGATGTCGTTTGAGACGCCGGACATGCCCTTGAGGCCGGAATTCTTGTAGAGCAGTTCGGTGATCTCGTCAGCCGACATCTTCTTCTCGCTCATGAGATAGAGCACGACGCCCGGGTCGAGCTGGCCGCAGCGTGTGCCCATCGGCACGCCGTCGAGCGCGGTGAAGCCCATGGTCGAGGCGACCGACTTGCCGGCGTCGATCGCGCAGAGGGAGGCGCCATTGCCGAGATGGGCGACGATGACTTTTCCGCGCGCCAGCACGGGTTCCTCATGGCGCAGGATGCGGGTGATGAACTCATAGGAAAGCCCATGGAAGCCGTAACGCCGCACGCCCTCGTCATAATATTTTCGCGGCAGCGCGAATGTGTCGGCGATGAACGGATGCCTTCTGTGGAAGGCGGTGTCGAAACAGGCGACCTGCGCGGCGTTTGGAAAAGCCTGGATCGCCGCGTCCACTCCGGCGAGATTGAAGGGCTGGTGCAGGGGCGCGAGAGGTTCGAAGGCCCGCAGCTGGCGCAGGATCTCGTCATCCAGCCGGACCGGCTCGGAAAAAGCCGGGCCGCCATGGACGATGCGATGGCCGACGCCCACCACCTTGCCGCCGAATTTTTGCTGTTCAAGCCAGTCGAGCACCGCGGTCAGCGCCATGGCGTGATCGGCCGCATGGCGGCTCGAGTCGAGCGCAAAATGGGTCTTTTCGCCGCGACCGGTCGTCGCGGAGAAAGTCGCCTGGCTTCCGACGCCGTCGATCTGGCCCAGGGCAAGCGGGGTCAGCTGGCCTTCAGCGACCCTTTGCGCCGAAAATTTCACCGATGACGAGCCGGCGTTGATGGTCAGAATGATGTCGGCCATGGCGGTTCCGGTTCATTTGGCGGCGAGCGCTATTTCCGACGCCGCTCCGGTAAAGGCGCGGCCGTTCTTGCGCCAATAGGCATAGAGCTGGGCGAGCGCGCAGGAGACGAGGCGCGCGTTCTCGTTGTCGGCCCGACTGGTCAGCATTACCGGCGCAGAGGCGCCGACGACGAGGCCGGCGGCCTCGGCATGGGAGACGAAGGTCAGCTCCTTGGCCAGCAGATTGCCGGATTCGAGATTGGGCGCGATCAGGACATTGGCGTGGCCGGCGACCAGAGACACGATGCCCTTGGTGCGCGCGGCGTCCATGTCGATGGCGTTGTCCATGGCCAGCGGCCCATCCACCACGCCGCCGCGAATCTGGCCGCGCTCCGCCATCTTCGAAAGAATCGCGGCGTCGAGCGTCGAGGGAATCGCCGGATTGATGACCTCGACCGCCGAAAGCACGCCGACCTTCGGCTCGACGCCGCAGGCGAGCGCCAGGTCGATGGCGTTCTGGACGATGTCCATCTTGGTCAGAAGATCGGGCGCGATATTGATCGCGGCGTCGGAGACGAACAGCAGATCGTCGAGGGTGATCGTGTCGAGCACGAAGACATGGCTGATGCGCCGCCCGGTGCGCAAACCGTCCTTGGCGACCACCGCGCCAAGCAGATCGTCGGAATGAAGATCGCCCTTCATCACCGCGCCGGCCTCTCCGGCGCGGACCATGGCGACCGCCCGGCCGGCGGCGGCGCGGTGGTTCTTCTCCTCGATCAGCTTGAAGGCGGAAATATCGGCGTCGAGCTCTTTCGCCGCGGCGGCGATGCGCTCCGGATCGCCGATAAAGATCGGCTCGATCAGCCCTCTTTCATGGGCCAGCAGCGGACCGCCGAGCGAATTGTGATCTTCCGGACAGACCACCACCGTCTTCAGGCGCGGCAGTTGCGCGGCCAAAGTGATCAGATGGGGGAACTGCTCCCTTTCCTCCATGATCAGCGCCGGCAATTCGCGCGTCGGCGTTTCGATCGTGTGGATGGGCGCCTCGACCAGCGCAAGTCCCTTGCAGACGACCTCGCCGCGGCTGTTGACGATCGATGTGTCGAAGGCCGCGACCGGCTCGGCGCGCTTCTCGCGGCAGGTCACGGTCACCTTGAGGCGGTCGCCGACATGGACGCGATGGGGAAACTCGAATTTCTGCTCCAGATAGAGCGTGCCCGGTCCGGGAAGGATATTGCCGAGCACCGCCGAAATCAGCGAGCCGACCCACATCGACGGCGCGACCGGCGCCTGCGGGCTTTCCTCGCCCTCGACGCTTTCCTTGCCCTCGGCGCGCGGCAGCATCAGCGGATTGATGTTGCCCGAGACATGGGCGAAGAGGAAAAGGTCGCGCTCCTGACAGGTCCGCTCGATCGAGGCGGACTCCCCGACCTGGAGCTGCGCCCAGGTTTTGTTGGCAACAGTCTTCGCCTTCATCATGGTTTGCCTCGTCTCGGGAAGGACGTCATTCGCCGCCGCCGCGCATTTGTTGCGCCGCAGCATCACCGAGTCAACGGGGCGCGCGCCGCTGAAGCTCTATATCACGACGGTCAAATCCTTCGCGGCGCGCGTCACCCCAGTGTACAGCCAGCGTTCGCGATTTTCGCGGAAAGCGAAACTTTCGTCGAACAGGACGACCCGGTCCCATTGCGAACCCTGCGCCTTGTGCACGGTGAGGGCGTAGCCATAATCGAATTCATCCGACTCGCGTCTCTGGGCGAAGGAGATCGTGCCTTCCTCGCCGGTGAACAAAGCCGGCAGCACGCCGACGCGAATCGGCTTCGCGCTCGGCGCCTCTTCGGGCGTCAGGCCCATGCGATAGCGCGCCCGGCGAATCCCCGAGGCGCGCGCCACTCGGAAAATGCCGCCATTGAGCAGGCCCTTGCCCTTGTCGTTGCGCAGGCAGACGAGTTTCTCGCCGACCTCGGGCAGGGCCTCCTTGAAGCCGAACAATTCGCGCAGCCGCTTGTTATAGGCTCGGCGGGTCTTGTTCAGCCCGACCAGCACCTGATCGGCCGATTTGACCTGCTCCGCGTCGATTTTTTCGCGCGGGATCACCCGCATCGCGCCGTGGTCGCCAGGCGACAGCCTTTCGCCGGCCCGCACGAGCATGGAGAGGCGCACGATCGGATTGTCCGCCGCCTGGCGATGCACCTCGGTCAGCATCATGTCTGCGGCGGTTTCCGTGAAAAAACCGCCGCCCTTGACCGGGGGCAGTTGCGCCGGATCGCCGAGAACCAGAACCTTTTTGCCGAAGGACAGCAGGTCGCGGCCCAATTCCTCATCCACCATGGAACATTCGTCGATGACGATCAGGCTCGCCCGTGAGGCCGGGCTGTCCTCGTTGAGCACGAAGCTCGGCTCCTCGCTGTCGAGGTCCTTGGGCCGGTAGATCAGGGAATGGATGGTGCGGGCCTCGCCGCAGCCTTTTTCGCGCAGAACCAGAGCCGCCTTGCCGGTGAAGGCGGCGAACTGCACCTCGCCCTCGACATTTTCGGCGATATGGCGCGCCAAAGTGGTCTTGCCGGTCCCGGCATAGCCGAACAGCCGGAAAAGCTGGGGCCCGCCGGACTCGCCGATCCAGCGCGCGACGGCGGAAAGCGCTTTATCCTGCTGCGCGGACCAGTCCATCTTTGTCCAATCGAGCGATTCTCAAGAGAACCTTTATAGAACATCAGCGTGAAAAGCGAGCGCGCCGCGCGTGAAAATTGACGGCGCGGCGCAACCAAAATCACACGGCAAAGGTTGAATGGAACGCGATGATGGCGCCCGAGGGAGAGCAAGATGACCGCCTATGACATCAAAGTCCTGGAACATGCCGTGGCCCATAATACCGGCGGGCGCAACGGCCATTCCGCAACCGAGGACGGCTCGGTCAGCGTCAATCTCTCCGTGCGCAAGGGCATGGGCGGGCCAGGCCTGCCCGACACGACGACGCCGGAACATCTGTTCGCCGCCGGCTACGCCGCCTGCTTCGGCGGCGCCGTCGAGTTCGTCGCCTCGCAACACAAGGTGAAAATCCCCGACGCGAAAGTCACCTGCAAGGTCTCGGTCGGCCCGCGCAACGGCGGCGGCTTCGGCATCGCGGTCGAAATGAAAGTGACCTCGAAAAGCCTGCCAACCGGCGAATTGAAAAAACTGGTGGAAGAGGCGCATGAAATGGTTTGCCCATACAGCCATGCGACGCGGGGCAATATTCCGTTCCATCTCGAGGTCGAGGGGGCTTAATCTAGTTCAGCCGCCAGTCTCGCCCGCGCCCGCAGCTTTTCCGTCTCGCTCTTGAGCTGGCCGCAGGCGGCGAGAATGTCGCGGCCGCGCGGGGTGCGGACCGGGCTGGCGTAGCCGGCGTTGAACACGATGTCCGAAAATTTCTCGATTCGATCCCAGTCCGAACATTCATAAGGCGCGCCGGGCCAGGGATTGAAGGGAATGAGATTGATTTTCGCGGGTATGCCTTTCAGCAGCCGCACCAGTTCGCGCGCCTCGGCGGGCGAGTCGTTGACGCCTTTCAGCATCACATATTCGAAGGTGATGCGCCGGGCGTTGGAGGCGCCGGGATAGTCGCGGCAGGCCTGCAACAGCTCCTTGATCGGATATTTCCTGTTCAGCGGCACCAGTTGATCGCGCAGATCGTCGCGCACGGCGTGGAGCGAGATCGCGAGGGCCGCGCCGGATTCGGCGCCGAGCCTCTCGATCTGCGGGACGACGCCGGAGGTCGAAACCGTGATCCGGCGTTTCGACAGCGACAACCCGTCGCCGTCGGAAAGGATTTCCACCGCGTCGCGGACATTCTCGAAATTATAGAGCGGCTCGCCCATGCCCATGAAGACGATATTGGACACCGCGCGAACGCCCTCGCCCGAGGGGATCAGGCCGTTGTCGGGGGGTGTGAGGCCGGGGAAATCGCCCAGTCTTTCCCGCGCCGCGATGAGCTGGGCGACGATCTCCTGTTGGGTCAGATTGCGCACCAGCCTTTGCGTGCCGGTGTGGCAGAAAGTGCAGTTGAGCGTGCAGCCGACCTGGCTCGACACGCAAAGCGTTCCGCGATCGGCCTCGGGAATATAGACGCATTCCACTTCCGCGCCCTTGTCGAAAGAATCGACCGGGGCCATTCGAATCAGCCATTTTCGCGTGCCATCCGTGGACACCTGCTCCTCGACCACCTCCGGCCGCGCCAGCGAAAAATGCTCGTCGAGCTTCTGGCGCATGACCTTGGAGACATTGAGCATGGCGGAAAAATCGCGCGCGCCCTGGAAATAGATCCAGTGCCAGAGCTGCGACACGCGCATGCGGATTTCGCGCTCGGGCGTCCCGATCGCGCGCAAAGCCTCGCCCATTCCCGCGCGGGTCAGGCCGACCAGCGAGGGTTTCGACGAAACGGCGATTTTTTCAGGCGCGGCTTGCGCTGCCAGGGTCATGGGCTCTTCGGCTTTTCGGGAAACGGGATCATGCTTGATAGCATAAAAGCCCCGTCGGGAAAACCGCGGGCGTTCAAGCCGGGGACGGACGCTTCCTGGCCGCGCGCCGCTGCGGTCCACTTCCGCGCGTCGGGGCCGGCGGCGTCACCGCGCCGCTCGCCAGCGCGGCGCGATATTTGTCGAGCATTGCGGAAAAATCCTTCCGCAAAGCCGCTTCGATCTCCGGCCTGCCTTCCAGCCGCGACAAAGCCAGCGCCGCCGCTTCCAGGGTCGAGAGCGCCTCGCGCCGGGGTTCGCGGCGCAGGGCGCCGTAGAGCGAGGGTTTTTTAGGATTGAGCGCCAGTCGTTTCGCCTTGAGCACCCAAGGGTTGCGCCACCACAGGGTCTTGGCCTGGGCCCAGGAGCCGTCGAAAATCACGACGCCCTTGATCCCTGCCAGCGCCCGATCCTGATCGGGCAAGGGCTCGCCCTTCTTGTCCAGCACAAGCACGTCGCGATCAGCCGGCAGATTTTTCGCGTGGGCGGCGCCGAGGTGCAGGACCGCCCACTCGGATGGATTGGCGTCGCGCCCCAAGGCTTTGGCGAGGCTTGGCCAGGACAGGCCGATTTTCAATTCGGCGTTCTTCAGCGCGCGGCGGGTCACGCCTGCCGTGCCAAGCAGCCGGTCCTGCTCCTGCGGGTGCTGGAGGATCAGCAGCGCGACGCGATTGTCGATCGGTTCGACGGAATCGCAGACGCACAGAAAATCCGGCTTGGCGCAATGCGGGCAGAGCGGGGGCGAGTCGGTGTCGATCATGCGGCCCCCGAAAAACTCAGGCGAGCGAAGCGAGCAGGGCGTCATAGGCCGCCTTGTCGAGCAGGTTCGACAATTCAGCCGGATTGGCGAGCTTGATCTTGAAGAACCAGCCGTCGCCCTGGGGGTCTTCGTTCACCAGGGCCGGATGGTCGGAGAGGTCGGAATTGACCTCGACCACTTCGCCGGAGACCGGCGAAAAGACCTCGCTCGCCGCCTTGACGCTCTCGACCACGCCCGCTTCCTCGCCCTGCTTGCGCTGCGCGCCGATATCGGGAAGCTCGACGAAAACCACGTCGCCGAGCTGGCCCTGGGCGAACCGGGTGATGCCGACCCGGCCGACGCCGTCCTCGACGACAATATATTCGTGATCCTTGGTGAACAGCATGTCGGTCATGGAAAGCTCCGGAAATCAGGCTTTTGCGGGCCGGTGATAGCGGTTGGGAACGAAGGGCAGGGGAACCACGCGCGCGGGCAAAAGTTTTCCGCGCACGATCAAATTCAAGGCGGTTCCTTCCCGCGCGAATTCGGGCGGAACATAGCCCATGGCGATGGGGCGGCCGAGCGAAGGCGAAAAACCGCCCGAGGTGACCTTGCCGATGAGCGCGCCATCGGCGCTAGCGATGTCAGCGCCTTCGCGCGCCGGCGCCTTGCCGTCGGGCGCGAGGCCGACGCGCTGCCGGGCCACGCCCTCGGCCAACTCCTTCTGGATGCGCGCGGCGCCGGGAAAGCCGCCCTGTTCGCGCCTGCGTCTGGAAATCGACCAGACGAGGCCGGCTTCGACCGGGCTGGTGGTCGTGTCGATGTCATGGCCATAGAGGCAGAGGCCGGCTTCGAGGCGCAGGGAATCGCGGGCGCCGAGGCCGATGGGCTGGACGTCGTCCTCCAGCAGCAGCAGGTCGGCGAGGGGCCGCGCCGCCTCCGCGGACAAGGAAATCTCGAAACCGTCCTCGCCGGTATAGCCCGAGCGCGACACGCCGAGCTCGGCGCCGCGCCAGGAGAAATAATCTTGCGCCATGAATCCGAGGGCCGAAACGCCGGGAACATGGCGCTCCAGCACGTTCGCCGCCGCCGGCCCCTGCAAGGCCAGCAGCGCGTGATCCTCGAGGACCTCAAGGCGCAAATCGGGCAGTTTTGCGCGCAGATGGGCGAAATCGGCCTGTTTGCAGGCGGCGTTGACCACCAGAAACAGCCTTTCGCCCGCAGCGGTGGGCGCAAGCTTCGTCACCATCAGATCGTCGAGGATGCCGCCTTCGTCATTGGTGAACTGGGTGTAGCGGATGCGCCCCGGCGCGAGGGCCTGAATGTCGCCGGGAACCAAGCTTTCGAGCCGCCGCGCGGCCTCGGGCCCGGAGAGAAAGGCCTGTCCCATGTGGGAAACGTCGAACAGGCCGGACCTGTCGCGGGTGAAGAGGTGCTCGGCGAGGACGCCCTTGCGGTAGTTCACCGGCAGGGCGTAGCCGGCGAAATCGACCATCCGCCCGCCCAGCGCGATGTGGCGGGCGTAGAGCGGAGTGCGGGCGGGAGCCTGTTCCATATCCGACATGATGCGCGCTCCAGAAGCGGCCATTCAAATTCGCCAGGTCAGGGCAATTTCGCGAAACCGTCCCTGAATCCGTTCAGGCTCAGCGGAATGCCGATGCCTTCCTCCGGCGTCTGGAAAATGATGAAGGTCGCGGTGGTTCCGGAACTCAGTTGCTGGATCAGCTTGTCCTCCATCACCACTTCGGCGATGCAGCCGGAGGGCAGGCAGCGCACGAAGCCGGCGCGGCCGATGTCGGCCGAGTCGATCTTGAGGCCGAGGCCGGAGGGCAGCAGCACGCCCAGAGGCGCGATGACGCGCAGCAGCTTGCTCTTGCCGTCGGCGGTCTTCAGCACGATCACCACGAGATTGACATTGGGCTTGTCCTCGGCGGCGACGCTTTGCATCAGGGCGCATTGCTCATGGGCGGCGCCGGGCGGGGTCTCGCAGCGCATTTCCCAGTCGCCGAATTTGCCCTTTGACAGGCCCTGCGCCCTGGCGGCGGCTCCCAGGCCGAAGCTAAGGACCATGGCGACGAGAATCGCGGGGAAAAACAGGCCGGCCGTGCGTGGGCCGATGCGGTCGAACGCCATAATTCCTCTCAATCGCCCAGGCGCGGTCGAAAACGACGGGCCCGGACACGCCTATCAAAAGAGCCGCGCCTGTCAAGCTCCGTCGGCCGGCGTCACCTTGTCGCGAGGAAAATCTCGAAGGCTTCGAGGGTCTTGTCGCTGACGTGATGCTCGATGCCCTCGGCGTCCTTGCGCGCCGTGTCTGAATCGACGCCAAGCCGCAGCAGCAAAGCCTCGACGATTTCATGCCGGCGTCGGGTCGCCGCCGCCAGACGCTGGCCTTCCTCGGTGAGGAAAACGCCGCGATAGGGGCGCTGCGTCACCAGATTTTCCTCGGCGAGGCGCTTGAGCATTTTGGCGACCGTCGGCTGGGTGACGCCGAGGCGCCGCGCGATGTCGGTCTGGCGCGCCTCGCCCTCCTGCGCCATCAGTTCGGCGATCAGCTCGACATAGTCTTCCTTCAATTCGAAGCGGCGGTCGTCGCGGCTTTTCTGAAACGCCTCGGCCCGCGTCTTGTGATCGGTCGGAATATGGCGCTTGTGGCCGGAAGCGGAAGATTTCACCACGGCGTTTCGCTTTCGAGAGTCGGAATGCGCGCGATTGTCTTTAGCACGGACCATATTTCATGCGCGCAAAAATCTTGCCTGCGGTCACGCGCCGGCAAGGCCGGGGATCGCGATATGGAAGGTCTGGAGCAACAGGACCGCGTTCAGCGCCAGAATGACCAAGGTTCCGGCGATGGCGGCGGCGTCGGTCAGCCGGCCATTGGCGAACTCCCGCATGACGGCGCGGTCGCGGGTGAACAGGACCAGCGCAATGACAGGAACCGGCAAGGCCAAGGACAGCACGACCTGGCTGTAAACCAGGGCGTCGGTGGCGTTGACGCCCATCGTCACGACGACGAAGGCCGGCAGCATGGTCGCGAGGCGGCGCATCCAGATCGGGATGCGAAAGCCGACGAAGCCCTGCATGATCATCTGCCCGGCCAAGGTCCCGACCGCCGAGGAGGAAATTCCGGAGGCCAGCAGCGAGACCAGGAACACGCTCGCCGCCGCCCCGCCCAGCAGCGGCGTCAGGCTGTGATAAGCGGTTTCGATCTCGGCGACATCGGCATGGCCAGCATGGAAGGCGGCGGAAGCCATGATCACCATGGCGATATTGACCGCGCCGGCGGCCGCCAGCGCGATGACGCTTTCCCAGGCCGAAAAGCGCAGCAGCTTGCGGCGCTCCGCGTCGTTGCGCGCCGGCGCGCGATTCTGGGTCAGTCCGGAGTGAAGATAAATGGCGTGCGGCATGACGGTCGCGCCGATGATTCCAACCGCGATGGTCAGGGCCTTGGCGTCGGGCAGCGACGGCCTGGCCAGCGCGCGGCCGGCGGCCGCCCAGTCCACGGGCGCGATGAACAATTCAGCGACATAAGAAACGCCAATGATCGCGACAAAGCCGCCGATGATCAGCTCCATCGGCCGGAAGCCGCGGCCTTGGAAGGCCAGGACCGCCAAAGTCGCCACCGCCGTCACCGCCATGCCGGCGAGCAGCGGCAGCTGGAGCAGCAGCGACAGGCCGATCGCCCCGCCCAAAAATTCCGCGAGATCGGTGGCCATGGCCGCGAATTCGCTGACCGCCCACATCAAGTAGCGCACGGGCGCGGGAAAGCGTTCGCGGCACATTTCGGCGAGATTGCGCCCGGTGACGACGCCGAGCTTGGCCGACAAAGCCTGGAACAGCATGGCGATCGCATTGGCCAGCACCACCACCCATAGCAGGGCATAGCCATAGCTCGCGCCGGCCTGGATATTCGTGGCGAAATTGCCCGGATCGACATAGGCGATCGAGGCGATGACCGCCGGTCCGGCGAAAAGCAGCGCTGCGCGCGGGCCCCGCCGCCGCCCCGCCAGAACCTCGCGAATCTGGCGGGTGGTGCTTTCGGTCAGATTTGCCGACGCCATGCCATGGATCATCATGGGCAGTCCCCGCATCTTGGCAGGATATAGTATTAGCTATATAAATATCAATAGCCCATCTTAGAAAGCTGATGCTTTGCCCTGTTGCAAAGGCCGCTTGCGCGACGACCGCCGGCCCTCGCGCGGCTAGATCGCTTTCAGCGCCTGATCGAGATCGGCGAGAATATCGTCGATATGCTCAAGACCGACCGACAGCCGGACATAGCCGGGCGAAACGCCGGTCGCGCGCTGCGCCTCTTCGGCGAGCTGGGAATGGGTGGTCGAGGCCGGATGGATGGCGAGGCTGCGGGCGTCGCCGATATTGGCGACGTGATAGAAAAGTTTTAACGCGTCGATGAATTTCTTGCCCGCCGCCGCGCCGCCCGCGAGTTCGAAGCCGAGCAGCGCGCCATAGCCGCCCTTGAGATATTTTTCCGCCCGCGCGCGAGTTTCGCCGCTTTGTTGCGAGGGGTGGATGACCTTGACGATTTCCGGCCGCTTCGCCAGCCAGTTGGCGACGGCGGTTGCGTTCTGGCAATGGCGCTCCATGCGCAGGGGCAGGGTTTCGAGACCCTGCAAGGTGAGGAAGGAATTGAAGGGCGATGGCGCGGAGCCGAGGTCGCGCAGCAAGGTGGTTCGGATTTTGATGACATAGGCCACCGGGCCGATCGGTTTGACGGCCTGGGTCCAGATCGCGCCGTGATAGGACGGGTCCGGGGTGTTGAGCGCGGGCTGGCGCTCGGAAAATCTCTCCCAGTCGAAATTGCCGCCGTCCACGATGGCGCCGCCGATCGCCGCGCCATGGCCGCCGATGAATTTGGTGGTGGAGTAGACCACCACCGCCGCGCCATGGTCGAGCGGGCGCGCCAGGATCGGCGCGGCGGTATTGTCCATGATCAGCGGGACGCCGATCTCGCGGCCGATCGCCGCCACCTCGGCGATGGGGAAGACCGCCAGCTTGGGATTGGGCAGGGTTTCGGCAAAATAGGCGCGGGTGCGGAAATCGGTGGCGCGGCGGAAATTCGCCGGATCGCTCGGATCGACGAAACGGACTTCGATCCCCTGATCCTTCAGCGTATTGGCGAAAAGATTCCAGGTGCCGCCATAAAGGTCGGTCGAGGAGACGACATTGTCGCCGACTCGCGCGAGATTCTGCAGGGCGAAAGCCGAGGCCGCCTGACCGGACGAGACGCAGAGCGCCGCGGCGGCGCCTTCGAGCGCGGCGAGGCGCTGTTCGAGAATGTCGGTCGTGGGATTGCCGAGCCTTGTGTAGATATTGCCGAGTTCCTTCAGCGCGAACAGATTGGCGGCGTGCTCGGTGTCGCGGAACTGGTAGCTGGTGGTCTGGTAGATCGGCGGCGCCACCGCGCCGGTGACCGGATCGGCTCGCCAGCCGGCGTGAAGGACAATAGTCTCGGGTCTCTTGCTTTCGACGGCCATGGCGTTTCCTCGAATGTGCGTCCGGCCGGAATGGCCCGGGCCGAGAAGATTGCGACGCCAAAGGTCGTTTGGGCAAGATGGGGGCGCAGCTTATTCCCGGTGCGCGGTTTGTTCTTTGGTCGGAAGCTTATTTCCCGACTTCCGCCGCGCCGGCGATCGCCTGCATCACCTGTTCGGAAAAATTCTGCACCGCGCCGGGCGAATGGGAGACGAAGAGCGTATTGGTCTTGCCCTGTTCGCCGATCGATTTGAGCGTGTCGAAATATTGGGTCACCAGCACCAGCTGCATGACCTCCCTGGCGCTGGCGTCGCCGATCGATTTCTGGAATTCCTCGATCGAGCCGCGCAATCCGTCGATGATCGCCTTGCGTTGATTGGCGATGCCCTGGCCCTGCAAGGCCTTGCTTTCGGCCTCGGCCTCGGCCTTCTTGACCACCAGGATCTTTTCCGCCTCGCCGCGCGCACCGGCCGCGACCTGCTCGCGCTGGGCGGCGTTGATGTCGTTCATCGCCGATTTGACCTTTGCGTCGGGGATGATGTCGGTGACCAGCACATTGACGATTTCAAAGCCGAAGGCCGCCATATCGACATCGAGTTCATGCTTGACCGCCGCGGCTATGCTCGACTGGCTGGCGAAAACCTCGTCGAGCGTCATGCCCGGCACATGGCCGAGCACCACCTGTTCGACATAGGCCTGAATCTGCGCCCGGGGGTCGGACAGGCTGTAATAGGCCTCGTAAGCCTTTTCGGTGCGGACGCGGGTCTGGACCGAGATCGGGATGGTGACGAAGACATTGTCCTTGGTCTTGGTCTCCATGGTCAGGGAAATCTGATCGACGCGCAGGCTCATGCGCCCGTCGACCCGATCAATGAAGGGAACTTTCCAGTTCAGCCCGGCATGGGCGACGCGGAGATAGCGGTTGAAACGGGTGATGACCGCGACCTGCGCGGTCTGCACGGTGAAAAAGCTGCCGATCGCCGTCATCAGCAGCGCGAAGGCAGCGACGGCGATAAGAAAGGAGACAAAAATCTGCACGGCGCGGCCCCAAGGTTCTCGGCGGGAAAATTCAACCGCCGTAGATTTTAAGGGTCAATGTTTTCAGGCGCGTTACGAAAGAGGCGACGGCTGCTTTTGTGCACGGCGCCCTGCAGGAGGTCACAATTTCCGGCGCCTCAGCGCCGCACGATCATGATTTCATAGCCGGACGGCCCGATCGACCAGGACACGACCCAGCTCACCAGGCTCACCACCAGCGAGGCCAGAACCGCCGCGCCGAGGTCGCGGACGAAAAATCCGTCGAGCAGATGGGCGACAAGTTCGATCATCAGCCCGTTCACCACCAGAAGGAACAGGCCGAGGGTCAGCACGGTGATCGGCAAGGTCAGCACGATGAGGATCGGCCGCACGATGGCGTTGACGAGTCCGAGCAGCACCGCGGCGACAAGCAGGGTCTCGGTGGAATTGAAACCGATTCCGGGAACGATGCGCGAGGCCACCCAAAGCCCGAGCGCGACAATGGCGGCGCGGAGCAGAAATCCGAACATGAAGTCCTCCGGTCGCCGGTAAGATAGGGCGTTCGCGCGCGAAAAAAAGCGCCGCCCGTGATTTTTCGCGGGCGGCGCGGCGGCGGCTTACAGGATCGCGACGGCCTCGATCGGCCCGCGCCCGCGCTTCGCGAAGATCTTGTTCAGCGCCGAGATATAGGCGCGCGCCGAGGCGACCAATGTGTCGGGGTCGGCGCCGCGTCCCGAAACGACATTGCCGTCCTCCGACAGGCGCACCGTGACTTCGGCTTGCGCGTCCGTGCCCTCGGTCACCGCATGGACCTGATAGAGCTCCAGCCGGGCGTCATGCGGGGCCAAAGCGTGGATGGCGTTGAAAATCGCGTCCACCGGCCCGTTGCCCGTGGATTGATGGGTCTTCTGTTCGCCGTCGATCTCCAGAGTCAAAGCGGCTTTTTGCGGACCTTTGGTGCCCGCCACCACGGTCAGCTCCACCACCTTGATCCGTTCATGGGCGTTGGCGATCTCATCGTCGACCAGGGCCACGATGTCGTCGTCATAGACGACCTTTTTCCGGTCGGCCAAATCCTTGAAGCGGGCGAAGGCGACCTCCAAAGCGTTGTCGCTCAGGTCGTAGCCCAGTTCCCTCAGCTTTTCCCTGAAGGCGTGGCGTCCGGAATGCTTGCCCATCACCAGCGACGTCTTTTGCACGCCGACCGATTCCGGCGTCATGATCTCGTAGGTGTGGGCGTTCTTCAGCATGCCGTCCTGATGAATGCCGCTCTCATGGGCGAAGGCGTTCCGCCCGACAATCGCCTTGTTGTACTGGACCGGGAAGGAGGTGACCGCCGAAACCAGTTTTGACGCGCGAGTCAGCAGCCTGGCGTCGATATTGTTCGTATAGGGGAGGGCGTCGGCGCGGGTGCGCATCGCCATGACGATTTCCTCCAGCGCCGCGTTGCCGGCGCGCTCGCCGATGCCGTTGATGGTGCATTCGATCTGGCGCGCGCCACCCTTGACGCCGGCGATGGAATTGGCGACCGCCAGCCCCAAGTCGTTGTGGCAATGGACCGAAAAGACCGCCTTGTCGGCATTGGGCACTCGCGCGCGCAGCATTTCGAACAAGGCGCGATATTCGTCCGGCGTGGCGTAACCGACCGTGTCGGGAATGTTGATCGTCGTCGCGCCAGCGTTGATCGCGATCTCGACGGCGCGGCACAGGAAGTCGTGCTCGGTGCGGGTGCCGTCCTCCGCCGACCATTCCACGAATTCCACATGGTTGCGCGCTCTCGTGACCGACGACGCGATCAGCTCCAGGACCTTGTCCGGCTCCATCTGCAATTTGTATTTCATATGGACCGGCGAGGTCGAAATGAAGGTGTGGATGCGCGGGATGCGGGCGTGGCGCACGGCTTCGGCGCAGCGGTCGATGTCCTTGGAGGAAGCGCGCGACAGCCCGCAGACGGAGGCGTTCTTGACCCGGCGCGCGATTTCGGACACGGAATCGAAATCGCCCTGCGAGGCGATCGGGAAGCCGGCTTCCATCACATCGACGCCCAGGGCGTCCAGAATGTCGGCGACCTCCAGCTTTTCCTCGAAGGTCATCGAGGCGCCAGGGCATTGCTCGCCGTCGCGCAGGGTGGTGTCGAAAATGATGACGCGATCGGCGTTGGCGGAGGAATGAGATTCGGTCATGACGTGGTCCTGAATGGGCGCCCCTGGCTCTTCCGCATCGTCCTGACGAACTTTTCTAGGGACATGCGGAGCCGGGGCCGGAAAAGGCTGCGGCTCGAACTCCCCTGAGCGCCCAGGCAAAGCCCGGCCGGCCCTCAGGGGTCGATAAGAAGAAGGAGCGTCGAGCCGAAAGCGCGCGCCGACGCCGCCGGGCGCAGGGCGCCGGATTTCGTCGTCAGAATCTGGTCTATGTCAAATGACACGGGCGGCTCGATCTTGGGGCGAATATTTCGCCATGAATGACCATAAAGGATTTTTGCGGTTTTTGGCAAGAGCAGCGGTTCACAGCGCAGTGGTTCTCGCCATGGTTTTCGCCCGTTCCGGAGGTCTCGGCCCGGGGCGCTCCAAGACGCGGCAAAGGCCACGCGCACAAGACGGGTTTCGCAAAAGCCGCCAATAGGCTATTCGCCCTCGGGCAGCGCCAGTCAGCGCGTCGAGGACCTGATTTTGGACGAGATCGAAGTCATCATTCCGAACTTCAACCTCCGCTATTCGGGTGGAACCGCGGTGAACCGCACCATTGCGCCCTTGATCGCGCAAAAGCGCGGCGCCGTCTGGTTTGGAACCGACGCGCCGGAGGGAATCGCGCGATTGTCCGTCTTCGGCCTGCTGGCCTTGCGTTTCCGCGCGTCGAAACGGCATAAGGTCCGCATCTGGCACGCCCGCCGCAATAACGAGATGGTGGTCGGGCTGCTCCTCAAATGGCTCGGCTGGCGCTTCGCCTTGATCTTCAATTCCGCCGCCCAGCGCCACCACACCGCTTTCACCCGCTTCCTGATCTCGCGGATGGACGAAATCATCGCCACCAGCGAAATCTCCGCCTCTTTTCTGAAGCGCGAGGCGACGGTGATCCATCACGGCATCGACCTCGAAACCTACAAGCCGCCGCGGGACCGCGCGGCGGCTTTCGCCGCGACGGGGCTGCCGGGAAAATACGGGATCGGCGTCTTCGGCCGGGTGCGCAAGCAGAAGGGCGTCGATCTGTTCGTCGCCGCCATGCTGCGGCTTCTGCCCAAATATCCCGATTTCACGGCGATCATCGTCGGCCTGATCGCGCCGGACCATGCCGCTTTCGTCAATCGGCTCAAGGCGGACATCGCCGCCGCCGGCCTGTCGGATCGCATCCGTTTTCTGGGCGAATTGCCGATCCAAGAAGTGCCGTTGTGGTATCGGCGCATTTCGATCTATGTCTTCGCCTCGCGCGTCGAAGGCTTTGGCCTGACCATGCTGGAGGCGATGGCTGCCGGCAACGCCGTGGTTGCGACCCGCGCCGGCGCGGCGGAACTGGTGATCGAGGATGGCGTGACCGGGGTTCTCACACCCACCGGCGAAGTGGAGGAGCTTGTCGCCGCCATCGAGCCGCTGATGCGCGAGCCGCAGAAGATCGAGGCCATCGGCGAAAAGGCGCGGGCGCGCGTGATGGAGGGCTTCAACCGCGACCGCGAGGTCGAGGAAATCATCGGCGTCTACGAAAAGATCTGGCGGAAAAACACAAAATCCGCGTGAGTTGGCGCGGCGCCCCCTGGCCTCCCCCACCAGTGTCCGACGGTCCGGACGGGCGTCTTTCGAGACTCTATGGGGCTGGGATTTTCAGGCGCAGGGCTGTTCCGACGTACTGCCGAACAGGCGCTTGACCGCCGCCGAGAGATGGTGGCGCAGCATGGCGATGCGGCGGTCGCCTTCCGAAGTCACCCAGTTGAACTGGATCACCCGGCGTTCGCCATAGAAAGGCTTGTGGCCATGCCAGGAATTGTCGGACCGCTTGAAGGCCAGCAAGGTTCCGGCGGCCGGCGGAACCTCCATGATCGGGTCTTCCAGGCTGGCGTTGGATTTCAGCAGCCGCAGGCGACCGCCGGAATGTTCCCATTCCGGATTCATGTAGATCAGCAGCGTGAGGATCTTGCTCTTGGTGTCGGTGTGGATGCGGCCGTCCCTGGGGCTGCATTGTCCGCGCACGGTGATCGTATGGGGCCGTCCGGTGAGATCGACATCGAATTTCTCGGCGAAGGCGTCGCGGAAGGCGTCGCTCGCCAACTCGTCGAGCAGGGTCTGGAAGGCCGGCCCGAAAGACAGCCGCGCGACGGGGTAACTGCCGCTCCTGCCGATTTTCGGATAATCGCGGTTGATCGCGGCGCAGGCCTCAGGGTTCAGGAAATTGGGAACCGTGAGGAATTCGAACGGTTCGCGGGTCAGGGGCGTCGCCTTGAACGCGTCCAGGTTCATCGTGCGCAAGGTCATGACAGGCGGCTCCGTTTGCGGCGCGGGGCCGCGTGACGATCGGGTTATAGCTTGGCGCCGGCGCCGGTCAAAATCCCGCAGGATCGCGACGCCGTCCTGCTTGCCTCGGCAGGGACGTCCCTGCTGGACCGCGCCCGCCGATCGCCTATAATCGCGCATGAATCATGTCGCGGATCGCTCAATGCTCGACAGGCGGAAAGAATCCATCGCCTTGCCGCATGTTCTCGGCCTGCCGCGCCAGAAATCGTCGAACGCCTCGAATGCCGGCGCCGGGCGTTCGCGAAGCGTCAAGAGGAGCGCGTCCATGCCAATTCATCTCGTTCTGACCGTCATCGGCCGCGACCGGCCGGGCCTGGTGAGCGCGGTGTCCGAAACCATCACCGCCGGCGGCGGAAACTGGCTCGACACCCGCATGGCGAGCCTTTCCGGCCAGTTCGCGGGCATGCTTCTGGTCGCCATCGCGCCGGAAAAGGCGGACGCGCTGGTCGACTCCTTGCGCAAGCTGGAAGCCCAGGGACTGCGCTTCATCATCGAGAAAAGCGACGAGCCGGCGCCGGCGGCGGGCCGCGCCTTGCGGCTTGAGCTGGTCGGCCTCGACCGGCCCGGCATCATCCGCGACATATCGCACGTCCTCGCCGCCCACAATGTCAGCATCGCCGAACTCGAAAGCGAGTGCGTCAGCGGGTCCTTCTCCGGGGAAGCCATGTTCAAGGCCAAGGCGCGGCTGACGCTGCCCGACGACGTTCATCTCGACGACCTGCGCCAATCCCTCGAGGCGATCGCCCATGAGCTGATGGTCGATCTGATCCTCGAGGACAATCCCGAGTCTGCGAGCTAAGGGCTCGATTCGGCGCGCCTCTTCATCGCTCCATCAACTCCGTCACCAGCCGATCCAGATCGGGGGCGACTTCGGCGGCGCGGCCGTGCAGCACGTGGTCGAAATCCTGGTCGCGCGGGCTGTCGGCGGGCTGGAGATTGGACAAAATCGTGGCCGCCGGGCTGCGGCGGGCGATTTCGCCGATGGGCAGGACAAGGCCCGACGTGCCGATGACCGCCAGCACGTCGTTCGCGGACAGATTTTCGAGGCTGCGCCACATATCGGCATAGCGCGGCGCAGGCTCGTTGAAGAAGACGACGTTGGGCTTCACGCTCTCCAGCCGCCCGCATTTGGGGCAGCGGTCAGTCTCCGGGGAAAAACGTCGGTAGCCGATCAGCCATTGCGCGCCGCAGGACATGCAGCGCAGGGCGGGAAGAAAGCCGTGGACATGCAGCACAGCGCGGGCGCCGGCGCGCTCGAACAGATCGTCGACGTTCTGGGTGATCAATTCGGCGCCGAAACGCCGCTCCCAATCGACCGCCAGAAAATGGGCGGGGTTGGGCGCGGCCTTGCCCAGCTCCTCGCGACGGCGCGAGTAGAATTCGTGGACGAGGAAGAAATTTTTCTCCCAGCAATCGAAATTGCAAACGATTTGCGGGTCGTACTGCGCCCAGAGGCTCTCGCCGCCGGACGTGCGGAATGTGTCGAGGCCGGAATCAGCAGAAACGCCGCTTCCCGAAAAGACGACAAGGCGGCGTTGAGGCATTCCGGTCATGGCGTCCCGTGTGGATCAAGGCGGGCCGCAGTAAAACACGGGCGGGCGCATGCGGCAAACATCAAGGCGCCGCCCGCGACGCCGCTTGAGCGTTTTCCTTCGCGCGCAGCCGCGCCTCGAGGTCGGGAATATAGTTGCGGGTGATCGGCACGGCGTCCATGCTGTTGGCGAGTTGCAACTGGAACACCACTTCGACGTCGAAGCGGAAGGCGCATTCGCACCCCGCCAGATAGAATTCCCACATCCGGCAAAATTTTGGGCCGTAGAGCGCCTCGGCCTCCTCGCGCCGCGCGGCGAAGCTGGCGCGCCAATGCGCCAGCGTCTCGGCGTAATGCAGCCGCAGAACTTCGATATCGCAGATGATCAGTCCGGCGCGCTCGACGCTGGGAACGATCTCCGACAGGGCGGGGATATGCCCGCCGGGGAAAATATGTCTGGTGATCCAGGAATTGGTGGCGCCGGGACCGTCGGCGCGCCCGATCGTCGAAATCAATGCGACGCCGTTCCCGTCGAGCAGGCTGGCGATCCGGGCGAAAAACGCGTCGTAATAATCAGCGCCGACATGCTCGAACATGCCGACAGAGACGATCCGTTTGAAGCGGCCGCCAATCTCCCGGTAATCCTCCAGCCGGAAATCGGCCGATCCGGCGAGTTGCGCCTGACGCGCCCGGCGCCGCGCGACATCGAGTTGCCGGGGCGACAGGGTCACGCCGGTGATCTTCGCGCCACAGGTTTGCGCCAGATAAAGGCCAAGTCCGCCCCAGCCGCAGCCGATGTCGAGAACCTCGTCGTCCGGCTCGATCAGCAGCTTGGCGGCGATATGGCGCGCCTTGGCCTTTTGCGCTTCGTCGAGAGCGGCGCCCGGCTCCTCGAAATAGGCGCAGGAATATTGCATGTCGTCATCGAGGAACAGGCGATAGAGCTGTTCGCCCAGGTCGTGGTGGAATTCGGCGTTACGCCGGGCCTGCGTCAGCACGTTGCGCCGTTTGAAGCGGCGGAGCCGGTCGCGCGTCCGCCTGAGGAGGCGCAGCCAGGGCGGCAGGCTGGCCCGAGCCAGGTTGCGCGTGATCAGGGCGAGGGCGTCGTAGATCGTGCCTCGAACCAGCTCGATCCGGCCGTCCATATAAAGTTCGCCAAAAGCGAATTCCGGATTGCGCATCAGATCGAGCGCCGCGCGATCATCGCGGAAACGAATGGCGCAAGCCGTCTGCGCGCCGTCGCCGACGCGAAAAACGGCGCGTGGCGTCAAGATTTCGACCGCTCCCTTCTTGATGATTTCATTCAAAAAGCGTTGCAGCAACTTTTCCACGGAGTCTTCCCCCGCGTCGCTTCGACCGCGCATTCTGGCAAGTCGCCGGTTCGGGGCGCGAGACAGCGGACTATCGGTCCCGACACCTCCGCACGCCGGTCTTCCTCGCGACGATATCAGTCCGCGATGAATTTTCGGGGAAACATTTGGCGCGGTAAGACGTTGCATCCGGGCGGCAAGAAATTGAAGACGGGCGCGCGCCGCCTCCGCCAGCGCCAGCGCCGATCAAGGAGCCTTTCATGTCCGAAACCCTGTTCCCGCCGCCGTCAAGGGCCCTTGCCGAGAAACGGCGGGCGCTGGCGCCCGAAACGGAAAGAGCTTTCCAGGCCTTCAGCCGTCAGGTTTTCGCCGATGGCGCGCTGACAGCTAAAACCAAACAGCTGATCGCGGTCGCCGTGGCGCATGTCACCCAATGCCCCTATTGCATCGCCGGCCACACCAAAGCGGCGCTGCGCCATGGCGCGACGCCGCAAGAACTGATGGAGGCCATCTGGGTCGCCGCCGAAATGCGCGCGGGCGGCGCCTACGCGCATTCCATCCTGGCTTTGACCGCCGTCGAGGCGACGGAGTCGACCAAGGCCGGCTGACCGCCGCGCTGGCTCGAGAGGAGGCGGCCATGGCGCGACAACTGGACATCCGCATCAAGCGCGCTTTCGAAAAGGCGTCTGGCGACGACGGCCTGCGCGTGCTGGTCGATCGGCTTTGGCCGCGCGGGCTGCGCAAGGAGGACGCCGCCATCGACCTCTGGCTCAAGGAGCTGGCGCCGAGCGCGGAGCTTCGGATCTGGTTCGGCCATGATCCCGTCCGGTGGGAAGAATTCCGGCGGCGCTATCTGGCGGAGTTGGCGCCCAAGTCCGCGCTTCTCGATGAAATCCGACGGAGCGCGGCGGGCCGAAAGCTGACGCTGATCTATGCCGCGAAAGACCAGGCGCATAATCAGGCCGTGGTCCTGCGCGACCTCCTCGCCGCCTCCTCGCCGCCGCCACGGGAATAAGCCGAAAGCTCGCGCGGGAAAGCGCCCGCGGGAAAGCTTGCGCGGGTTGGAGCCGCGCCCTTGGCCGCGCGAAAGGAAATCAGCGCCAGAATGGCCGCATCGCCTTGAATCGCTTCCATTCCCTGGCGAGACGCTTGTCGGCGATGACGGCGCCGCGGGCATACCAGCCGGACACGATTCCGGCGGCGCGGGCGGCTCCCTCGGCGTGCGAGGCGCTCAGGAAATGATCGGCGCTGGCCGCGTCATTGTGGGCGCCGAGCAGACCCTGAAGATCGGCCGCCGCCCGCAGAAAAGGCGCCGGGTCGCGCTGGCCGGCAAAACAGGAGGCGAAGAACTCGCCGCCGTACCGCAGGTTTTTCAAGGCGATGCGGACCTCGTGGCGCTGCTCGTCGGGCAGGGTGACGAGCTTTTTGCCGCGCTTGAGCGCCCTTTTATGCAGCCGCTCAAGCGCCTGAGCCGCGAAAACCGCCACCGGCTCGGTCAGGGTCGCGAGATCGAGGCCCGGCGTGGCGTTGCGCCAGCCGCGCCGCGCGACGAAGGCGCTGAGGCGCAGGACGAAAAGGGTCGGGCGTTGCGATTCGATCAAGGCGCGCGATTCGGCGTAAGCCGCGGCGCGGCGCTTTTCGAGCGCGTCGAGCAGGGGGGCGAAATCCTTCCTTTCGCCGAAATGACCCATCGGCCCCTGTTCGATCAATTCGCGCAGGGCGTCGCTGTCGCGCGCGGGGCCGAAGGCGCTGGCGAGCGCCTTGGCCTCCTCGCGGAAGGCCTCGAACTCCAGGCAGGGTATGACTTTTTTCAGCATGCCCAGCGCGGCGCGCAGGCGGCGCAGGGCGACGCGCATCTGGTGGATCGACTCGGGATCGTCGCTGGCGCGCAGCGACGCCCAGTTGACCAGGAAATGCTCGATGGTCCCCAGAATGATCCTTGCCGTGGCCTCGTCGAGATTGGCGTCGGCGGGCAGATCGGCTGGCTTGGCCTTCACCGGTTTCGGCGCCGTTCCTTCACAGAAATGCGCGGCGCGCTCCGCCTTGCTGACATTGTCGAGCCGCAAGGGGAGCGTCTCGGCGATAAGGCCGGCGAAGTCGAAGAAATCCTGCGCGGGTCCGGATTTCAGCTCCAGTTCGAGCTCGCGCAATGGCAATTCGCGCGCGCCGGAATGGATGACGCCCTCGTCGAAGGCGGCCTCGATGCGCGCCGATCCATAGCCGATCAGCCGCGCGACCCGCCTGACATGGGTCTCGAAT
Source organism: Pseudomonadota bacterium (assembly GCA_021813805.1). Classification (GTDB taxonomy): domain Bacteria; phylum Pseudomonadota; class Alphaproteobacteria; order Rhizobiales; family Beijerinckiaceae; genus Rhodoblastus. The sequence goes on along the minus strand of JAKAJL010000010.1, from coordinate 51,389 downwards.
TTCGCCTCCAGCGGCGCGTCGCCGAGGATCTCGCGCAGGCTCGCGGCCAAGTCGGCGTCGAACAGGGAAAGGTCCGGCTCCATCTTCGGCGCGCGAACCTCGACCTCGCCGCGTGCGAAAATGTCGCCTGCCGTCTCCGTCGGCCATTTCAGGGTCATGATCGGCGCGGCGCGCCCATTGCGGCGCACGCGCAGCGCCATTTTGCGCTGTTTCAGCGCCCAGTCCGGCGTGTCGAAATAGATCGAAACGAGCTTGCGCGCCGGGCTCGGCTTTTCCACGCGCAGAAGGTCCGATCCGAGCGCCGCGGCGAGGCCGGACGAGTCGGTCACGAATTTAATTTCGACTTCCTGCTGGGCGCGGTCCGCGGGCGCCGCAGGCGTCGGCTTCAGGCTCTTCGGGGGCTCGCCCGCCGCTTCGGCGTGGACTGGCGGCGGATTTTCGCTCTCGATCACGACAGGCTCGATTGGCAGGCATTTCAGGGCGCGCGAGGGCGGCGCCGCCAGGGGAGCATCTTAAATCAGTTCGAGGGAAATTGGCGCCGATTTTTTCGTTCTGGCTTGAACCGGACGTGCAAAAGGCTGTCACGCCGGGATATCGAGAATCCCCGCGCGGCCGCTTCTGGCGCCGAAGACCAGCCTGTCGCCGTCCGCGTTGAAGGCCAACGCGGAAATGGCGACGCGCGGTTCTTCCGCGTCCGTGCGGCGGACGAGAATTTCCGCGCCGTCGGTCAGGCGCACCAGCAGGATCCATCCGTCGTCATAGCCGATGGCGACGACAAGAGCCCGGGGATGAAAGGCCACGGCGGTGGTCACGACATTGGGGCGAACGCCGCATTCGCGCGGCGGCTGGCCCATCGGCCCGTCTTTTCCCGAAAAGGGCCAGACGATGCAGCCGTCGGCGCCGGATGTGGCGAGCCAGACTCCGTCATGCGACCATGAGAAGGACCGCGTCTTGGCCGGATAGCCGGTCATGCGCATGTCCTTGCGGTCGGACAGCCGCCAGCCGTGCAAGGCGTTCTCCTGCATCGAGGTGACGACGAAGCGGGCGTCGGGCGAGACCGTGACGTCGAGATGCGAGCCTTTCCAGCCGAGCGTGTCCGCCTCGGCCGCGGTATTGGGGAACCATAGGCTCGCGCCGTTGTAATGGGCGACGGCGAGGCGATAGCCTTTCGGAAAGAAGGCGAGGCCGCGCACCGTGGACGGCGCGGCGAAGGTCTTGATCTCGCCCCTGGAATCGCGGGCGCGGACATTTTTTCCGCTCGACCAGGCGAGCGCGCCGTCCGCCCGGCAGGTCAGGGCGTCGATCCAGCCGTTTTCGCGGGCGAGGGTTTCGCTTGCGCCATCGGCGCCGGTCGCGGCGACGGCGCCGTCGTCGCCGCCGGTGTAAAATCTCCTGCCGTCGCAGGCGGCGAGGAGAACGGCGCCGTCCGGGTGGGCCTTGATCCGGCGCTCCTCGCCGATTTCCGCCAGCATCACGGTCCCGTCGGCCAGTGCGAAAGCGGGCAGCCGGCCGAGAAACGCCGCGCCGACGATTTCGGCGCCGGCCTCGATCGGGGACACGCGGTCGGTCAGAGAACTCAAGCCCATCGTTTCATCCATTGTTCAGGCGACGCGGTCGCAAGCGGCGGCCCGGTCGTCGAAAGCTTCGATCATCATGCGGGCGCGGGCAAGGTTTGCGTCGGAAAGCGCCTCGCCGGTCGGGCCCCAGGCGATCTTTTCGCGGGCCAGCAGCAGGCACTGCGGGAAATGGGCGCGAATCAGGTCGAAATCGTGAAGGACGGCGACGACGGTTCGCCCTTCGGCGCGCCAGAGCGCGATCAGGGCGAGAAGATCGCCGACCGTGCGCTCGTCGATCGCCGCGAAAGGCTCGTCGAGCAGAAGGACGGGGGCGTCCTGGAGCATCAGCCGCGCGAACAGCAGGCGCTGGGTCTGGCCGCCGGACAAGGCGCCGATCGGGCGGCGCTCGAAGCCGCCGAGGCCCACGGCGGCGAGCGCGTCGTGGACCTTTTCCTCGTCGGCGCGGCTTAAGGCGCCGAACAGGCCGATTCGCCGCCACAGGCCCATGGCGGCCATGTCGAAGACGTCGATTGGAAAGCTCAGGTCAAGCTGAGCCGCCTGGGGCAGATAGCCGATGTTGCGGGGCTGGGCGCCGCCAAGGTCGATCGAGCCGCCCATGGGTTTCAGATTGCCCGTCAGGGCCTTGAACAGGGTCGATTTGCCGGCGCCGTTGGGGCCGCAGACGGCGAGCAGCGCGCCCGGCGCGATTTCGCCGTCGAGATGATGCACCGCCGGGTGGCGGTCATAGCCCAGGGTCAGGTCGTGGACGCGGATGCGCGGCGCGTTGGTTGGAGCGGTCATGACAAGGCCCAGCGCACGCCGTTCCACAACAGGACGAGCGCGACGGCGACAATCCCGAGGCGCTGGAGGGCGGAAAGCCGCAGGAGGGAAAAGCCCGCCGCGCGCCGCGCCGGCGCGGCGGCCGGACCATGGCGGCGGTCATGCGCTTCGTTGCGCGCGGTCTCGCGTTCCTCCATGCCGGCCATGATTCTCACGTCCTCAAGGGAATGACGCGCCTTTGACGGCGAAAGCCGGGATCAGCCCCGGATCGGCTCGTGAGCGACCGCCGTGCGCATGAAAAAATAGAGCCCGACGAAGCCGATGACGATGAAGATCAGTTCGAAGGCGCGGGCGTAACCGGGTCCGAGCTGGAACAGCCCGCCCAGCGCCCAGCCGGCCGCCCAAGAGGCGCCCACGAGCTCGGTGCCGACGAGAATGGCCAGGGCGATCAATGTGCGCGCATTGGTCCAGTTGACGGGTTTCTTCTCGGACATAGTGAAGACCTTTCCCTCATTCATCTAAACCAGAGTTCATCCGGCGGCAATCTCGGGACGCTTGTGGCCAGCGGCTTTTTGGGGCAGAAAGGCGCGCCTGCCGCCGCCGCCCGATGTCCGGCCACTTTTTGGCGCGTCGTCTCCAAGGAGCAAGAAAACACGATGGCTCGTTTTCATTCCCCCCTCGCCGGCGTCCGCAACGCCGCGCTCGCTTTTTCGCTTTTCGCCGCGCTGACCCCGGCGCTGGCCCAGACGCCCGCCGGCGACCCGAACCAGGTGCTGGCGACGGTGAATGGCGAGAAAATCACGGCGCAGGACCTCGCCCAGGCGCAGGAGGACGTCGGCTCGACCCTGCCGCGGCAGATGAATGACGCCGCCCGGCGCAAGGCGCTGCTGGACTATCTCGTGGACCTCAAGCTGGTCACTGAAAAGGCGGTCGCCGACAAGATGGACCAGACGCCGGATTTCGCGGCGAAAATGGCCTATTACCGCGAAAAGCTGCTGATGGAAGGCTATCTCGGCAAGATCGCCAAGGACAGTGTCACCGATGCGGCGATCAAGGCGACATATGACGAAGCGGCCAAGGCGCAGAAGCCGGAAGAGGAAGTCCATGCCCTGCACATTCTGGTGCCGACCGAGAAAGAGGCGGAGGACGTCGAGAAGCGCCTGAAAGCGGGCGAGGATTTCGGCAAGCTCGCCGACCAGTTGTCCAAGGACCCCGGGTCCAAGGGCGGGGATCTCGGCTGGTTCACCAAGGACCGCATGGTGCCGGAATTCGCTGAGGTCGCTTTCGCCCTTCAGCCGGGCCAGATTTCGCAGCCGGTCAAGACCCAGTTCGGCTGGCATGTGATCAAGGTGCTGGACAAGCGGACGAAACCCTTCCCCCCGCTGAGCCAGGTCCGCGACCAACTCGAGCGTTTCGTCGCCCAGCGCGCCCAAAGCCAGGCGATCATGAAGCTGCGCGAGGGCGCCAAGATCACCCGCACGGACGAGCCCGCCGGAGGCGCCGCCCAGCCCGACGCGACAAAAAAATAGGCGCTTCGGCGACGCGACGAACCCCGCTTCGGCGGGGTTTTTCGCGACGGTCGGCTTTGCGGCGTCATACCGCCTTGACGCCCGCGCCCAAGCCGAAGACTAATCCGCGCGAACCACATCGAAGAGTTCTGCCCATGGCCGCCGCCAAAATTTCGCCTCTCGCGCCGAAAAAATTCGCCGAATTGCCGCCGATCGAGGGCGTACGCCTCGCCGCCGGGGCCGCTGGCGTCCGTTACAAGGGTCGCACCGACGTCATGCTGGCCGTTTTCGACCAGCCGGCGGCCGTCGCGGGGGTGTTCACCACCTCCAGATGCCCCTCCGCGCCGGTGGACTGGTGCCGCGCAAAATTGCGTCACGGCCGCGCCCGCGCCCTGGTGGTCAATTCCGGCAACGCCAACGCCTTCACCGGCAAGGCAGGGCGTGAGGCCGCCGAGCGGACGGCGGAACTGGCGGCCAAAGCGGTCGGCGCCGACGAGGACGAGATTTTTCTCAGCAGCACCGGCGTGATCGGCGAACCGCTCGACGCCTCGAAATTCGAAGGCGCGCTCGACCGGCTGGCGAAAGACGCCCGCGCGGAAAACTGGCTCGACGCGGCGCGGGCGATCATGACCACCGACACTTTCCCGAAAGTCGCGACGGCCAAGGCGACGATCGGCGGCGTGGAGGTGACGATCAACGGCATGGCCAAGGGGGCGGGCATGATCGCGCCCGACATGGCGACCATGCTCGCCTATGTCTTCACCGACGCCGCGATCTCGTCCGACGCCTTGCAGAAACTGCTGGCAAGAGGCGTCAAAGACACGTTCAACGCGGTGACGGTGGACAGCGACACCTCGACCTCCGACACATTGATGCTCTTCGCCACCGGCGCCGCCGAACAGCGCGGCCAGAAAAAGGCGAAAAAGGCCGGCGGCAAGACCCTGAAGGATTTTTCCGAGAAGCTCGACGCCGTCCTGCTCGATCTCGCCCAGCAGGTCGCGCGCGACGGCGAAGGCGCGCGCAAATTCATCGAGGTGCGGGTGACGGGCGCCGAAAACGACAAGGCGGCGAAACGAATCGCCTTTTCCATCGCCAATTCGCCTCTGGTGAAGACGGCGGCCGCCGGCGAGGACGCCAATTGGGGCCGGGTGGTGATGGCGGTCGGCAAGGCCGGCGAAAAGGCCGACCGCGACCTGCTGTCGATCTGGTTCGGCGACATCCGCGTGGCGCATGAGGGCCGCCGCGATCCCGATTACGACGAGGCGGCGGCGAGCGCGGCGATGAAACAGGACAAGATCGTGATTCGCGCCGATCTCGGGATCGGCAAGGGCAAGGCGACGGTCTGGACCTGCGACCTGACCAAGGACTATGTCGCGATCAACGGCGATTACCGGTCGTAACGCCTGCGAAGCAGGCTAGGAGCGAACGCCCGTCCACAGACGGGCTACGGGGCGTCGGCAGACGCCCGTTTTTGCAAACGGGCTGCGGCCGAGCTGATGCGAGGGGCGCCGCTCCGCGGGAGCGGAACAAAAAATGAGACTTCTCCTTGTCGTCGCGGTCGCGCTGATCGACGCAGACCATCGGGTGCTGGTGGCGCAAAGGCCAGAGGGCAAGCAGCTCGCCGGCCTGTGGGAATTCCCCGGCGGCAAGGTCGACGCCGGCGAGCGGCCGGAGCAGGCGCTGATCCGCGAATTGCGCGAGGAACTTGGCGTCGAGGTCAAGGAGCCCTGCCTCGCGCCCCTCACCTTCGCCAGCCACGCCTATGACGATTTCCACCTTCTGATGCCGCTTTACGCCTGTTACCGCTGGCAGGGCTCGGTGGTCGCGCGCGAGGGCCAGGCGCTGAAATGGCTTCACCCGCATAAATTGCGCGAGCTTCCGATGCCGTCGGCCGACGCGCCGCTGATTCCCGCCCTGATCGACCTGCTCGCCTGACCGTTCATCTTTCATTCAGGCTTCAGGGCTCAAATGTGTTGCGTTGCAGCATCGTTCCCAGGCCAATCTATCGTTCTTCGAGGAGGCGATCTGGCGAGTAACACACTGTTTTATAAAATAATTAACAAAGGTGTGGTAAGGGATGCCTAAAGTTAGGACTTGAACTTTCTTTTGCAATGCAACATATAACGCTCAAAGTGAGGGACGCGCTCCGAGGGTCGGAGCAACGGCGGCCAGAGGCCGCGAAAGGACAGGAATACCCCTATGGAACAGATGATGATCCATGGCGGCGTGGTTCGCAGATTGTGGCCGGCCGATCTTGCGGCGTTTCGGGAGCATCTCTTGCGCCTGGACGCGAAAAGCCGGTACGACCGCTTCGCCATGGCGGTCAACGATGAGTTTCTCAACCGCTATGCGGAACGCTGCTTCGGCATCGACGACGTGATCTACGGATTCTATGTCGATGGCATGCTGCGCGGCGCCGGCGAATTGCGGGCGGTCGGCAACAAGATCATCGGCGGCTCGGTCGAAGCCGCCTTCAGCGTCGAGAAGGAATGGCGCCGTCGCGGCGTCGGCACGGAACTGATGTCGCGCATCGTGCGCGCCGCCCGCAACCGCCGCGCCGACGCGCTCTACATGTCCTGCCTCGCCAGCAATAGGGCGATGCAGGGGCTGGCGCGGAAATTCGAGGCGGACCTTCGCTTCGAAACCGACGACATGACCGGAAAGCTGGTCGCGCGCGAGCCGAGCCCGGTCTCGGTCTGGGGCGAATTCGCCGAGAATGCGACGAGTTTTGCAACCGCAATGCTCGATCTGCAGACGCGGGTGTTTTCTTTGCAGCCGCGGGCGTAAGCCGGACAAAGCAATAAACGAAAAGGGCGCGTCCTTCGGGGCGCGCCCTTTTCATTGTGAAGGATCCGCCGGCTTACGCCTGACGGTCGATCAGCATGTTCTTGATGTCCGCGATCGCCTTGGCCGGGTTCAGGCCCTTGGGGCAGGCGCGGGCGCAGTTCATGATGGTGTGGCAGCGATAGAGCCGGAACGGGTCGTCCAGGAAGTCGAGCCTTTCGCCGGTCGCCTCGTCGCGCGAGTCGATCAGCCAGCGAAAAGCGTGCAGCAGGGCCGCGGGGCCGAGATAGCGCTCGCCGTTCCACCAATAGGACGGGCAGGAGGTCGAGCAGCAGGCGCAGAGCACGCATTCGTAAAGGCCGTCGAGCTTGGCGCGGTCCTCGGGCGATTGCAGCCATTCCTTTTCCGGCTGTGGGCTTTCGGTGTGCAGCCAGGGCTCGATCGAGGCGTGCTGGGCGTAAAAGACGGTGAGGTCGGGCACGAGGTCCTTGACGACCGGCATATGCGGCAGCGGGTTGATCTTGACCGGCGCCTTCACGTCGTCGATCGCCTTGGTGCAGGCGAGCGTGTTCTCGCCGTCGATATTCATCGAGCAGGAGCCGCAGATGCCCTCACGGCAGGAGCGGCGGAGCGTCAGCGTCGGATCGATCTTGTTCTTGATATAGAGCAGCGCGTCGAGCACCATCGGCCCGCAATCGTCGCGATCGACATAATAGGTGTCGATCGTCGGATTGGCGCCGTCGTCCGGATTCCAGCGGTAGATGCGGAATTCGGTCAGGCGCTTGGCGCCCTCCGGCTTCGGCCAGGTTTTTCCTGACCCGACCACGGAGTTTTTGGGCAGCGTGAATTCAACCATTGGATCTGCTCGATTTCAGTACACGCGGGCTTTCGGCTCGATATAGGCGATCTCGTCGGTCATGGTGTAGCTATGCACCGGACGGTAGTCGATCTTCACGGCCTTGGCCGAATCGTCGATGGTCGCCAGGGTGTGCTTCATCCAGTTGGCGTCGTCGCGGTTGGGGAAATCCTCGCGGGCGTGGGCGCCGCGCGATTCCTTGCGGTTTTCGGCGCAGACCATGGTCACGGCGGCCTGGACGATGAGATTGTCGAATTCCATCGTCTCGATCAGGTCGGAGTTCCAGATCAGCGAACGGTCGGAAACGCGCAGGTCGTCGCGGTCCTTCCACACATCGTCGATGAGCCTGACGCCTTCCTCAAGAACCTCGCCGGTGCGATAGACCGCGCAATTATTCTGCATCACCTTCTGCATTCTGAGACGGAGTTCGGCGGTCGGCGTGCCGCCATTGGCGTTGCGGTAACGGTCGAGGCGCGACAAGGCGCGGTCGGCGGAATCCTCGGGCAGGGGCTCCTGCTTGGCGCCGGGTTTGACGACTTCGGCGGCGCGCAGGCCGGCGGCGCGGCCAAAAACCACCAGGTCGATCAGCGAATTGGAGCCGAGCCGGTTGGCGCCGTGGACGGAGACGCAGGCCGCCTCGCCGATCGCCATCAGGCCGGGGACGACGACGTCGGGATCGTCGCCCTTCCTGGTCAGGACTTCGCCGTGATAATTGGTGGGGATGCCGCCCATGTTGTAGTGGACGGTCGGCAGGACCGGGATCGGCTCGCGGGTCACGTCGACGCCGGCGAAAATCTTGGCGCTTTCCGAGATGCCGGGCAGGCGCTCGTGCAGAATTTTCGGGTCGAGATGGTCGAGATGCAGGAAGATGTGGTCCTTGTTGCGGCCGACGCCCCGGCCTTCCCGGATTTCCAGGGTCATGGCGCGCGAGACCATGTCGCGCGGCGCGAGGTCCTTCACGGAAGGCGCATAACGCTCCATGAAACGCTCGCCGGCCGCATTTGTGAGATAGCCGCCCTCGCCGCGCACGCCTTCGGTGATCAGGCAGCCCGCGCCGTAGATGCCGGTCGGGTGGAACTGCACGAATTCCAAATCCTGCAAAGGCAGTCCCGCGCGCAAAACCATGCCGCCGCCGTCGCCGGTGCAGGTATGGGCGGAGGTGGCGGAGAAATAGGCGCGGCCATAGCCGCCCGTGGCCAGCATCACAAGCTGGGCGCGGAAACGGTGGATCGTTCCGTCGTCCATCTTGAGGCACACCACGCCGCGGCACTTGCCTTCGGCGTCCATGATCAGGTCGATGGCGAAATATTCGATGAAGAATTCGGTCGAATGCCTCAGCGCTTGGCCATACATGGTGTGCAGTATGGCGTGGCCGGTGCGGTCGGCGGCGGCGCAGGTGCGCTGGGCCGGCGGGCCCCTGCCGAAATCGGTGGTCATGCCGCCGAAGGGACGCTGGTAGATCTTGCCGTCGATGGTGCGGGAGAAGGGGACGCCCCAATGTTCGAGCTCATAAACCGCGTCGGGGGCGTTGCGGCACAGGTATTCGATCGCGTCCTGGTCTCCGAGCCAGTCGGAGCCCTTGACGGTGTCGTACATGTGCCATTTCCAGTTGTCCGGACCCATGTTGCCGAGCGAGGCGGCGACGCCGCCCTGGGCCGCGACCGTGTGCGAGCGGGTGGGGAAGACTTTTGTGACGCAGGCGGTGCGCAGGCCTGCCTGGGCGCAGCCGACCGTGGCGCGCAGGCCCGCGCCGCCGGCGCCGACGACCACCACGTCGAACGTGTGGTCCACGATCGGATAGGCCTTGCCGCCAAGGGCCGTTCGGGCCGGGGCGTCGTTGGAAGCCATGAAAAAAAACCTTCAGTCGGGAATTGCGGGAGGCCGGACGCCGCGCGCCCGGGCGACAGTCAGGTGAAGCTCAGGCGCATCACCGCGTAGATCAGGGCCGCGCCGATCAGCAGGCCGAACAGGATATTGGCCATGAGGGCGAGGGGCTTGACCCGTTCGCCATGAACGTAATCCTCGATGATCACCTGCATGCCCTGCGTCATGTGATAAACGCCGACGCCGACGAAAAGCAGCATGAAAATCGCGACAATGGGCGAGCCGAGGAAGATGCGGGCGCTCTGGAAATCCCGGCCGGTCAGCGACAGGACGATCAGGACGAAAGCGCAGGTCAGCGGCAGTAGCGCGAATGTGCTCAGCCGCATCATCCAGGCGTGATGCGCGCCCGAATGCGCCGCGCCGAGATATTTGACGCGCGCGCGAGGAGTGCGGAAGGTGGATTTTTGGGTCATCGGGCGCGCCTCTAGCGAATGACGAATGAGACGATCCACAGCAGGACGGTGAGGACCGCCGCGCCGGCGAACGAGCCGACGGAAAGCCTGTCGCGGGCCTTCGCCTCAAAGCCCTTGCCCGCGTCCCATATCGCATGTCGCAGGCCGCCCATCACATGCAGCATCAGCACGAATGTATAGCCGAGCAGGACCAGTTGGCCGAGCCATGAGCTGAACAGGGCGGAGGCGAAGTCGAAGCTGCGGTCGTCGCCGGCCGCCGCGAAGAGATAGAAGGCCAGCAGCAGGGTGCCGGCGTAAAGCGCGGCGCCGGTGAAGCGATGGGCGATGGAGGCCGCCATGGTCGGCGACCATTTGTAGATCTGCAGATGCGGCGAGAGCGGGCGACGCTGCTCCAGCGGAGACGGGCTGGGTTTCGCCATCGAGTCCCCCTTTCGTTCGGACAGTCGCGGTTTGCGCGGCGCTGCGGCAAACCGTGGAACACAAATAAACCCGAGGATTGACAACAATCACTAATGTAAACGCGTGCACCGCGCAATTGGATCGGCCTCAGCCCTTCGAAGTAGGCGGAAAGATTTCGCGCAACGTCCCGGGACGCGCCGGCCGTTTCGACTTCGGCGTGGAAAACATGCGAATTTGCCCCATTCGCGGACCCGTGTCTTGCTTTCGCAATGCAAAGCAGCCAAAGCTAGGGCGGTTGGAGGCGAACAGATGTTGTCATTCGGCATGAACGCTCGCGCCGGCGTGGCTTTCGGATCGGGGCGGGCGCCGGTTCGCCGGGGCGCCCGCGTTGTCGCCGCCGGCCTGATCGCCTTCGGCCTCATAGCCTGTCTTCTGCCCGCCCCGGCTTCGGCGGCGGCGCGGCTCTATATGAAATCGGGCGGCGAGAACCGCACCGCCGTCATTATCCAACATGAGGCGCTGAAACTGCGCCGCAGGCCGCTGGTCATCGTCCTGCGCCCCAGGAGCGCGCCCGGCCCAAAACGCCATCGCCTCGCATTTCAGGAAATCGTCGAATCGCGCAAGCCGGTGTTCATCTATCCCGAGCCTTTGGCCGCCGGTTGGCCCGTCGCCGCCGGGACGAGCGCCGACCGCGAAACAACCTTCCTGCGCGATCTGATCGCTCGTTTCGTGGGCGAGGGCGTCGGGGATCCGCGCAAGATTTTCCTGGTCGGCGAATCGTCGGGCGGCGTGTTCGCCTATCGCGCGGCCTGCGCGGGCCTCGGACGTCCGATCGCCGGCATCGCGACGCTCGGCTCCGCGATGCCGGCGGATCTCGCGAATTGCGCCTTCAATCCGATGGCCTTCATCGCGGTCAACAATATCGGCAATCCCGTCGTCCCCTTCCAGGGCGGTCAGGCGACGATCGGCGGCGCCTCCTTCCAGGCGCTTCCCGCCGAAACCACCCTGTCGCTTTTCGCAACCCGGGCCGGCTGCGGCCCCAAGCGGGAGGAATGGCCGCTGACCGAACGCGATTCCCATGGCGCGACTCATGTCCGGGGCGCGGTCCTGTCCTATGCCGGTTGCAAGGCGCCGGTTGAGCAACTGCGAATCGGGTTCCCATCGCCGCACGGCCCGGCGCAGAAGCCGGCGCATTCGCCGGCCGCGCCCGTGAATGAGGGGCGCGATTTCGACGCCGCGCGCAAGGTCTGGAATTTCCTGAAGCGCAACGGCGCTTGAGACGGCCGCTTCGGCGCCTTTCCCACCGGGCGCAGAAAATTGATCCAGGTCATTGCGGAATGCGCGCAAGACGGCCTTGCCAAGGCGACATTTGTCGAATGTCGCTTTTTTTTGTCGCAAATCCATTGTATAGCGACGCCGGCCGGGCGCGGGGCCGTGAGAGCGAGACTGAAAAAATGCGTCCGCGTTAAATTGTCGCATCGCTTGAAAACGCGACGATTCGTCCATTGTCAGTTTGGCCGCAGGCCCAGAAAGAGGAAGTCATGAGCAGCGACGCTTACATTGCCGAGGCTTCGGCGGTCGAAGTTCCAGCTAGCCACCACGCCACGAGTTCCGAGGAAGCCGCCGCCCTGAAAGGCTTCATTCTCATCGCGTCGCTGGTCGTCGCGGCGGCGGTCGGGCTCGGCGCGACATACGGCATGGCGGGCGTCGGCTCGCTGGCCATCGCGCTCGCCGGCGCGATGCTGGTTTTCCTGGTTTTTCTGACCGCCGGCGAATAAGGCCGGTTTTGCGAACAGCCAAGCCCCTGCGGCGAAGACGCGGGGGCTTTTCGTTTGTGTCCGTCAGCGCGGGATCAGCGCCCAGTAATCGAGGTCAAGGATGACGCTCGGATCATAGCCCTCGTCCTGCCGGTAGGGATGCGCGGCGCAAGGCTGGTCCTTGGTCGCGACCGTGCGCAGGCGCAAGGCCCCGACATCGTCGCGGCCCTGGATTTCGGCGCGCTCCAGCACCTCGGTCCAGGCGAAGACGGTTAGGCCGGCGAAGAGCGGGCTGACGTGGCGCCCGCCATTGATCGCCGCGATATGGAAGGCGTTGGCGAGGCCATTGAAGGTCAGGCTGCGGGCGAGCGAAATGACATGGCCGCCATAGATCAGGCGGCGGCCGAACCGGCCCTGACCCTCGGTGAACTGGTTGAAGTGAACCTTGGCGGTGTTCTGGAACAGCCTGGTGGCGATCTGGTGCTCGGCTTCCTCGACCGTCATGCCGTCCACATGATCGATCTTTTCGCCCGGCAGATAATCGCCCCAGCGATAGGGCGAGCCGGCAAGCGCGGCGTCATATTTGCGGCGCTCGATCACCGGCACGGCGTCGCCGAGCTGGTCCGGCGCCAGCGCGCGCGGCAGTTGCGGCGTGACTTCCACCGGCGCCGGCGATTTGGGGTCGCGCTTGCGCACCATGACCCAGCGCACATATTCCAGCACGGCGTCGCCATGCTGGTTGAAGCCGCGGGAGCGGACATAGACCACGCCGGTCTGGCCGTTGGAGTTTTCCTTGACGCCGATGACTTCGGAGGTCGCGGACAGGGTGTCGCCGGGAAAGACCGGAACCAGAAAGCGGCAATCGGCGTAGCCCAGATTGGCCACGGCGTTGAGGGATATGTCCGGCACCGTCTTGCCGAAGACGATATGGAACACCAGAAGGTCGTCCACCGGGCTTCTCGGATAGCCGATCGCATGGGCGAAGGCGTCCGAGGACTGGACGGCGAAACGGCTGCCATAAAGCGCGGTGTAAAGCGCGACGTCGCCGGTGGTCACGGTGCGTGGCGTCGCATGGACGATCACCTGGCCGAGCTGGAAATCCTCGAAAAAATTGCCGGAATTGGTCTTGCTCATCTTGGCTCCGCTTTTCTTGAATTCGTCGGTCTTGCGACAGGCCTCCGATGATATCGGCGCGGCGTTTCCGGTTTCCTCCCCCTTGTGGGGAGGGCGAGGGTGGCGGGAAACGCGCCATCGCTCTAGGCCAGGACGCCGCGCCTTGGCAATGCGCCCAACGGCTTATCGGGACCTGGCGTCCTCGGGGAAAAGCTCGGCGAGGCGTTCGGCCAGGGCCTTCGGGTCGCCGTCAATGGAAAAAGTCTTCTGCCGCGCGGTCGCGCCGGAGGCGAGGCTAATACGCGAGGCCGGAATTTTAAGCTGTTTGGCGAGCAGCGCGATGAGGGCGGCATTGGCCTTGCCGTCTTCGGGGACGGCGCGCACCCGCGCCTTCAGGACGCAGGCGCCGTCGTCGCGAATTTCGGGTCCGTCCAGCGCCTCGCGCGAGGATTTCGGCGTCAGGCGGACATGAAGCTCGATCCCGCCGGCGCGCGGCGCGAAAAAGCGGGGCGCGTTCACATCGAGGACATGATCAGCGTCCGCGCCAGCTGGTCCAGCTCCATCTGGATGAAGGACAGCAGCAGCAGCAGCACGATCGGGGAAATATCCATGCCGCCGATCGGCGGCAGGAAGCGGCGGATCGGCCTGAGCGCCGGCTCGGTCAGGGCGTTGACGCCGTTCCACACCGAGCGGACGAAATCGTTGCGCATGTTGATCACGTCGAAGGCGAGAAGCCAGGACATGACGGCCATGACGATGATGACCCACCAATAAAGATTGATGGCCAAATCGACGATCCGGAATACGGGAAGAAGGAAAGCTGCAGCGGACATTGCGACTCCGGGCCAGAGGGACGAACCGGCGGGAACGCCGCCTTTTAGGCTCTTACGCGCGCTCGAACAAGTTTTCAGGTGAAGGAAGCGCGTTACGATTGACAGGACCGCGCGCGGGCCCTAAACACCCGCTCCGGAGCGGGGCTGTAGCTCAGATGGGAGAGCGCTGCAATCGCACTGCAGAGGTCAGGGGTTCGAATCCCCTCAGCTCCACCAAGAAAATCAACAAGTTGTAGGGAAGAGGCGGCGGAGGCTAGAAAGCCTAGCTAGCAGATAGCTAGCAGAAGGCCGGATTTTGGCTTAGCCGACGACCCCAAGGTGTTCGGAAGCGATCGCGAGGGCGTCGGGCGCCAGCGCCTCGGCGCATCGCAGGCAGAAACCCAGTTCGAAACTTTCCTCATGCACGACCAGCGCGGGCAGATCCTCGAATGGAGCGCCGCAGGAGACGCAGGCGAAGCCCTTCCAGGATTCACCGGGCGCGACCGTGCGGGCACGGGTCCAGATAATCGTGTCGACGGCTTTGCCTTCGATTTCGATGGTGATGCGATCGGTCATGGAAATGTCCCCCTAATTTGTCCTTTTCGGACCGCATCGATTGACCACCGTGCCGAGGATCGGGCCGGTTGGTGAGGCAGAAGGCCTCGTCTTGATGCAATATTGAGCTTGCAGTCCAATAGGGGCCGTGGCCAGAGCCTTGGCGCCCTATCGGTGGCCAGCGCACTTCGGCGACGATGCGGCTGGACATTGACCGGATGGCTTTAGCGTTTGGTCGGCTGGTGCGCCGCCACCCATTTCTCGCGAAATCCATCGTCCTGCAGCTTCGCAGCAAGACTTTCTGGTGGCAGCGTGCATTTGGGAGCGTCGGGATACCTTCCGGCCAAAGCGGCGGTAAATTCAGCGTCGCCTTCCCGCGCACCTTCCTCGAGGTCGGCGTCGCTCTGGAAATCTTGTGGCCTGCAGACGGGGAAAACCGGCGGAATCGTCTTCGGCGGGCGGACGTTCGTAGGGCCGGGATGACAGAATCCCCTCGCTGTGCGCCACAATGCCGCCTGATAGGACATGGTCGTCTCGCCTGTAGAACGGTCAATCTGCGCTTCAAGCATCCGCGCGCCTTCAACTTGGGCTTTGAGGGTCTGCGTCCATTGTGTGGTCTTAACTTCGGCATCCAAGGAATCTGGCAGTTGGCCTTCGATGAACAGCGTGACCGTAGCACCCCACAACAAGCCAAAATCAACGGTCATCTGGAGCGGGTTTAAAGAGTCGACGTCGATCAGCTGGCATACAAGGCCCGAATCAGCTTGCGCCGGAAGGGTATAGTTTCCCGTCTTCGTCGGGCCGTCGCGCAACCCCAAATCAGCGAGCACGATCAGAGCAACGTACGCCGTCAGAGCGAGGGCGGCAGCGATAAGGATTTTCATCGTCTGAACGGCGTGTCCTTTTTGATGGGTGACATCGCGATCTCTGTTGGAATTTGTTGGCGAAGCCTCCGAACGGATTGACGATAGCCGATCAGGCGGCGAGGTCAATGGACCGATTGCCACAGCGCCGGCGCCAAAATATGCCAGTCTTCGAGCGGAAAAAGCGACCGAAGCCGCCTCTCGATTCTTCAGGCGCGGCGCCGCGCCGGCCGTCCGGCGTGCCGACGGTGGTCTTCGCCCTTAACGCGATTTGCCTGCAGAACAGATACAGAATCTGACCTAGCGTCAGGAGGGGACCGCCCCGAGGAACTAAAATCGAACGTTTTCGGCTAAAGGGCGATGGCATCGAGAAAAAGCGGCAGCGCCGCCTTGTTCGTTTTCATCGCACCCGACGCGGCCCCAATTCTGGCCCGAAATGGGCGGCGCTGATCGTTATTTCGACGCCGTCTTCTACTGGAAAATCGGCGGCTCATCCTGATGGCTCCTCGTCGTCGTCAGCGTCGTCGAAGCGCAGTGCGGCTGCGAAATCCCAAAGCGGCGCCAGGTCTTCATATAGCAGCTGCTCGACCCGATCCTCAAAATGGCGGACAGCGACCGGGAGCAGGTTCGGCAGACGCGCCTTTTCCTCGTCCGAGAGGAAGACCGTGACGTCCTCAATTTCTGGCGGAACGACCCACGCGCCGATGGTATTCCTCGGAGTCGCTCGAAAATCGATGTCGACGTGGACCGTTCGGCCATCAATCTCGACCGGGTGATCCTTGATGAAATAGCGGGTCATGAAGCGCCTCCTTGGTTGCCTTACGGCCGCATCCCCTTTCGGGCGCCACCTTGCCGAGGTTTCAGGCAGGTTGGCTGAGGCAAAACCTCATCGAGATGCAAGCTGACTATGGCACCGGATTTGGCGCTGAGCGACCGGGGGAATTGCCAGGCCGATCCCCGCGGACGTAACGGGCTGGCGACAGGGGGGGCAGACCTGGCGCGCGTGCGGCGAACTCGGGTCAGGCGTGCCGGCGGCCCCGCCCGATGACCGACGCGCGGTGCGGCCGGCGTGGCGGTGGTGGTCTTTGCCGTTGACCTTGCCGGCGTGCTTCGGCTGGCGCTTGGAGAGTTCTAAGCGCGGGCGTCGGACAGGTGGTTACGCCGGCGGTTTTGAGGGTGGTTGCGGGCGCCGCAACCGTTTTTCGAGCTCCCACAGCTTCCCGCTAATCGACCTGATGTGGGCCGCCATGTCTTTTAGCTCGTTGTTTATCGTTCCGTTCCACTCGTTGATGTAGCCCAGGTATTGCTTCAGCGGCAAGTTATACTTCAGGTCGGGTTTCAGTTCTTCCGTTAGGATGCGGTCGATGCGGGCGAGCGATTGCGCAATTGACCCTAACTGCAGGACCAGCACGCACAGCAGCATGCAGGCGATAAATTCTCCGGGGTGCGCCTGAAAATAGTCATTCCAGTTCATCGGTTGCTCCTTATGGAAGTGGGTCCCCGCACGGCACACTAATCTGGAAAAAAAAAAAAAAACGCGGACCAGCGTCATTTTCAAACAACCCGACGAGCGCGTCGCCAAGGTGCTCAGTCTTGCGCAGGCGGCGAACGGAACTCAGGCGTCTGAGGCTCGGGAAGTCTCGCCGGACCCCTCCGTTTGAAATAGCCGATCATGCCGCAGGGTCAATGGCTTGATCGGCACAGCACGGCGCCAAAATATGCCAGTCCTCGAACGAAAAAGGCGGCCGAAGCCGCCTCTCGATTCTTCAGCCGCGGCGCCGCGCCGACCGGCTGGTGTCGATATGGTCGCGCCAGCCGGGTTCGGGCGTCCCCGGAGCACCGCCCGACGAGTGACGGCTGCGACGCGCGGGGCGGCCCGCATGGCGGCGATGGTCCTCGCCCTCGACCGTGCCGACGTGCTTCGCTTCCGCCCGCTTGAGGCGAGCGTGTATCTGCTCGAGCTCACGGCGGGCTTTGGCGTACCGCGCGGCGCGGCCATCGGCCTTGCCGCCGGTGGCGAGCGCGAGAGCTTCCGGGAGAGCCCCGAGCAGGCTGCCGACGCCCGAGGCGGCGGAAGCGCCTTCCGCTCCAGCCGCCGCCCCGGCAAGGCCTGCTGCCTCGCCCGCGCTGCCAGAATCGGCCATGCTGTTGAAGGCGTGGTCGATCAGCCGGTGGCCGATGTGATCGACGAATTGGTTTCGCCGCGCTCGGTTCTCCTGGCACTCGGCAAGCTCGTCGCCGGTCAGGTCATCGCACTCCGACATTGGGTGTCTCCATTCGTTTTAGTGGGTGGTGGCGCGAGCCGACGCCAGCTTGAGCAGATCGCGGACGCCCGCCAGCTCCCAACGATCGCGTAGCAGGAAGCAGAGCTGAAAAAGCGGTTCTTCTTCGCCTTCAACGAAGATACCAGCGTCGGACGTGATGATCAGCCGCGTGACCGGCCCGTCGTAGACAATGCGGGCGGCGACGCCTCCGTGCGCGACAGCGGTAATCGCGTCGAGCAAGTCACCAAAATAAAGGCGAGTTGCTTCGTCGAGCACGGCCGGGAGCGCGACCGCTTCGGCAATGCTCAGTTCGATGGTGCGGTTTCCGACACCGGGTAGCGCGCCTTGGCGAAGCCGAACGAAAGAGAGCGCGACGCGGGCAGGGCGCGAGCCGCCGCTGACACGGAGCCGGCGACGGTGACCGAACTCGCCCTCGACAAGGACAGGCGGGGCTTCGAGCTGAGCCGGGGATGTACGTAGGAGAGCAGGCATTGAAACGGTCCTTCATTTGAGAGCCGCTTCGAATGGCTTGCAAAAGACTGCGCGCCGGGGTAGGTTTCCGTCCTCATCAAAGAAATCTACACCAGCGAGCCGTCGTTTCAAGCCACGAAACGGCGGTTAACGCTGTCTATGTACCATATTTCTGGTGTTCTGACAAGAAAAGCCGCGACACCGCTTAAATTGAGCTATGTCGAGTGTATGCGGTTTTACTTGGCGAGGCGACGTTTAGTCTTTAGCCGCGACGCGGCGTCCATTCGCACGGCCCGAAAGGCTGATGAATGATCGGGGCAGGCTCGGATCGAGGCGGCTCTATTATCAGACGCGCCGATGGCGTTCTTTTATCGCGGCGAAGAAAACGGCCGCGCTCGTCGCGCTCGCAAACTTCGTGGCCCGGCGCGCCGCGGTAAACCGGCGGCCTGACCCGGACGCGATTGACGGCCCGGTGCTTGTCGCCCGAATCGCGCCGGGCGCCGGTCACGCAGCAGTATCTGCAACCCCAAGGGCCGCCGTCGAAGCTCTTGGGATAGAGTTTGAGCACGAGGCGGCCGCAGTCGCACTTGGCGGCGCATAGCTCGAACGGGCCGACCGTCTTTCGCCAGCGGAGCGGGATCATCTGCGCGGCGCCGGACAAAGGAAGCAGCCGTATGGCGGTACGGGTGACGACCACGGCGCGCAGGGCGGGTGGTGGGGCGATGGCGGTCCACTTGCCTTCGATAAGGACGTCGCCGCGCTGGCGCAAGGCTTGGACGTCGATACACATGCGGGCCGCCTCAAGAGCGTCCAAAGTGTTCGGGACGCGATTTCGCTTGGCGGCCTCTCGCTCGCGCACTCGTGCAGCCTGCCGCTCTTTGTCGGCGGCGATCTTCTCGTTGAGGCGCTCAATCGCGGCGAGATTTCGGGCGCGAGCCGCCTCTAAAGCCTTGGGCGAAAGGGGTTTCATGGCAGCGGATGTTATAACATACGCTATGGTATCTCAATACCGCCTCGGTCCTTCGCGCCCGCGCGCGCGACGGCTGGGATGGGGTTTGGGGGGGGGGGGGGCTCACCCGCCAGCAGACCGCGAGATTTGCCGTCAGACCATCGGCCGTCGGACGTCAGACTTTCCCCCAAACCCGTCAGACTTTTACCTAGATAGGGCTTCTAGGAAAGGGCGCACGCACATAGTTGTGTGGGGGAGCTTGGGGAGTTGGGGAGAAGAAGAGCCGGGGGCGGCCGGACCGTCAGACTTGCAGCGTTCCGTCAGACTTTCCCCCAAAACCGTCGGACTTTTCAAAGTCTGACGGTCGGCTGTGTCTCCCGTTTTTCTAGGAGTTCCTTTGGCGACCGTCAGACACCGTCAGACTTTTACCTATATAGGGCTTCTAGAAAGAGGATGCATACACAGAGGAGGGTGTGTGTGTGTAGGTGTAGGGGGTAGGAGGGGTATATAGAGGAAAAGTCTGACGGTGTCTGACGGTCCGTCGATTTGGCGTGAAACACGTTCAATATCAATGACATAAAGAACCGTCAGACTTTTAAAGGTCTGACGGTTGGGAGGAAAGTCCGACGGTAGCAGCCTCAGAGCATGCCGAAGCCTTTCGGCCCCGCAGGCGTCTCCTCGATCCAAGCATCCGGTGGCAGCCAAGTCCTCCCTTGCGTCCCCCGCACCCGCTTGCCGTCGGCCCCGGTGCGCTCGTAGCATCCAAGCGCCTTCAGGGCGGCGCGAATGCGGTGATTTGTAGCGGTTCCAATACGACCATCCTCAATCTTGAGAGCCTCCTTTGCTACCTTGTACAACGGGAACTCGTAGTTCGGCGCCGGTGTGGCCTTCGCCATCGCGATCCACTCACGAACCGCCCTTTCTATCGGGACTGCCCAAGCCTCCTCGAACTGACGCGCGGTCTGCTCGGGCGCGGCGTGATCGACCGCGAATTGCTCGTCCGGCCACCATTTCTCACCGGCCTTGTAGCGGGCCGTCGCCTCGGCAAAGAGCTGGTCGCGGTCGGCCCGCAACTGGTCGATCTTGACCTGCCCGACGGAGAGCGGCCAGAAGCGGCGACCGCCCGTGTCGTCGCCAAGATATTGGTCGCGATTCGTGGTGCCCACAAAAACGCACTGTCGCGGTTCCTCGACTTCGAGGCGCCCATACGCCGGACGGAACTGTTCGACGCGCCGGGTGATGTACGCCTTGAGCTTTTCGATGTCCGCCTTGCGGAACGCGGCCAGCTCGGCGATCTCGATCAGCCACTTACCGCGCAGGTGGCTCGACGCATCCTTGCTGTGGATGTCGGGCAGCGCGTCGGAGAACCACTGCCCTGCCAAGATCGAGCACACGGTGGACTTCAGCTTCCCTTGATCGCCTTCGAGAACCGGAGCCGTGTCGACCTTGCAGCCCGGCTGCATGACGCGGGCGACCATCGAGATGAGCCACATCGCGCCGACGCCGCGGGCGTAGGGCGTGTCGGCGGCGCCGAGGTACGCAGACACCCAAGTGTCGAGACGAGCCACGTCGTCCCAGACCAGCCCGTCGAGATATTCGCGCACCGGGTGGAAACTGTTGGCCGACGCGTGCTGCTCAATCGCTTGGTAGCACACGTCTTTTCCCAGCTTCGGCAGCACGCTGCGCTGAACGATCTGCTGAATGTCCGTCGCGTCGATGTCGGTCAATTTGCGCGGAAATGCGCCAGCCGCGGCGCCCGAGCCGTCCAGCGGTTTGACCAGAACCGGGGCGCACAGCATTTTGTCATATTTCAGCGCCTCGGCGATCTCGGGCACGCCTGCGAGCGCGATAACCGCATTGTGTACGTTGCTCAGAGGTTCGCCGTCGTCACCCAAGAGCATGTCGGAGGCCCACGGCGGCAAGTTGCTCGCGTTTCCCCGGCCGCTGGAGCCCGCTCCCGGGCCGCCGAAGGGGTTAGCTGCCCCGTCGTCGTCGTCGCCCTCTCCAGCGCCCCCGAAACCCGCCCCGAAGACGTCCTCGGGCGGGTCCATGACGACCCGCGCGCGGGCGATGATGGCGTCCAAATCGCCGAGCTTTTGGCGCGCCTTTTTCGCGATTTTGTCGCGGACGAGGTTGAGCTTTACCGGGTCGTCCAGCACGGTGGCGTGGACGAGAATTTCTTCGATATCCGCCGACACGTCGGCGCTCTCCATGTTGAGACGCGCGATCATCTGCAAGATGACACTGTACGGCTGCGGAAGCGGGAAGCCGTTCTCATCAAAGCCGGCGTGGCCCTCATAGCCGGCGTAATCATATTCGGGCTGCTTCGTCTGCGTATTCATTTCACTGCTCCGAGCATTGTTTGCCTTGAGTTTTTTCCGTCATCCGCCTGTTTCAGGCGGGCGGCGTACCAGTTGCCGATGCGGTCAGCCGGGCTGCCGCGCTCCTTCGTCGCAAAGCCGTTCGCGCGGCCCGGGCGTTTCGGACCGTCGGCCGCACCAGTCTCCTCCGGCGCAGTCTGCTCAAACTTGACGCCCGCCTTGGCGGCCTCCGCGGCCCAGTCAACGCTGCGGCCCGTCAGGCGGTCAAGGAACGCCGTTTCTTCGGGGGCGAGCGCTTCCGCGCGCAGGTGCTGGATCAGGCTGCCCACGCCGATGGCGTTATCCGGCCGGGCGCCTTCCGCCCAAGCCTTGGCCTCGCCGAGGCTGCCTTCGGCATCTTTGCTGTCGCAGGTTTCAAGCCACATTTCCGCTGCTGCGTCCTCGGACGCGCCGAGTTCGCGCAAAATCCGCCGATACGCGAGCCACAATGTCCGGCGCCTTTTTCCCGACGCCAAAATCCCCGTGCGCATCACGATGGCGTGCAGGGCGTCGGCGTCGCCGGGGCGCGCATCGACACTGCGCGGCTGGCGCGGCTCGGACTTGGGTTTCTGGGTTTCGATCACATCCGAGACGGGCACGCGCCGCACAGCGCCCTTGACCAGCCAAGTGCGCCGGCCGGCGTAGGGATCCGTAATGCCAGCGGTCAGAGGTGTGGCCGTGAAATGGGGCTGCGGCGGCTTGAACACGGCGGGATCGTAGGCGTCTTCCGGTAAGGACGACGCCGTGAAAACCTTCGCTTCGGGGCTATTCAGCGAGCGCGAGAGCAGAAAAAACAAGTGAACTTTGACGCCGTCTCGCGCTGGATGGCCGGTCGAGCCCGACAACTGCACAACGTAATCGACGTTTTCGAACGGCGTCCCACGCAGGCGTTCAGCGATTGCGGCCTCTATCGCGCCACGGTCGGCCGGGTGCCGGGCGCCGATCAAAAGCGGGTCGTCGATGTCGAGCATGAAGAAGGCGGTCGGCCTGTCTTCGATGGTCGCGGCGGCGTCACCTTGCGCGCGCGACAGGCGCCGCTGCGGCTGGGCACAGTCGATGCCGGGAAGAGGCGCGCCCCTGATGATGCATTTGAGTGGATCGCGTTCGATCTCGACCACGAGGTCGCATAAGTCTTCGATGTTCGCGCATTCGTGCGTTTCCAACGTCACATGCAGCGGCATCGGCGCCGCGACCGGCTTGTCGGGGCCCCAAAATTTGCCAAAACCGGTTTCCGGCGTCGCGGCGCGGCAGATCGTGATCGCGACCGGCTCGGGATTTGCGGCCTCGACACCCTGCGGCGGCGCCCACGCGGTCTCGACTTCGGCGGTCCGAGGCGGCTCCCAAGGAGCAGCTTCGGCCGCTGCTGCGACAATCGGCGCCAGCCCGAAGGGGGCAAGAAGCGGCCAACAACCGGCCTTGGCGATGTCCTCCTCCAGGCCGGACGCGCCGAACAGGGCTTTGGAAACGTCCATGGCCACACCGCGCTCGGCGTCTTGAAGCTGGTTCCATGCGTCTCGAAATTGAGGTGTGGCCGGGGCGTGGGGATTGCGCTTCAATCGTACAGCATTTGCGACGCCAGCGATGAACGCGTCATCACGATCCGGTGGCTTCAATGCGGAGAGAAAGGCCCCGACGGCTTGCTGATTTTTGGGCGACAGAGCGGCCATCAGGCGCTTGAGCGGGCTTTTTTGAGCGGGGTTGTGGGCGTTCATGGGTCAGGGCCTTTTCGATTCGAAATGGCCGACCGGCAGGGAGAAAGGCTGGCGCCATGCGCCGGAAAATGCTACAAAAAGACGCTCCCAAAGCATCTTTCGCGCACAACTCCGCGCGTGTCGCCGTTGCCTGTCTCGTACCGGGCGACGGCGATTTACTTTTGGGGCTCAGATTGGGATTGCGGCGTTGTGATGCGGACCAGTTCCGAGTGCGGAACGAGAGGCCGACCACGGAGCACGACGCGCTTCAACGTGCCAGCGCGGCACATTCTGCGGAGCGTGTCGACAGAGGTATCGGCCGCTTTCGCGGCGGCGGGGAGCGAGTACAGTTTTTGAATTTCAGCCATGCGTGGACGAGCCTCGTTTCGGAGGTTGATGTCGTCCCTTGACCGCGCCGGGCGGCTGACGTCGGCTCGCGTTTCTCGCCGTCTGAGCGGCTGGCCTCCCCGGGGGCCGAAACACGATAGCCGAAAGACTAGCATGCCCACGCCTATGCTGGCAAGCAGACGATTAATATATTTTCCAGCTTAGTCTGTGCGTAATTGACCACAGTTGGGCGAATACGATGTCCTTACTTTGTGACATCCGCATACGACTTGAACTGTTCAGGTATCGTGGCCGTGTGTGGCGCCGGAGCAGAATCCGACAGCAGCGCGCGCCGGAACCGGCGGAGGACCAGCCAGAGCGCCAGCCGTTCGCCGATCCAGCGGCCGGCGAGGGCGCCGACCGCCATAGCGACGAGGTTGAGCGCGGCGAGCTCCGCGATGTCCGCGAGTGTCAGTATGACGCTACCTCCGGCTTCTTCGTCCGCTGCTGGAGCGTGACGCGCCTCCAAAGGGCTAGGGCCGCGCTGTGCCTGTCCGCTTCGCTGACCGCGCCGGCGACCGAGCCGTCGAGCGTGAAACGCACGGACTGGTCGTCCGAAAGAGCCTCAAGGTATTCGTCACTGCGGACCAGAAATCCGATCGCCAGAGAGACCTCGACAGCGTTGATGCGGTCGGGCTTCGCCGCCATGATGATTTCGCCGCTGCCGATGGCGAGCGGGCGGCGCGGCGAGGAAAAGGCCGACGGCCACGTTGCCAGAATCCAATCCGCGGCCGCGCGGACGCCGGGCTTCAGGCAACCCAGCGGGTCGCGCTTGATCTTCTCCGGTGCAGGGGCGGTGGTTGCCGAAGCAGCCTGCGACAGGCCGATCTTATGTTTGTGGGCGGCGACCTGCATTCGAGCGGCGGCGGCGTTGGGGCCTTTCAAGGTAAGGGTCACGACACCCTCCGCTGCTGCTTGGCTTCGGCAGTGCTGTAGACCGGCTCGCCGAGAACCTCGCGCGCCCAAGCGTCAAGGGCGTCGGTCGAGTAGAGCGGATTCTGCGGCACGGGGAAGAAGGCCGGTCCCTTGCCCGCCGTGGCCAGCCGGGCGAGGCTGTTGGGCTTGTAGGACAAGCCGTAATTGTCGAGCAGATATTTGGACGCTTCAGCGCGCCGGAGATTGCGCGACGGGGCGGCGGGCATGGTTTTGATCCTCCATCAACGGATGATCAAATCTACGCGTGGCTAGCAAGGGACGCTTGCGCGAAGGTGCGCACGGTTGCGCAGAGTTGCGCAAAAATCAGGGCCAAGCGAGTGCGAGTGCGCTGTCCAAGGTGCGGTCGCTGAACTCGACGCCGCGCTTGCGGAGCTCGGCCGCGATCCTCTTGTTTGTCGCCGCGGGGCGGCGCTCACCATACTGAGCGCGCAACTCGGCGGCCAACCGCCCGGCGAGCGTATTTGGCAGGGGCGGTGGAAGCGACGCCTGAATCATCACGGCGGCCTGCTCCGCAGCAGCCTCATGCTCGGCCCTAATGATCGCGGCGGCCTGTTCTGCGAGCTGCGCCGATATGGCTTCTTGCTCGGCCCGAATAATCGCCGCAGCGTCTTCGGCGGCTTGCCGGGCCTTGAAGTCCTCGACGGCCTTCAGGGCGCGAGCGACGACGTATTTCGGATCGTCAGGATCGAGACCGGCCATTACGCGCGCCTCGCATCCAGATCGACGACCGCGCCGGTTGCTTTCGCGTCGCCCATCAGCCCGGCGATGTGGTCGGCGACCTGATCGGCGGCGCGCAACAATGTCGCGTCGGCGTGGATGTAGCCTTGCGTGGTCGAGCTTTTCCGGTGACCGAGCAGGAAGGCGATGGTCAGTTCGGACAGGCCGAGGCCGAAGGCTTCGCTGGCGAAGGAATGCCGGAGAACATGCGGCGTGACATCGGCGGGCAGGGCGGCCATCTTGGCAAGCCGCAGCCACATCTTGTGGTAGCCCGCCATCGGCTTCTTCGCGTCGGCGGCGCTGGGAAAGACGAGTTCGCCATCCCGAGACCGCCCCTTGAGGATTTCTAGGGCCGCACGCGAGAGCGGGCGGATGCTCCTGCCGGTCTTGGTGTTGTGCAGCGTCGCCGTTCTGGTCGCGGCGTCGACCGAGGCCCAAGTCAGGCCGGTCACCTCTGCCCTGCGCCAGCCGGTGACCGCGACGAAGCGGCTCGCCGCCACGGCGCTGGCCAATGATTTCGGCGCCTCGCGCAGGGCCGCGCCCAGCCGGGCGTATTCTTCCGGCGACAGGCGGCGTTCGCGCTTGCCGTCCGCCGGGCGGTCGACGCCATGGACCGGGTTGTCGGCGCGCAGCCCCTGCTTGACGGCGAAGGAGAAGATTGCGCCGAGCTGTCCAAGCGTCCGGCGCGCGGCTCCAGCTCCGCCCGTCACCCGGGCGAGGCCGTGCTTGCCGGTCTTCACCGTCGTCGCCGTCTTGCCATCGGAGACAGCGTTGTAGAACCGCTCGATGTCTTGCCGCGTGACGACGGCGACCTTCTTGGAGCCGAGCAAAGGTTTGATGTGCCGCTCGATGCGTCCCTTCTCGATGGCGAGCGAGGCCGCCTTCTTGGCGACTTTGCGCCGGGTCAGGAGCTTTCCCGATTCAGCGGCTTCCAGATAGGCGTCGCACAAGGCCGCGACGGTGGGCGCAGCCCGCCACGCTGCTTTGACCGCGGCGGGATCGTTGCCTTTCGAAACCTCGGCCAGCAGGCGAAGGGCTTCGTCGCGGGCTGTGTCGGGCGTCCATGGCGAGCCATGGCGTCCGATGGTCGCCAGGCGCTGCTGCCCGGCCTGCGTCCTGAAAAAGAGCACGTAGGATGCGCCGGGGCCGCGCTGGCGGCGAACGCCGAAGCCGGTGACGCGGGTGTCCCACACCGTTGAATTGGGCCCCAGCGACTCCACCGCCGCGATGGTGATCGTCTTCTTGGTCGTCGACATTTTCCCGATCCGCTGATCCGATGCTAGCTAGCCGCTTGCTAGCTAGCACATAGATAGCAGATTTGGGTAAGGGCCGTCCATCGCAATCCTTCTTCAGGTGGTGGCGTCCATCGCTGTCCGATGGGGTGAAAGTGGCTGAAATGAAGCTATTTATGGTGATGGCGCGTTCGGATGTCAGGATTGCCGGCCGAGAGGGCGAGATGGTCGTTTTTGTGCGGGCGCTGCAATCGCACTGCAGAGGTCAGGGGTTCGAATCCCCTCAGCTCCACCAGAAAATGAATTAAAAAAAACAATGCGTTGGGTTTTTGTGTCCTGAGCCCGGCCTTTTCTGGCGACCGAACAGCAACCAGGACCTCGCTCGCAACCCATTTATTGCGGATCAAGAGCCCCGTAGCGGTGAGCTTCAGTGGAAAAAGCGCCCCGATGGGCGTTCGAATCATCCCAAACTCATCCTTCGCCGATTTGCCTTTCTGCCTGCGCAGCGTTTGGTCTCAGCGCCTCATGCGCCTTCACCATGGCGAGCGTGTCGCGTTCGCAATCGGCGAGGAGCTGTTGTGGTCGCCGTCGCGCGCGTCGATCGACCCGAGCGCGGTTTCTCACCCAGATCTTCGCGCTTTAGCAGCCGCGCGATTTCTTCCGCCGCGCTTCCTCCCTGCCGATCGGAAGACCGATCAGGGAATCGAAACCGGCGGAACGATCCATGTGGCGAGGGGTGACGAAAATCACGCCAACCGGCGATCGTTTGCGCGGCGAGACAATGGCGTGGTCGCCGAGATCGAAAAGCGCCGCCCGGCGCTGGAAGTCCAGGTCGACATAAAGCCCGG
The DNA here is from genome assembly GCA_021813805.1 of Pseudomonadota bacterium. GTDB lineage: Bacteria > Pseudomonadota > Alphaproteobacteria > Rhizobiales > Beijerinckiaceae > Rhodoblastus. The sequence goes on along the minus strand of JAKAJL010000010.1, from coordinate 24,254 downwards.
GCGCCGCCTCGCGCAATCATTTCCCGCCCCGTCGCTGGATTGGCGGGCTGCAAAAGCGAGCCGAATGGTGTGGACGCCGGCCTTTGCCGCGACGACGCGATGGATATTTTTCTCGCCAGGGATAAGATCGTCCCGCCGCGCTCGCGCCGCCCCCAGGGAGAGCCATGGAAAATAAATGGCATTTCAACGTCGGCTACGTCCTGATCGCCTGGATCGCGATCCTGTTGCTGCAGCAATGGTGGAGCGCCGCGCGGAAGACGGAAGTCGTTCCATACAGTCAGTTTGAGGAGTTGCTGCACCAGGACAAGGTCAAGGACGTCACCGTCGGCGACCAGACTCTGTTCGCGGAGCTGAAGGAGCCGTTGCCCAATGGCCGCAAGCAACTCATCGTCCGGCGCGTCGACCCGCAGATCGCTCGGGAACTCAGCGAGGCCAAGGTGCGCTTTTCCGGCGCCGCCGACACCGGCTGGATTTCGACCCTGCTGTCGTGGGTCGTCCCCATGGCGATCTTTTTCCTGTTCTGGTCGTTTCTTTCCCGGAGGATGGGCCAGGGCTTGAGCCCCTTCATGGCGATCGGCCAGAGCAAGGCCAAGGTCTTCGTCGAAACCGACATCAAGATCGGCTTCGCCGATGTCGCCGGAGTCGACGAGGCCAAGGACGAGCTCAAGGAAATCGTCGCTTTCCTCAAGGACCCGGCCAAATACGGTCGGCTGGGCGCGCGCATCCCCAAGGGCATCCTCCTGGTCGGGCCGCCCGGCGTTGGCAAGACGCTGCTGGCGCGCGCGGTCGCCGGCGAGGCGGGCGTGCCTTTCTTCTCGATCAATGGCTCTGAATTCGTCGAGATGTTCGTCGGCGTCGGGGCCGCCAGGGTGCGGGATCTATTCCTGCAGGCGCGCGCCAAGGCGCCCTGCATCATCTTCATCGACGAACTGGACGCGCTCGGGCGGGCGCGTGGGTTGACGGGGCTTGGCGGCGGCGCGGACGAGAAGGAGCAAACGCTGAACCAGTTGCTGAGCGAACTCGACGGCTTCGACCCGCGCGTGGGCGTGGTTCTGCTCGCCGCGACCAACAGGCCCGAAATTCTCGATCCCGCCTTGCTGCGCGCCGGACGCTTCGACCGCCAGATCGCGATCGATCGGCCCGACAAACAGGGTCGCGTCGAAATCCTTGGCGTCCACCTGAAGAAAATCACCACCGATGGCGATGTCGATCCGCAGCGGATCGCCGCCCTGACGCCGGGATTTACCGGGGCCGATCTCGCCAATCTGGTGAACGAGGCGGCTACGCTCGCGACCCGGCGCGGCGCGCAATCAGTGTCATTCGACGATTTCACGGCGGCCGTCGAAAGAGTCATCGCCGGACCGGAAAGGCGCAAGCGGCTCATTAATCCGCAGGAGCGCAAGATTGTCGCCTTTCACGAAATGGGGCATGCGATTGTCGCCATGGCCCTGCCGAGCACGGACCCGGTCAAGAAAATCTCGATCATCCCCCGGGGGATGGGCGCTTTGGGTTATACGATGCAGATGCCGGCTGACGACCGCTATCTGATGACCCGCTCCGAGCTGAGCGACCGCATGACGGTCCTTCTCGGCGGGCGCGCGGCCGAAGTGGCGCTCGTCCATGAGCCGACGACCGGCGCCGCGGACGATCTTCAGCGCGCCACCGAGATCGCCCGCGCGATGGTTTCCCGCTACGGAATGACGGAGGAGGTCGGGCAGGCGTCGTTCATCGACGAGCGACCGCGCTATCTCGAGCCGACGCTCGGCGTCCCGAGAGCCGCGGAAGCGAGCGAGGCCACCGGCGCAGCGATCGATCAGGCGGTGCGCCGCCTGATCGACGAAGCCTTTCAGCGCGCCACGAACATCATCGGGACCTGCGCCGAGATCCATCGCAACTGGGCGCAACTTCTCCTGGAGCGGGAAACCCTGACCGGCGACGATCTCGCGACCATCGCCGAGGCCGTTCGAGCGCAGATGGAAAAGGACGGCGGCGTTCCGAGCGCCGCGCCATCCGCGGTCTGATCGACGCCGGGACACATTTTGCGCCCTCAACCCCACAAGCTGCTATTTGAGCCGGTCGCCGAGATAGCGCAGGGCGCCGTCAAGGTTCATGAGCTTTGGATAATCGAGTTCGGGAATATTGACGCCGAGGCGGCGGTGAAGAGCCGTCATGAGGTTGAGAAGATCCATGGAGTCGATGTCAAGCGCCTCGCGGAGATCCGCGTAAGCGTCGAGCCGTTGCAAGTCCATTTCCGGCGCGATATTGCCCAGCTCCTGCAGAAATATCGCGCGAATCTCAGTCTCGTTCATAATTTTTCCGGCTCCTGAACAAGCTTGCCGATCTCGTCGAGAAACAAGGCGCCGGCGTGACCATCGCTGACGCGATGGTCGGCCGCGAGCGTGATCGTGACGACCGAGCGCGCCCGAACCTCGTTCTCCGTCAGCCACGGCCGCCGCACGATCGTTCCGAATCCAACGAGCGCGACCTGTGGCGGATAGATGACGCCGAACAAGGCCTCGACGCCCCGTTCGCCGAGGCTCGAAACCGTGATCGTGGCGTCCGCCATCTCCGAGCCGCGGATGCGTCCGGCTCGCATTCTCGGCACGAGGTCGCGAAGCCGCGTCATGAGTTCATCCAGAGAAAGCCGATCGACGTCGTGCAGCGCAGGCGCCGCAAGCCCGCCGCCGCGAATGGCGATGGCCAAGCCGACATGAACGGCGGCGGCGGGCTCGAACTTCCCTTCGCGCCAGAAACCGTTGAATTGCGGGAAGCGCTTCAGCGCGAGGGCGACGGCCTTCATCGCCACAACGGCAAAGAGAAGCCGATCGGCCGGCTGACGTCCCGCATTGGTTCGCGCGAGCCATTCTTCGCTTGGCGTGACGTCGATCTGGTGCTGGAGATAGTAATGCGGGATTTCGCGTTTTGACCGCGCCATGGCGGCTGAGATCGCCTCGCGCATGGCGGCGAGGTCGAGCCCGATCGGTTTCTTTTCTTCCGGCGCAGTTGCGCGCCCGACAATATCGGCGCGGACAATCGCGCCGCCGGGGCCGCTGCCCTCGATTTTCGCAAGATCGACGCCCAGCGAACGCGCAAGCTCCCGCGCCGCCGGCGAAGCCAGGACGCGCCCCTCCTTGCGCCGGGGCGCGACAACCTTCGGCTCCGGCGCAGGCGCCCGCGGCGGGGGAGGCGCAGCCGCCGCCGCGACCGCCTCAGCCGCCGCACTGGCGGGAACGCCCTTGCGGACGCGCGCGAGCGGCGTTCCGACCGGAACTTTTTGTCCCGGCTCGACGAGGATTTCGGCAATCTCGCCGTCTTCAAAGACCTCGATCTCGATGGCCCCTTTCTGGGTTTCGACCACAGCGACAATGTCGCCGCGCTTGACCTTGTCCCTCGGCCGGACTAGCCACTCGACAAGCGTACCGGCCTCCATGTCGGAGCCGAGGGACGGCATCGTAAAATCGACGAGGCCGTCGGTCATCGCGCTTTTCCAAAAATGGCTTTGACCGCGGCGACGATCTTCGACGTCTGAGGGATGGCCGCTTCTTCAAGATGACGCGCGTAAGGAATGGGAACCTCCTCGCTGCAGACGCGGCCGATCGGCGCGTCCAGCTCGAAAAAGGCCCCCTCGACGATCCGTGCGCAAACCTCGGCCGCAAGACTGCCGGAACGCCAGCCTTCGTCGACGATGAGCGCCCGGCGCGTCTTGCGAACCGACGCCAGGATCGTGTCGTTGTCGAGCGGCCGCAGGCTGCGCAGATCGATCACTTCCGCGTTGATCGCGTCGCCTTGCAGCGCCTCGGCGGCCGCCAGCGTCTTCCAAAGCGAGCCGCCATAGGTGATGAGGGTGATGTCGTCCCCCATCCGCCGCACCGCGGCCTTGTCGATCTCGACCGGGCCTGCGGCGGCCGCCAGCCCGCCGGTCATGTTATAGAGCATGACATTTTCAAAAATCAGGACCGGGTCGGGATCCTGCAGCGCCGTCCAGAGCATGCCGCGGGCGTCTTCGACCGTCGCCGGCGCGAGCACCTTGATCCCCGGAATATGCGCATACCAGCCTTCCAGACTGTGCGAGTGCTGGGCCGCAAGCTGTCGACCCGCGCCGGTCGCCATCCGGATCACCAGCGGAACTCCAAACTGGTTGCCCGACATATGGCGGATGGTCGCGGCCGAATTGAGGATCTGATCGAGGGCGAGCAGGCTGAAATTGACGGTCATCAATTCGACGATCGGCCGCATGCCCGCCATCGCGGCGCCGATCCCGGCGCCGGTGAAGCCCGATTCCGAGAGTGGCGTGTCACGAATCCGCTCAGGCCCGAATTCGGCCAGCAGCCCCTTGCTGACGGCATAGCAGCCACCATAACGGCCGACGTCCTCGCCCATCAGAAAGACGCGATCGTCGCGCCGCAAGGCGTCGCGGATCGCCTCGCGCACGGCTTCGCGATAGGTCGTCTCGACCGCATTGGCGCGCTCCGATGTTTGCGTCGCGGCGTCGCGCATTTCATTCATGCTGCTTCTCCGCGCAGACGTAGCGGGTCATGGTCTCGACAGGCTCCCATGTTCCGGCCTCCGCGAAGGCGACGGCCTGCTCGATCTCGTCGGCGACCGCATTCTCGATGCGCGCGATTTCTTCGGCGTGGACCATGTGATTGGCTTTCAGCCATTCGCTGAAACGAAGGATGGGCTCCCTGCGCCGCCAGGATTCCACCTCGGCATTGTCGCGGTAAAGCTGGGCGTCGAACATGGAATGGGCGCGCAGCCGGTACGTGCGGCATTCGAGAAAATAAGGCTTGCCAGTTTCGCGCACCGCCCGTACGGCGCGTCGCGCCGCAGCCTCGACCGCCACGACGTCCATTCCGTCCACGGCCTCGGCTGCGATCCGATAGCACGCCGCCTTGCGTTGGATGTCGGTCTCGGATTCGGTCAGCGCGAGCGCCGTGCCCATCGCATAAAGATTGTTTTCGCAAACGAACAGGACGGGCAGCGACCACAGCGCGGCCAGGTTGAGGCTCTCGTGAAATTCGCCTTCGGCCACCGCTCCTTCGCCGAAGAAACAAGCCGTGACGTGGTTTTCCCGCCGCATGCGGTCGGCGAGGCCAAGCCCGACCGCCAGAGGCAGTCCGCCGCCGACGATGGCGTTGCCGCCATAGAAATTCCTTGCGCTGTCGAAAAGATGCATCGAGCCGCCGCGCCCCAGGCAGCAGCCCTCCTGTTTGCCGTACATTTCCGCAAGCACCTCGCCCATCGGCACGCCGCGCGCCAGCGCGTGGCCATGCTCGCGGTACGTCGCCACGATCCTGTCGCTTTCGCCCAGAACGGGAATCACGCCGACGGCGACGGCCTCCTCGCCATCGTAAAGGTGCAGAAAGCCACGAATCTTTTCCTGCGTGTAAAGCTCCGCGCTTTTGTCCTCGAACCGCCGGATGCGGATCATCCGGGCGAGGAGATCGAGCGAATGCTCGCGCGTGAGATGGGGCTTGTCCGTCGTCGCCGTCATCGCTCCTCGCTTTCAAGCGTGGAAATGTCGCCCTCGGGGAGGCCGAGTTCGCGCGCCTTGAGCAGGCGGCGCATGATCTTGCCGCTGCGCGTCTTCGGCAGGTTTTGCCGGAAGGCTATGTCCTTCGGCGCGACCGCCGGCCCAAGGCGCTTGCGCGAAAAGCCAAGCAGTTCCTTCCGCAGGCTCTCGCTTGGCTCGTGGCCATCCTTCAAGGCGACAAAGGCTTTGACCATTTCGCCGACCGTCGGTTCGGGCACGCCGATGACGCCCGCCTCGGCGACCGCCGGATGCTCCATCAGCGCGCTTTCCACCTCGAATGGACCGATGAGGTGGCCGGCGCTCTTGATGACGTCGTCCGCCCGTCCGACGAACCAGAAATAACCCTCGTCGTCTCGCATGGCGAGATCGCCGGTGAGATACCAGTCGCCCGCAAAGCACTTGCGATAACGCTCTTGCTCATGGAGATAGCCGCGCATCATCGAGGGCCATCCAGGCCGCAACGCCAGCTCGCCCTTCGTCATCGGCGTTTCGACCGCCCGTACGCCGCCATCCGCGAGACGCTCGACGATTCCGGCGACGACGCCGGGCAATGGCCTTCCCATCGAGCCCGGCTTGACGTCCATCGAGCGGAAATTCGAGATCATGATCCCGCCGGTTTCCGTCTGCCACCAATTGTCGTGGATCGGCTTGCCAAAGGCTTCCATGCCCCAGGCGACCGCCTCCGGGTTCAAAGGCTCGCCGACGCTGGCGATAAGGCGCAGGCGCGACAGGTCGAAGCGGCGAGCAATGTCGGCGCCCGCCTTCATCAGCATCCGGATCGCGGTCGGCGCGGTGTACCAGACCGTCACTTGTTCGCGTTCGAGCGTCCTGTACCAGCGCTCGACGTCGAACTCGGCCTGATCGACGACCAGCGCACAAAGATTGCTCAAGGGAGAAATGACGCCATAGGAAATTCCCGTCACCCATCCGGGGTCCGCCGTGCACCAGAATATGTCGCCGGGCTTGAGATCGAGAGCGAAACGCCCCGTGACATGGTGCGAAATCACCGCGTCATGCACATGCACCGCGCCCTTCGGCCGGCCGGTAGTCCCGCTAGTGAAATGGAGGAGGGCCATGTCTTCCGGCGTCGTCCCGACCGTTTCGAATGTTGCTGGACAGTCCACCATCGCGGCGCGCAGGTCGATCGTTCCTTCCGGCGGCTCGCCTGGACATTCCGTGAGGAAAACGTGCTTCAACGACGCCAGTTCCTTACGCCAGGGCTCGATCTTGCGTCGATAGAAGGCTTCGGACGTCACCAGGACCCTGGCTTCGCCGATCTCCATGCGGGCCTTGATCGGCTCAGGCCCGAATGCGGAAAACAAAGGCGAGAAAACGCCGCCGTTCTTGAGCGTTCCGAGCGCAACAAAGTAAAGCTCTGGCGTGCGCCCGAGGAGCGAAAACACGCGGTCGCCTTTGGAAACGCCTCGCCGCGCCAGGGCATTGGCGAATTGGTTGATCGCCGCGCCGAGCGCGCCATAGGTGAAATTCCGGACCTGATCGTCGCGCCCGATCCAGCGCAGGGCGAGCTTGCCGCCTTGGCCCGAAGCGATGTGCCTGTCGATGGCTTCATGAGCGATGTTCAGGCCGCCGCCCGGCAGGCCGTCGAGAAGCGCGCGCGCCTTGTCCCATGAAAATTGCCGAACGCTCTCCTCGTAATCGGCAAGATTGGCGTCCTGGCGTTCTTTCGAGGACTTGATGATTCGCCGCCACTCCATCTGGAACCGTCCACAAATCAAAGACGAATGATCGACGGGCGCCCCACAAGGCGCCATGAGCTGCGTCAACTGCCGGGCGCCCGAGCCAACAGCGTATTCAATTTTTTGTGATTCCTTCTTTCAAGATGACTCCGGGCCTGATCGGGCGCAAACCGGCTCGGAGGCTTTGCCATATGGGGACAGCGTCGCCCCGCTTCGTCTTTCCGGAACCTATTGGCGACGGCGTGCCGGCGCCTTCCGGGTCGAATTGCGACACAGCCTTGAACCGCGCCGGGCGCGCGCTCGTCATTGGCTGCGGGACGGACGGTTTGTCCGGCCCCGGCCCCGCCAATCAGAAACCTCCTTCACCTGGGGCGAATCCGCCGCCGTGAATTTGCGGATCGTGATCCCGAAGCTATTTTGACGGACGCCGCGGATCAGGCGCAAGCCGCGTGGCGCGACGGGATCGGACACATAGGCGGACGCGCGCGTGAACCTGTTGATTTGGCTTTCCCTGATTCTCTCGCTGCTTCTTCTCACTGTCTTCCCTTTCGTCTTGGGCGAGGCGATGATCGTCAGTCTCGGCAAGCTGCATATCTCGCCGGGGATGGCGATTGTCATCGCGGCCGGCGTTTTCGTCGGCGGCCTTGTCAATATTCCGATCGCGCGTTTGGAACGGGAAGACGAGGTCGCGATCGAGCCGCTGGCGATTTTCGGCTTTGCCGGATGGGGACCGCAAATCCGGCGCGTCCGGCGCACAACCATTGTCGCCGTCAATCTCGGCGGCTGCCTTATCCCCACGGCGCTGGTTTTGTATGAACTGGTTTATGTCGCAATGGCCGCCCCCGCCGTCCTCTGGGCGGCGGGGGCGTCGTCGGCCGTCTCCATCGGCGTCTGTTATTTGATCGCTCGACCCGCGCCCGGCGTCGGCATCGTCGTGCCGGGACTGGTTCCCGCGTTCGTCGCCACGATTTTGGCGCTGGTCCTTGCTCCCGATCACGCCCCTCCCGTCGCTTTCATCGCCGGTGTGCTCGGTCCGCTCATCGGCGCGGACCTTCTCCATTTGAAGGAAATTTCGAAAATCGGCTCCGCCATGGTCAGCATTGGCGGCGCCGGGACTTTCGACGGCATTGTTCTTTCCGGCATAATGGCGGCCTATCTGGCCTGAATCGTCCGGCGAAGATTCTGGCGCGGCCGCGCCGCCCATCGAGCGAACCGCTCGATGGGTCATCCGGCATCGTCACGACGCGCCGCCGCTCGAACATTGGGAGGAGGTCATGACCATTGAATCGACCGAATTCGGCAGCATCACCATCGACGGCAAGACCTATGAGCACGACGTGATCATTCGCCTTTCCGGACAGATCGAAAAGAGAAAAAAGAAGCTCTCGAAAGAGCTCTACGGCACGTCGCACATCATTTCGAAGGAGGAAGCCAAATTCATTTATGAAGACGGGTGCGATGCGCTGATCGTCGGAACCGGCCAGGAAGGAAACGTGCGGCTGTCGCCCGAAGCGCGGGATTATTTTGACAAAAAGCGATGCCGCGTCGAGATGCAGCCGACGCCCGAAGCCATCGGGACGTTCAATCATTCGCGTCGCAAAAAGATCGGCCTCATGCACGTCACCTGTTGAGAGCCATTGGACAAGCTTTTGGCGCGGCGAGCCGCGCCGCCGCGCGCCTGTCGCCGCATGGGAATTCCGCAAGAATCATGAGGAATTCCTATTCCGCTGGCGCGAAAATCCGCTCGCGGTTCATCGGATTTTCGCGCCATGGCGTTTCCCAGGATTGCGCGGCAGTCTTGCGTAAACCGTCCCAAAGCGCGCGTATGATTTGCTTGAGGCAGGCCCATTCGTTCGCGGCCGAGATCTCGGTATGGGCGTGTCCGAAGGTGCGGATCGATGTCGAAACATTTGCCGCGTTTCGATATGCTTGGCGAGGAAAATATCCAGGGAACCGCACGGCCCCGGCAGCGCGTAATTGCCGACCCATTCGACGTCCGAACAATCCTCCGGCGCCTTCCCCATGGCCTTGCGTTCGAGCCGGGCAAGAGCCTGAGGCGATCGCGCCGCATCAGGAGTTCGTCAACGATCTTCCGCACGTTTTCATCATCGTGCGGCTTGCGCGCGGCGACATCGGGAAAAATCGACCTGCGGCTCCCAAGACGGACGGCCGCCTGAGCATGGCCGGCCATTTGGACGGCGTCCTTGCCTGGCTCGAATGAACGGCCCCGATCCGCCAGTCATTTTCGCAATGTCGCGCTTTCCATGACGCTCTCCAGCGTTCGACATCGCGCCGCGCCGGTTCATTTCGCCAGCCGCCGGGGCCGCGTTCTGAGCGAAAATTGCGGACGCCTCCATGTCATGGCGGCGTCCGCCGACGAAACATGGCCGCTGCCATCTTTACCCTGCGAGATTCCGCGAACCGACGACCATCATGACGCCATCGATGACGAATTGCGCCGCGAGCGCGGCGAGGATCACGCCGAGCATCCGGCTGAGGACGACCTGGCCAGTCACGCCGAGCAGTCGCGCAAACCATCCCGCAAATATGAAGGCGAAAAAGGTGATCGCCATGATCAGAGCGGTGACGCCGGCGAGAGCGAAAAGCAACGACCAATCATTTTCCGCGCGCTCTGCGAGCAGGATCGTCGCCGTGATCGAGCCCGGCCCCGCAAGTAAAGGAATCGCGAGGGGAAAGGCCGCAATGTTGCTGATATGGTCGCGGCTGACGGCCTCGTCGGCGAAAACCTGTTTGTTTCGCTCCTCGCGTCCGAAGATCATTTCCACCGCGATACGAAAGAGCAGCAGGCCGCCGGCGATCCGGAAAGCCGCCATCGAAATTCCAAGCAGATTGAGGACCGGACGGCCACCGAGAGCGAAGAGGAGCAGAACGGCGAAAGCAATGGCCGCGGCGCGCAGCGCGACTTCGCGCTGCGCCTGCGCGCTCATTCCCGCGGTCAGCGCGAGAAACACCGGCGCCACGCCGGGAGGGTCGATCGTGACGAGGAGCGTGACAAAGGCCGCTTTCAACATTTCGAACATGACAAGGCGGTCCTTTCCGCCTCTTTATAAGGCCTTGTCGACATTTGCCAAATCAGTGTGGCTTCAGCTTGAACGCGGCTGTTTCGCGGCTTCGACGCGCTCCGCTTCGCGCCCGCGCACGACGCGCTGTCCCCGCTCGGGCCCATGGGTTTCGGTGACGATCGTGCGCCTTCCCTCCGGGGCGCCGTCACGATGGAAATAAATCACCACCCAGTCGCTCGTCCGATGAAGTTCGTGCGCGCGCGCCGTGTTGGAATAAAGCGCCGTGAAACGCCAGGGCCCTCGCATGGCGTGGAGCACGGGCAGCCACGCCTCGCCGCCGGGATTGAACCGTTTTGGCGCGATCTTGCGCAAGGCGCCGCGCGCCGCGGCGTCCCGGTATTCGCGGTCGACATCGAGCAGAATCGCCACGGAGGGCTCGTCCTCCACGCGTCGCGGCGGCGTCCTGATCCGGCCGAGCAGGTCGGCGAGCGTATTGCGGACCACGGCGACGCGGCGCGCGCCAAAGCCGGGAACCTCGCGAAGCCTTCCGTCATGGGCGGCGGCCTCCAGCGCCTCCAGCGAATCAAGATGCAATTTCTGCTGGACACGGTGCGCCAGCTTGGGGCCGACGCCGGGCACAGAGCAAAACATTGCTTCGGGATCGGACACGCCTTTCAGGCGCTCCAGAAACCCCCAGCGTCCGGTCGTCAGCATTTCCACGATGGCGCCGGCGATCGAGGGGCCGACCCCAGGAATGGCGTCGAGCGCTTCCCGGCCGCCGGACTCTGCGATGACCCGCACATCCCTGTCGAGCCGGTCGACCGTGTCCGCCGCGCGCCGGTAGGCGGAGACGCGAAACGGATTGTCGCCCTGCGCCGCCAGTAGGCTGGCCGCCTGACGCAGCCGTTCGGCGACCGCCCCATTGTTGAGTTCGGCGATGGACACACGCGGCGGGCCAGCGGGCGCTTCTCCTGTCGGCGGCGAGGCTGACGCTTGCTTGATGTCGGCTTTAGCGCTCATTGGCCTGTTCAGGCGACCCGGGATTTCCCGCCTCAACCTCCCAGCACAGCAAGGCGACGGCAATGATGCGGGTCAATCTCAGAAAACCGGCGTTAAATCTTTACGCCACACATCGCCGCGATCAGGCGTCCAATTGCGGGCCTTGAAAACGAATGATCCTAACGCGGACCATTGCCAACCAGCCCCGCCATGGCTCGACCTCGAGCCCAGCAAGACGGGCGTGAGCCTCCGGGAGGCGATTTCCAAGGCATCGAGGCGCCCCGGATTCTCCTCGCCGGCTCCGCTGGAGCACGATCAGGCGCTCGCGCTAGGATTGAAGCGCGCTCAAAAAGGCCGGCGTGTCGAAGCTCGGAAGAATCTCCAATTCGATATTGCTCCTTTCCAGGCCCACGGAGACCGCGGCTTCGAGCCGCCCTTCGGGGTCGAGTCCTTCCTCCGGGACAAGCGGCGACGGGCGCTCGCCCGCCGCGCGCGCAAGCCGCGGCGACCCGTCACATCGCATTTCCCACGGCTGAAACGACGCCGACGACCGCACCCTTTCGACGGGACGGCCGTCGAGGTGAAAACACCACGGACAGCGAGGCGCTGTTCGACAGTTTCATGTCAAATGGAGGCGGGGCGAGCCGTTTCTGAGGTTGGCGCGGGGTGAGAAAATCAGAAAGCCGCCGGCACGGGCTTCGCTCCAGAATGACGCCCGGGATTTCCGGTCCAGCGCCTGAAAAAAACTCGCGACCCCGCGAAATTGTGGAGCGGACGTCATTTCTCGCCGCCCTCGCCCTCCTGGCCGAGAACTTTCATCAAGACGTTCTGACGCGCCTTCGCAAAGGCGCGCAAACGGTCTTCGATTCTACGATTGACGCTTTCTTCCGGAAACACGCCGGCCGCGTCGCGCGCGCCGGCCGGCCTTGCCGCCAGCAGCGTCATCGCCTGATCGATGGTCTCGATCGGAAAAATCGCGAATTTTCCGGTCGCGCAGGCGGCGACGACATCAGGTTTCAACATCAGATTCTTGGCGTTCGCCTTCGGGATGATCACGCCATGGGTTCCGTCCAAGCCGCGCGCCTCGCACAGGTCGAAAAAACCTTCGATTTTTTCGTTGACGCCGCCTATCGCCTGAATTTGACCGTGCTGGTTGACGGAACCGGTGATGGCCAGATCCTGTCGCAACGGAAGATTGCCGATCGCCGACAAAAGGGCGCACAGCTCCGCGCATGAGGCGCTGTCTCCCTCGACGCCGCTGTAGGACTGCTCGAAGACTAGGCTTGCGGCAAGCGACATGGGCTCCTCGACAGCATAGCGGCCAGCCAGGAATCCTGAAAGGATCAACACGCCTTTCGAATGCAGCGGCCCGCCCAGTTCAACCTCGCGCTCGATGTCGACGATCTTCCCCGCGCCGGGACGAACGCGGCAGGTGATGCGCGACGGCCGTCCGAAAGAATAGCCGCCAAGGGAAATGACGCTCAGCCCATTGATCTGCCCAACATGCGTCCCCTCGGTGGCTACCAGCGCAATATCGCGCAGGATCATCTCCTGGCTGCGCTGGCGCAGTCTCGACGCCCGGCGGATCTGCTGATCGATAGCGCGCTCGACATGAGCGCGGGTCACGATCGCCTGGTCCGCCTCCTTCGCCCAAAAGCAGGCCTCGGCCATAAGATCATGGATGCGATCGACGACCAGGCTCAGCTTTTCCGCGTCCTCGGCCAAGCGGGCGGCATGCTCGATGACGCGCTCGACAGCCTGGCGATCGAAAGGAGAAAGCTTGTTTTTTCGGACCAGCGCGGCGATCATGCGGGCATAGCCGGCCTCGCTCGTTTGTGACCTGTCGAAATCATCGCTGAAATCGACTAGCACCTTGAAGTGATGATGGAATTCTGGATCGAAGGCGTGCAGCAGATAATAGAGCAGCCGATCGCCGAACAGGATGACCTTGATGTCGAGCGGGATCGGGTCCGGCTCAAGCGAGACGGTCGTCGTGAGCCCAATCAGCCGTTCGACGTCCTCGATCACGATCTTTCGCTGCCCCAGAGCGCGCTTCAGCGACGCCCAGCTGAACCCCTCGATCAACAGATTCCGCAAATCGATCAGCAGATAGCCGCCGTTGGCCCGGTGCAGGGCGCCTGCCTTGATCAGGCGGAAATTGGTCACCAGAACGCCTTGTTGCGCAAGGTGTTCGATGCGGCCTGTGAGATTGCCCAAGGTCGGATGAACTTCTTCGACGATCGGCGCCCCTTCGCTGTCCGCCGCCTGGCTGACAAGGACATTGACCTCGTAACGGTCGAAGGGACCGCCCGGCCTCGTTCGCGCGCTTTCGACCTCGCTTTCCGGAATGGGCAAGACAAAAAGCCCGGCGTTATCGACCAGATCGCGGCGGATCGTCTCGAAATGCCGCTGGACCCTCTCAAGATCGAGAAAGCCGGATTTGGCCTCCTCGATGGTCTGCGCCACCGCGACCTGAACGGTTTCCCTTTCGAGCTTCCGCACTTCCTCGCGGCGTTCCTTGTCCCACCTGGGAATGGACCGCAGGGTGGTCTCCAGTTCGGGCTCGATGCGTTCGATGGCGTCATGAACCGCCTTTTTCTGCTCCTCGGTCCAAGCGGCGAATTCATCCGGCTCAACGACCTGGCCGTCGCGCATCGGCGTGAGGGCGAAACCGTTGGGCGTACGCAAAATGGCGACATTCTGACCGGCGGCTTTGTCTCGTAGCGCGGCAAAAGCCTCTTCCTGCTTTTTCTGCGCGGCTTCGTCTATGGCGGCGCGACGCGTCTGGAAATCGCTGCTCTCAAAGGCGGCGGGGATGGTCGCCTTCAGATCCTCGATGAGTTCGTGCATCGCATCGCGCAACGCCGGCGCCCGACCGGGCGGCAATTCGATCGCCACCGGCCGGTGCGGCTCGGCGAAATTGTTCACGTAAACCCAGTCGGAAGGTTTTCTTTCGCGCGGCGCGATCGCTTCCAAACGCTCTTTGATCGCTTGCTGCATCCGAGCGCCTTCTGACGCAACGACGCAGAGGTTGAAGCCAGGCGAACGGATTTTGGCGCCGAAATGGAACGCCTCCACGGCCCGCTCCTGCCCGGCGAGTCCGTCGACGGCTTCGAGATCGTCCGTTGTGGAAAAATTAAGCGCCGAAAGGTCGGACCGGCGATAAAGCTGGCTGGCGTCAAGGGCCTGGACGCCTTGCTGGAGATCGGGACTCTCTGCGTCGTGGACATCGTCGGCGTTCATGGCCCCTCCCGTCGCGATCCGGCCCAATGCGCGTCGTTCCGCCCGCCGGGGCGCGGCTCGCGCCGGCGTGGCGCGGTCCGACGGTTTGGGCGCCTGTTTCGTTCGGTTGCAGGCTATTTCCGGCCAGGGGCGATATCAAGCGGGATCGGGCCGAGACAAGTCCCGCCGGCGGCCGGCGCGCCCATCGGCGTCGTGGCCGGAAGGCCCAGGGAGCCTTGAGAGTTTGACGGCCGAATCGGAAACTGTTTTAGTTTTCCGCGCCGCTGGGTCGGCGACCGGGATCGGACGGCCATGATCACGAAGAGCGCTTCCCGGGCTGGTTTCGCAGCTGGGACCGTCAAGCGTCTGTTTCCTGGATTGGCGGATCGTCGTCTGCATTACCTGGACAGCGCCGCGACGGCGCAAATGCCGGATTGCGTATTCGAGGCTTTGCGCGGATTCGAAATCGAGGCGCGCGCAAATGTGCACGAGGGATTGCACCGCCGCGCCCGCGCCGCGACAGAGGCCTATAACGGCGCGCGCGCACAGGCGGCGCGCTTCCTCAACGCTTATTCCGATCAAGAAGTCGTCTTCACCTATGGCGCGACGTCGGCGATCAATTTGCTGGCCCATTCTTTCGGGACGCTTATGGTCGCCGGCGACGAGATCCTGCTCTCCGTCCTCGAACATCACAGCAATTTGACGCCTTGGCAGACTCTGGCCGCCCAGCGCGGAATCGTCCTGCGCTTTCTGCCGATGACGCCCGAGGGCAGGCTCGACCTCGAAGCGCTGGAATCGCGCATCACCGATCGATGCCGCCTGGTGGCGCTGACCCATTGCTCCAACGTCACGGGCGCCGTAACCGATGTCGCGCCCGTCGTCGCGGCGGCCCGATCCGTGGGCGCCAAGGTGATGCTCGACGGCGCCCAGCACGTCGCGCACAGTCCGGTGGACGTTCGGGCGCTGGGCGTCGATTTCTACGCCTTCTCCGGCCATAAGGCCTTCGGGCCGACCGGCGTCGGAATCCTATGGGGACGCGCCGCGCTTCTCGCAACCATGCCTCCCTTCATGACAGGCGGGCAGATGGTCGAAACGGTGACGCTGGGGAGCGCGCGTTTCCGACCGCCTCCGCGCCGTTTCGAAGCGGGAACGCCGCCCATAGCGGCTGCGATCGGTCTCGGCGCGGCGCTCGACTGGATGCAAGGGCTTGATTGGAACGCCATCCGCGAGCACGAAGCCCGATTGACGCGGAGCTTGCTCGGCGGTCTCGCCTCCATCAAGGGCGTCCGCATTCTCGGCCCTCTCGACTTGCGTCTGAGAACAGGGGTCGTTTCTTTTTGCATGGAGCATGTGTCGCCGGAGGAGGTTTGCATCCAACTCGACCGCAAGGGCGTCGCCCTGCGGGGCGGCTATCATTGTGCTCAGCCTCTTTTCGAGGTTTTCCGCGCACGAGGCGCGGCGCGCGCAAGCGTCGCGCTTTACAATGTCGACGTGGATGTGGACGCTCTGCTCGAAGGCGTTCAGGAACTGGCGAACAGCCGCGCCGGCTAGAGCATAATCCCCAAAAGCTGCAGACGTTTTGTGATTATGCTTGAAAAAACAGAATATTATAGCGAAATCCCCGTCCGGCGTGAACGGATTTCGCTCTAGGGATTTGCGAAGGGGCCGGCGATCGGCTCTCCTTCGCGATTTGATGCAATCAGGAAGGTCGAGCTGGTCGTTTTCGCGAACGAACCGGCCGCCGGATCGGTGGAGGAACGACATGCGGATTGGCGCGCCAAAGGAAATCAAGGACAATGAATATCGCGTGGGGCTCACGCCGTCCTCGGTCTCCGAACTTGTCAGGGGCGGGCACGAGGTTCTGGTGGAGCAAAACGCCGGACTTGGCGCCGGCTTCGCCGACGGCGCCTACGAGGCGGCGGGCGCTTCCATCGTCGATGGACCCGACCCGATCTTCGAGCGCGCCGAGCTCATCGTCAAGGTCAAGGAGCCGCTTCCCGTCGAGAGACGGAAACTGAGGCCGGATCAGGTGCTTTTCACCTATCTGCACCTCGCGCCCGACCCGGAGCTGACGCGCGATCTCGTCGCCAGCGGCGCTCATTGCATCGCCTATGAGACGGTGGCCTCGCCGAGCGGCGGGCTTCCGCTCCTGACGCCTATGTCAGAGGTCGCCGGCCGGCTTGCTCCCCAGATCGGCGCGCATTTCCTTGAAAAGCAGACAGGCGGGCGCGGCGTTCTGCTTGCTGGAGTTCCTGGCGTGCCGGCTGCGGAGGCGGTCATTCTGGGCGCGGGCGTCGTCGGACGCCATGCGGCGGCGATTGCGCTGGGGATGGGCGCGAATGTCATCGTCGCCGATCGCAACCCAGAGGCGCTCCGCAAGCTCGATTCCAGATTTGGCGCCGCTGTCCGCACCGTCTTTTCCACGGACACGGCCGTGCGGGAAATCGTCAAGCGCGCCGATCTTCTGATCGGGGCCGTTCTCCTGCCGGGAGCGCGCACGCCGACCATCGTCACGCGAGACATGCTGCCTGCGATGAAGCCGGGCGCCGTCATCGTGGATGTCGCCATCGACCAGGGGGGCTGCTGCGAAAGCGCGCGTCCGACCTCGCATTCGGACCCCGTCTATCTCGTCGATGGGATCGTGCATTATTGCGTCACCAACATGCCGGGCGTGGTTCCGCGCACGTCAACCTTCGCGCTCAACAACGCCACGCTTCCCTTCGTCCACGCGCTCGCGGACAAAGGCTGGCGCCGCGCGCTGCGCGAGGATGAGAACCTGCGCGCAGGCCTCCAGATTTCACGAGGAAAGGTGACGTCGGCGCCGGTGGCGAAGGCGCAAGGGCTCGCTTACCTGCCCGCCGAGTCGGCATTGGGGCTGTGATAGGGCTCACGCCGCGATTCGTTGACAACCATATCGATCGCCGGGCGCCTCAACCCTTGATGCAGATCAGCGGTCGCAGGCGCGCCACCCGCCGGGCCAGGCCGGCCTTTTCCGCGGCCATCACCACCGCCGTAACATCCTTGTAAGCGTCTGGCGCCTCCTCGGCGACGCCGCGGCTCGACGGACTGCGGATCAGCACGCCTTGCGCCGCGAGATCGTCAACGATCTGGCGTCCGCTCCATCGCCTGAGCGCGGCGTGGCGCGACATGGCGCGTCCCGCGCCATGGCAGGCGGAGGAGAAGGAGCGCGTCTCGGCGCCGGCTTCGCCGACCAGGACGTAGGATTCGGTCCCCATGCTGCCGCCGATGAGGACCGGCTGGCCGTGGGGGCGGAGCGCCTCGGGGAGGCTTTCATGGCCCGGCCCAAAGGCGCGGGTCGCGCCCTTTCTGTGCACGAACAACCGGCGTTTCCGGCCGCCGACCCGATGGGTCTCGACCTTGCAGGTGTTGTGCGAGACGTCATAGAGCAAGGGCAGATTCGCGCCCGGAAAATAATGGCGGAAGACGCGCCGCGCATGATGCGAAAGGATCTCGCGATTGGCGAGGGCGCAGTTCACCGCCGCCCTCATGGCGCCGAGATATCTTTGGCCGATTTCTGAGTCGATCGGCGCGCAGGCCAGTTCGCGGTCCGGAAGCTCGATCCCCAGACTTTCAGCGGCGACGACCATTTCCTTGGCGAATTCGCCCGCGATCTGATGGCCGAGACCCCGCGAGCCGCAATGAATGGTGATGACGACCTCGCCTTCGCGCAGGCCGAAAGCTTCCGCCGTCGCCGGATCGAGGATTTCGGCCACCGCCTGGACCTCGAGATAATGGTTGCCCGAGCCGAGCGTCCCCATTTCCTCGCGCTGCCGCTGCTTGGCGCGGTCCGAGACGAAATCGGGGCGCGCTCCCGCCATCCGGCCATTTTCCTCGATGCGCTCGAGGTCGTCCGGCTCGCCCCATCCTTGCGCGACCGCCCACCGCGCGCCACCCTCCAGCATCGCCTCCATCTCGCCCGGTTCGAGCGCGATCTTGCCCTTGCTGCCGACGCCCGCCGGGATCTGGCTTTCGAGCGAATCCGCGATTCTCTCCTGACGCCGAACGACTTCCTTGCTTTCCACGCCGGTCAGAATGGTGCGAACCCCGCAGGAGACGTCGAAGCCGACGCCGCCGGCCGACACCACTCCGCCGTGTGCGGGATCGAACGCCGCCACGCCGCCGATCGGAAAGCCGTAACCCCAATGAGCGTCGGGCATGACATAGCAGGCCTGGACGATGCCGGGCAGCGACGCGACATTGACCGTCTGCTCGAAGACCTTGTCATCCATGGCGCGGATCAGATTCTCGTCGGCATAGATGACGCCGGGGACGCGCATCGCTCCCCGCGGCTCGATGCGCCAGGCCGCCTGGTCGATCCGGGTCAAACGCTCCAAGTCCATGGCGTTCTCCATCAGACATCCACGACGCAAGCCGCCGACCAGACCCCGGCGTCGTCCCTGGCCACTTTGAGGGCCGTATAGGTCGCGCCTTTCGGCTCGCTCGCCGGCGCATGGCGCGCCACATCGACCGGCTCGCCGAAAAGAGTCCCTTCGAGCCGGGCGCCGTCGATGCGCACCGAAAAGGCGGCGAACAGCATGCGGCGGACGGCCATTTCATAGATGAGGCTGTTCAGCCATTCGACCAGGAGCAGTTCGAGATCGGGAGCCTCGCAGCGGACGTCGACGGCGACGCGCGCGGCGACGCGCGCCGAAGTCACGGCCGCCGTCAAGGCGCGGGCGGCCTGCTCGAAAGCTTCCTCGGGCGTCGCGCCGAACCCGCGCAGGCCGATGTCGGCGCCGTGCGGGAAATGTTCCCAGCGCGCCATGGGGCTCGATGGTTGAAGTGGCGGCGTCATGAGTTTCGCCGCCTCCTGCCCGGCAAGCCGGGCAGGAGGCGCCTGTGCCTGAGCAGGCCCGCCTCCACCCGCGCGAACGACAGGCTCTTACGGCGGTAGCGGGAGAGGTCGAGGCCGAGCTTTCGCGCCAGGTCCTCGACCAATGGAAGGGGCGCCGGATCGGCCTTGTCCCAGTAAGGCCTCAGCTCGCGCAGAAAAATATTGGTCGTCACCGGCCCGACTCCATAGAAGGCGTTGACGCGGGCCTCGAGATCGCGCGGATCACGGGCCATCTCATGAAGAAGGTTCAGGCTGCCCCGATAATCCGTCAGCAGCGTCTCGCAGTCGCGCAGGATCTGCCTCGATTTGCTCTCGTCGTAACGAACATAGCCGCCTTCCCGCATGACCGGATTGACGAGAAAATCCCAGCCTGCGCCGATGATCTTCTTCGGATTCGTCAGGTCATGCCGGACGAAGGCCCAAAAGGTGTTTTTGGCGATTTTTTCGGAAATCCGCGCGCCGAAGAGAAGGCTGGCGAGAAACCAGCGAAAGCATTCGGCGTCCCTGTGTCCTGCCAATTCTATGCCGAGTTCTTCCGAATAGAGCAGGCTGCGCTCCAGTTCGCTCCGCGATGGCGAAGCGGAAGGCTGCGCCGTTATTTCGCCCGCGCGCGTGGGCCGAACGGAGGCCGTCATTGTGCTGCCCCGCATATTGCACCAAATTAAAAAAAATAACGCGTCAATGGGCTTGTCGGCGTTGACGAGCGTCAACTTTTATCGCCCCGGCTTCGCCCGTGCTCGCAAGTTTGATCTGAAGCATCGCGGGGCTGCAATGGCTGATCGAAACTTGATTATCATTTTTCACGTGAACGGAGGCGCCTAATGAAACCGAGGGACGTGAAAGAACTCGACCTGGCGGTCGGCGAAGCGCGGGCCTGGGTTGACGATCTGGCGCGAAGGCTCGGCTGGCGCGAGCACAGCAAAGCTTACGCCGCCTTGATCGGCGGACTGCACGCCTTGCGCGACGCCCTGCCGCGGGACGAAGTCGCTTTTCTCGGCGCGCAGCTGCCGCCGCTGCTGCGCGGGCTCTATTACGAGGGCTGGCATGCCGGCGCGCGGCCAGCGCACAGTGTCGCGGCGATCTGCGAACGCGTCCACGAGGCCGTCGGCCGAAACCCCGGAATCGACGCCGAACAGGCGGCCCGGGCCGTGTTCGCACTTCTCGCGGCGCGCCTGCCCGCGAGCGAGGTCGAGGACCTGATCGCCCGAACGCCGAAATCGATCCACCCGTTATGGCCGTCCTGAACAGCGGCTTGAACGCTGCAGGCGCCGCGCTTCTGGAAGACGCCGAGGATGAAGATATTTCTGTGCGGCGACGTCATGACCGGGCGGGGGATCGATCAGATCCTCCCCGAGCCCTGCGGCCCCCTTCTGCACGAAACCTACATGCGATCCGCCCTCGGTTATGTGCAACTGGCGGAACAGGCTAATGGACCCATCCCGCGCCCAGTGAATTTCGATTACATCTGGGGCGCGGCGCTCGACGAATGGGAGCGGCAGCGGCCGCACGCGCGCGTCGTCAATCTTGAAACCAGCATCACCCGCAGCGAGGATTTCGAGCCTAAAGGCATCAATTACCGCATGAGCCCGGAGAATACGGCCTGCCTGAGCGCCGCCCGGATCGATTGCTGCGCGCTCGCCAACAACCATGTGCTCGACTGGAGGGCTGCGGGCTTGCTCGACACTCTGGACGTCCTGAATCGAAGGCGGATCAAGACGGCCGGCGCCGGACGAAATCTTGCCGGGGCCATGGCGCCGGCGGCGATCGACATTCCGGGCGGCGGTCGCCTGCTGGTCGTGTCGATGGCCTGCGTTTCGAGCGGCCCGCCGGAGAGCTGGGCGGCGAAACGCGACGCGCCCGGCATATATCTGTTGCCTTCGCTTTCCGAAGAGGCGGCGTCCATGGCGGCGCGAAAGCTCGCGGCCATGAGGCGCCCGGGCGACGTCATCCTCGCCTCGATCCACTGGGGGCCGAACTGGGGTTATGAGATTGAGGGCGACCAGCGCCGGTTTGCTCATGCTTTGATCGAACGCGCCGGGGTTTCGGTTGTCCACGGCCATTCGTCGCATCACGCCAAGGCGATCGAAGTGTTCAACGGCCGCCTGATCCTGTATGGTTGCGGCGATTTCCTGAATGACTACGAAGGCATCGAGGGCGCAGAGGCGTTCCGGGGCGATCTCGCGGTGATGTATTTCGCCGATGTCGATTCAGCGACGGGCGATCTGCGGGCGCTGGACATGACGCCCCTTCAGATCCGCAAATTCCGCCTGGCGAGGCCAGAGTCGCCCGATGTCGAATGGCTGCGGGAAACGCTGGACCGCGAAAGCGCTCCTTTTGGCGTCCGCGTGGCGCGCTTGGCCGACGGCCGGCTCGTCGCATCCTGGGCGCGATCGAGTCCGGCGCACGAATGATGGCGCACGAATGATAAGGAGAAAGCTGATGAAAATCGTTTCCCCGGACGGAGCGGCGACGGTCGTGCCCCGGAAACCCCGCTCACGCCATTCCTTCGACGAAAATCTCGACGAGCCTGGCAGGCTGATCGAGCAAGAGCCCGCCGATGTCCAGTCGGAAACCCCCGACGAAGGCAATGCGCCGGTCGAACCGATTGAAGAGGGGGGCGAAGACTCAGGTCCGCCGGCCTTCGAGGACAATGACGCAGGCGGCGAATGAATTTTGGCGTTTGTGACAGGAGTTTTCGGGCGATTGACGCCGATCAAGGTTTGGGACGCCCCCATTGGCTTTGATAAGTTTCCAGCGGCTCGCGCGCTTCGTCCGGGAGGGCGCGGCGACAGCCCAGGCTTCCGACTACCGCAGTTTCCGACGCTAATCGACGAGAGTGCCGCATGGCCCACAAACAGGTTCTCTTCCGCTCCGCGGCCCGCGAGAAAATCCTTCGTGGCGCGGCCCAGCTTGCCGACGCAGTCCGCGTGACCTTGGGGCCACGTTCCAAGGCGGTTCTGATTGAACGCAAATGGGGCGCCCCGCTCGTCTGCAACGACGGCGTCACCATCGCCAAGGAATTCGACCTGAAAGACCCTGAGGAAAATCTCGGCGCTCGGATGATGCGGCAGGCGGCGGACAAGACCGCCGAAATGGTGGGCGACGGCACTAGCACCGCGACCATTCTCGCCCATGCGATTTTCGCCGACGGCGTGCGCAATGTCGTCGCGGGCGCCAGCGCGATCGACATCAAGCGCGGGCTCGACAGAGCGACAAAGCGGGCCATCGAGAGCTTGCGGAGATTTTCGCGCCCCGTGAGCACCCGCAAGGAAAAGGCGCAGGTCGCGGCGATTTCCGCGCATAATGACGCGGCGATCGGGGAACTGGTGGCCGAGGCCATGGACAAGGTCGGGGGCGACGGCGCCATCACGGTTGAAGAGTCAAAGACCATCGAGACCAGCCTCGACGTCGTCGAAGGCATGCAGTTCGATCGCGGCTTCCTGTCGCATTATTTCGTCACCAATCCGGACAAGATGGAGGCGGTTCTCGAAGAGGCGCATATCCTGATTGCCGCGAGGAAGATCTCGGTTCTCAAGGATTTTCTGCCGCTGCTCGATGAGGTCGTAAAATCCGGGCGGGCGCTGCTCGTCATTGCCGAGGACGTGGAAGGCGACGCCTTGGCGACCCTGGTCGTCAACCAGTTGCGCGGCGGGCTGAGAAGTTGCGCGGTCAGGGCGCCTGGCTTTGGCGATCGCCAGAAGGCGATGCTCGAGGACATTGCGTGCCTGACCGGCGGGGTGGTCGTCTCCGAAGAAGTCGGGTTGAAGCTGGAGATGGTCCGTCTGGACCAGCTTGGTGGGGCAAAACGCATCGTGATCGGCAAGGACAAGACAACGATCGTCGGCGGCATGGGCGAGCGCGGGCGGATCGACGCCCGCATCGCGCAAATCAAGAATGAAATCGACAAGACGACCAGCGACTATGACCGCGAAAAGCTGGAGGAAAGATTGGCGAAGCTGAGCGGCGGCGTCGCGGTGATCCGCGTCGGGGCGCCGGTCGAATCCGAGATGAAGGCGAAAAAGGAGGCGCTCGACGACGCCATCAGCGCGACTAAAGCCGCGGTGGCGGAGGGCGTCGTTCCAGGCGGCGGCCTCGCCCTTTTGCGCTGCATGGAAGCGCTGAGCGAGGAAGGGGCGAAATGCGAGGGAGACGAGAAGACCGGCGTGCAGATCCTCAGGCGCGCGCTTGAGGCGCCGGCGCGGCAGATCGCGGAAAACTCCGAGGCGGACGGCGGCGTCGTGGTGGCGCGCATGCTGGCGGGAAGCGGCAATGAGGGGTTCGACGCCAGCCGGAAACAATATGTCGATCTGATCGAGGCCGGCATTATCGACCCAACCAAGGTTGTTCGCGTCGCCCTGGAAAATGCGGTGTCGGTGGCGGGAACGCTGCTGCTCACCGAGGCGACGATGACCGAAATCCCCGAAGAAAAGCCCGAGCGCGCGCTTCCGGGCGAAACTGGTTTCTAAAGTCCGATGCAGCCGGATTGCGTTTCGAGCGCGGTCGAGCGAGCCGCGAAAGCAAAAATCGCGAAAATGCGAGAATGACGCGCCGGAGGCGGCTTGCGCTGTCGTGGCGTTCGCGGCGGCGTCTCGCCGCGAAGCGAGGACGCAAGCAACTGGGCCGCCCTTCTGGCCCGCGAGCGCCGAAGCCGGCGGCGGCGCCTCGGCCTTGCGTCACGATCACAGGCCACAAGGCCGGTCGTCGCCGCATGATCTCGCCCGCGGCGCCGATGCGGCGACCGCGCGCTTCCGCTCTTACGAGACGCCAGCCCGGCTTCGGCACGAGACCTCAATTCAATGGCCGGCCGCCGGGATATTTCCGCCGGCCGGCGTTATTGGATTGGGCTATGGGCCCTTTTTTTGGGTCACCACCAGCCGCGGTCGCCGCGGTTGTAGCCGTTCCAGTCGTTGTCGCCGCGGCCGGAG